>JAFGCZ010000002.1 GCA_016932335.1 Opitutales bacterium | reverse complement strand
TCCAACCCGCTCTTCAACAATACCGAGAGTCTGGATTGCGCCTGGTTGCATCCGGAACACCTCGTCAGGGTAGGGCGTTCCCACCGCGGAGGCCCTACCATTGGCTATTCCACGGATATGGGCAAAAGCTGGCAGCCTGCCGGGGTACCCTTTGAAGGGGCCGGCAGAGGTTTTATTTCTGTTTCTGCCGACGGTTCTACCTGGATCTGGGCTCCGATGGGCAGCTCTCCCTACCGCAGCACCGATTGCGGGCAAACCTGGGCGCCATGTGCCGGGCTGAATGTTCCGGAAATCCGCGTGGAGTCCGATAAAATCAATCCCGACTATTTTTATGCCTTTGCTTTGGAGGGAAAAACCGCCGTGTTGTATACCAGCAGCGATGCCGGAAATTCCTTCAGCAGAGAAGTCATTCCGGTAGCGGTGGAAACCCCGGCGTTTATTGCCAATGTGGGCCATTGCCGAGGAGATGGCCGTGGTGCTCAGGATCAGGTATACGCCACGCCCGGCATCTTTAACGAACTGTGGATTCCCTCCTACGATGGGCTTTACCACAAAGCTTCCGGAAGCAAGACCTTTACCCGGGTCTCATCCATTTCCGGTATTCATGCCTTTGGCTTCGGTAAGGCACACCCCGATGCCGACTACCAGACTCTGTATATTTTTGGCGAGTTGGAGGGTAAACGCGGAATATACCGTTCCATCGACAAAGGCGCTTCCTGGACTTTGATCAACGACCAGGCCCACCAGTTTGCCAATGTGTTTTATGTAATCGGCGATCCCAAAACCTATGGACGCGTTTACATCGGGACCCACGGCAGAGGCACATTCTATGGCGATCCCAAAAACGATTGATCTTCGGATCAATCGTTCAACGCAGGGATAATTAAACTGGTCGTGCGGGGCTTGGAGACCGATGCCCGGTGTACCAGTTCAATATCGAAACAAAGCTTGTTGGCTTTGGATATCTGTTCGACGGAATCCGGCGCCTCCATGGTATTGATGCGCTGCAGCAATACTTCCAGTGCCTGAGCGCCCATTTGCCGCAGGGGCTGGCGAATACTGGAGAGCTGGGGCACGGTGGTGCGGGCGCCGATGGAATCGTCGAACCCGCAAATGGAAATATCCTGAGGTATGCGGATACCGGCTTTGGCCAGCACTTCCATGCAGCCGATGGCAATGGAATCGTTCCCGCAGACAATGGCCTCGGGGAGCTCTTCCCCTCGGTGGCGTTTCAGCCATCCGCTCATGGCCTTGTGCCCGCCCGGGATGGATAATTCAGTGTAGACCACGAGGTCCTCTTCATGAGGTATTTGGGCGTCTTCCAGTGCCTGCAAGTGGCCCTGTACACGGCGCTGAATCCCCACAAATTCTTTATGGCCGGTTACATTGAGAATGCGTTTATGCCCCAAATCCAGGAGGTAGCGCGTCATCTCGTAGGAACCCGTACCTTCGAAGGATTCGATGTTGATGACGTTGCTCACCGCCGAGTTGGAGTGCAGCGAAACAAAGGGGGTGTGCAGCGGAACCAACTGCTCGAACTCTGGGGTAATCAGGGGGCCTACCATGATCATCCCGTCGATGCGCCCGTCGCAGAAGCCAATCAATCGGTTCAGGTCGTTGGTCCAGTCCTTCAGGGTAAACACCGTGGTATTTTGGTCGTGCTTGTCGGCCGCTTCCACAATACCATTGAAGACTTCTAAAAAATAAGGATTGAGCTCATTGTAATCCACCATAACCGCTACCCCGATGTTGTTCATTCGGCGGTTTTGCAGTGCCCGGGCGGCCACATTGGGGCGGTAGTTGAGCATTCTGGCAGCCTCCAGAATGCGCTCTCGCGTCTCCTGGGAAATACGCGAGGAACTTTTCGTCCGGTTCAGCACCGAAGATGCCGCCATGGCGGAAACGCCTGCTTCGCGGCCCACATCAGCCAATGTTGCTGCTCTTGATGTTCGTTTCTTTTTCGTATTTCCCATGGCGTTTCAGTGCCTCAATTCTATCCAGCATTGCCCGAAGTAACTATTTGTAAAGAAAATATGATTCTTACGATAGCCGGAACTTTTTTTTCCTTTAAGTGGCGCGTTGAGCAAGCTTCTTTCGTTGTTAAGGGAAATAAAGACTTGATTTAACGTTAAACTCATGCCTCAATAGTTCCCTTGTTGTTTTATTGATCACTGCATACCCCCTATTGCTATGTGTTTCCGTTTTCTTCGCCCCGTGGCCTTGCTCTCGCTGGGGCTTGTTTCCTCATTGCAGGCAGAACATGTCTGGAAAAATGTCGCCATCAAAGGCGGCGGTTTTGTTCCGGGTATCGTCTTTCACCCGGAGGTTCCGGGGATTGTTTACGCCCGTACCGATGTCGGCGGTATCTACCGCTGGAACCTTGCTGAACGCAGCTGGACTCCTCTGAATGATGAACTGCGCGGGCAGGATAACATGGCCTTTCTCTACGGAGTGCTCAGCCTGGCGCTGGATCCGCAGGATGCCCGCAAGGTTTACATCGCCTGTGGATCTTACCTGCAGGAGGAAGACTGGAACCCCTCCGGCATTTTTGTTTCAGACAGTTCCGGCCTTATCTGGAAGCTCAAGACCATTGGCCCCAATGTAAAATTTGGCGGCAACACCGATGGGCGCAACACCGCCGAACGACTTCTGGTAGACCCCAACAACGGATCTGTGCTCTACATGGGCACTCAGACCAAGGGCCTTTTCAAGAGTGGCAACGGTGGCGACCGCTGGAGTAGCCTTTCCCTTCCGGGCAACAGTGTCACCTGGATTTATGCCGATCCTGAATCTGCCTCCAACGGGGAAGAGACACCGCTGCTTTATGCCTTTTCCGGAAATTGCGACAAGAGCACCAACCGCTTTTCCGATGGTAAACTTTACTGCAGCCGCGATGCCGGAAAATCGTGGCAGGAAATCCCCGGGACCCCGGAGGGTCTGATCTTCCATCAGGCGCATGTGGTCAACGGGGTGCTCTATGCCACTTTGTGCGATGCACTCGGCCCCAACGGCATCTCCCGCGGTTGCCTTGCCAGGCTCGAACTGAGCACGGGCGTGTGGACTACGCTTCCCACGCCCGCAGGGCAAGGCGGCTTTTCCGGCCTGGCGGTGGACAGCCACAACCCCGATCATATGGTGGTCGGCACCCTTAGCCGCTGGTACCCTCATAACGAGATTTACCGCACGGTGGATGGCGGGCAAACCTGGCAGACGCTTTTTGACGCTTCCGAGTGGGACTTCGACCACACACCTTATGTCGAAGAAAAAGTCCCCCACTGGATTACCGACATTGAACTTGATCCCTTTGACTCCAACCACGCCATTTTCGTTACCGGATACGGGATTTTCGAGACCTATAACCTCTCTGCAGTGGATTCTGGAGGAAAAGTAAAGTGGACATTTATGTGCAACGGCCTGGAGGAAACCGTTCCTCTGGAGCTGGTCTCTCCCCCGGAGGGAGCCCCGCTGGTCAGTGCTATCGGCGATATCGACGGTTTTCGCCACGACGATCTCTTTGCCTCTCCGGCCGGTGGTTACCACAAGCCCTCTGGAGGAACTTCTCCGTCCGTGGACTATGCCGCCCTTAAGCCGGAAATCATGGTGCGCTCCCACTGGAACGATAAACGCGGTTCCTGCTCCACTGATGGCGGCCGCACCTGGGCCTTGTTTGAGACCGCTCCCAACGATGCCGCCCCCGGCTATGTGGCCATTTCCGCCGATGCCACCTCCATCCTTTTTATGTCTTCCCCGCAGGATCCGCAATGGATGAGCGAGGAAGCCAAGGCCAAACTGGTTAACGACGACCGCCCGCGCTACAGCACCGACTTCGGTAAAACCTGGAATGTGGCCGAGGGCTTGCCTCAGGGCAACTGGCATCCGGTAGCCGATCCCGTGTTGCCGCATACCTTCTATGTCTACTGCAGCAAGAATGGAAAAGTCTACCGCAGCGACGATGGGGGGGCGCACTTTACGGTGACTAAAACCCTGCAGAAGGACGGCGGTAAAATCACCGCCGTGCCCGGCAGAGAAGGGCACCTCTTTATTCCTCACTGGAACTGTCTCTACTTCTCCGACAATGGAGGACAGTCCTTCAGCAAGCTTCAGGGGTTGGACAATATCTATGAAGTTGCCGTAGGGGCACCGCTGAACCCCGGTGGAGACCCGACGCTTTACGTCTGGGCTAAAGACCACGGCAGTGAAGGTATCTACATGTCTGCCGATTACGGCAAAAACTGGGAGCAGATCAACAACAACTACCAGCACTTCGGTCGCATCAACACGATGGCTGCTGATCAGAATGTGCCGGGCAGGATTTATCTGGGTAGCGGCGGGCGCGGTATTGTCGTGGGCGATCTGCCCGGTGGGTTTTACCGCTGGCAACAAAAGCACTATAACCCCATTCAACGCAAGGAACCACTACTCTCAGCTCACTATGCCGACCCTGATCTCAATGGCTACGACAACTACATGGAGTATGCCCTGGCCACAGATCTTTTCCCCGGGCAGCCCCCCATCAGTAACAGTGTAAAGACGGGGACCTCGCTGGAGGACAGTTTTTACGTGGTTCAGTTCAATAAAATCAAAGCAATTGATGTGCAACAATACCGGTTGCAGGGGTCTTCGGACGGTATTTCCTGGACTACCATCCCGATAAATCCTGAGTGGATAGAGGTTTCCGAATTGGATGAAAAAAATGAATCTGTAATCTTTACCTTCCCGGCAACCACTGATACAAAGGGGGCTCAAATCGTTAGAGTCTACATACCCCTTGATGAACGCTCTTTATAAACCCGAATACTCGTAACTTACATGAATACCCTCGCAACCCTCGACTGGCTCATTGTGGGCCTGTACTTCGTGCTGATCATCGGTATTGTCTGGTGGTCTTCGCGCAAGCAGGATACATCTGCCGACTACTTCTTGGCAGGTCGTAATGTAGGATGGTTTGCTATAGGTGCTTCTCTGTTTGCCTCCAATATCGGTTCGGAGCACATTGTCGGTTTGGCCGGCAGTGGCGCCAACAGCGGTATGGCTATGGCTCACTGGGAACTCCATGGCTGGATCATCATTATGCTCGGTTGGATCTTTGTTCCGTTTTACCGTCGCTCCGGCATCTTTACGATGCCTGAGTTCCTGGAAAAGCGTTTCAGCTCCAATACCCGCTGGATACTCTCCATCATCAGCCTCATGGCTTATGTGCTGACTAAGGTTTCCGTAACCGTATACGCCGGAGCCCTCGTCTTTGAGACATTGCTGCCCGACACCTTTGGCTCTCCCGAAAATGCTTTCTGGGTAGGTGCCCTTTCCACGGTTATTCTTACCGGTATTTATACCGTGCTCGGCGGTTTCCGCGCTGTGGTTTACACCGAAGTTGCCCAGACTGTGCTCCTTCTGCTCGGTTCTTTCTTTATTACTTTCTTCGGCCTGCGCATGCTCGGCGGCTGGGGTGAACTTCAAGCCGCTGTGGCCACCAACAGAGAAGCGTTTGCTCTCTGGCGCCCGCTTTCCGACCCGGAATTCCCGTGGCTCGGGATTGTTATTGCCTCTCCGGTGATCGGTATCTGGTACTGGTGTACTGACCAATACATCGTTCAGCGCACACTGGCTGCCAAGGACCTCAAGAATGCTCGTCGCGCTACCATTTGGGGCGGTTTCCTCAAGGTATGGCCGGTTATGATCTTCCTCATCCCGGGGATGATCGGCTGGGCTCTCTATCAAAAGGGCCTGCTTGCTATTCCGCAGACGGAAACAGGCGAACTCAACGGCGACCAGATTTTCCCGACTCTCGTATCCGGCCTGCTGCCTGTTGGTTTGCGCGGTCTCGTTGTCGGTGGTCTGCTTTCCGCTCTGATGAGCTCCCTTTCCTCACTCTTTAATTCCTGCGCAACCCTCTTTACTGTAGACATCTACGAAAAGATGCGCCCGGGCCGCACCGAAGCACAACTGGTTAAGGTTGGCCGTATTGCCACCGGTGCCGTGGTTATTCTCGGTATTCTCTGGATTCCTGTTATGAAATGGGTTAATGGCGGCGGTCTCTATGTATACCTGCAGAGTGTGCAGAGCTACCTGGCTCCGCCAATTGCCTCCGTCTTTGTGCTCGGCCTCTGCTGGAAGCGGATGAATTCCCGCGGTGCTATCGCCGGTTTGACTGTCGGTATTGGTATTGGTCTGATCAAGATCACCGTGCAGGCTCTGGTGGGTTCCGGTGCTATTACTCTGCCAGCACTGGTTGCCTTCGGTAACTTCAATTACCTCTATTTCGGCGGTGTGCTTCTTGTTATCAGCTGTGTGGTCATCGTGATCGCTACATTGACTTCGGAGAAACCACGCCCCGAACAGATTGCCGGCCTGACCTTTGGCTCGCTTACCGAGGAGCAGAAGAAGGCCGAACGCGAAAGCTGGAACTGGGTCGATGTGGTTACCACCTGCCTGGTCCTTTGCTTTGTTTTCGGGGTCTATCTCTACTTCAGTTTCTGGGTCTGAGATTCATTTCCGGTATTGATTTCTAACCGTTTACTCTGTAGGCTGTTTGGATGTTTCGTCTAAACAGCCTACTCCTTTGTACCCTTATGGTACTACTCTGCGCGTTACCCCTGAACGCTTCATCTAAAATGAACCAATCCACCATCGAAAAACAAGCCTGGGGCACTGCCCCGAATGGTCGTAACATCGAGCTCTATACCCTGAAAAACAGCCACGGTATGGAAGCTCAAATTTCCACGTGGGGAGCCTGTGTGGTTTCTCTTAAAGTGCCTGATGCCAAAGGACACTTGGACGATGTTGTCTTGGGTTACGATTCGGTGGAACCTTACTTTGAAAATCCCTGCTTCTTCGGAGCTGTTGTCGGTCGCTATGCCAACCGTATTGCTGCCGGTAAGTTCACCCTTAACGGCGAACCCATGGAAGTCAGCCTCAACAGCGAGTCCGGCGGTGTTCCCTGCCACCTGCACGGTGGATTCGAAGGTATTCACCTGAAAGTCTGGAGTGCCACCGAATCCTGTGGCAACAGTCTTCTCTTGTCACTCTTCAGTCCCGACGGAGAAGAAGGATACCCCGGCAACATGATCATGACCGTTCGCTACACCCTTACGGAAAACAACGAGCTGAAAATTGATTATACTGCAGTTTCCGACAAGGACACCGTGGTCAACCTGACCAACCACAGCTACTTTAACCTCAAGGGCGAAGGCCAGGGAGACATTCTCAACAACTCTCTGCAGTTGTTCTGCGACTATACCACACCCGTGGACAAGGGCTTGATCCCCACCGGCGAACTGGCTTCTGTTGCTGGAACTCCTTTTGACTTTACAGAACCCCATACCATCGGCGAACGCATCCATGTGGCCAATGAACAGCTGGAATTCGGTAATGGTTATGACCATAACTGGGTAATGGGTAATGACTGCGGTCAGCTCAAGCTCATCGGTATCCTTAGCGAACCCGAAAGCGGCCGCGTCATGAAGGTACTGACCACTGAGCCCGCCGTTCAGCTCTACACCGGGAACTTCGTTGATATTGCTTCCGGAAAAGGTGGCAAAGCCTACGGCCAGTATGCCGCTCTCTGCCTGGAAACACAGCACTATCCCGATTCGCCCAACCATCCTGAGTTTCCCACCACGGAACTCAAAGCTGGAGAGCAGTTCACCAGTACCACGGTTTACGCGTTCTCTACCAAATAAAACCTCCTTTCCATGAAGATTACCCCATTCCTTGTGCTCGCAACCGCGACGGCATCTGCCTCGCTTTACGCTAATGACTGGGAAAACCAAAGTGTTTTCCGCATCAATAAAGAGGCCGCCCACGCCCCGGCTACGCCCTTTGGCAGCCTGGATCAGGCCCGCTCTCTGGAGCGCATGCAGTCGCCCTTTGTCAAAGGGCTGAATGGAGTATGGAAGTTTGCTTACAGTGGAACTCCGCAGGCACGCCCTGCGGAGTTTTACAAGCCGGAGTTTGATGTCAGCTCCTGGCAAACCATTACGGTGCCATCCAACTGGCAGTTGCAGGGGCACGGTGTTCCCCTCTATACCAACGTCATTTATCCGTTTAAGGTAGACCCTCCCCGGGTCATGGGCACCCCGGATGCCTCCTATACCAACGCTCCCGAGGATCAACGCAATCCCGTGGGCTCTTATCGCCGTTCCTTTACCGTGCCCGAGCAATGGCAGGGCCGGCAGGTCTTCCTCGATTTTGAGGGCGTAGACAGCGCTTTCTATATTTGGGTTAACGGACAAAAAGTAGGCTATTCGCAGGACAGCCGAACTACGGCGGAATTTAACATTACTTCATACCTGCAGGCCGGAGAGAACACGCTGGCCGTGGAGGTTTACCAGTATTCCGACGGCTCTTATCTTGAAGACCAGGACATGTGGCGCCTTTCCGGGATTTTCCGCGATGTCTATTTGTGGTCTGCCCCCAATTTGACGGTGGAGGATTATTTCAGCCATGCCTCGCTGGACGAGTCCTACAGCAAGGGCCGCCTCTCTGTTGAGGTGCTTCTACAGTCCTACCTGCCGGAGGATGAGGCCTACTCACTCAAGGCCACCCTTTTTGATGGCCGCAAAGTGTTGGCAGAACAATCCCTTGAGGGGGACTCATTGCCTGCCTCCGCATTACAATTTGCTTTTTCCGATCTAGTAATAAAACCTTGGAGTGCTGAATCACCCAAGCTCTACGATCTGGTTCTTGAGCTGAAAAACGCACAGGGCGAGACGACCTGCTACAGCTCCAAAGTCGGTTTCCGCACCTCGGAAATCCGCAACGGGCAGTTCCTTGTCAATGGTCAGCCCGTGCTCCTCAAGGGCACCAACCGCCACGAGCACGACCCGCTTACCGGGCACACCGTCAGCGAGACTACCATACGGGAAGATCTCCTGCTCCTCAAGCGTTACAATTTCAATGCCGTGCGTACCTGCCACTATCCCAACCACCCGCGCTTCTATGAGCTATGCGACGAGCTGGGCATTTATGTGGTGGACGAAGCCAATATTGAGGCCCACGGCTTGGGCTGGGCCACCAATCCTTTGACGGACGATCCCACCTGGAAGCCGGCCTACCTCGACCGCATCCGCAATATGGTGGAGCGCGATAAAAACCACCCCAGCGTGGTTATCTGGTCCATGGGGAATGAATCGGGCGACGGTGCCAATTTTGAAGCAGCCTCCGAGTGGATCCGTTCCCGCGATCCTTCCCGCCCCATTCATTACGACCGCTCCAGCCACAAGCCTTACACCGATTTCTTCTCGGAGATGTACACCACGCCGGGCGATTTGCTGGCCTATGCCGAAAAACAGGAAGCGCTCCCTCTGGAACAGCAGCGTCCCGCTTTTCTTTGTGAATACAACCATGCCATGGGCAACAGCAGCGGTAACCTCAGTGAGTATTGGGACCTCTTCCGTTCCCATAGAAACCTGCAGGGAGCCTTCGTTTGGGACATGATCGACCAGGGACTCTATCCCGTGCAGGGGCCGCAAAATGACCCCCAAACCGGTCGCCCCAACTTCCGTTATGGAGGAGACTTCGGAGACAAGCCCAATGATGGCAGTTTCTGTATGAATGGGCTTCTCATGGCCGACCGCAGCCCCAGCCCGCAGATTTACGAACTCTTCCAGATCCAGCAGGATCTGCACAGTTATCTGGTTTCGGCATCTTCCGAAGCCGCCACCGTACAAATTTTCAACGAACACTTCTTTACCGGTAGCAAGGGCTATAAGCTCAATTGGGCACTTCTGCAAAACGGCAAAACACTGGAAACGGGCACTTTGCCCATGCCGGAAATTGCACCGCAACAAAGTGCCCGGGTAGAGATTCCCTTTACTGTGGACTGTAGTCAACCGGCAGAGTATTTACTTCGCGTTGGCTACTCTTTGAAAAAGAGCACTCCGTGGGCAGAGAAAGGCACTGAAATGGCTTTTAACGCCCTGCCGTTACCATTCAGTCAACTGCAGATTGCCGCATTGGATGCTTCCGATACGGCTCCGCAGATTGATACCGAAAAAAAGCAGACGGTGGTGGCGACTCCAGAGTTGGAGGCTGTGTTTAACGACCAAAACGGCGCCTTGGTTTCTTTGGAACGTCATGGTGTTTCCATTCTTAAGAGCCCACTGCACCTGAATTTCTGGCGGCCTCTGGTCAACAACGACCGCGGCTGGAAGGCGCAGGATCTGTGCGCGCCCTGGAAACAGGCCGGAGATCAGGTTAAGGTAATTTCCCGCAGTGTGGAAACCACACCGGAGAACACTGTGGTGGTAAGCTACGATGTGGCCATTCCGGTGAATGATTCCACCGGACGGATCGTCTATACCGTTAACAATGCCGGTCAGATTCTGGTGGATGTTACTGTTAATGCCGATTGCGGCGACATGCCCCTGATTCCCCGCATCGGCATGACTACGCAGATTTCCACCAACTGGAATGCCTGCTCCTGGTTTGGCAACGGCCCCTACGAGAGTTATGCCGACCGCCAAAACGGGGTCTGGGCCGGCGCTTTTGCTATGCCGGTGAAGGACCTTTTCCACTACTACACCGACCCTCAGGAAAGCGGCAACCGCACAGAGGTACGCACGTTCACCCTTTCCGATAAAGTAGGCCAGTCCTTCGGCATCAAAGCGGCGTCCGAACACTTGCTCAATATTTCCGTCTATCCGGGGTTAACCCTTGAGGATATTGAGACCATTCGTCACGGCTCGGAGTTACCTTTCGGCGATACCCACACGCTGAACATCGACTTTGCCCAGTCCGGTGTCGGTGGAATCAACACCTGGGGCGCCATGCCCATGGAAGCCTATCGCCTTACCTCTGGTACTTACCGCTATTCCTTTATTCTGGATTGAGTTCGTCGTTTTTTTGCTAATTTCAACCCCCCTTTGTTATGAAGAAAGCGCTCCTTTCCGCAGTTGCCTTGCTGGCTGCTGCCTGCCCCGTTCTGGCCCAGAAGTTTGAAGGTCTGGCCCTCACTCCGCCTATGGGCTGGAACAGTTGGAACACCTTTGAGGTGAATATCCACGAGGACATGATTAAAGAAATGGCCGATATCCTGGTGGAGAGCGGCATGAAAGATGCCGGTTATACCTACATTGTGGTGGACGATGGTTGGGAAGCGCTGGAACGCGATGAGAAGGGGCAGTTGGTGCCCGATCCTGAAAAATTCCCCAACGGGATGAAGGCACTGGCCGACTATGTGCATTCCAAGGGACTGAAGTTCGGGATTCACAACTGTGCCGGAAAAACCACCTGCAACGGATTTCCCGGCGGGCGAGGGCATGAGTTCGAGGATGCCCGCATCTATGCTTCCTGGGGTGTTGATTACCTGAAATACGACTGGTGCGATCACGGCGATGCCAACTCCAAAGAGACGTATTCCACTATGCGCGACGCGCTTTATGCAGCCGGGCGGCCCATCGTTTTCAGCCTCTGTGAATGGGGCGATACCAAGCCCTGGGAATGGGCTCAGGATGTCGGGCACCTCTGGCGAACCACCGGCGATATTACCGACTGCTTTGACTGTCAGGGCGAATACGATATGGGCCTGAAATATGTGCTCGGGCTTCAGGTGGGCCTGCAGCAGTATGCCGGGCCCGACCACTGGAACGACCCCGACATGCTGGAAGTGGGTAACCCCGGGCTTACACTGACTGAATCCCGCGCCCATTTCAGCCTCTGGTGCATGTTGGCGGCCCCGCTTATGGCCGGAAACGATTTAACGGAGATGACTCCCGAAGTGCTGGAAATCCTTACCAACCGCGAAGCCATTGCCATCGATCAGGATGCTCTCGGCAAGCAGGCCTACCAGTACATGGCTCATCCCAACAAACAGATCTGGATCAAGGAACTGAGTGACGGTGATTGGGCCATCTGTTACTTTAATGACGGGAAGGACGCCTACACCCAGCGTATCAATTGGGAGCACTACACTTTCCTCGATGGAACCTATACCATGCGTGATATCTGGAAGCATGCGGATGTGGGCACCACTGACAAGAAATACGAATTCCGCATCGAAAGCCACGATGTGCTCCTCCTGCGCCTCTCCAAGGTGAAATAAGGCAGCTCGAGTTTATCCTTTTCTCAGAGCGGAAGGCTTCGGCTTTCCGCTCTTTTTGCACAACTACAAACGCCTTCAAACCGGGATGATTCTTCTCAACCACGAAGAGCACGAAGTTCACGAAGATTCTTTGACTGAAGCAGTAGAACCGAAGAATGCCTCAGACTTATTTATGGCCTTGTTTGTATAATTTTATGCTCACGCACAGAATTCAAGCATCGAAAAGATATTTTCTTCGTGAACTTCGTGCTCTTCGTGGTAAAAACCTAAAGTCCTTTTTCTCACACGAAGCCTCCAAGGATCCAAGACCATAGATCCTTGTCCATCTGTGGTTCCAAATAAAACCATTCGCCAATCTGCAGCATACCATCCCATGGCTTACGGCAGAAAATCTCAATCATTCCTTAGAGTCTTCGATCCTTCGTGAGAGATAATCTTCCAACTCTCTTCGTGTCCTTCGTGGTTAAATCCTAAACCCCATTCGTCACTCTGCGTCTGTCTGGCTGACGGTAATCTCGTCCTCCCGTGCCCAGAGCCAGCAGAGATCGGAGAGGCGGTTGACGTATTGCAGCACCAGATCTCGCACAAAGTGGCCGTGTTCGCGGATTTGCAGAATGTCGCGTTCGGCCCGGCGGCAAATGCTGCGGGCAAGGTGCATATTGGCCGAGTAGAGCGATTCTCCGGGATGCACAAAATGGGTAAAGCGGGGGAGTCGGGTTTCCAGTTCGATGACGGCCTCTTCGATGTAAGTGAGCGCTTCTTCACTTATGGACTTGCCCTCGGCAATGTATTTCTCCTGCCGTTCATCGTCCAAGGCCAATTCGCCCATCAGCAGAATGATGTCGGCCTGAATGTGCTCGATCTTCTGTTTTACCGAGTCCTGCGGGCAGGTAGCCCGGGCCATGCCCAGCGCGCTGGTCATTTCGTCCACTGCGCCGTAAGCGCACACACGCACATGTGTTTTCGGCACTCGTTTGCCGTAAAGCAGGCTGGTGGTTCCGTCATCTCCTCGTTTGGTGGCAATAGACATATGCGTATAGGTTTGTTTTTATCGGCAAATATGCGTCATTTAAGCAGCAATTGAAGAAAGCTCAAGTAACGTGGAGTCTTTTATGCCGAAAAATTGCGCATGAAGTCCACTGCCGCAGAAGCACCGATGCGATCGGCTCCGGCTTCAATAAGCGCCAGCGCGTCGGGTAGGGTGCGAATTCCGCCGGCAGCCTTGATTTGAATATTTCCCTTACGGGCAGCCACCCATTCGCGGATGTGTTCTACGCTGGCTCCGGCTGAACCAAACCCGGTAGAGGTCTTAATCATGTCCACGCAGGCTTCTTCGCACAGCGTTAATGCCTGGAGGCGTTGCTCCCGGGTAAGGTAGCAGGTTTCCACAATAACCTTGAGGAAACGTTTTTCGTCGTGGGTGCAGTCGCTGATTTCCTCCAGTTCCTCACGCACATAGTCAAGATCACCATCGCGCAGCATGGCATAGTTCATCACCACATCCACCTCGTCGGCTCCCTGATCCGAGGCAATGATCACGCCGGTCAGCTTGCTGGAAACATCAAAACGACCGCAGGGGAACCCGATGACCGTGCCCACTTTAACACCGCTGCCCTGCAGGCGCTCCACGCACAGTGGAACAGAAGTGGGGTAGACCATTACCGAGTAGAAGCCATATTCTACGGCTTCGTCGCAGAGGCGTTCGATGTCGGTGCGAGTAGCGTCGAGGCGCAGGTTGGTGTGATCTATACGGGAGGCAAAGGAGGCGGAATCGAGACTCATACCCATCACCCTAAAGAGATTTGTGCTCCGAGAGAAGATCAAAAAGCGCTCTGTACTCTTCGTTGTAAATCTCTACCCCCAAACCCTTCTTCTCACCACGAAGCGCACGAAGCTCACGAAGAAGAAAATCTGTATCCATCCGTGGTTCTAAACTAAACCATTAGCCAATCAGCGGCATTCCTTCAAAGCCCACGGCATCCGACAGAAAACTCAATCCCTCCTTCGATCCTTAGCTGCTTCGTGTGAGACAATCTTCCACCTCCCTTCGTGCGCTTCGTGTCCTTCGTGGTTAATACACACAACCGCTGCGGCCGGATCTGTTGCTTTCGGCTTGCCATACCAGACCAAGATCGGAAGATCTGCGGCATGTGTCAGACAACTGCATTTAAAATTGTTTCTGTGGACGGCGGAGCCGCCAGCGGCAAATCTTCCACCTCCCGCGGCGTAGCTGCTCAACTGAATCTGATGCATGTAGATACCGGTTCCCATTACCGGGCCGTAACCCTCGCCTGTATCGAAGCCGGGCTTGCTCCGGAAGCGCCCCTGCAGGCTTTTCTCGACTCTCTGGAACTGGGCACACAGACCATAGGCAACAGTGCCCGTATTTGTCTGAATGGAGCACTGGTGGAAGACTCCCGCCTCCGCACCGACGCCGTAAACGCCGCAGTATCTCATTTTGCCGCACTGCCTCAGGTGCGAGAGAAGGTGAAGCAATTCCAGCGCGCTCAGGCTGCGTTGGCCCGTAAAGAAAGCTTTGCCGGGCTTATTATGGAAGGGCGCGATATCGGGTCTGTTATTTTCCCCGATGCAGACCTCAAACTTTACCTCCAGGCAGATGAAGCCACACGCGCGGCGCGCCGCAAGGAAGAAGGCCAGAATGATGCTATCTCCAAGCGCGACGAGTTGGACAAAGCCCGTAAAACGGCTCCGTTGACCATCCCCGAAGGGGCCATTGTCATCAACACCGGAAAACATTCGCTTGAAGAAGTCATCCGACTGGTGGTAGAGCTATATGTAGGCAATCCCATCAACCCATCCGATCTCTAACACTCTCTCTGTTTTACCCGCCATGCACCTAGTTTGTCTCGACCTCGAAGGAGTTCTCCTGCCCGAATTTTGGATTGCCGTTGCCGATGCCACCGGAATCCCCGAATTGCGTCGTACGACGCGGGACGAACCCGATTACGACGTGCTCATGCGCTACCGTCTGGAGATCCTCGACAAACACGGGTTGACGCTTCCCGCCATCTACGATGCCATCCGCGATCTGGAGCCCCTTCCCGGTGCAGTAGAGTTTACCCAATGGCTTACGGCCCGCAGCACCCTGATCATTCTTTCCGACACGTTCTCTCAGTTTGCCGCACCGCTGATGGCCAAACTGGGCAACCCCACACTCTTTTGTCACGAACTAAACGTGGATGCCAACGGCCGCATTCTCGACTACTGCCTGCGCCAGCAGGACCAAAAGCGCAAAGCCGTGGAAGCCTTCAAATCCCTCAATTTCGAGATCATTGCCGCCGGCGATTCCTACAACGACCTGAGCATGATCCAATCAGCCGATCACGGAATCTTCTTCCGGCCTCCGCAAAGCCTCATCGAAGCCTATCCGGAGACGCCCGTGGCCACCACTCACGCAGAACTCCGCACCCGCATCGAAGCCATCCTCGACGCCTGAGGCAACGCCAGGATTACTGTTCTTTTTTTCACCACGAAGAGCACGAAGAAAATATCTTTTCCATGCTAGAATTCTGTGCGTGAGCATAAAACGATAGAAACAAGACCATAAATAGGTCTGCTGCATTCTTCGGTTCTACTGATTCAACCAAAGAATCTTCGTGCCCTTCGTGGTTCTAAGCAAAACTATCCGCCAATCAGCGGCGTCCCCTCAACCCCACGGCAACCGCAAGAAAAACCTTCTCTCTTCTTCGATGCTTCGATCCTTAGTATGAGACAATCTTCCTCTTCCCTTCGTGCTCTCTGTGTCCTTCGTGGTTAAATCCTGAATCTCTTCTCACCACGAAGTTCACGAAGAAAGATTTTTAGTGTCCATTTGTGTTTATTCGTGGTTCCAAACAGAACCATTCGCCAACCTGCGGTATTCTCTCAAACTCCACGACAACCGCTGGAAAAACCTTCTCTCTTCTTTGATGCTTCGATCCTTCGTGTGAGACAATCTTCCACTTCCCTTCGTGCTCTCTGTGTCCTTCGTGGTTAAATCCTGAATCTCTTCTCACCACGAAG
>JAFGCZ010000015.1 GCA_016932335.1 Opitutales bacterium | reverse complement strand
CTCCAGGCCGGTGGGGTCTTCGGATTGTGAGCCACGAAGGGAAGTCAGTAAGAGATGGCCTCACACGAAGCAATGATGTCGCCTTGGGATTTGGGGTATTTATCAAAGAACAGAAACGCTCCTCTACCTTGCGATCACCACGAGCGTTTCGAGCAGGCTGAATATCTTGCCGAATTAACGATTACTTCATGCAAAGCAACGAACGTTCACCTCAATAATGCACACACAATTACACCAGCGGCTTTAAGTCAAACGTTTATAACACCACAAGGTGCCAGGGTTTGCGATTTGAACCATGAATGCGCCCCCATGGACACGAAATGCCCTGGTGAGGCTTGGATACCTTGGGCAAGGTGTGGTGTGAGCATTTACCACGAAGGGCACGAAGCAGAAGGAAGTGACTTGGTGGAGAGCACGGGGATATCGGGGCGTTTGAGGGGAATAAAGCGGGTGCATTTGTGGGAAAGGGGTTGAAAGGCAGGTTTTTACTTGCGGGATGGGCGCAGTGGCGGCATGAAGGTCAACTGCGAATTTAACAAAGCATCGCGTATGACTCAGATTACCAACGTTAATGTGGTGGACTCAGCGGTACTTCCGGCTCCGGAATACCTATGCCGTGAATTCCCCTGCACCGAGGAACAAACACAGTTTATTTCCAATTCCCGCCAGGAGATCAGCGAAATCATTTTTGGAGACGACAATCGTTTTCTGGTGGTATTGGGACCGTGTTCCATTCACGATCTGAAAGCCGGTTATGAGTATGCCGAACGTCTGGCCAAGCTCTCCAAGCAGGTGGAAGACCGTATGTTGCTGGTGATGCGCGTGTATTTTGAAAAGCCGCGGACGACGGTGGGTTGGAAGGGGTTGATAATGGACCCCAATATTGACAAGACCTACAATATACCTTTGGGATTGAAGCTGGCTCGCCAGTTCCTGCGCAGTGTGCTGGACTTGAAGCTACCTACAGCCACGGAATTGCTGGATCCGATTACGCCGCAGTATATCTCGGATTTGATCAGTTGGTCGGCCATTGGGGCGCGTACCAGCGAGTCGCAGACACACCGGCAGATGGCCAGCGGCCTTTCCATGCCGCTTGGCTTTAAGAACAGCACGGCGGGTGATCTGATTCCGGCAATCAACGCGATTCGCGCGGCCAGCCAGCCACAGACTTTTTTGGGAATCAGTTTTCAGGGCCTGGCCAGCTCGATTACCACGTGCGGGAACAAGAGTTGCCATGTGATTCTACGCGGCGGCGCTCAGGGCCCCAATTACAGCAAGGCCCACATCAATGAAGCCAGAGACGCTCTGGTAAAAAATAATTTGAAGTCTGCCATTATGGTGGACTGCTCTCACGACAACTGCCACAAGGATCCTACAGAGATGCCGAATGTGTTTGCCGACGTGATAGAAACAGCCAAGGACGTGCAAAGCGGTGTCATCGGCGCCATGCTGGAAAGCAATCTGGTGGCCGGCAGCCAGTCCATCCCGCCAAAGGGAGAAAAGGGAGTTTACGGTCAGTCCATTACCGATCCGTGCATCGACTGGGCGGAAACCGAGCACTGCATTCTCAAAGCATATGAGGATCTGGCACCGCGCTTTGCCTGAGGCAGAGAAATAAAAGCGCTTAAGGATTGATTCCCGTAAGGGAATCTCTAACTTAAAGAGAACCTTTATCTTAACCATGAAAGATCCTATCAGAGTAGCAGTAACGGGAGCCGCCGGTAACATCGGTTATGCGCTCCTTTTCCGTATCGCATCCGGAGCCATGTTTGGCCCCGATCAACCCGTGGCCCTCAACCTTATCGAAATAGCACCTGCCCTTGGAGCGCTCCAGGGTGTAGTGATGGAGCTGGAAGACTGTGCCTTCCCCCTGTTGAAGGATGTAGTTGCCACAGCCGACCTGAACGAAGGCTTTAAAGACGTAAACTGGGCATTGCTCGTAGGCTCCAAGCCACGCGGCCCGGGGATGGAACGCGCCGATCTGTTGAAGGACAACGGCAAGATCTTTACCGGCCAGGGTAAGGCCATCAATGACAATGCAGCCAAGGATGTACGCATTCTTGTTGTGGGCAACCCCTGCAACACCAACTGCCTGATTGCCATGAACAATGCACCCGACGTGCCCAAGGACCGTTGGTTTGCCATGACACGCCTGGACGAAAACCGTGCCAAGACTCAGCTGGCCCAGAAGGCCGGTGTAGACATCACCGAAGTGAGCAACCTGGCTATTTGGGGCAACCACTCCCCGACAATGTATCCCGACTTCTACAATGCCAAGATCGGCGGCAAGAGCGCTGCTGAAGTGATTGGTGACGAAGCTTGGTTGAAGGACACATTTGTGCCCACAGTGGGCAAACGCGGTGCCGCTATCATTGCCGCCCGCGGTGCTTCCAGTGCTGCTTCCGCCGCCAATGGTGTAGTTGACACCGTGCACGACCTGCACTTTGCCACACCCGCCGGTGACTGGCGCAGCGTAGCTGTTTGCTCCGACGGCAGCTATGGGGTACCCGAAGGTCTGATCAGCTCCTTCCCCATCACCTACACCGGTGAAAAGTGGGAAATCGTTCAGGGAGTTGAATTGAACGACTACGCCAAGGGCATGCTGAAGATCACGGTAGACGAACTCGTAGGCGAGCGCGAAACCGTGAAGGATATGCTCTGAGATATCTCTCTTTAAAAGGAAAAAGCCCGTCGAAATACTTCGGCGGGCTTTTTTGTATTACAGCAGCAAGAAAATAAAAGTCAGGCCAGAGGCAGGCGAATGGTAAAGGTAGTCCCCTTCCCCACTTTGCTGAGACATAGGATGTCGCCATGATTGGCCTTGGCAAACTGCTTAGTGATGGCCAACCCAAGACCGGTGGAATGCTCACCAGCAGTGGGTTTGTTGGACAGTTTCTCAAAGCGGCGGAAGAGCCGTTTCTGGTCTTCCAAGGAAATACCGGGACCCTGGTCGGTGACATCGGTTTCGATGTGTTCTCCTCCTCCGGAGATGTGGATGGAGACCAGCACCTTGGTGCCTTTTTCGGAAAACTTGAGGGCGTTAGAAATAAGATTTCCAAGCATCTGTTTATACATGAGCGGATCAACCAGAGCGAGCAGGTCTGTAGCTGAGTTCTCGAGGTATATATGGATATCTTTGGCAAGCGAACGTTCTTCGAACAAACCAACGACATCGGAAGCAATCTCTCCGAGGACACACGGTATGATGTAGGAGCTGACGCCCTGCACATCCATACGGTTGAGGTCAAGCAGATTGGTGATGATTTCAAAGGTATCGGCGGCACAATTACGGATGTTTTGCAACATGCGAAACTGCACCGAGTTGCCGCGGATGGATTCATCTCGGGAAAGAAGGTCGGCCACCCCGCGGATGGCCGCAATAGGGTTTTTCAAATCGTGCGCCGCTATTGCGATGTATTCATTCTTGTTCTCGACAAGCTTGTTGAAGTGCTCGTTTTCAGCCCTGAGCTGCTCCACTTCACTGAGCAAAAGCTCGTGCTTTTTCCGCTCCTTGTAATGCTCAACATTGGCTTCGAGTTTACCCAATGCCCGAAGTGATTCCACAGGAAAGGCATATGAGGACATTTGTTCGAAGGCAATCCGGTGATGCTCCAAGGCCGCCTTATATTTACCAAAAAGGGCGTAGGTGCGGGACAGCTGAAGGTGCACCCGGCGAACCCAGGGTTTGCGATGGGACTGCTCAAAGAGTGTGAGCGCTTCGCTCAAAAGAGGTAATGCCGCATCCAGACGATGCTGAGAGTAGCGCTCATCGCCCCAGATCATTCCCAGGTAAAAACATCCCAACCCCATAAGGAAGCATTCATCCAGATCCCTTGCAGAAGCCAGTGCATCCTGCGCCAATTTAAGGGCATCCAAAAACATGCCATCTACGCGATAGGTTTCGGCCAGTTCCAGACGGACGTGACACAGAGGAATGCCTGACTGACTTTTTTCAACCACTTTTTGAGCCTCCAAGAGGTAAGCCTTGGAGGTTTCGACATGATCCATTTCCCGGTGTGCCTTACCCAGAGCGATAAGGAAATAAATCTTGAGCGATTTCGGTTCCAGATCCGACTGTTGCAGGGCTTCCTCCAAAAGGTGGGCGGCTTTCTCAAACTGCTCCATCTCCAAATAAATCATGGCCAAGCTTATACAGGCCGTGCCACTGAGGTGTCCCTGCTCGGAAATACCGTTATAATCCAGCACTTTGAGGTAATCATCGACAGCCGACAAGAAATCGCCCATCTGCGAAGAAATGGCCGTATGCAAATTAATAATAGACCCGGCCAAGGCTTGATTCTCACAACGCGGCAGGTTCACGCGAACCCGGTCGAGCAAGGTCAGGGCCTTATCCAAGGCTCCATCTCGAAAAGCAACAAATGCTTTGCCGTAAGCCAGGCCAATCTCCAAACAATCCCGTTCTGTAACAGGCAAAGCGGCCAAATCCAACTCGCTGAAAAGGCGTTCCGCTTGTTCGACCAGCTCTCTGAGGAGAGCAGGGCGCATATCATAGCTCCACTGCATTTTCTGCAGAAGCAGGCGCAAGCGTTCAAGCCCCTGAGCATGGGACAGATCTTCATTAATTTGATGAAGTTTATCCTTCATTAATCCAGAAATTGGTAAGGCAATAACATTTATATTTCAAAGGGAAGTCAATCAGTTTACTTGATGAAGCGGAGATCCCAGAATAAAGGCGCGAATATTCTGTTCGGTGATCTGCAATAAACGATTGAGGGATGCCTCCCCAGCCCAGGCCATATGCGGGGTAACGATCAGGTTTTTGACTCCGTTAAAAGGATGATCGGCAGGCATGGGCTCCTGAGAAACGACATCGACGGCCGCAGCCCCCAAATGCCCCGTGGTGAGGGCATCGGCCAAATCCTGAGAGGCAACCACATCGCCTCTGGAAGTGTTGATGAGGCAGGCGCCGGGCTTCATTTGAGCAAAGCGCAGCGCATTCATCAGGTGATGTGTCTGAGGCGTCAATGGGCAGTGTAATGAAACAAAATCGGAACGGGCCAGAAGCTCTTCAAGCGTAACCCATTCTACTCCGGGAATGTTTTTGGGGGTTCTGGAATGCATAAGCACCTTAGCCCCAAATGCGGCGGCAAGCTGGGCTACCCGTTGCCCAATGGCCCCGGCTCCAATAATACCGACGGTAAGAGTGTGGAGTTCACGAATTTCGGCGTTCCAAAAAGAGAAATAGGGAGATTCGGCCCAAGCGCCGCTGCGGACCCAATCCGCATGTTCGGTCACGCGGTTGGTAAAGTGGAGGATAAAGGCTAAGACGTGCTGCGCTACGGTTTCTGTGGAATAGGCAGGCACGTTGCAAACAACGATGCCTTGGGTCGCGGCACAGGCAACATCGACCTGATTATATCCGGTGGCCAGGGTACTGATCAATTTAACAGAAGGAACCGCCTGCAGAATGGAAGCTGTCAGCGGGACCTTATTGGTCAGAACAATATCGGCATCGGCAATTCGTTCGACGATAACATCGTCCATCCTTGGTGTATCTTGGTAAAAGACGAATTCTCCCAAGGCAGAGACAGGCTCCCAATCAGATAAAGGTTTCCTTAACGTACCACCATCCAAAACAACGATCTTCATAATTTTGCAAACGTAAGGAAAGGCGCGCGGTTGACCATTCTTTTTGTACACAAAAAACCCTCTGAAAAATCAGAGGGTTGAAAAATTATTCGGATACTTTGGTATTGACGCTAATCTTTTGCGCTTTACCGAGTTTTGCCTCGTCCATAACGAGAATCATCAAACTGGAGCGAACAGAAGGATCGCATTCGATGATGACCGGAGTTTCGGGGTCTTCACGGACGCGTTCGGAAACGCGCTGGTGAATGTTGGACAGGGAAATTTTCTCGTTCTTATAAACCAGATCGCCACTCTTCGTGATGGTAATCTTGACCGGGCCTTCCTTATCATCGTTCTGCTGCTGATTCGGATTGGGGCGCGGCTTCTCCACATCGAGGCCTCTCTCATCGACGAATACAGTCGTAACAATAAAGAAGATCAACAAGATGAACACCATGTCGATCATGGGAGAAATGTTAATATCAGTGCTATCCTCGCTAGGACGAATTGCGCGGCGTTTGCTCATGAAAGAATGAGTTTCGGGGTTAAAGAATCAAGTGAGACTACGCAGACAAACTGCTTAAAAGAGATATGTGCCAATTTTTCGATAATAGGGCAACAAAAAATAGTTAACATTTCTGTATATCTGTAAAGTTTTCCACTCGGGGAGGCCGGGAGGCAGCGATTCGGGGATTGTCTTCGGGAAAAGCATAGCTCAAGCTCTCTGCCATGAACCCAGCGCCACAGAAGACTTCGCTTTACGGAATGACCCCGGAAGAACTCACCGGACAACTGAAAGAAGCCGGCATGCCGGCATTCCGCGGCAAGCAGCTGCTGGACTGGGTTTACCGCAAGCGGGCGAGCTCTTGGCAACAGATGCTGAACCTGCCCCAAAGCATGCGGGAGTGGCTGGACACACACTACCGTCTCCTGCCCAGTAAGCATGTATTGACGAAGCAGGCGGGGGACATCACAGAGAAGCTGTTGGTGGAATTGGAAGACAGCCGCTACGTGGAGACTGTGCTCATTCGCTACCCACAAAAAGGCGTGGGGCAGGAAGATTCGCGGAGCACGGTGTGCGTTTCCTCACAAGTCGGCTGTGCTTACGGATGCAAATTCTGCGCTTCCGGACTGGACGGTTGGAAACGCAACCTGAGCACGGGCGAAATTCTCGCTCAACTGGTACACGTTTGTGATCTGGAAGCCTCCCGAGGCGTTGAAAGCACAGATAATTTACCCTTCGACAACATTGTCTTTATGGGAATGGGGGAACCTCTGGCCAATTACGACGCGGTGATGGGAGCAATCACGGCATTGAACGCTGACTGGGGGATGAATTTCGGCGCACGAAGGATTACCATATCCACCTCAGGGCTAGTCCCGCAAATACTGAAACTGGCGGAAGAGCCCATTCAGTTCCGTCTGGCGATCAGTTTACACGGAGCCACCAACGAATCGCGTTCAAGCATTATGCCGGTAAACCGCAAATATCCACTGGAAGAACTGATCCCGGCGGCAGAAAAATTCAGCCAAAAGCACGGGAGAATGCTTACGTTAGAGTTTATTCTGATAAAGGGAATCAACGATTCTATGAGTGAAGCAAAATCTTTATCAGAAATCGCAAAAAGGTTGCATGCTCACGTAAATCTGATACCTTACAACCAAGTGGAAGGACTATCGTGGGAGAGGTCTAACCTATCCCGTCAACAGGCATTTGCGGAGGTATTGAGACGTGAGAACATATCGCACACCATCCGAAAGGAAAAAGGGCATTCCATCGACGCCGCATGCGGACAACTGCGACTGCGAAAGGAGCGAGAGCGAGAAGCATAAGAAGTCTATTGGTGAAATAAAAGAAAAACGTCGGGAAAAAGCGCATTCGCGCTTTACACATCACTTCATCAGGATATCTTGATGCGTAATGCATTTAAATCGACCCATCTCAGATCTTCTTGTTCGTAACCGCCCGGTATTGTCCATTGAATTTTTTCCGCCCAAGGACGAAGAAGGCGGCGTAAGGATATTGCGTGTAGCCAAAGAACTGCGCGAACAACTGCAGCCGGATTTTGTGTCGATCACTTATGGGGCGGGAGGCTCCACTCAGGAATGCACGCACCAGTATGCGAAAGTACTGAAGGAGGACCTGGGATTTGAAGTGATGCCGCACTTGACCTGTGTGGGTGCCTCCAACGAAGAGCTAACGGCGATCATAGCGCGTTACCAGAAGGAAGGATTTTGCAACCTGATGGCCCTCAGAGGCGATCCACCGAAAGGATCGGATACCTTTGTGCAACACCCGGATGGACCCCGCTATGCCACCGACCTGGTAAAGCTGATCCGCCGGACCTTTGCCGGTTTTTCATTAGGAGTGGCCGGTTACCCTGAAAAGCACCCGGAATCGCCCAGTGCAGAGGAAGACCTGCTGCACCTCAAGGAAAAGGTGGAGGCCGGGGCGTCCTTTATTACAACGCAGCTGTTTTTCGATAACAGCAAGTATTTTGATTTTGTAACGCGTTGCCGCAAGATCGGGATCGAAGTGCCCATCATTCCGGGAATCATGCCGGCACTCTCCTACCCTCAGGTGCAACGATTTTGCGCGATGTGCGGTGCGGAAATCCCAGAGGCACTCTCTCAAAAGCTGGAAGCGGCGGAGAATGATAAAGACACCATGGAAAGCGTGGGGATAGATTGGGCCAAAGAACAGATTGTTGATTTGATTCGCAATGGTGCACCGGGAATTCACCTGTATATTTTAAACCGGGCCAAGCCTGCGTTAAAGCTGCTTGAAGCACTGCGCAGCGAGGGAATATTCACCCATTAAGGGTTGAAGGAAGGATTCTTTACACCCTTTTAACCTCTCTGAAGAGAAAGGCGTAAAACGCTTATATACGTTACAAAAGCATTACAAACCGGCGGCTTTTTGTAACAATAAGCGACTCTAATACAACAGCTTGCAAAATCTATTTCCATTGATCTTAAAGCATTTAAGCACTTACTCACCTCGTAACTGAAACCGAAATTAGTGGCGGGTAAGGGTATGAAAAAAATCAGCTTAAAAGTAAAACTACTGGTCCTTGGGCTGGGATTAACAAGTTTGCCTCTGGCGATTGTCACCGGCGTCAATTACTGGAACTCTCAGAAGATTCAGGAAATTGCCAGAACAAGTATTACAGAAAAGGCACGGGGCACCCTCATTAATAGAACGGAACAATTGTTCCGGCACATAGAGGTTGCCTACGATCTGGGAAAACAAAACCTAGAAGATACATCCATTATGGTAGATGCGTTTTTGGCCTCCCGCGGCGGAGTCCATTACGATGCACAAAACATGCTTCCCTGGCGCGTGTTCAATGAGAACACTGTGGCACTGGAAGATCAGGAATATGTCTCCATGCCGTTTGCCACACTGGGAGACGGCACCTGGCTGGGGCAGATGTACGACCCCAACTGCCCGGCACCGTTTGTAGATGATTTACCGGAAGAAATAGGCGTGACCTCGACGATCTTTCAACGCATGAACGAAGCGGGAGATATGTTGAGAATCGCCAGCAACATTATTGACCCAAGGACTGAACAACGCGCAGTGGGCACTTACATCAAAGCAGTTGAGGAGGATGGAACCGTGAACCCAATGCTGGCCGAAGTGCTCAAAGGCAAGACGTATACGGGGTTCAGAGAGATCATGGGACAGAAGAATCTAGCCGTCTACCGTCCAACCTTCGATGAAAACCACCATGTTACTGGGATTTTTTATGTGGGGGTTCCTGAAGAACGTCTATCCGCTCCATTGATTGCAGACATAGCAAAAAAGGCCGAGGCGGAAATCGGAGATGCATTTATTCTCAAAAACGGACGTTGCGTGCTGCAGCCGGGTTCTGATAAGGCTGTGCTTCTGGACTCAGAAAAAGTTGAAGTCACCAATGAAGAACAAAAGGTGCACTACACCAGAGTTCTGGAGAAGAATGCCTCCGGAGAGGATACCGTCTATTTACTGGCCTATACCTATTTCAAGCCGATGGACTGGGTTGTCGGCGTGCAAGTAAAGGAAGCAGATGCGCTGACCATGCTGAATACTCTGGAAACGCGTTTTGACCAGAGCAACTCAAGCCTGTTAATGGTTTTTGCTGTAGCCATATTACTCTCTCTGGGAACATTCTCCTGGCTGACAACGTACCTCAACCGGAGCATTCGCCGCATAGCGGAATCGATCAGCCTGTGCACTCAGGAAACCCACAGTGCCGCCAATGAGGTTTCGAGAACCAGCCAGTCGTTTGCCACCAGCTCCTCGCAGCAGGCGACCAATCTGGAAACCACCACCAGCTCCATAAATGAGTTGAATCAGGTAACTGGGCAGAATACGAACAACGCCAGCCAGGCACAGCAGTTGATGGAATACGCCTCCGAGGTAATCAAGACGGCGGACAGTTGCATGAAAGGGTTGGTTGAGTCGATGGACAACATTACCCAGGTCAGTGAATCGACACAAAAAATTGTGAAGACAATCGATGAAATCGCTTTTCAAACAAACATACTGGCGTTGAATGCCGCGGTGGAAGCAGCCCGTGCGGGTGAAGCCGGAGCAGGCTTTGCCGTAGTGGCCGAAGAAGTCAGAACACTGGCCCAGCGGGCCGCAGGTGCGGCGCACCAAACAAGCGAACTACTGCAGCACTCGACTACACAAATCCGGGAAGGGGTAAAACTGGCCAGCAACACCAATGACGCATTCGGTAAAGTGTATGACAGCACAAGGCAGGTGGATCTACTGATTCACGACATTGCCAATGCCTCGCGCAATCAGTATCAAGGCCTGGCCATGATTACCTCTGCGGTTTCGGAGATGGATCTTTCGGTACAGGAAAACGCCCATGCAGCGAGCGAATCGGCCTCTGCTGCAGAAGGGTTGTTTGAGCAGACAAACCGCCTGAAAGCACATGTAAACGAACTTCTGGAACTGATTCACGGAGCAACCAAAAAACAGGAGATTAAAGTTACGCCGAAAAAGCGACGCAAGCATACGCGAGCGCCCTTCCTGCCAATGAATCTGGAGAAAAGTTGGATGCAGGCTTGAGTCTTTCCAAAGGAGCACTACCTCTTGAGGGATGAAGTTAATTTCCTGGAACGTAAACGGTATTCGCGCGTGTTTGAACAAAGGCTTTCTCGACTTTATGAAAGCCACACAAGCTGACGTTTACTGCCTGCAGGAAATCAAAGCCACGGTAGACCAGATCCCCGATGTGGATTGGCCGGAAGGGTATCAGTTCCACTGGTATCCGGCTGAACGCAGGGGGTATTCGGGCACCGCGCTGATTACGCGTAAAGCCCCGCTAAATGTATCTTTCGGCATGGGCGATCCGGAATATGACACTGAGGGCCGGGTGATTACTGCGGAGTTCGAGGATTTCTTTCTGGTAACCGTCTACACCCCCAATGCCAAGGCAGACCTGGCCCGACTGGAATATCGGGAGAAGGAATGGGATCCCCGTTTTCTGCAGCATCTGAAAGCGTTGGAGGCAAGCAAACCCGTAGTTGCCTGTGGAGACTTGAATGTTGCCCATAAGGAAATGGATCTGGCCCGCCCGAAAGAAAATGTGGGCAATGCCGGTTTTACCGATGAGGAGCGGCGCGGCTTCCAAAATCTGGTAGATGCCGGATTCATCGACACCTTCCGCGTATTTAACTCGGAGGGCGGACATTACAGCTGGTGGAGCTACCGGGCCGGTGCGCGCCAACGCAATATCGGATGGAGAATTGACTACTTTATTGCCTCGAAAGCGATGGAAGAGCGCCTCTCCAATGCCTTTATTTTGCCGGAGGTAACAGGATCGGACCACTGCCCCGTAGGCCTGGAAATAGACTAAGGCGAGGGAAAACCAATCAACTGAATGATCAGTTTGGCAAAGACTGTCATGAGAATCATGGCGACGGGGTATGCGGTCGCATAGCTGATGACGGGGAACTGCGAATCTGTTTTAGCCGTCAATGCTCCCAGTGCCGGAGTAGATGTCATACCGCCGCAAATACCGCCGAGAGTTTCCAAAATGTTCAATTTCAGGAGGTAGCGGGCAATTGAGAAGGATACGATCAAGGGGAGAATGGTACAACAAGCCCCCATGAGAAAGATTTCCAGCCCATAAGCCTGAATGGTTTCCAAAATGGAGCGACCGCCTTTGATACCGGCATCGGCAAGAAAGAGCACCAGTCCGAACTCCTGCAGGAACATACGCGTTGGACGCGGAATATGGGCCACAATGGGCCCAACACGTCCGAAATGCCCTAGGATAAGGCCCACGATCAAAGGCCCACCAGCGAGCCCCAGAGACATGGGATTCATTCCCGGAGGTGTGACCTGAAAAATGCCGACAATAACGCCAAGGACTAACCCGGCCCCCAAGGAGAAGAGGTCCGTCTCGTCAAAACGGTTGTGGTGGTGCCCGATATCTTTTTCCAGACGCTTTAAATCTGCCTCGCGCCCAACCACAGTAAGGACGTCGTTGCGGTCGATTTCGGTATCCATACTGGGGACAAAAGTAAACCCGAGGCGCAGGACACGGGAGACCGTGGTGTTATAACGCTTCAAGAGTTTGAGTTCCCGCAAGGTTTTGCCTTTGAAGGAATTGTTCATGACAATGAGCTGGCGGCGCTCTCTGTCTGTATCGATATATACCTGCTGTTCCTCTCCCGGAGCGACTTCGCCAATGACTTCGATCGCGGTCTTGATCTGATTCTCGCGCCCGACAATGAGTACGCGCTGTCCCAACGCAAATTGATCGTCATAAGAAAGAGGGACCAGGCGCTTGTCTTTGACAATGCGCGTTATACGGCAGGCAAAAGGCGAGAGAATATCGCACTCATCAATGACCTTTCCGACAATATTGGGGTTGGTGATGACAATGGTGGTAGTGACGATAGGGCTAATGTGGGGTTCGCTTTCCTCCATTTTCTTGGCCACAGCATCCAAGTCCAGCCGCATCAGGCGTGGTAGTAACTGGACGAAGAGAACCACCCCAATAACACCGAAGGGATAGGCAATTCCGTATCCGATGGAGACATTATCCCCCTGCTCTTTAAGAAAATCTGTAGCGGCGGCCAACGCCGGCGTACTGGTCATGCTGCCGGCAAAAATGCCGACGGAGATATCGGCGGGGATGTGCAACAAGCGGGCACCGGCGTATGTTGTGGCGGCGCCTATGGCAACGACAATGATACTCAGCAAGGCTAGTTTGCTGCCCTGACGGGCCAGCGCACTGAAGAAACGACCGCCGGCCCCCACACCCACACAGTAGACAAAGAGCACCAGACCAAAAGTTCCGATATGATCCGGGACCGCATAACCGAAATGGCCAATGATGATGGCAATAAAAAGGACCCCGGAAGAGCCCAGGTTGAGGCCACCGATGGAAATACGGCCAAGAGCCAGGCCAATCCCAATGGCGGAAAAGAGGACGATGAAAGGATTACTCAGTAAGGTATCGAGCATGTTCTGAAAAATGAAGCGACAGGCCTATCTTATTGGCAGTATTTTGTCTATTAAAAAGACAAAAAATTATCTTGAGGCACAAAAAAGCCCGGGAGGTAAATCCCGGGCTGAAAAGCAATCAGTGATAGTCTTTGAGGAACTCAGCGACCAGGCGAACCCCGGCACCGGTAGCCCCTTTGGCCAGATAAGGCTCGGTATCAAGCAACCAGCCGGTGCCGGCAATATCCAGATGGATGTGCGGAGTCTGCCCGACAAATTCGTTGAGGAAGCTGGCAGCAAAGGATGCGCTACCATAACGGGATGAGGCGGAGTTGATCAAGTCGGTATAATGCCCTTTCATGGCGTCGAGGTATTCTTCGCCCATAGGCAGGCTCCAGCAACGGTCTCCGGTGCGTTCTCCGATGGTGTGCAATTTATGGGAGGCCTTGGAATCGGTAGAGAAGACACCGGTACGGCGCAGGCCAAGGGCCACACAGCAGGCGCCGGTCAGCGTAGCCATATCCATAACACAGTCGGGAGCGAATTTATCTACGGCATAGGCCAGGCCATCGCACAGGACCATACGCCCTTCGGCATCGGTATTGATGACTTCAACCGTTTTGCCGCTGTATGTCTTGATGATGTCTCCGGGGCGGTAGGATTCACCGCCGGGCATATTCTCTGCACTGCAGATAATTCCGACAACGTTTACGGGCAACTTGAGGCGGGCCACGATATCCATAATACCAAGCACACCAACACCGCCCATTTTATCCCATTTCATCTCCTCCATCGTGGCAGCAGGTTTGATGGAGATACCGCCGGAATCGAACGTAATGGCTTTGCCGACGATGGCCACAGTGGGAGCCTTCTCATCGTATTCATACTGCAGGGTGATAAGGCGTGGAGCATTCACAGAACCACCACCGACAGCAAGGATGGCTTCAAAGCCTTTTTCTTTGAGCTCTTTCTTCTTAAAGATCTCGCAATTGAGGTCGTGCATAGCAGCCAGAGCCTGAGCCTGCTCGGCAATATATTCCGGAGTGCAAACATTGCCCGGCTCGTTGCCGATACGGCGGACAAGGTTTACGGCGTCGCCGTAAATCATTCCCTGAGCCACAGCGGTCTGAACGTCCTCTGTTTCGAGGTCTTTGCCAAGCAGCGTCAGTTGGGCAAAAGGAATACGCCGGGATGTTTCCGGTTTGTAGCAGTCGAACTCGTAGGACGCAACGATGGCGGCATCGATGGCTCCGGTGAGGAAGGGCTTATAGGCGCCGACTTCCCATTGAGCTTCGGAAATACCGACAGACTGGAGTTTACGCACGGCGGTGCCCAGGGCATTGCGCACGGTCAACTCTGTGACGGAAGCTTCGCTGCCCAGGCCGACATAAAGCTTGGCCGCGGTTTTTTCGTGCAGCAAAAGTGTGTGGTTGGCGGAAGCATCGAACTCTTTGAGATGAATTCCGGGAACGACTTCGGCGGCATCCGTTTTATAAACGAAGATAATCTGTGTCAGATTAGCGATCTTCTTAGAGGAACAAACAATGTTCATGGAATCTGATGGATGGAATTGAAGGCCAGAAGAATCCAATGCGGTTTACTGGATTCCTAAAAGTACCCGGAGTGGGGCTTGAACCCACACGTTCTTTCGAACAAAGGATTTTAAGTCCTCAGCGTCTGCCAATTCCGCCATCCGGGCCTAAAAAAGAGGCTCTCAAAAAAAGAAGCCCTCTTAAACGTAAGGAGCCAGAAAATGCGTAAACCCCAAAAGACTCAAGCAAAATATGGCAGAGGAAAGATACAGTGAAGGAAAAGGTGTTTTTCAGTGGCTTTCAGCGGAAAGCGGTACATGTTTATGGTATGCAGTACTGGCTGATGAAAACCGAACCCAACGTATTTTCATTTGAAGACCTGAAGAGCCGCCCGAAACAAACCGAGCCCTGGGACGGAATCCGCAATTACCAAGCCAGAAACTTTATGCGTGATCAGATGAGGCCGGGAGATGCGGTGCTGTTCTACCACTCCCGCAGTGATGAGGCCGGAATTGTGGGGTTGGCGGAAGTTGCCAGTGTACCCTACCCCGATGCCACGGCACAGGACTCCACATCCAAGTATTACGACCCCAAGGCCACGCCGGAGAATCCGCGCTGGGTACTGGTGGATGTGCGCTACAAAGCAGACTTCAAACAACCGGTGAGCCTCAGGCAAATCAAAGAAACGCCGGAGCTTTCGGAAATGAAAGTCGTGCAGCGCGGTCAACGCCTCTCCATACAGCCGGTAGAGAAAAAGCACTTTGAGCTGGTCTGCAAACTCGGCGGACTCTGATCAGCCGTTGGATTGCTCGGCCAGCTCCATAGACTCCTGACAGCGGTAGAAAGTGGTTGCACCTTCCTCACCCATAAAGCGGGTCAAAATCTTGGAATCGGTTTTGAGCAAATCAACAAGAACAAGGCCGTCCACACTGTTGTGGAAATCCGGGTCGATGTTAAAGCTGAGCATTGTGGCATTGAGCTTGAGGTATTGACGCAGGAGCACGGGAACGCCCTTCTGGTCGGTTTCCAACTCTGAAATGAGAGCGGAAATATCCTCAATATCCTTAATGGCCGACTGCAGGCGCTTTTTATCGGTTCTGCTGAGGGTGCGCGGTCTGGGAGGATTCTTAGCCTTAACCTTGCGGTGGTACTCGTGCTGGGCAGAGCTGTCCTTAAAGAACTGAACAATGAGGTCTTTGGACATGGCGTGGTAGTCCTGGCTGATGCTGACCGGGCCAAACAAAACACGGTATTTCGGGTTTTGCGCAATAAAGGCACCAATACCTCGCCAAATCAGAGAAAGGGATACGTGCTTGCGCTGGTATTTGGAGCGGATGAAGGAACGCCCCAATTCGATGGCCGGAGAGAGACGGTTGAGCACACCGTGCTTATAGCGGAAGAGCGTTGTGGTATAAATGCCCTTTTTGCCCTTGTTCTCAAGAATCCAGTCGGTGAGGCCAAGGCGGTAGGCACCGACGACCTCCTGCTCCTTGTGATTCCACATGAAGAGGTGGTAGTAATAGTCGTCAAATTCATCCAAATCGATGGATTTACCGGTCCCCTCACCCACCTCACGGAAAGTAATCTCACGCAGGCGTCCAAGTTCTTTAAGGACATTGGGGATCTGCTGAGCACTGGCAGCGTAGACACTGAATTCGCCATGCTTAACCAGCTCCGTTTCTGCGGGCAAAGCACTGACATCCTGCAGCATGAGGTCTACAGGAACAGGATCAATAATCGCTTCCTCTCCGGTAACGGGCTTACGGCGTTGAATTTTCGGGAAAGAGACCTTTTTGCCCTTTGCGGGGACACCGCGGTTTTTCAGGATGTAGGTCTTCATGCGAAGAAATTCCATGAGGTCCGTATCATCGGAAAACTTGTCCAGTTTCTGAGCAGGGATGGGATTCCCGATACTGACCTTGACGCACTTTCCGTCCATAGCCACCAGTTCGCGTGGCAGCATGGCGGTGCGCAGACGGGGGTGGAGCATGCCGCCCACCTGGAAGGCATTACTATTTCTTCCGTGGAAATAAATAGGAAGAACGGTGGCCCCTGTACGACGGATAAGGCCTGCGGTATTCGGATTCCACAGAGGATCAGTGACAATGCGTTTGCGCAGGTGCAGGTAGGAAACAGTCCCCGAAGGGAAGGTGGCCAAAAGGTGCCCCTGCTTTAAATGTTTCATGGCATCCCGCATGGGAGCCAGATTGGAACGGACAGAATTCTTGCTGCCAAAAGGATCCACCTGAATAGCCCAAGGCAACAACCCGGCAACATTACTGAGCAGGTAATTGACGAGCAGCTTGGTGTCGTCTCTAACCTCGGAGAGGATGGAGCCTAGAATGACGCCGTCCACACCGCCAAAAGGATGATTGGCCACGACAATGACAGGGCCGGCCAAGGGAATTCGGTCGCGGTCGTCGTCGGTAATCGAATAGGTGACGTTCATAGCCCGCAAACAACGAACGAAGTAGTTATCCCCGGACTCGTCTATCATAGAGCGGTGATAAATATCGTTGAGTTGAGGGATTTTGAGAGGAGCCGAAAGGGTCTTCCCAATGCACCGCATGACGGGGCTCTCTATCTTATCAAAGTCGATGGCTTTATACTGAGATTGCATGCAGAAATGTGATGAATTATGCCTATTTCAGATCAGTTTGATCCAAAAGAAGGCACAGGGCAAGCCTAGTGCCTCTCAAAGCGAGAAAAAAGGAAGTGTTGCTCATCGGGCAAGCTTATAAAGGAAGGAATCCCTCAAGGCTTCCCAACTGGCTTCGATAATATTGGCGCCGGCGCCGGTGGTCCACCAGGAATCGGACCCATCGGAAGAAAGGACACGGACCTGAACGGTTTCGTCTGTGCCCATACCGCGCTCGAGGATTCGCACTTTATAATCGAGCAAGCGAACAGACTCCAGAACCGGGAAGAAAGGAAGCAGGGCCTTGCGCATGGCGTGGTCCAAAGCGCCCACCGGGCCACTGGATTCGGCAACGGTGTGGGTAACATCGCCTCCGACCGTAAGCTTGACGGCGGCCTCGGATACGATCTCTCCGGTTTCGCGAACCACTTCGGTGATAACACGGTAGCTGACCAGATGAAAATCATCGGCTTTTTGATGGAAATGGCGGCGGATGAGCACCTCAAAAGAAGCGTCGGCATTTTCGTATTCGTAGCCCTTGAACTCCTGTTCTTTGAGCAACTGCAGGAAGGAGCGCATTTCCGGAGATTTTTCGGGAAGGTCGAACCCGATCTCCTTGGCCTTCATGGAAACGCTGCTGCCACCGGACATATCGGAGAGGAGGATGCGCTGGCGGTTGCCGACAAGCTCGGGACGGATATGCTCGTAGCTGATGGCTACTTTCTGCGCCGCATTGGCATGCACGCCGCCCTTATGGGCGAAGGCACTTTTACCGACCCATGGCTCTTTGGGGTTCATGGGCACATTGGCCAAATCGTCGCATCCGGTGGAAAGCTTGCGCAGATTGTGCAGGTTGGGGGCACAGTTGAGCTTGCGCCCCATTTTCAGGCTGAGGTTAGGGATGATACTGGTCAGGTTGGCATTACCGGTACGCTCTCCGTATCCATTGATGGTTCCCTGAACAAGGTTGGCTCCGGCATCCACAGCAGCAAGAGAAAGGGCCACGCCCATTCCGCCGTCGTTATGGCAGTGAATGCCAACGCCGCACTGTGGAAAAGCCTCGACCACTTTACGGGTCAGTTCGCCCAAGCGGGGAACAAGCATTCCTCCGTTGGTATCACAAAGGGTCAAAAATTTTGCTCCACCGTTGCAGGCGGCCTGCAGGGTGGCCATGGCATACTCAAAATTGTCATCGGCACCGTCAAAGAAGTGTTCTGCGTCATAAATAACTTCTCTACCCTGTGCGACGAGATAGCGGACAGAGTCCTCAATCATGGCAAGGTTTTCTTCGGGCGTGGTCTTGATGACATCGGTAACGTGCAAGAGCCAGGTTTTACCGAAAATGGTAACCACAGGTGTTTCCGCATCAAGCAGGAGTTGAATCTGAGGGTCCTTTTCTACCTGAGCGCCGGCACGGCGGGTAGAGCCGAATGCGGCAACCTTGGCATGCTTGAGCTCCAGGGATTTAACCGCCTCAAAAAAGGCCATGTCGCGGGGGTTGGATCCGGGCCAGCCGCCTTCGATATAATCGGCCCCAAATTGGTCTAGACGTTCGGCAAGCTTAAGTTTTGCGGATACGGAAAAAGAAATGCCTTCGCCCTGGGTTCCGTCACGCAAGGTAGTATCGTAGATAAAAACGTTCTCGTTGTTCATTTGTATTGGCAAGTAATCTGATTCTTTGAGAGATGGGAAACGGACACCAAGGGAAGGCCGTTTGAGAGTCATATGCGTGGGGTTTTCAGGGTCGGCAAGCGCATATCGCCGGAGAGCCGAACCCCTCAAATAATTCGCGGATCGGATGAAATGAAAATGCCAATAAAGCTGTGACTCATCACCATAGTAAAAGATAAAACAGGAACACAGTGTGTTCTGGTGGGCTAAAGTCAAGGTCTTAAACAAACCCTTGCAGAAGAACAAATACCAATTTATACTAGTTTCATTATACTACATTATGAACAAGACTTTCGCCACGCCACAGGAAGGATTGAGAGACACGGTAACTCTAAACAATGGAGTGCGCATGCCTCGACTGGGGCTGGGTGTCTTTCAAGTTAAAGACGGTAATCAAGTAAAAGAAGCCGTATTGAATGCCCTGGAAACAGGGTATCGCTGTATTGATACAGCAGCTATCTACGGCAATGAAAAAGGAGTTGGTGAAGCCATCCGCGCATCCAGCATTGGCCGGGATGAGCTTTTTGTCACCACCAAACTGTGGAATGATGATATTCGTAGGGGGAACCTGCAGGGAGCCTTTGAGGCCAGCCAGGAACGCCTGGGACTGGAGTATCTGGACCTTTACCTGATTCACTGGCCCGTGGAAAATCGTTTTGCGGCCTGGGACTTTATGACAGAGCTTCAGGAAAAGAAGTGCGTCAGAGCTGTTGGTGTAAGTAATTTTATGATTTGCCACCTGGAAGAGCTGCTGGCCGTGTCTCAAACAGTACCTGTGATCAACCAAGTGGAATACCACCCTTACCTGCAGAGCCGACCGCTGCACAACTATTGCCTGGAAAAAGGAATTCGCCTTCAGGCGTGGAGCCCTTTAATGCAGGGCAAGGTGCTGAAAGATGAAGTTATCCAGAACATTGCGGCGAAGTATGGAAAGACACCGGCGCAAATCGTCCTGCGGTGGGAACTGCAAATGGGTGTGCTGGTGATTCCCAAATCCGTACACCCGGAACGAATCCGGGAAAATTGCGATGTGTTCGACTTTGATCTGAGCGAAGATGAAATGTACCTGATCTGCGATTTGGAGTGCGATCAGCGCAACGGTGCCGATCCGATGAACTTCAATTTCTAAAGAGCGGCATCGCGGATGCCGTGCTCAAGAATGAAGCTCTGAATGGATGCCTTATCCGCCCCCACATGGTATTTACGGGGAGTGGCCTGCTTCAGGGCTTCGAGCGTCGGGTGCGTGGCCTCTTTGCCGATGGCCTGCTCAATGACCGCCGGGAATTTGGCCGGGTGAGCCGTGGAAAGGATGACTCTGGGTTTGCGCGGGGCAGAGGAGTCTAGATCGGCGGCAAAGCCGCAGGCTGTGTGCGGGTCGCAGATATAGCCGTAACGCTTGTAGACACGGGTGATGATCTCAAGAATCTGGGCGTCATCGACTCGGGATGCAGTAAAGGAATCCGGGGCGAAATTAGGGAAGGAATAGCGGCCCGTTTCCTTAAAACGTTTCATGATCTCACTTACTCTGGCGGCATCGCCTTTCTGAGAGAAATAGAGGAAACGCTCAAAATTGGAAGCTACCTGAATATCCATGGAAGGCGCATGGCTCGGCTCCACGGACTGCACCTCATACAAGCCCGAGGTGAAGAGGCGGTAGAGGATGTCGTTCTGGTTGGTGGCGACGCAGAAGGACTTGATGGGTAAGCCCATTTTCTGGGCCATCCATCCTGCGAGCACGTTCCCAAAATTACCGGTGGGAACGACAAACTCAGCATGGCGTTTTGATTCGGGCAGGCGGTAATAGGCGTAAACGTAATACACGCACTGAGCCAACACCCGGGCGAGGTTGATGGAGTTTACCGCGGAGAGCCTTACCTGCGATTTGAAACCGGCATCGCCGAAGGTATCCTTAAGGGCGGCCTGAGCATCGTCAAAAGACCCCTCGATGGCCATGGCATAGACATTATCTGCCCCAGTGCAGGTCATCTGCCGCTCCTGTAGCGGAGAGACTCGACCGTCCGGATAGAGGATAAAGATGCGAACGCCTTTTTTGCCAAGGAGCCCGTGAATGGCCGCGGCACCGGTATCACCACTGGTAGCCCCCAGCACGTTGATGGTTTCTCCGGTTCGGGTAATCTGCTCTTCGTAGAGGTTACCCAGCAACTGCAGGGCAAAGTCCTTGAAGGCCAGCGTCGGGCCGTGAAAAAGCTCGAGTACGTAGGTCTCGTCGTCCAAAGAAACAAGCGGAGCCACCTCCGGATGGTTGAACGGTTGGTAGGACTGCTCCACACATGCCTGCAATACGTCTGGGTCCATGTCGGTGGCAAAGACCTTAAAGAAGCGGTAGCAAAGCTCCATATAGCTGAGCCCTTCGCACTCGGCAAAGAGGGTGCTCAGATCCGGCAATTTTTCGGGGATGTAAAGCCCCCCGTCGGGAGCCAGCCCCTGAGCGACGGCCTGAGAAAAGGACACAGCCGGAGACTGCCCGCGTGTGCTGACGTATTGCATGTGAGAAGAGGCGATCAGGCCTGTTCGAGATTAAAAGTCTGGTGAGCGACGCGCACGGCCTGATCAGCTTTCTCCATATCAATGGCCACGGAAATCTTAATCTCGGAAGTGGCAATGAGCTGGATATTGATGCCGTTCTGGGCAAATGCGGTGAAGAGTTGTGAGGCCACACCGGAATGGCTGCGCATACCGATACCGACAACCGAAACCTTGGCGATACGATCGGTAAAGACTTCGACTCCGGGAAGGGATGCTTCGGCCATCTTCTTCTTAATGGCTTCTTCAGCAGTGTAGGCGTCGTCCATGGGGACGGTAAAGGTGAGGTTGGCCTTTCCATCGCGACCGGCATTCTGCACGATCATATCGACGTTAACGTTGGCATCGGCCAAGGCTTGAAAGACTTTGGCAGCGGTTCCGGGTTGGTCGGGAATGTTGCGGACGGCCACTTTGACCTGGCTTTTATCGGCGGCTACACCGCGTACGAGAACATCTTCCATCGAGGGAACTTCGGCTTTCACAATAGTACCTGGGTTGTTGTTAAGACTGCTGCGAACTTCAAAAACGACTCCATATTTGCTGGCAAATTCAACGGCGCGAGACTGCATGACTTTGGAGCCCAAACTGGCCAATTCCAGCATTTCTTCGTAAGAGATTTGCTCAATTTTACGAGCTTCGGGAACGATGCGCGGATCAGTGGTATAGACACCGTCCACATCGGTATAAATCTGACAAAGGTCGGCGTTGAGTGCTGCGGCCAAGGCAATGGCGGAAAGGTCGGAACCACCGCGCCCCAGCGTAGTGATTTGGCCTTTTTTATTCCAGCCCTGGAAGCCGGCAACAATAACGACTTTACCATCCGCCAGCTGCTGAGGGATATCGCCGCCACTGATTTCCATAATGCGGGCCTTGGTGTGCACATCGTCGGTAATGATGCCGGCCTGAGCGCCCGTGCGGGAGACAGCGGAAACTCCAATGGAATGCAGAGCAATAGCCAAGAGGGCAATGGTTTCCTGCTCACCTACTGCCAACAGCATGTCCATCTCCCGGGTATCGGGATTGGAGTGCAGGGTTTTAGCATCTTCGATCAGGCGATTGGTAACGCCTGAACGGGCAGAAACCACGACTACGACCTGATTACCGGCTTCGTAGTCTTTTTTGACTCTCTGGGCGACATTCTTGATGCGTTCAATTGTGCCGACTGAAGTACCACCGTATTTTTGGACAATGAGTGCCATAAGTATATCCTAATGCTTAGAGGATCAGAGACCTACACGGATGAGGTTATTGACGTTCAAAACAGTTTTCAACTCTTTGATGTGAGCCACTGCTGCCTGCATATCGGATTCGCGAACCTCGTGGGTAACCATGATGAGACCGGCTTCGCCACCAGTGGCATCATCCTGGTCGATCTTGCAGATGCTGGCAGAGTGCTCGGCACAAATGCGGGTAATCGCTGCCAGCACACCCGGCTCATCGCGTACAATCAGGCTGAGGAAGTAAGCAGAAGTGGTTTCTCCCATGGGAATCACGCGCTTTTCACAGAAATCGGTGGAAATGGAGGGATGAGAGCGGCCCTGATCAGGGGCCATAGCGATATCCATGAGGTCTCCAACGACAGCGGAAGCAGTGGGCAATTCTCCGGCACCGGGGCCATAAAACATGGTGTCGTTGACATAATTTCCACGAACAAAGACCGCATTGAAAGCGCCGTTGACGGCGGCCAGCGGGTGCTTCTTTTCAATCATAACCGGATGCACGCGCAGTTCCACGGCATCCTCTGAACGGGCTATACCTATTGCCACCAACTTGATGACATAGCCCATGTTATCTGCCATAGCGATGTCCTGCGGAGTGATATCGCGGATGCCTTCAAAGTGAATATCCTCGTAACTGAAATGGCTGTTGAAAGCGATTCCAGCAAGGATGGAGAGTTTGTAGGCCACGTCGTAGCCGTCCACATCGGATGTCGGGTCTGCTTCGGCATAACCGAGTGCCTGAGCCTCTTTGAGGACAGCGGAAAACTCAGCGCCCTCCTCCGTCATCTTAGTGAGGATGTAATTGGTAGTGCCGTTGACGATCCCGAAGACCTCTTCGATGTTGTTGGCAGAAAGGGAATTCTTCAAGCCATGCAGAATGGGGATACCACCGCCGACTGCAGCTTCGTAATAGAGGTTTACGTTGTTCTCGCGGGCAATTCCGAGAAATTCCTTACCATGCTTGGCAATCACTTCCTTATTGGAAGTTATGACGTGTTTTCCGGCCTTGAGGGCCTGGGTAATAAATGTACGGGCCGGGTTAACTCCGCCGATAACCTCGATAATAACGTCAATTTCCGGATCCTTGAGGAGTTCGGTAGCATCCGTCGTGAGGGTAACCGTAGAAAGGTCAACACCGCGATCTTTGGTAATATCCAGATCGCAGGCAGCTTTGAGGACAACGGGGATCTGTGCGCGGGCTTGCAGATTTCTGCTGTTTTGCAGCAGAATTTTGGCAACGCCGACACCGATCGTACCCAGACCAATCAGGCCAACTTGGATGCTTTTTTGAGACATTGTATTTCTTTTATTTTTTAAGGAACCGGTGCTCGGTTCCCTGTAAAATGCGAATGATATTAGACTTGTGACGCACAACGATGAGTATTGCAAGCGCAGCGACAAGCACTTTTTCGGGCAGTGGGCGGTCCTGCAGAAGGAAGCAGGAAAGGGGCAGACTCAACGCCATACAAATGGAAGCCAGAGAGACATATTTCCAGAGATAAAAGACAACCAGCCAGACACATACAGCAATAAGGATCATGAGCCAGTTGACGGCAAGCAACCCTCCGATGGTGGTGGCAACACCCTTGCCTCCTCTAAATCCGATAAAGACGGAAAAGCTGTGCCCGAGAATGGCCGACAGCAGACCAACAACGGAAAAGAGAGCCGCCTGTTCGGGAAAGACAAAACATGGCCAGGAGGCAGCAACAAACCCTTTGAGGGCATCGAGGAGGAAGCAGGTGTAGCCGGCAGGTTTGCCGAGGTTGCGCAGCACATTGGTAGCACCAGGATTTCCACTGCCCAGTTCAAAGATATTAGCACCTTTGAAACGGGCAATGACAACGGCGAAGGGGATGGCCCCGATAAGGTAACCAATCCCCGCCGTTAAAAACAATGAACTGTAATCCACGAAGGACATCAGGCTGAAAAATCGACCAGATACACGTTCACGATATCCTTGTGGGCCTTAATTTCGTCGAGCACCTCCTGAGCAGGAAGGCTGTCAAGGGTGCATACGTTAAGAGCCAAACCACCGATATTATTGCGACTCAAGGACATGTTGGCAATATTGAGGCCGTGCTTGGCCAAAACGGTACCAATCATCCCCACGATACCGGGAACGTCGTTGTTTTCGATGATGAGGAGCGTATGCTCTAGGCCAAATTCGATATCGCGGCCGTTTACGTGGACCACACGAGGTGTATTCTTACCGATAAGGGTACCTTCGATGGCATATTCGTTGCCTTGAGCATCCTTGGCGGCTACGCGAACGAGTTCGGTGTAGTCGGCATCGGAAGTAGAAGATGTGACGGTGCCGCTAATGCCGAGGCGGTTCATGCAGCGGGGTGCATTCACGTCGTTAACCCCGGAAACGATGTTCTTGAGGTAACCGCGCTGAATAGCACGTTTAAGAGGCATGGTGTCGAAATCGTTGATCTTACCCCAGAAAGTAATTTCCATGGAAACAACCCCGTTTGTAACCTGCTGAAGGAGGGCTCCCAAGCCTTCGCCCAAGGCAAGGTAGGGACGCAGGGCCTTGAGAGAAGTCTGATCCACGGAAGGCATATTTACAGCATTGAGCACCACCTGATCGCGGAGTGCGCTGACAATGAGTTCGGCCACTTCGATGCCAACGCTTTCCTGTGCTTCCGTAGTGGAGGCACCAAGGTGAGGCGTCAGGACAATATTGGGAATACTGCGCAGGGCGTGGTCGGCAGCAACAGGCTCGGTTTCAAAAACATCGAGACCGGCATAGGCAACCTTACCGGACTTGACTGCCTCAATGAGGTCGTCTTCCTTGATGAGGCCACCACGGGCACAGTTAACGATGCGTACACCGTCCTTCATCTTGGCCAGACTATCCTTGTTGATCATGTGATAGGTGGCATCTGTGCGGGGCATGTGGACCGTAATAAAATCAGCCTGGGCAAAGAGCTCGTCTAGAGAAACTTTCTGGATGTCCATTTCCTTGGCGTGGTCTTCGGTCACATAGGGATCGTAACCAATGACCTTCATTTCGAAGGCACGGGCACGCTTACCGACCTGGCGACCAATACGGCCGAGGCCGAGGATACCAAGCGTTTTGCCACGAAGTTCAGCACCCTTGGAGAAGGCTTTTTTATTCCATTCGCCGCGGCGCATGGAAGCGTCTGCCTGAACGATGGGGCGTGCAGAGCAAAGTAAATGCGTGAAAGCAAGCTCACAGGTGGCAATGGTATTACCTCCGGGAGTGTTCATGACGATAACGCCACGGGCTGTGGCTGCATCAACATCAATATTATCAACACCAACACCGGCTCTGCCAACAGCCTTGAGATTGGGGGCAGCGTCGATAATTTCTGCAGTTACTTCGGATGCACTACGCACAATAATGGCATCAACATCATGAGCCAACGCCTTGAGTTGTTCAGGCGTGGAATCATATGCTTCGATCACTTCAAAGCCTTGCTGGCTGCGCAGAAGTTCTACGCCACTGGCGGCAATTTTATCGGCAACGAGAATTTTCATTGGTTCGTTTACTCCTGTGAATAGTAGTCCTCAGAGGGTGAACGGGTTTGCTTAAAGAGCTGACGGCAAATTTGCAATCCCTTTACGTGAAAAAGGTTCGTTTTGAGCATAAGTGAACAAAAAGAGTCTAAAGCTTGCGAGAATGCAAAATAGAATGAAGATAGAAAGATATGCCCACTCTAGAATTTGATCTATTTATCATTGGAGGCGGCAGCGGTGGTTATGCTGCAGCGAGAACGGCCCATGCCGGAGGTTTGCGCGTGGGAATAGCCGACAGCGGGAAAGAGCTCGGCGGGTTGTGCATCTTACGAGGTTGCATGCCCTCCAAAACACTCATTTACAGTGCGGAAATCCTGCACAGCGCGCAGCGGGGAAAGCTGTTCGGGCTAAAGATACCCAGCGCTGAAGTGGATATGAAATTGCTCCACCGCCGCAAGCAGGAGGTGATCAAAGAATTTGCCGACTACCGCCAGGGCCAACTGGAAGACGGACGCTTTACCCTGTTCCGGGAACAGGCCCGTTTCATTGATGAGCAAACGGTTGAACTGAACTCTTCGGGAACGCATATTAAAGCAGATTATTTTGTAATAGCCAGTGGTTCCACTGTACAATGGCCGCATATCGAAGGGCTGGCCCCAAAACACGGCGTCTGGACCAGTGATAATGTGCTGGAGCTGGATTATGTGCCGGAATCCATTGTGGTGCTGGGGGGCGGCGTAGTAGCCTGTGAACTGGCCCAATTCCTGAACCGAATCGGCAGCAAGGTCATTCAAATCCAAAGAAGCCTCCATGTGATAAAGGCATTCTCGGAAGCAGCGTCGGAAACCATTGCCAGGGTCTTCCGGGACGAGGGCATTACATTATACACCGACACGAAACTACTCGCGATTCGCAAAGCAGAGCACGGCTATCGTGTAATTTTTGAAAAAGACGGTGAAGAATACAGCGTAGAGGCCGTCTATGTGCTGAATGCACTGGGCAGAGCTCCGGCAACCAGAGAGCTGAACCTGAGCGCAGCCGGAGTAGAAACGTTGCCAACAGGACATATCCAGACCAACGTGTATCAGCAGACAGACAATCCAAACATCTATGCCGTGGGCGATGTGGCCGGCCCTCATGAGATTGTTCATGTGGCCATTATGCAGGGAGAAACAGCCGCCAATCATGCACTGAAAAAGGACTATACGGCAGTAGATTACGATTTATTGACAAGTGTGGTGTTTACCGATCCACAAGTTGCCCGAGCAGGAATTCCGGAAACGGTATGCCGAAAGCGGGGAATAGAGATCATCTCCGCCGAATATCCTTTCGATGACCACGGAAAATCCATTTTGATGGAAGCCAAATACGGGTATGTAAAAGTCTGGGCAGAGAAAAAGACCGGCCGACTGCTGGGAGCGGAATGCGTGGGCAAGGACGCTGGAGAGTTGATCCACATTATGGCAGCAGCACTTCCCTTAAAGGCAGATGTAAGGGATCTGGTGCGCACCCATTGGTACCACCCCACCCTTGCCGAAATTTGGTCCTACCCGCTGGAAGATCTGGCAGATGAGCTTAACGGCTGAGGGCGGCAAACGCCTTCTCCAAATCCACCCGTTTTTCGTAGAGCGCCTTTCCGACAATGCAGCCTGACAAGTTTGGCTGCTCGCGGTTGAGCTCACCGAAACGAATGACATCCTCCGTTGAACTAACGCCACCGGAGGCAATAATACTGCAGGGAACTGATTTGGCCAAGGCCATTTGTCCTTCGAAATTGGGCCCGGAAAGCATCCCGTCGCGGCTGATATCGGTATAAATAATGGTTTGCACGCCAAGTTCGGCCGCTTTGGCAGCCAGATCGAGTGCGGAAACATCTGTGGTGCTAACCCATCCGCGCACGGCTACTTTGCCCTGCTTGGCATCGATACCCACCGCAATTTTCTCGCCGAAGAGATCCACCAGTTCCTTGATGAAATCCTCCCCGTCAACGGCCTTGGTACCGATAACCACGCGATCGACTCCACGGTTGACGGCATTGCGGACAGATTCGACATCGCGCAAACCACCTCCGAGCTGAACCTTAAGACCGAGTTCGACCACTTTTTCCACAACATCCCAGTTGCGGGGCTGGCCGGTAAAGGCACCGTCGAGATCAACAATATGGAGCCATTCCGCGCCGGCTTCTTTCCACAACTTGGCCGGAATGACCGGGTTTTCAAAATAAACCGTTTCGCGATCGGCACGCCCTTGAAGCAGGCGAACGACACGACCGTTTTTGAGATCAATGGCGGGATAGATAGTCATCATAGGTATGATTAACGACTACACCGCCTTTCCTGATAATCTCAACCCTTTTCTGAAAAAGAGACCGGAAAGCCTCAGGCGGCATCGGTTACATCGGGCTTATCATCAGGAGACAGCGGAGAAGGAACCTCGCTGGAGCGAACGATCTTGGGACGACCGCGCCCTTCAACAAAAGCACGCGAGATAGTCACCTCGGAGACATCGCCCTCAGTGGGGAGATCATACATAATCTCCAACATGAGCTTTTCCATAATGGAACGCAGGGCGCGGGCACCGGTTTTGAGTTCGCGGGCTTTTTCTGCCAATGCCTGAACAGCAGAGCGGGTAAAGTGCAGGCGAATACCGTCGATAGCAAAGAGTTTGGAATATTGTTTCACCAAAGCATTTTTGGTATTGCAGAGGATGTGTTCCAACTGCTCGCAATCGAGTTCGTCGAGAACTGAAACCACCGGCAAACGACCGATAAACTCGGGAATAAGACCGAATTTGACCAAATCTTCCGGCGCGATGTTGCGCATAATGTTTTCTGTCTCCTGCTCAACAATACGTTCTGCTGTCTGCTCCCAACCGATGGTATTGGCACCGAGGCGACGGCGAATAATATTATCGAGGCCAACGAAGGCGCCCCCGCAAATAAAGAGGATGTTGGCGGTATTGACGCGGATGTATTCCTGGTTGGGGTGCTTGCGGCCTCCCTGAGGCGGAACATTACATACGGTGCCCTCAAGAATTTTCAACAGAGCCTGCTGTACGCCCTCCCCGGAAACGTCGCGGGTGATGGATACGTTTTCTGTTTTGCGGCCAATCTTATCAATTTCATCCACATAGATGATTCCGGCTTCAGCCCGTTTGACGTCGTAATTGGCGGACTGGAGCAGGCGCAGGACGATGTTTTCAACGTCCTCCCCCACATAACCGGCTTCGGTCAGTGTAGTGGCGTCGGCAATGGCAAAGGGAACATCCAGCAGGTTGGCAAGGTTGCGCGCCAGGTAGGTTTTACCACTACCGGTAGGCCCAACCAGAAGGATATTGCTTTTTTCAATTTCCACCCCTGTGAAGTCGGAATCGTCGAGCGATGTGACTTCAGCACCGTCAACCTCTGCCCGCAAGCGCTTGTAGTGGTTGTAAACGGCAACAGCGAGGACCTTCTTGGCGTGTTCCTGACCAACAATGTAATCGTCCAACGCAGCTTTAATTTCTGCGGGGCGAACGACCTTGAAAGAATCGGGAGCGGCAGGCACAGAATCGTCCATCGCCTTGAGTTCCCGATCGATGATCGTTTTACATACGTTTACGCAGGAATCGCAGATGTGCACACCGGCAGGCCCTGCGATCATTTTGCGAACTTCATTGGCCGACTTTCCGCAGAAGGAGCAGAAAGTCATTTTATTGGATTTTGCCATGTCTGAAAAAAGGGACTGACGAGAAGTTATTTCTTCTCGTCAGTTCTAAATTTGAGGATTTGGTCAACAATGCCGTATTCGAGGGCTTCCTGCGAGGTCATGTAGTAATCGCGGTCGGAATCTTTCTCGATCTTTTCGATCTCATTGCCGGTGTGTTCGGAGAGCACTTCGTTGATCGTTCTGCGCCAGCGGAGAATCTCTCTGGCGGCGATGGAGATGTCTGAAGTCTGCCCGGTGGCACCACCCGATGGCTGGTGAATCATCACACGGCTGTGAGGCAGTGCATAACGCTTACCGGGGGTGCCGGCAGCGAGCAAAACGGTAGCCATGCTGGCGGCCTGACCCATGCAATAGGTTTTCACATCGCAGGTGAGGAAGCGCATGGTATCGTAAATGGCCATACCATCGGTGACACTTCCGCCCGGGGAATTGATGTAGAGCTGAATATCCTTCTTGGGGTCTTCCATCTGCAGAAGCAGCATCTGGGCAATAATAGCATTGGCGACATAGTCGTCGATGGGAGTGCCGATGAAGATGATGCGATCCTTGAGAAGACGGCTGTAGATATCCCAATGACGTTCCGTACGACCGTCATTCTCCACAACGTTAGGCAGTGGCAGGTAATAACTCATGAATAAAAATTCTAAGGTTGAAGCAACTCCGGGAAGGTTCCCGAAGAGAAAAGAAGGGTCACCCTTCTTTTTCCGTTTCAGTTACCTTAGCCTGTTCACTGAGAAATTCAAGCGTCTTATCGACAAGAAGGTTCCGCTGGAGCTGATAGATGTTTCTGCGGTCCTTCTGGAGGCGCTTTACGATCTCTTCGGGCTTAGTGCGGGTCTGCATTGCTTCCATCATGATAGCGCGCTGCATATCCTGATCGGTAACTTCGACAGATTCCTTTTTGGCGATGCGGGTAAGGATAACGTCGAGCTTAACCTGCTCTTCAGCAGCCTTATGGCTCTTTTCGGTGAGTTCCTCGATACGGGATTCCATTTCAGCCTGAGCAACGCCACGGCGCATGTAATCCATCATGGTGCGCTGAACGAGAGCCTGAGTCTGGGCTTCGACAGCGGTTTCGGGAACAGGGATCTGAACGGCATCGTTAAGGAAAGCGAGGATCTGGCGGCGTTTGTCACCGGCCTGTTCATTCTTCTTGCGACCTTCGAGGTCCTGGAAGATGCGGTCCTTGAGCTGTTCAACCGATTCGATCTGGAGTGACTTGAGGAAATCCTCATTAAGCTCGGGGAGCACACGCTCGCGCACTTCGTGCACGGTGATCTTATAAGTTGCAGTTTTGCCGCGGAGGGCTTCAACTTCGTGATCTTCGGCAAAAGTCATTTCCACTTCCTTGGAATCTTCGGCTTTCATGCCAAGGATGCCATCCATAACGGCGGGAACACCCATGCGGCGGGATTCCTCGGGAGCGGCTTCTTCCCATGTATTTTCCTGCTTTGCCCATACCTTCTTATCGGGGCAAATTTCGGAGATAGACTGACCGTCGATAAAACCTTCGTAACTGACCTTAACGTAATCGGTGGCCTTGGCAGGAGTTTCAACAACGTTGAACTCTGCGCGCTGCTTGCGGATTTCGTCGATCATATCGTCCACATCCTGATCGGTCACTTCAACCGGAACGAGGGTGACAGGGATTTCCTTGTATTCGGGAAGTTCGAACTCGGGGTTCACGTCCACAGTAACTTCAAAGGAAACTTCAACTCCCTTGACCACTTCCGGTTCTTCAGCGTCGACAACGGTGTAAACCTCAAACCCGGAATCGGTAACAACATGGTTGTAGGCCTTGGTCAGGCACTTGCGGGTGAGTTCTTCCGACAGCTCTTTGCTGTATTTACGCTCAACAATATTCGTGGGAATCTTCCCCGGGCGAAAACCGGGCACCTTAGCTTGCTTAACAAACTCTTTAAGAATGCCTTGGTACTCCTGAGCAGTTTCTTCAGCAGAAATTGCTACGGTGATCTTCTTGCGTGTATCGGAAAGGTGTTCGGTCGTCAGGTTCATGAGAAAAATGCGCACTAAAACCAGACAACGGGCCGGGGTCAATGCCTTTTTGCAGAACCTGCAAAAAAGTGACTATCAGACTGTAACACGCCCGGGCACCCGGTAGAGAGGCGCGGGGTATGGGACCGACTGACCGGTGTCATCTGGAGGGGTTAAAAATTATCCTTCGTATTTAAAAACAAGTGTAGATGTGGGGGGAATGGTCAGTTCCAAAGAAAAGGGGTGACCGTCGCAGGGGACTTCTTCGGCGTAGAGGCCGCCAAAGTTACCGTGCCCCTGCCCTCCGTAGAATTTAGAGTCGGTATTGATGACTTCCTTCCAGAAGCCGGCCCGCGGAACACCAACGCGATAGCTGCTGCGAACCACGGGGGTGTAATGGCCAACTGCCAGCCAGAGGTCGGTATCCGCTTTTCCTTTGCGGAGGAAGGAGAGGATGGAGGCTTCGCTGTCGTTTAGGTTTACCCAGGAGAAGCCCTGTCCATCGGCATCCATCGTATAAAGCGACGGGGAAGATGTGTAAATACCGTTGAGGTCGCGTACCAGATGCTGAACGCCGGAATGGTCCAGATACTGGAGGAGTTCCCACTGCAGACTGGCGTCGTACTGCCATTCGTTGCTCTGGCCGAACTCCGAGCCCATAAAGAGGGTGTTTTTGCCCGGCCAAATCCACATCAGAGCGTAGAGGGCTCTCAGGTTAGAGGCTTTATCGGACATGCTGCCGGCAGCCATCTTGTGGATCATGGACTGTTTACCGTGAACGACTTCGTCGTGAGAAAACACCTGAATAAAGTTTTCGGAATATTGATATACCATGCCGAAGGTCAGGTTATTGTGATGCCATTTGCGGTGAATAGGATCCTTCTGGAAATATTCCAGAGTATCGTGCATCCAGCCCATATTCCATTTAAAGTCGAAGCCCAGCCCATTCTCGGAAACCGGTTTGGTAACACCGCCAAAGGCGGTGGACTCCTCGGCAATCGTCATCACACCGGGGTAGAGTTCATGAACCAGTCGGTTTGTTTTGCGGAGGAATTCGATGGCGTCGAGGTTTTCGTTGCCGCCGAATTTATTGGGGATCCATTCACCGTCTTTGCGGGAATAGTCGAGGTAAAGCATGGAGGCCACGGCATCCACCCGAAGACCATCGATGTGGTAGCGGTCGATCCAGGAAAGGGCGTTGGCAATGAGAAAACAGGAGACCTCGTGGCGTCCGTAGTTAAAAATGTAGGTGCCCCAGTCCTGATGGAAGCCCTGGCGGGGATCGGCATGCTCATACAGGTGCGAGCCATCGAAATGGGCCAGAGCAAAGGAATCGAGGGGAAAGTGCCCGGGAACCCAGTCCATAATCACACCGATGCCGTTGCGGTGGAGGGTATCGACAAGGAACTGAAAGTCTTCGGGGCTGCCATAGCGGTGGGTCGGGGCAAAAAATCCGGTAACCTGATAGCCCCAGGAGCCGGTAAACGGATGCTCGGCCAAGGGCATGAATTCGACATGGGTGAAGCCCATGTCCTTAACATAGGCAACCAGCTCGGTGGCCAGCTCGCGGTAGGAGTAGGGGCGGAACCCGTCCTCCACGACCCGCTTCCAGGAATTGATATGGACCTCGTATACGCTGACGGGCTCTTTCTGCCAATCTTTTCGGGCACGGTTTTCGATCCACTCCGCATCCTGCCAGTCATAAGAGTCCACATGCTTAATGATGGAGGCATTGTTCGGAGGCGACTCGAACGCGGTAGCATAGGGGTCGGTTTTCAGGACGAGGTGCCCTTCCTGGGTGAGTATTTCAAATTTATATTTAGTACCCTCGAAAATACCGGGGATAAAAATCTCCCAGACTCCGGAGGCTCCCAATGCCCGCATGACATGGTAACGGCCGTCCCAACGGTTGAAATCGCCCACTACGGAGACTCTCTTGGCCGAAGGCGCCCACACGGCAAAGGAGTAGCCGGTAACATCACCATAGGTGCGGCAGTGAGCGCCCAGCTTGAGGTAGGCACGGTAATCGTTGCCCTCATTAAAAAGGTAGAGGTCCTCGTTGCTGAGGCTGGGGAGGAAGCAATAAGGATCGTGAAACTGACTGACTCCTCCGGCAAAGCTTTCCTTACGCAGTCGGTAGGCAAAAGGCTCTTCGCGGTCGGGAATCAATCCCTCAAAAAAACCGTCTTCGGAAAGGCGATCCAGAACATAGCGTTTTTCGGGCTGCCCGAGATAATCGACCACTTCGCAGGATTTGGCATCATCGAGATAGGCCCGAACCACCAGACATTTGTTCCCTTTGACCGTGATCGTGTGCATACCCAGCACACTATGGGGAGAGTGATGTTTACTTTTGAGAACGGCGGAGAGGTCTTTTTCTGAAATAATCACAGTTAAATCCGTTGGTTGACTGATTAGGGGACATCTGAAAACAAGGGAGAAACTCGCCTCGTGGCAAAGCGATCCAATGTATGGGAACAACTAAGTATGGATTTACAGCGATTCGGGCAACTCATTTTGCGTTAAAAATGCGAAAGCGTCGGAGCTGATTTTCCGGAGTATAATTAAGGCTTTTCATTTGAGCGTGCTTTGTCATAGTGACGCAAAACCTATGATGATGACTCGTAAGCACCACAAACTCCCAAGACTTGCCTCTCTTCTGCTCTTTTCGATGCTCACGCTGATTAAGCTGCACGGAGCAGCCCCCCAGTTGAGTTCGGAGCAACCGATTGAATTCGACGCCAATACCCAGAGTCTTGTAGCCCGCGGAGAAGCGATGTTCACGCACGACGAATTTGTGGTCATCGCCGATGAGATACGCTACTACCAGCAGGAAGAGCGTGCCGAAGCGATCGGCAACGTGCGCATCAATCAGGAAGGCTTCCGTGTCGTCGGGCAAAAGCTCACCTACAATGTGAAGACCAAGAGTTTTTCGTCGGAGGCCTTTCGTGCGGGGAATGCAGATTTAGTGGCTAAGGGAGAGCGTTTCTACGGCACACCGGACGATATCGTATTGGAGAACACCCGTATCTATTTCCAGGAACCGGAAGCCGCCGCACCTTATGCCGACGCCAAGAAGGTTCGCGTAATCAACGGCAAAGAAATCCAGGTGGAGGAACTGAGCCCCGGGCTGGGATCGTTCCATTTATTCAAGCTGCCGGTATCGGGTGGTTCGGTGGATGACCCCGGACTGAGTTTTTCGGGTCAGATCGGCTACCGCAACAACTATGGAGCCTACCTGAAAACAAGGACTTTACTGCCGGTAGGCAACGGATTGAAACTGGGGACCGACCTCGGCTTGTATTCCAGACGCGGCATTTTGATCGGCCCGGACGCCGAATGGGATTATAAATCGGAAAACATGAGCGTGCACACGGAGCTCTTCTCCGGTTACATTCATGACGGCGGCGATTTAGGTGTAGACCGCCTGGGATACCCGGTAGAGGAAGACCGCTACTACGTGACACTGCGCCATAAACAGCACATAGGCGAGAACATTGACATTACCGCCAAGGTGGATGCCTGGAGTGACAGTGAAATGCTGCGCGACTACGATGAAGGCGCTTTTGAGCAGGACGAAGAAGCCAGCTCCTTTATTGAGGCCGTTTACCGCGGAAAGACATTTGTGGGCTCTGTATTTTCGCGCTTTGACCCGAACGAAGCTTATTACGTAGTCAAGCGCCAGCCGGAAGCCCGCCTGGACCTGATAACCTCCCCTATTGCCGATACCGGTATTTTCCACAACGGCCATATTGCTGTAGCCAACATGTCGGACAATCTGGAAGACCTCAACAATATGTCCTACCCGTTGAATCTAGGGGCAGATGTGTTGCGGTTTGATGCCATGTATGAATGGAAGGCTCCGCTCCGTCTGAGCAACTGGGCCACATTGACTCCGATGGCCGGAGGTCGCTATACCCGCTACAATCAGGGGGCTTTTTACGATGATGCTCTGGAGCGCTGGATGGGCGAATTTGGTGCCGACCTGGAACTTCAGGCCTACGGTGAATGGGACTATAAAAACAAGAACTGGGGCATCAACGGATTGCGCCACATTCTAAAGCCGGTGGTGCAGTATCGCTACATTACAGCAGATGAAGATGGGAACGATTTGATTCGCCCATATGACAGCAATGTCTTCTCCACGGCCATACCAATCATTGACCTGAATGAGATGCGCAACATAGACACACTGGAAGATATGCATCTGGTTCGTTTCGGGGTGAAAAACACTCTGTTGACCCGTGCGGAAAAAGGTGCCGGCTCCAGAGAATTGCTGCACGTAAACCTTTACCAGGACCTGAATCTGGACCGCCAAGGAGACGAACCAGCCTGGGATGCTTTTTACACACAAACGGTATTGAGCCCTGCCAACTGGCTGGAACTGGCTTATGAGACCAAAACCGATACCGAAACGCTGACCATGGAAGACCAGCTCTTCCGCATCAGCCTAAAGAGTGGCGACAAATGGATGGCTTCTTTCTATGCCGATAACCTGAATAGCCAGATTGAAGAATACGCCTTTGGCGGTTTCTACCGCATCAACGAACGCTTCTCCGCCAAGGTATTCCTGCGCTGGGACGCACTCAATGATGAGCTGATAGAACAGTCCTACATGCTGTTGCAGCGCGTGGGGCACTCATGGGAAATCGGTTATGAAATCAGCCGTGACCGGCATAACCTGCGCGAAGACAGCACCCGTTTCTCGATGCTGGTAAGGCTTCTGCAGTTCTAAGTGGATTGAGCGGTGAAGCCAAATGATAGTCTAGTCAAACGGTTTGACCAATCCATTGTATTACCGGCATTTGAGGGTCCTCTGGATCTGCTGTTGTATCTCATCCGCAGGAGCGAGATCGATATCTACGACATTCCCATCGGCACGGTAACCCGGCAGTATCTGGAAATTCTCTACAATATGGAGGAACTGCAACTGGACGTTGCCGGAGAGTTCTTTGTGATGGCGGCAACGCTGATGCAGATCAAGAGCCGCATGCTGCTGCCCAAGGAGCAACAGCCCAGCGAAGAAGACGGCAACACGGAACAGGATGCCGACCCGCGCTGGGAACTGGTGCAGCAACTGATCGAGTATAAGAAGTTTAAGGAAGCCACCGAACAGCTGCAGACGCTGATTGATTCCGCGCAGAACCTGATTCCCAGAGATTTCCAGGATGCCAACGAGGAATTTGTTACCCGGCCGTTAAAGAAAACCGACCAGATAGAGTTGTGGAACTGTTTCAACCAGGTTTTGCGGCGGCTTTCGGAGAAGATCACCGTAGGCAATATTCAGGATGAGTCTGTAACCGTGGCAGATCGCATGGAATACCTGTTGCAGTTGAGTCAAACCCAAAAAAGCTTCCGCTTTTCCGAACTGTTTGAAGGGGCCACCTACGGCCACATTATGCTGGTTTCGACCTTTCTGGCCATTCTGGAATTGACCCGACTGGGCAAGCTTTCAGTGGAACAGATGGATTGTTTTGAAGACATAGAATGTCGGGCGCGGAACGAAGCACCGGCAGTGGCCGCGGAAAGCGACGAGGCAGGGTTGGTTTCCGAATTTGACGGAGAAGCGGTTGACATTTCCTCGTAAGGCATAAGGAATATATCAAATAAAACGCAGCAAGGAGTCAGTTTCTGAAAGAACATAACGCACATCTGTTAGGCATTGGGCTGGATAATACCGACGGACACAAACGGTTGACCCGTGCAGACGATTTTTCCATTGTGGGCGGTTCCGAGAGAACCCACGACATGATGACGGAAACCATCATGAAGACCTGCGAGGATCTCAAGCGCAAGGGGAAGCGCCTGAATCAGGCGGACCCGAATGAATTGGCGGATCTTTTACACAAAAACACGCCTTCTGCTTGAATATCCATAAAGAATCCTTTATATTACAAAAACATTAATTCACCCAAAGAGGAAAGAACATGTCTGAGATCATCAATCTGTCCAGTGACGCATTCAGTAAGGTAACCACTACCCCCGGCAAGCCGGTCGTAGTCGATTTTTGGGCCCCCTGGTGTGGACCGTGTAAATCACTGGCCCCCATTTTGGAAGAAGTAGCCAAAGACCTGGGAGACAAGGCTCTGATTACCAAAGTAAACGTGGACGACAATCCAGCCATTGCCGGTCAATACGGAATCCGTGCCATCCCCACCATGATCATTTTCAAGGACGGTGCTGCCATTGATACGATTCAAGGGCTTGTCTCCAAAGATGCGCTCAAGGCTAAAATCGAAAGCCATTTCTAAGCAAAAAGACTTTCTTTACAGAAGCGAATCTGGAAACGGATTCGCTTTTTTTATGCCAGGAGGAGGCCTACGCTGAAAAAGGTTGCGAAAAGCATCAGGTAGAGGGCGGTCTGACCAAGCACACCGATGTATTCGGCCCCTGTATCGGCCTGTAAAAGGTTGCGGTGAATTCGGTAAGCCAAGGGAGTAAGCAAAAGGGAAAGCAGGACCCAAAAACGCATCCCTGAAGCCCACAGAATGAGAGGGACGAGCAGACAAACGGTATGGGAAAGAAAATGCTGTGTACGACCAAAGCCTCTGCCAAAGCGCACAATAAGCGTGCGTTTGCCTGTTTTGCGGTCGGTCTCGTAATCACGATAGTTGTTAACGATAAGCAGGTTGACCGAAAGGAGACCCGGGACACAGGCCACGGCAAAACTCTGCCAGGTAAGAGACCCGGCCTGCACAAAATAAGTGGCCATAACCGCAACCAGACCAAAAAAGATAAAAACAAAGACATCGCCCAGTCCGTTGTAACCCAAGGGATAAGGGCCTCCTGTATAGGCATAGCCACAGAGCACACTGAGCACACCGATAAGGATAAGGCCAATTCCGCCATAGGGGACGAGGAGCAGCCCCACGGCAAAAGCCAGTGCAAACGTAACAACGGTTGCCCTGCGCATGGTTCCGGCGCTGATTTCGCCCGAAGCCACAGCCCGCTTGGGGCCAATACGTTCGGCGGTATCGGCACCCTTAATAAAGTCGCAGTAATCGTTGGCAAAATTGGTAGCGATCTGGATGAGCAGGGCAAAGGTGAGACAGACAAATGCCGGAAAAAGCTGAAAAACGCCGTCATGGGCCGCGAGCGCTGATCCCAGCATCACGGGAATCACGGCCGCGGGCAGGGTTTTGGGACGGGCACTGTGCAACCAAATATTCATAGGAGAGGCACGGTAAGACTTTTCCTCAGTTTGGCAATGCCTCACTCCGGTCTCAGAGGGATACTTTTGAGAGAAAAGCGCGTGTGGCGATCCCCACAAATAATCTCCACGGATTGCGGCCACACTGCAGCAGTAAGAAGGCAGGATTCTCCTACCCTTTTCTCCAGAGAGTTCCCATCCACGGAAGCGTTCAACACAAAGACGATGGATTTGGCAGTTTTCGGTGAAATTCGAAAGGACATCCGCCCCAAAGGCAGATTCGTTGGCGATTGGCTAAGCAAACGCTCCACTCTGTCTCCAGAAAAGGTATAGATCGCCGAAACCTCACCCGAGACTTGATTCGGATAAGAAAAGGCAAGGGTCCAGACACCTTCACCTGCATCCATACTCAATAAGTCAACGGAAGCCAGATTGGGGGAAAGGCGTTGAAAGTCCTTCTGCAACATGTCTAACAGTCGCAGGCTTTCCATGCGGTCGCGTGATTGCTCACGCGCCTGAGTCATCTGACGGGATAAAACAAGAGAGAGTTCCACGACCACCGTCATGAGGAGGAAAAACGCGGCAGAGGCAAGCAGCACCTCCATCAATGAGAACCCTTTACTCTGAGTTTGGCTCATAGGAAAACGGAAGAATGAGCAGCGGCCCGATGGATTTTCCAGCATGGTGCCGGTAGAATGCTGCCTCAAATGCAGATTCAGACAAAAGCGAGAGGCGAACTTCGAGGTAATCGCTGGATTCAGGCGGCTGTGACAAAGGAATCCACGCCTCGCCAGCATCGTCTCTTACATAGCAATAGATACCTTCAGCCGGAACATCCTTAAACAGATCAGCGGCTAAAACCGCCATGGAATCATAATCCAAAGTTTTCCAGCGGTAAAGCAACTGTTGATGCACTCCCCACAGATGGAGGAACGCCGCCAAAGCAGTCGCCAGAAGCGCCAGAGCAACGACGACTTCCATCAATGAATAAGCACTTTTAGAAATCATAGAAAAAGGAGACATCGCCCTCGGAAAAAGTCCAAACGGGGGATCCCACGACACCTTCCGGTTGAAAAACAACGGTCGCCCCGTAATCCGAAACCATGCTCCCCGAATCCCCGGTTAAACGGATGCGTCTGGGCAAATCCATTTGCGCGGACACCACCCAGGCATCCTGCTGCCGCAGCAGAAGGCAGAGGCAACAACCAGAACCATCATTATCGACGGCCAGGGCAGTCAGTGGAGCCGCCGCACCGGTTAGCCGCTGGGCTCTGTGCTGCCACGACTGGAGCAAGTCCAACATTTCCTGCTGATGCGATTTCCTATGACTGCCTGCAGCTGAGGCACAAACCATGCACAGGCAGCCACAAAAAGCCAGGGTGCAAAGTATTTCAAAGAGTGTGTAGGCACTTTGTTTCATTGCCAGCTGCAAAGCCATCTCCATTCAGGGTTTTCATCTGTATTGGCCGAATAAACCACAATGCGGCCATAAAGAAAATCTCGGTCTGCGGGGTAAAAGGACTGCGGAAGCCCGGAACAATCGACAAGGGGAATTTTCCCGTCGCCATCCAAGTCGAGAACCACCACCGTATGGGGATTGGAAAAACCGTCTGCCGGCATACGTGTACCCGTGGCATCGGTTGCGCGGAAATCCTCCTCGGAAAGGGACGCGCCGAAGAGGTCAATGAATTCGTTTCGGACTCCGGCCAGATCACAAGCCGGGGCCGCGTGAAAAGAGGGATAGTCTCCGGTTTGAAAGTAATAATCTTCGTAAAGCAGGGTAATTTTCTGAAACCAGGCGCGGGAAACCTCGCGGGCGGCCGACTCGCCGGCAATGCCATACGCGGGAACCAGAACAGCCATGAGAATACCGATTAGGGCAATCACCAGAAGCAGCTCCATGAGCGTAAAAGCCGGAGGATTTGATTTCACCTTCACCTTATGAAAACAATAATTCAAACGTATGCAAGCATCTGTTTGCTTTTGCAGAGAGATGATTGACGAGTGCTGTGGCAAGGTTTAGGAATGGATACATGCGCGTATTATTGGCCCTACTCCTTCTCGTAATGCTCGGGTGTGAACGTCAGAGTCGTATCGACCAAGCCAATGCGGAAAACCGCCTGGTTTTGAGCAACCGGGTAGAGCCTGAAGATTTGGACCCGCAGGTAACCACGGGGGTGGCTGAAATCAACATCCACATGGCGCTGTTTGAAGGTCTGACCTCGCCGGATCCAAGGACGTTGGAGCCCGAACCCGGTGTCGCCGAAAGCTGGGAAATATCCGAAGACGGGCGAACCTATACCTTCCACTTGCGTAAAAACGCCCACTGGTCCAACGGCGAGGCCCTTACGGCAAAAGATTTTATCTATTCGTGGAAACGCATCTTGAACCCCAAACTGGGAGCGGCCAACGCAGTGCTGCTTTTCGTTATCGAGGGGGCGGAGTCCTACCACGCGGGAGTCATTGACTGGGACCAGGTTGGGATTAAGGCCCTTGATGCCTACACGCTGCAAATACGCCTGAACGCCCCCACCGGATATTTCCCCAATCTGCTGATGCACCCGGCCTTTTATCCTGTATATGAGCCGGCAATTGACGCCAAAGATGGAACAGAGCGCAGAGGCAGCGGCTGGACGCGCCCCGGATACCACGTAGGGAACGGCCCGTTCAAGCTGCAGGACTGGCAACCCAACCAAATCGTGCGCGTAGTCAAAAACGAGAATTACTGGGATGCCGATGTCGTAAACCTGAGCGCCATCGACTTTTTGCCGTATGAAAATGCAACGACCGAGGAAACGGCTTTTCTGGGGCAACAAATACACCTGACACGGACCTTGCCACCTGCGAAAATCGCCGGTTACCGGGAGAAGAACTCTCCGTATCTGCGTATCGACCCATATCTGGGAACCTACTACTATCTAATAAACACAAAGGCGTCCCCTCTGGACAATCCTTTAGTAAGAAAGGCGTTGGCCTATTCGTTAGATAAGCAGACCATTATCTCCCGAGTATTGAACGGCGGCGAGCAGCCGGCGCGGGCCTTTACACCGCCGGATACGGCAGGATACACCTCCGAGGCGGGGATTGACTATAATCTGGAAGAGGCTCGCAAAGCACTGGCTGAGGCTGGCTATGCCAACGGCGCAGGCTTTCCCACGCTGACCTTGAAATTCAACTCCAGCGACAACAACCGTGTGCTTGCAGAAGTGGTGCAGGAAATGTGGCGGAAGAATCTGGGCATTCCGGTGGAACTGCAGAACGAGGAATGGAAATCATATCTGGAAACACGCCGTCAGGGAGACTTTGAAATCCTGCGGGCCAGCTGGATCGGTGATTATGTGGATCCAATGACGTTTCTGGAATTGTGGAAAACGGATAACCAGAATAATTTTTCGGGATTCAGCGATCCTGATTACGATATTCTGATCGACGAGGCTGCCCGCAGCCAGAACAGCGAGCGCCGGCGGGCGCTGCTGGAAGATGCCGAACAACTGCTGCTGGAGAGCACTCCCATTATTCCGCTTTACCACTTTACAACGCCTTATCTGATTCGCCCAGAAGTGCGCGGCTGGTATCCTACCCTGCTGGACTGGCACCCCTACAAGTATGTCTATCTTGAGTCACCACAGTGATTCCCATCCGGCCTGTTTCCGGCATAAGTTTTTGCAAAAAAAAGCGTAGTTTAGTATTAACTTCTCTAAATAAGTGGCGGCACTACTTGTTTATTGAAGAAGGCTCGTTATGTTTAGGTCATAAGATTGATCATACATGCACATAGCGCCGCAGTGATGCGACGGATCCATTTACGATTCCATGAAAAACCCGACTTTTGCTAACCGCTGGAATGCCGACGCGATCGACTCCTATTACCAAAACTGGCAGAATGACCCCAACAGCGTAGATGCCACCTGGCAGGCCTTTTTTGAAGGGTTTGAGCTGGCATTATCCGGAAATGCTGAAGCGCTCCCGGAAACCGCTGCGGGAAGTGCCGAAAACACTAATGCCATTGTGCAGGCACGAGTCATTGGCGCTATTTATGCGTTTCGCTCGATAGGGCATACACAAGCAAACATCAATCCACTGTATCGGGAGGGGCCACAACAGAACCCCAGATTAAGTCTCGAACGATTGGGTTTAAACGGCTGCGATCTAAGTAAGCTATATGAAACCGGTAATTATTTGAGCGGCGGTAAGCATCCACTGGGAGACATTCTAAAGCAACTGGAAGATACCTACTGCGGCAAACTGGGTATTGAATATCTGCATATTGAAGACACCGCCAAACGACGCTGGTTGCAGGCACAGATGGAACCCATTTCCAACAAGCCAAAATATTCTCCGGAAAGAAAGCTGCGCCTGCTGGATAAAATCATTCAGGCGGAAACCTTTGAAAGCTTTTTGCACACACGCTATGTGGGCCAAAAACGTTTTGGTCTGGAAGGTGGAGAAACCCTGATTGCCGCGCTTGATTTTATTCTGGAAACCGGACCTGACCTAGGACTGGAAGAAATTGTTTTCGGCATGGCTCATCGTGGTCGCCTCAATGTTTTGGCCAATATTTTGGGAAAAGCCTACGACTATATGCTGCATGAGTTCAGCGAAAATTATGTGCCTGACACCATTCACGGAGACGGTGATGTAAAATATCACCTCGGCTACGATTCCATTGCCAAAAACAGCAAGGGACAGCAGCTGATTCTGCAATTGGCGGCCAATCCCAGTCATCTGGAAGCCGTAAACTCAGTAGTGGAAGGCAGAGTGAGAGCCCGGCAGCGCATCATTGGAGACAGTGAGCGCAAGCGCGTGCTGCCTTTGCTGATCCATGGAGATGCGGCCTTTTCCGGGCAGGGTGTCGTAGCAGAACTCTTCAATTGTTCTCAACTACCCGGCTATACTACAGGCGGTACCCTGCACCTGGTGATCAACAACCAGATCGGCTTTACGACTGACCCTTCGGAAGGTCGTTCAGGCCGTTATTGCACTGATGTGGCCAAGATTGTGGATGCGCCGATTTTCCACGTCAACGGGGATGATCCGGTAGCCACCGTTTGGGCCATAGAGCTGGCCTTGAAATACCGACAACAATTTGGCACTGACGCTGTGGTGGATATGTATTGCTACCGTCGTCACGGACACAACGAAATTGACGAACCCAGCTTTACTCAGCCGTTGCTTTACAGAGACATAAAATCGCACCCGCTGGTCAGCGAAGTCTACAAACAACAGTTACTGGAAGAAGGCATCGTGAATCCCGATGCGGTAAAAGGCATTCAAGAAAAGCACCTGAATGCCCTGAATACGGCCTACGAAAAGGAGCAGCAAAGCAGTGGTTCGCACGGACGCAGAGATGGATTTGCGGGATCTACCGCACTCTATCAACCGGATTATGACTTTAAGACGGTAAAATCCAACACCGGCTACATTGAGCTGGAAAAAGTAGCCCGCTGCCTGACTACCATTCCCGACCATCTGGTGGTCAACCCAAAAATCCAACGCCAGCTGGAAGGAAAATGGCAGGCCTTCCAAAGCGGTAAAGGGATCGACTGGGCATTTGCCGAATCACTGGCCTGGGGCACTCTGATGCTGGAAGGAACTCCGGTACGCATTTCGGGGCAGGACAGCAAGCGCGGAACCTTCAGCCAGCGGCATGCGGTGATCTATGACATGGAAACCCACGAGGCCTATATGCCGCTGATGCACCTGCAGGACCGCAAAGCCATGATCTGTGCACACAATTCTCTGCTTTCGGAAGCGGCGGTGCTCGGTTTTGACTACGGCTATTCTCTGGACTATCCGCAAATGCTTTGCATGTGGGAGGCCCAGTTCGGCGACTTCGCCAACGGGGCTCAGGTGATCATCGACCAGTTTATTTCCAGCAGTGAGTCCAAGTGGCAACGCATCAGCGGGATAGTGCTACTGCTGCCGCACGGCTATGAAGGTCAGGGACCGGAACACTCATCGGGGCGCGTAGAACGATATCTTCAACTGTGCGCGGAAGACAATATTCAGGTGTGCAATCTGACGACTCCGGCGCAGTATTACCATGCGCTCCGTCGGCAGATGCGGCGCAGTTTCAAGAAGCCTTTGATCCTTATGGCGCCCAAGAGCCTGCTACGCCACAAAAACTGTATTTCGGATGTGGCTGAGTTAAGCGACGGACATTTCCAGTGTATCCTGGACGATCCCAACCCACCACAGGAAGTGAAGCGGGTCATCTTCTGCACCGGAAAAGTTTATTACACTCTGCTGGATTACCAGAGCCGCTTCGGTGTAGATTCTGCAGCCATTTTACGCGTAGAACAACTTTATCCTTTCCACAAGGAACAGTTCAAAACGATCTACAGCAAATACGCCCAAGCCGAAAGCATCGTCTGGTGTCAGGAAGAACCCAAAAACATGGGTGCCTGGGTGCACATGGCACCGATACTGGAAGAACTGACCGGGCGCAAACCTGCTTATGCAGGGCGTAAACTCAGTGCAAGCCCGGCAACAGGATCGCTGGCCATGCATAAAAAGGAACAGGAAGCACTGGCCCAAGCCGCATTTACTTTATAATCTTTAATTGAAAGACCTACCCATGGCACACGAAGTCAAAATCCCACCTCTAGGAGAATCCATCACCGGTGGCCTGCTCGCCTCCTGGCGAGTCACCTCGGGAAGCTACGTTAACGCGGGAGATATTCTTTACGATCTTGAGACCGATAAAATTACCTCCGAAGGAACCGCCGAAGTCAGTGGAGTTGTAGAACTACTGGTAGAGGAAGGAGCCGATGTGGCCATTGGAGAGGTTGTGGCCAGAATTGAGGAAAGTGCTGCCGCACCCGCAAAAACGGAGGAAGCCCCTGCATCTGAAGTAAAAGCAGATAAAGCTGAATTTCCGAATCCTCCATCGGTGGAACGCCTGGCGGCTGAAACCGGAATCGACCCGAAAGAAGTTTCCGGGAGCGGTAAAGACGGACGCGTGACCAAGGGAGACATGCTGAATGCGCAAGTTAAACCTGAAAAGACCAGTACGCCTGCAAAAGAAGTTCCTGCTACCGCTCCGGCAAACACCTCCGGCATTACACGGCGCAAAATGACGCCTTTGCGCAAACGTATAGCCCAAAGACTGGTAAGCGCCCAACAAACGGCAGCTATTCTGACTACATTCAATGAAGTGGATATGAGTGCTGTGATGCAGCTACGCAAACAGTACCAGGATGCTTTTGTGAAAAAGCACGGCGTTAAGCTTGGTTTCATGTCCTTCTTTGTGAAAGCAGCAGTTCACGCCTTGGAAGCAGTGCCACAGATAGCATCACAAATAGAAGGAGACGAAATCATTGACTACAGCAGCCGAAATATTGGTGTGGCGGTAAGCACGCCCAAAGGCTTGATTGTGCCTGTGGTACGAGATTGCGACCAGAAGAGTTTTGCCGATATCGAGAGCGATATACTGAACTATGGTAAGAAAGCCCGAGAAGGCGGTATTGCCATCGACGATCTGCAGGGAGGTGTTTTCACCATATCCAATGGCGGAATTTTCGGCAGCATGCTTTCAACTCCAATCCTCAACCAACCGCAAAGCGGTATTCTGGGCATGCACACCATCCAGGAACGCCCAGTGGCCCGAGACGGGCAAGTGGTAATTCGTCCGATGATGTATCTGGCACTCTCCTACGATCACCGTTTGGTAGACGGTCGTGAGGCGGTAACCTTCCTAGTAAAAATCAAGGAGGCCATCGAAGATCCATCCCGCATTCTATTCGGAATCTAAAAGAGAACGATATTATGGCAGAAAATGTATTTGATCTAATTGTCATCGGGGCAGGACCCGGTGGCTATGTGTGCGCTATCCGCGGGGCTCAACTGGGGTTGAACGTTGCATTGATCGATAAACGATCGACACTGGGAGGGACTTGCCTGAACATTGGGTGCATTCCAACAAAAGCGTTGCTGCACTCAACCGAGCACCTGCATTTCCTGCAGCATCAGGCAGCTGCCCACGGTATTGTAACCGGCGACATTTCGGTAGATCTGGGTCAATTGATGCAGCGCAAAAACGATGTGGTGGCACGTATGACGAAGGGAGTGGAACAACTCTGCAAGGCGCGCAAAATAACCGTGATTACCGGCAGTGCATCTCTTGGAGTGAAGGGTAAAGTATCGATACAAAACACAGAGGGAACACAGGAAATCGAAGGCCACAACATTGTGCTGGCCAGCGGTTCTGTGCCCATAGAATTGCCCTTCCTGCCCTTTGACGGAGAAACCGTCATCAGCAGTGATGAGGCCATGGCGTTGGACAAAGTGCCGGAAAAGCTGGTGGTTGTGGGAGCCGGAGCCATTGGCCTGGAACTGGGCTCTGTTTGGGCCCGCCTGGGCAGCGAGGTAAGTATTGTGGAATTCCTGCCGGAAGTTGCTCCGAATTACGATACGGACATTAGCAAGCAATTGGCCAGATCACTAAAAAAGCAAAAGCTAAAGATCTCCACACAAACCAAGGTAACCGGTTTGAAACAAGAGGATGGCAAGACCTTCCTGACTGCAGAAAAAGGCGGCAAAGAAGTTAATTTTGAAGCTGACAAAATTTTGGTGGCCGTTGGTCGCAAAGCATTTGCCGAGGGACTTGGGCTGGCAGAAGCAGGCGTGGAAACAGATGAGCGCGGCCGCGTAAAGACGGATGAGGCACTGCGCACGACTGCCCAAGGCATTTGGGCCATCGGAGATTTGATTGCCGGAGCTATGCTGGCGCACAAGGCTGAAGAAGAGGGCATCGCTGTAGCTGAGCGCATAGCCGGAAAACATGGGCACGTAAATTACAACCTGATACCGAATGTAATTTATACTGAACCGGAAGTTGCCGGGGTGGGTCTGACAGAAAAACAGGCAAAAGAACAAGGCTATGAGGTTGCCATCGGTAAATTTAATGTGCAGGCCAACAGCCGAGCCGTTGCTGCCGATAAAACCGATGGGATTGTAAAAGTAATTACCGATGCAAAGACAGACCGTATTCTAGGCGCACAAATTGTGGCCACCGGAGCATCTGAACTGATTGCCGAGATTACCGCTCATATGCTGTATGGTGGCAGCGCCGAAGACATGGGGTGCACGGTGCATGCGCACCCCACCGTTTCGGAATGTTTGAAAGAAGCAGGATTGGCTGCCAACGGCCGTGCAATCCACGGACTCTAAGAGCGCTTCTTCTCTACATCCTCCAGCATAAAGACGTCCTCAATAAAGAGGTCGAAGGCTCTTGCTATGCGGTAGGCCAACATCAGGGAAGGGTTATACCGCCCGGCTTCCAGAGAAATAATCGTCTGCCGGGAAACGCCCACCGTGTCGGCCAGGACTTGCTGAGTCATTTCCCCATTTTCGAAGCGGTACTGTCGAATCAGGTTAGGAATCCAATTTTGATTTTCGGAATTCATTCATTACATAGTAACTTATTTATTACTTTTTGTAAAGCTTACTTTACTTATATAGACATAAATAGAAGGTTTCAAAGTGATAAATGTTTTATTTGAGTAATTTCTCAAATTCCCGACAAAACGGAGCGCTGCCTCCATAGTAGGGAACAACGGGCAAGTGCACGTGGAATTCCCGTAACGGAAAGGGGCTTTCTCCAAAGAAATGGAATTCGCCGCCGGCGGCCTCCATCAAGGCATAGCCTGCGGCAATGTCCCAAACCTTAATCCTAAAATCGGCAATGCCGTCGCAAAAGCCGTTTGTGACATAGGCCAAAGCCATAGCGCTACTGCCAAGGGATCGGGTACGGAAACGGGTGAGCAAGGGAATGACCACCTGGAGGAATTCATCTTTTAGGGGAAAATGCAGCCCGATGATGCTTTGATGATCGAGCGGTGTGTTCTTAATTTTGGCTTTGATGCCTCCATCGAGGAGTGGAAGCCCTGCCCCACCCTCCATCAATTTGCTGCGGGCCATATCATAAATAAATCCGTAGACGGGAACCCCATCTCTCAGCAAGGCCAGAGAGATGGAACAGAACGGCATGCCGATGGCATAGTTGTTGGTACCGTCCACGGGATCGAGCACCCAGGCATAGGTAGCCTTGAGCCGGGTTGGCTCCTGCCCGGGGTTGGTTTCCTCCGAACAAAAATCATCGTCGGGAAAGGATTCTCGCAAAGCGGTAAAAATCTTTTCGGAAATAGCAAGGTCTACAAAAGTAACGCGTGAGTTATCGTGCTTCCACTCACTGGCGACGCGCCCGAACTGTGCGTGCATGAAGTCCACCTGACTCATAACGGCAGCACGGCCGGCATTGATACGATGCTTAAAGTGTCGATCCATGCCGGAACGATAAAGGCCGACCGGGGCAAGTCAACCAAGTTAGGGGACGCTTCTCTTTCAGTTGACACAGTAAACTCAAAGACAAAGAATCCTGCCTGAAAAGGGCTTATGATACATTTTGTTTTTGGAAAAGCACAACGGGAAGAACTGGGAGCTATTCTGGATCTGCAAAAGCGGGCTTTCCGGGAAACAGCCGAGAGGAATCACGATTTTACGATTCAGCCGCTGACGCAGACACTGGAGGAGCTGGAAGCAGAGTTTGAGCGGGGAATCATTCTGGCCGGTAGAGAGGGTCCTACTCTTGTAGCCAGCGTGCGCGGGTATAGCGACGAAGGCACGGTGTATGTGCAAAAGCTGATGGTTGACCCGGCCTACCAAAATAAAGGCTTAGGCAAGCGCATGCTTGCACTGCTGGAAGATGCATTTCCAGACGCCGCCCGCTTTGAGCTGTTTACATCGGTAAACGATCATAAGAACCGGCACATTTATGAGGGTTTCGGTTTCGTTCCCTTTCGCTACGAAAGCAAAGGAAACGTAGACTTTGTCTATATGGAAAAGGTAATGTGAACCACGAAGGGACACGAACCGGATTTATTTGGGAAACAATCAATAACAGAATTATGCCTGATTACTCCACCAGGATATTCAACCTCCAAATTTACAGCACCTGTTTCATTTACGAATTTGAGCCGATACTCGTTAACGCAGAAAGTCTCATAAATAGGAGATCAAGCTACTGATCCGTAATGCTTTGCGCTGCGGACAATACGGAGTCAGAAGCGGCATCCGCAGACTCGTAATTGAGGCCGGTGATAATTCGCGCGCCGCGGTTCCACGTCAGGTAAGACCAGACCCAAGTAATAAAAACACCGATTTTGTTTCGGAAGCCCATGAGGAAGAGCAAGTGGATAACCAACCACATCAACCATGCAAGGAAACCACGGGTGCGGATCCCCGCTGCTGCAGTAACGGCGCTACTACGCCCAATCGTGGCCATGCTGCCTTTATCAAAATAGGAAAAAGCCTTGGTTTCTTTTTCCGCGATCTTCCTTATAATCTGCAAGCCTGCGTGCCGGCCCATTTGAGTGGCGGCAGGGGCCACACAGGGAACAGGAGAAGCGCCCTCACGTTGAACGAATGCTAGATCTCCAGCCACAAAAGTATTGGGGTAAGCAGAGAGGCTTAAATCATCCTGAACAAGCACTCTCCCAGCCCGGTTCAGTTCTATCCCCGGAATATTGCGAACGAGCGGATGACCTTCCACTCCTGCAGCCCAGACGATGTTCTCACTCTCTATACGCAGATCGCCGGCAACCACATATGCATCTCCAACCTCGCTGACGGGAGCGCTAAGGTGAACGGTAACGCCCATTCGGGTCAGTTGTGCACGAACATATTCCGATTGTGACTCGGAGAACATAGGAAGCAACCGAGGGCCGGCTTCGACGAGGTGAATGTGAGTGAGCGCAGGGTTAATTCTTCGAAAATCATGAGCCATGATACGTTTTGACAGCTCGGCTAAAGCGCCAGCAGTCTCAACGCCAGTAGGTCCTCCACCAACAATGACAAAACTCAGCAACTTCGACCACTTGGCGGTATCGCGTACCGTTTCAGCCCGCTCAAATGTCTGTAGAATACGGCGTTTCAAATAGGTTGCCTCATCTAGGCTTTTAAGCCCCAAGGTGTAAGGCTTCCATTGGTCGTTACCAAAATACCCAGTACGCACCCCCAGCCCAATGATGAGGTAATCGTATTCCAGCATACGCCCTCTTGCCAATTCCACCTGGTTGCGAGGCAAATCGAGACGAACGGCTTCATCCATTATCGTGGTCAGGTTTGCCTGCCTGGAGAAGATGTGACGCAGCGGTTGGGCAATATCCGGTGCAGCGAGTCCAGCGGTTGCCACCTGATAAAGGAGCGGCTGAAAGAGGTGGTGATTCTGACGATCCACCAGGGTGATTTTCACCGGAGCGGCTTTAAGAGATTTTGCAGCAGCCAAGCCGGCAAAGCCTCCTCCAAGGATGACAACATGTGGTCTATTTTGATTCATCTCTCAATGCTGCTTATGTTTGCTAAAAGCAACAGACAAGTAACGTAATGAAAGTTGCCGTTGGAAAAACTTATCGTCGCATAAGCAAACATAAGAGAATCGACGAAAACATCAACCCAATGAATGGTTGAAACAATGAGTTTCCGAACGCTTAGATACGTAAACTACGAATGGTCACGAATCGGTGCTCAGTGAGCACGACCATCATCAAAGACTTTGGAACGACGCTGTATCCCGCAACATATTGCTGCAGTATCCCTAGTCGAGTAATTCGAGGATGTGGACGGCGATTTGACCGATAACGAGGCGTCCAGATGGGGTAAGTGCTATGCGGGCATCGAATATCATAATATTAAAAATTTAATACTTACAGAATTTTACTAAATCTTTAATTAACTTGCTTCAACGATCAGTAGCATGTCAAAATCTTCTCGGTTGCGTTATATGTCAGGCCATGCATAGGATCACTACATATCGCCTAATGCCAGATCGATGCTCCTAGATATCAGCTGGCACGTCCCTTATTGGGTTTTTTAAACATAGGACAAATCCCCAAACAGCATCCAATGATAGCAGCAGATGTTTGATACTAAAATGCGAGTTATGAATGCCCCACTATCAGATACGCACCCACCACAGTGTAGTTGATTCATCCAATAAGCCTAATATGGACTATTTCGATCCCCAGAGAGCTGATTTCAAACCGTATGGATTAACCTGCGTGAAATGGATACCTAAGTTGATGCATCGTCCAGATCATCACAATGAGATCGAATTAAATCTATTGGTCAATGGTGCCGTAACCTATCTGATTGCAGGAATGAGACATCGCGTCGAAAGAGGTAGTTTAGCTGCTTTCTGGGCAGCGAGTCCTCATCAGATAATAGACCTAGATCAAGAGACCGAATACTACGTAGTCACAATTCCTTTTAATCGTTTTATGCAGTTCACTTTGCCAGATGTATTTGTAAAAGAGCTTTTGTCTGGGAAAGTTATTCAAGAAGACGTTGGCAACACTATTGATTTTGAAATCCATCGATTTAAAAGTTGGATAAATGACCTGCATAAATCCGAAAATTACACTTATGATTTGGTGATGCTTGAGTTGCATGCGCGAATCTGCCGAATGGCGCTCAACAAATCCTCAACAAACGATCAAAAAGTCGGAATGATATGGTCTGAGAACCATTTTGGATGCCTCAATAATGTAGAGAAAATGATTTGCTTAATTTCTCAGAAATATCGTGAACCACTGACGGTGAATGAAATAGGGAAAGAGCTGTGCATCCACCCCAACTATGCGATGAATTTATTTAAAAAAGCATTTGGGATAACGATTAACCAGTATATAACCAACCAAAGAATTTCACATGCAAAGAGGCTACTGATTACCAGTGAGATGAAAATAGTAGATATTGCATTTGATTCAGGCTTCAGGACTCTAAGTCGGTTTAATGCTGCTTTTAAAAATCACTGTGACTGCACCCCCAACGAGTATAGACTGAACGCAAAAAAAAGCTAAGATCTTAGGATACAGTCACATCCTCCATACAAAGATAGAAGACAAACTTACTATGGTATTATAGACTTGGAGCAAATTAGTTCCCTGCCCTAGAGCATAGTAATCAATGAAAATCTTTACCTTTATTCTATCACTACTGCTACTGATACCTATAAAATTACACTCGGAGCAGGATTACAGTGAATTTTGTAGACCTAGAGTAATCATAACATCTGACTTTCCACCGCTCGATGTTATACCTTGCCGAGGAGCAACACCTGATGATCCAGCAGAAAAATGCAGTGATCCGGATGATGTGCAATCAATGGTTCGCTTGCTCCTTTACAGTAATACACTTGAAATTGAAGCATTGATTGCGACATCTGGAACATTTGCAAATGTGGCAAATAAGCACCATATTTTAGAGATCCTGGATGTTTATGAAGAAGTTCAGCCAAATCTGGCAAAACATGATCCACGATACCCTACAGCGAGTGAATTACGTTCGGAAACATGGCAAGGAATGGATGGAGCATGGGGACATCCTGATTTTAAGGTAGAGCCCAAACCGATAGAAACGCTTATTGGTCCAGACAAAGACACTGAGGGGTCTGATGCCATTATTAGAATAGTAGATAAAGAAGATGAAAGACCCGTTTGGGTTTGTGTATGGGGAGGTTCACGTGAAGTTGCTCAAGCTATTTGGAAAGTGCAAATGACAAGAAATCCTGATGAGCTTCAGACATTCCTAAGAAAGCTGAGAATTTTCATGATTGCACGTCAAGATGGTACGGCAGATTGGTTATTGAATAGTTTTCCAGAGCTTAAAATCATTCTTTCAAAAAGGAATTACATGGGAATGTTCTGGAATGCTTCATCAAAGACGGAGATGGTTGATTTGAACTGGATAAATGAAAATATCCGAACCAACCATGGTCCCTTGGGAGCAGTATATCCCCAAAGTGGCTGGGATCCGGCAATCCCGGGACAGTGGGAAGGAGACACGCCATCATTCCTTTACTTAGTAAGTGCTGCGTATGGCATAAACAACCCTGAGCTGCCAAATCAGGAAAGTTGGGGTGGTCAATTCATACAGACTGACCCAAACATAGATCACTGGTATGATAGTCCTCAAGGCACAATAACAGTCACAAAATGGCGCAATGATGTTCAGAAAGATTTTTTAAGAAGAATTAACTGGATGCTTCCCAAAGAAAAATAAATCACTCAATGGCAACTCTATTATCAACTCATATGAAACGATTACTCCTACAAAGCTTATTATGCATTTCATTGCTACCAATTACTCACGCGAATTCTTCTCAAGAGTATAAAGGCCGAGTAAAACCGCGCGTAGTAGTCACAGCCGATCCTGAGTTGGATGATCAAAACTCTCTAATCCGCTATTTACTCTATTCCTGCGATTTTCAAACAGAAGGTCTCATATACGCCAGCAGTCGATGGCACTGGAAAGGCGATGGAACGACAACGCATCGCGAGATACCATCTGGGCCTAATGAGTCTATTCATTTAGACTACGACAAAATCAGCGAACGATGGGGAGAGGGAGAAAGGTTCATACACGAGATGGTGGAAGCTTATGAAAAAGTGTATCCTAACTTAGTCGTACATGATTCAGAATACCCTACACCTGCTTATCTAAAATCAAAAATACGCTTTGGAAACATTACCTTTGTGGGAGACATGGATGAGGATACACCAGGATCCAACTTGATAAAAAGCCTGCTGCTGGACGACAATCAAAAACCAATATACTTACTTGCCTGGGCTGGACAAAGTACGATTGCCAGAGCGTTGAAATCAATAGAACTGGAATATAAAAAGAGCCCCAACTGGGATTCTATTTATGAAAAGGTGTGCAAGAAGGCCATTATACAGTCTTTCAGCGACCAAGACTGGACATATGCCACTTACATTAAGCCCAACTGGCCCGACATTGAATATCGACAGATGGCCACAGGTACATGGGGCTACGATGCGTGGAAATCCATTCAACCAGAAGACTTAAAATACTTAAGTGGAGAATGGACAAGAGACAATATTTCTTCAAAAGGTCCTCTGGGCAAACTTTATAGGGTGTGGGCTGACGGACAAAAAATGAAAGGTGATGAGTCTGATTTCTTTGGTTTAAGCAAAACAGAAATCATTAATAAAGGCATAAAACCATGGGTTCCAATAAGAGAAGCAAATGCATGGATATCAGAAGGGGACACATCCACCTTTATGAATTTAATAGATAATGGCTTACGTGGAAACGAAAACGCAACATGGGGCGGCTGGGGAGGTCGTGCAGGAGTAGACATAGCCCCCAATGGTGAGAAAAACTACAATTACGCTTCCGCCCGCTTCTTTGCCGATGCCCAAAATGATTTTGCAGCACGACTTCAGTGGTCCATGAGTTCAGAGTACAACCAAGCAAATCACGCTCCTGAAATCACATTTGACGAACAGTTACAAATGACTGCTCCTCCAGGCGGAACAATAATATTAAGCGCTCATGTAATAGAACCAGACGCTGACTCCTATACTGTAACATGGTGGCAATATAAGGAAGCAGGTACTTGCTCTGCAGAAGTAACAATAGGCTCCCCTAAAAATCTACAAACAGTAATCGCTATTCCTAAAAATGCTAAAAATGGTGATATCATTCACCTAATTCTTCAAGTGACAGACAACGGGAAGCCTAATATGACACGCTATAAAAGGATCACAATAAGCATCATCTAAAGACATGGCAAACAAATACTTATAGTGTTAGAACGGCTCAAACGTTTGAAATAAATCCAAAGATAGTAAATACCTTATATGCGACAAACTAAGTTACTACCCCATCCTTTAATTACTGTGAAAAGCTGTCTACCCATAAAACGTAACTCCATGACAGTACTATATGCGATCTTATTCAGCATATTCATAACTTCCCCATCAGCTCTGTTGGCGAATTTGGGCGAAACAAACCCCATACAATTCACTCCTTCAGAGAATTCTCTAGTTTTAGTCAAGGATCTCAAGGCAGCCCCCATCATAGCTGAAGACACAGATTGGGCCGGAGTTCTTCGAGCGGCAGCAGATTTGCCACAAGATTTCAATCGTGTAGCATCTATTTTCCCAGAACTCAGATGTAACCTTCCTCAAAAGGCAGATGCCATAATTCTCGTTGGAACTATCGGTAAGAGTCAATTAATTGACTCTCTTGTTAAAGATGGTAAAATTGACATCAGTAAAGTCAAAGGAGAATGGGAATCTTGGGTAACAACGACTGTTAAGAACCCCTTCCCGGGGATAAAAGAAGCCGTAGTAATTGCAGGTAGTGATAAACGTGGAACCATCTATGGTATTTACAACTTATCTCAGCAAATTGGAGTATCTCCTTGGTATTGGTGGGCAGATGTGACACCAGTAAAAAGAAGCGAAATCTATTTTACTCGTGGAACCTACTTGCAGGGGCCTCCAGCAGTTAAGTATCGTGGTTTCTTTATTAATGACGAAGCTCCTGCTCTGACAGGCTGGACGCAAGAAAAATTTGGTGGTATAAACAGCAAATTCTACGCACATGTCTTTGAGCTCTTACTACGTCTCAGAGCTAACTATATATGGCCTGCAATGTGGTGTAATGCATTCAACACAGATGATCCTGAATGCCCTCGTCTAGCAGACGAATACGGCATAGTAATGGGCACATCACATCACGAGCCGATGATGCGCTCACAAAAGGAATGGCAACGTTATGGCAAAGGCCATTGGAATTATGAAAATAACGAGGAAGTTTTAAAAGAGTTCTGGAGATATGGAATCCATCGTAATCGCCATTATGAAAACATGACTACCATAGGGATGCGTGGTGACGGTGATATGGCGATGAGTGAAACGGCAAACATTAGCCTTCTCGAAAAAATCGTTGCCGACCAAAGAGATATTCTCGTAGAGGAAACAGGTAAAAAGATTGAAGATATTCCACAAATGTGGGCACTCTATAAGGAAGTTCAAGAGTACTATGAAAAAGGAATGCGCGTTCCAGACGATGTTACTCTTCTTTGGTGTGATGATAATTACGGGAATATTCGTCGCCTTCCTTCCTCTGAGGAGCAGAAACGATCTGGTGGAGCAGGCATATATTATCATGTAGACTATGTTGGCTGGCCACGTTGCTACAAATGGTTGAACACTAGTTCCATCACTAAAATCTGGGAACAGATGCAAATGGCTTGGAAGTATAAAGCTGATCGTATATGGATTGTAAATGTGGGTGACATTAAACCCATGGAATTTCCTATTGAATTCTTCATGACCTATGCTTGGAGTCCTGAAAAATGGCCTTATGAAAAACTAGATGATTACACCCGTCTATGGGCTGAAAGAGAGTTTGGAAAAGAACACGCACAGGAAATTGCAGATATTATATCCAGTTATACAAAACTTAATAGCTCTGCTAAACCAGAATTTATATCAACAGATACATTTAGCTTAATTAACTATGATGAAGCTAAAAAAATAGCGGATCAATGGGATAATTTGATATCTCAAGCTGAAGCTATATATGAGGAAATATCTTACCAGAAAAAAGATGCATTTTTCCAATTAGTATTATGGCAGGTAAAAGCATCAGGAATCGTAAACAAGCTATATATTGAAGCAGCATATAATAATTTATATGCATTCCAAAATAGAGCTGAAACTAATTCCACCGCAGATAGGACACGTGAACTATTTGGAGAAGATGCAGCATTAACTCAACAATACAACGAAGAGTTATCAAACGGAAAATGGAATCATTTTGCCGATCAGACACACATCGGATATACTACTTGGCAGCAACCTGCGTTAAATACGATGCCTGCTGTTTCTGAAATTCATCCCAAAACAAATGGTGATATAGGTGTTGCGATAGAAGGCATGAAACCAGCATGGCCTGAAGTTATTCCAGGAATGAAATCCCCAACTCTGCCTGCAATTGATTCCTTGGGGAATCAATCGCGTTGGATTGAAGTATTCAATCGTGGAAATAAGCCAACAAGCTACAAAGCCTACACGGAAGCTCCTTGGCTCAAGCTATCTCCAGCATCTGGAGAAATAGATTCAACAACTAGAAGAATTACCGTTACCGTAGACTGGAACCTTGCTCCAATAGGAGAAAAAACAGAAATGATCAATGTCGTTGGAAGTAATGGCACCCGGGTAAGAATCAAGGTTCCTGTAATTAACTACGGCAAACAAACACCACAGAACAATTGCTTCCTTGAATCCGAAAAGTACGTCTGCATTGATGCACCGCATTATAGCAGAGCGATTACAGATAATGAAATAGAGTGGAAAACTCTTGAAGGTTACGGAAAAACTCTTGGTGGTGTAAAACCGTTCCCAGTGGAAGCTGAAAGCAGAAAACTATCCCAAAAATCTCCCCGGTTAGAGTATGACTTCTACAGCGTCTCTTCCGGAAAAGCCAATATTGAGCTTTACCTCTCCACGACCCTAGCCTTTAACCCAGATCACGGTCTCCGTCTTGCAGTATCTGTAGACGATGGAGAACCAAAAATCATTGATTTAAAAATTCCAGCCGGAGATGGCCAGGAAGCCTGGGGGAAAACGGTTTACGAAGCGGTCAGAAAAGCTTCGATTAGTTATGACATTGAAAATCCTGGAAATCACACACTAAAAATCTGGATGATTGATCCTGCTATTCTAATCCAAAGAGTCATACTCAGTTTTGACGAAATAAGGGATAGTTATTTCGGTCCACCGGAAAGCCCTTATCATTCAAAATAACAGACCTAACAACAAAAAGCATCTCAGGTATCTGAGATGCTTTTTTATTATAACAAGGAAACGCTCTCTTAGCGATTGAGAGCGTTTCCTATTACATAATTCAAAAAGTAAATCACTACATAGCTGGCTTAATTCTTTTGCTGTAAATAATCCACAAAGCGAATGAAATAAAACCTGGAAGAGCAATACACAAGCTCATGGGGTATACGGTATCATTTTGTAATGCAGAAACCAATGCACTTACAATAAAGGCAAAACCAAACTGAAAACAGCCGACCAATGCTGAGCCAATCCCAGAACGTCTTTTACTCGCATCCATTGCTAAGGTAACAGCATTTGCCCCCAGGCCACCAATTGTTGCAATAGTAAACCAAAGAGGAATCAACAGTAACCAAAGATGGCTTGAACCTGATACAGAAATCAAAGCGAAACCAGAAACCAGGTTGATAAAAAAAGCAATATTCATAAGTTTGTGGATTCCTGTTTTTGGCAGAATAGTAGCATTTATATATGCAAAAAGCACCAATCCCAGGGTAACAAACCCAAAGCATAATCCATATTGAATACTACTAAGATGATAATGCTCCATAAACACATGTGATGAGCCCGTAATAAATGCAAACATCCCTGATTGAATGAATGCACAGATAACATTTAAAAAAAGAAACTCCTTGTTTTTCAAAAGCTCAAAATAACGTCTAAACACAGAGCGCATCTTCTCTGTGTTTCTCTTTTCCGGAGCGAGTGATTCCGGTAGAGAAAAAAGAACCATAACCAAGGCAATAAGACCAATAGTCGCCATACAATAAAATATAGAGGACCAATTCCATAAAACTAAAAGCAAACTCCCAGTAACAGGAGAACAGATTGGCCCCAAGGTCATAATTACGACAATAAGCGACATGATTTTAGCAGCCTCAATTCCCTCAAAAAGATCTGAGATAATAGCTCTGCCAATAATCATACCGGAACAAGCTCCTAACGCCTGAAAGAAACGCAGTAATACCAATAACTCAAACCTCCTTACCAAGAGACATGCAAGCGAGGAAGATATGTAAACAATAATACCAAGTATTAGTGGCTTTTTTCGACCGTATGCATCTACAATTGGCCCAAATATCAATTGCCCAAGGCAAAGCCCTAGAAAAAAAAGCGAGAGGGTTAATCCCATTCCACCATCTGGTGCGTTAAAATATGACTGCATCTCTATCATTGCCGGCAAGTACATATCTGTAGCCAGCGGTGGAAAAAGTGAGATGAGTCCCAATACCAAAATAAGAACCTTCTTGTTATAAGAAGGTTTCAGTTTTTCTACTGTCATTAGTAAATCAATACATGATGGCCTGATACGTCAGGTAGCGTGATACAGATAGTAGTAGATTAAAGTTCAGAAATACGAGCATTCATTTAAAAAACATGAACTCTTGCAAATATAGTGCCTCCGTTTAACTCAAGCCAAACTAAGAGAGTCTTTTAGTGCTATGTGTGATGTGTTTTGCTCCTCATATTGCTGAGGAGAGTCCTTTATCCTATGTCCAATATTCCGTATCCCTTAGCACGACTCTTTCATTAAACGGGGCTACATAGCGGAGCTAATCGAGTAATTCGAGGATGTGGACGGCGATTTGATCAGCAACGAGGCGTCCAGATTCGGTTAGGGCTACGCGGGTATTGTCCAGCGTAAGAAGGCCTTCATCCTGCAAAGCGGTGAAGAGTTGTAGGGTTTGCTCGTAAAGTGGAAAGGCAAAGCGCCGGCGGAGGCGGTCGAGGCAAACGCCTTGATTCATGCGCAGGCCAAAAACCAGGGCATCGGCAACCAGGGTGGCATCGCTGAGGTCTTGTTCGTCTACACAGCAGGGGACGCTGGAGAGGTAGCCATCGGCCCAGCGCTGCAGGTTGTGAATGTTAGTGGAGCGGCGGCGGCCATATTGGGTGGAGCCGGAAGGGCCAACCCCGATCCACTCCTGCATATCCCAAGTATTGAGGTTGTGGCGGCAAGGGTAGCCGGCGCGGGCAAAGTTGGAGATTTCGTATTGGGCATAGCCGTGCGCCTCCAGCATGGCCCAGGTATCGCGGTAGAAGGCAGCCTCCTCGAACTCTGTGCGTTTTGCAATTTCGCCACGGCTAAGCTTGCTCCATAAGGCGGTATCTTCTTCAAATGTCAGGCAATAAGTGGAGATGTGCGTCGGCTGCATGGAGACGGCCTCCTCTAGGTCTTTCTGCCACATAGCAAAGGACTGCCCAGGTAGGGCGAACATGAGGTCGATGTTCATGTTCTCAAAACCGGCATCGCGCAGGATATCGATGGCCCGATAAATAACTGCGGGCTGGTGCCGGCGGCCAATAGCATCCAACAAAGAAGCGTCGAAACTCTGCACGCCTAGGGAAACGCGATTCACACCAAGCTCGCGAAGGGCAAGGGCTTTATCTTTTTTCACGGTGGAAGGAGCGAGCTCAATGGTCCATTCCTTTGGGGGAGCGGAAAGGTGCTGCAGGCAAAGCTGCCCCAAGCGTATAATATCGGCAGTACTGAGGATACCCGGCGTGCCCCCACCCCAGAAGATGGTGTCGTAGGGCAGTTGCGGCACGCGTTGCCTAAGCTCAGCCTCGAGGGCGCTGAAATAGAGATCAATATCGGCTTTGCGCGGCGGTTCCTGATAAAAGGCGCAAAAATCACAGGCGTGAGCGCAAAAAGGAACATGAACGTATAGGCCGAGAGGATTCATAAGAAAGATAGGCGAAAAGAATCCATGCAATCAACGAACGGGGTAAAGCTTTTTCTTGCAGAAAGCCTCAGTATTTGGCTTTATGGGAAATTACTACATGCATGTTATGAAAATTAAAGCCCTTTTTCGCATCTTATTCATACTCCTCGCGGCAAGTTTGTTCGCGGGCTGTCAGAGCCTGATCGTCAACAGAACCCCCAGTACCCTTCCGGCTAATGCCTCGGGTCTTTATCCTTTCAGTTTTGAAGCAGACTTCGGCCAGCACCGAGTCATCCCGCAAACCGTAAAAGCCACGATTGTGATCGACGGGCAAGCCTACCCGATGCAGCGCAATCCGATGGCCGGCGCCTCCGTTTTTGAATTTGAATACCGCATTCCCGACAACCGTAACGTAGTCAAGTATTACTACCGCCTGGAGTATGACTGGCTGCAGGGAACCGTGGTTCAGCATGCAGACCACTACAGCACCGAGTTCTCTCCAAAGCACACCCCTTACGTCACCCGCTTGACCAACCGTTATGTAATCCAGACGGAAAGCAACCGCGGACCGGTAGGAACGCGCATTGCGGTGTTGGGCCGTGGCTTCAGTGAATTCGACACCCTTCTGATCAATGGTCAGGACGTTGCCACCACTTACGAAAACCCGAACACGCTGAGCTTTGTGGTTCCCCCTCTGCCCGCAGGCCGCAGCTACCCGCTGCAGGTGCGCGCCGGGGACTTCCTCATTGACGCAGGAACCTTCCGCGTGGACGCCGCCGAGCTGACCGTATTGCCGAGCACTTTGATGCTGCAGCAGGGCGAGTCTGAAATGATGCTTTTCCGCATCTTCTTTGAAGCACCTGCCGGCGGCCTTCCCGTGGAAGTAACCACTGACACTCCCGACTTCATCGTCATGCCGGAAGTAATGATCCCGGAAGGCGCCATGAGCGTAAACATACCCGTGCAGGCAGTGGCACCGGGCCGCGGCAAGCTCTACATTACGGCACCTGGTTTTGGTGAAACCGTGGTCAACGTAATCGTTGAGTAAGCAACCTTTTTACACAGCAAAGCCTCTCCCGAAAAGGAGAGGCTTTTTTATTGGACAAAGATCTATATAAAAGAAGGTTCAGCGCAGGGGAAAAGCGGCCTTAACTCTGGTGGCCTTGCCCGGCTTTAAAAGCACTTCCCCGTTTACGGTATCTTCGTGTTCATCGTCGATAAGGAGGAGGCATTTAAGCGGTTCTTTAATTCCGTTGCAGACCCATTTCCATCGTCCGATACCGGAGCGCTCCAAGGGCACACCCACATCCCAACTGAGCCAAGGTTCATCTCCGCGGAGGAAGACCTTGTGAGTGATGCCGATGACCGACTCCACCTCCAAAACAATCTGATCGGAAGCAACCGTTGACTCGTCCACGGCAAAGGGAAATTCGAGAGACACGGAGCCATCCTTATTTTCCGTTTTTACGGTCTTTGGAGCAGCAGGAGGCTTCACCGCAGGCGCAGCAGGCAGCGTCTTATCAAGGGCATCCAGACGGCCGGAAAGGCTCTGGAAACGCGCCTGTAAATCATCCCTTAAGGCAACAAGCATATCCTGGAGTTTATCCAACTGCCCCGCGCTGGCCGCATCATTAAAACTTTCCGGCAACGGAGTGCTTGAATAATGCTCTATTTGTTCTTTAAGCGGAAGCATCAGACCCAGCAAATCCTTGCGCAGATCTGTTATTTGAGACTGAAGAACCTCAATGGAATCGGATGAATCAGCAGTCGGCGACGGGGCAGAATCCAAAGCTTCACGGAAAGACTCGACACTGCGGGAAAATGCCTCAAGGGCTTCCCGGTCAGTCAGGCGGAGCAATTCAACCTCGCGGTTGAGCTGGGTAAAGCGGTCGGTATCCTGCCGATCCATCAGCTGGGTGAGGACAGCCAGTTTTTCCTCGAGGCGCTCGGGCAACTGGCGAGCGATGAGGATGCTTCTGGAAGCGTCGCGCTCCAGAGCATTGAGGCGGGCCAGCAGGTTCTCGGCATGGAGAATGGCCTGAGTGAGGGTATCGCTGACCTTCGACTCGCGATCTGCCTGCACCAACAGCTGGGATTTGTAATCCAGCCAATAGGGAAGCATGGCAAATACCGTGGCCGAAGCAAAGGCCAGTGTAATGGAACAAACGAGCAGTGGGGTGAGTGACGGACTCTTATACCCGAGGTAAAGGATAACGAGGACAAACAGCCCCCAGACAACGGCAAAAGGCCATTTGGAAATACGTAGAGGATTCAACGGGGCAGCCATAAAAAGCAGTTTGCATCCTGCTTAATAGAAAGGGCTTAAATCGTCAACAGAGAATCACTTAAGGTTGCGTTTAAAAGCAAATGCGGCGCCTCCGTCGTGACCATCCTGCCAGGGGAAGCTCAGCTTGGCCCCTACAGGGGTAAAATCATCGATAAGAGAGCGGACAAAAGCATCGGCAATGGCCTGATTTTCCGCAGGTTCGATACTACAGGTACTGTAAACGAGGAGTCCTCCGGGCGAAACGAATTCGGCTGCCTTTTGCAGCAGCTCCAACTGCAGACGGGAACAAGCCTCTATGTCACCCTCCTGCAGGCGCCAACGGGCATCTGCACGGCGGCGCAGGACACCGGTATTGGAACAGGGAGCATCGAGGAGCACGCGGTCGAAAGATGCGGCGCCGGCCACGCGGTGGAGTTGTGCCTGGGTAAGTGTCAGCACATCAGCCCCAAGCACACGGGCGCGTTTGTCTGCCTGCAAATTTTCGCGAAGCCGGGGAAGGCGTTCCGAGGGAAGGTCTACACTGCAGAGTAAACCCTGCGAGCCCAATTGTTGAAGAATTTGCCGACTTTTGCCGCCGGGAGCTGCACAAAGGTCGAGCACTTTGTGCGCGGGCTGAACATCAAGCAGAGCAATGGGATGCGCGGTGGAAGGATCGCAGACAAAGGTTCCGGGGTGCGTTTCCAACAGTTTCTGGAGACGGCCGCCCGAAGCATCCACCAAAGAGAAGCCCGACCACTGAGCCGGAGTAATCCCCTGCCCTTCTCCGGAAAAACCACGCACATAAACCTCCGGTATGGATTGATTCCACTGCAATAATTCACGCACCTGAGCGGCTGGAAAAATTTGCAACCAGTGCTGAACCAACCATTCCGGGTAACTGTAGAGCAGGCCCCAACGGGATGGATCGGACTCTGCCCCAGCCTGGAATTGGTCAAACAGCGGTCGGATTTTGCGGAGCACGGCATTGGCAAAGTGGGCTTCCGCCGGGGAACAGAGGGTACGAATCTGATCGACGGCAAAGTGCACACACTGAGCGGGATGCGGCGCTTCGAGCAACTCGGCAACCGCAATGTGGAGCGCAGCGTAGAGTACGGGGCGCGGCTTACGGGAAATATTCTGCTCCAGCAAAAAACGGCACAATCGACGATTTTTAAGACTGCTTAAAAAAAGTTTTTGTAAAGTTGCAATATCCTCTGTTGCCAAACCCTTACGAAACCGCTTAATTAGGATTTCGGATTTACAAGGACTAGCGTCATAGTCGATAAGGGCATGAGCGGCTGCTTGCCAGCCGTTGTGATAACTTTTGCTTTTCACAGATATAGGATTTGTGCTATTGACGTATAGTTTAAGCAGAGTAACAAGAGAGTTACAGAAAACAATTCAAGCATTTATGGACAAAGAAGCAATTGATTTGCTGATCAGCAAAACCCCCAAATTGAAGAGTGCACGTAACAAGCTCGAAGCGATGCAGGCAGGTTCATACTGTATTCATCGCAGCTGGGGTCTTGGCAAGATTACCGAATACGAGGCCAAGACAAATCGTCTGCTGATTGACTTCAAAGAAAAGGACGGAATCCACCCGATGGATCCCGCTTTCTGTGTCAACCACCTGGAAGTACTCTCGGAAAAGAACATTCTGGTGCGTTACCTGAACGATCCCGAAAGCATTGAATCCATGATCAAGGAAAACCCCACAGACCTGATCGTTGCCATTCTTTCGGATTGTCCAAACCAGACCGCCAGCAATATTGAACTGGAAAGCCAGTTGAGCCGTCTGATGGGAGAAAAGCGCTACAAGAAGTGGTGGACGGCCACCAAGAAAGCGTTGATTAAGGATCCCCGCATTGCAGTGCCGACGAAGAAGGGTAACCCCTTTATTCTACGCGAAATCCCAGTAACCGCAGAAGACGAAGTACTGCAGGACTTTTTCCAAACCAAGGCACCGAAAAAGAAGATTGCCTTGGCCTCCAAGCTGCTTGATCTATCCGTAAAGCATGAAGACATTGAAAAGGCTCTGCCGGATATTCTCAGCGAATTGACCGACAGCCTGAAAGAAAGCCGCCAACTGAACCCGGGCGAGCGCCTGAACGGTATCTGGGTACGCAATGACCTGGCCCGCTTCATCCACACCGACGTAGACGCGCTGGAGCCGACCTCTGCCTCTCTTCTGCAGAATGCGGAAAGCCTCTCCGAACTGGCCGAGGAAATCCCCGGAACCAAGTATAAGCGCTATCTCGATCTGATTGAGCGCACCTTTGAAGACGAGTGGAAGAATATTATTTTTGATCTGCTGAAGAACAGTCAAGGAAAGTTCACCTCCGAGTGTATTACCTATCTGTTTGAGCGCGATCTGGAAAAAGAGATCCACAGCACTCTGGTCCGCTGGCTGGACGAACAAAGCCTAAAGGCCCCGATTCTGATCTGGATCATCAAGAACCGCAACTCCCGCAAGTATGCCAAGATGCTATCCGGGATGATCAGCCCGCGCCTGCTCAGTGCCATTTTTTACGCAATCGACTATGAAGCCCTGCAAAACGCAAGCACCCGCCGCATTCCGTTGGCAGAGTTGCTCGGAGAAGACCAGGAGCTGATTATCGACCTACTGGCAGAAGCCAACGTGGAAACCGCCCATGATCTGGCCCAGACTCTGATGCTCAACCAGGGATTTGAAGACCTTTCCAAAAAGAGTTTGCTGGCCCGTTTTATCAAGCGCTTCTCCAGCATTCAGGAACTGGTAGACGGCGGAGACCGAACCACTGAACGCAAGCAGGGGCTGATTGTTTCCAAATGGAGCTTCGACGCTCTGAAGAAGGAATATGAATTGCTCGTATCCGTAAAGATTCCGGAAAACAAGGAAGCCATTGCCGTTGCCCGCGAACATGGAGACTTGAAGGAAAACTCCGAATACAAGATGGCCCGCCAAGATCAGGACACCCTTTTAGCCACGAAAAATCAGCTGGAAACCGACATCAGCCGCGCCCAGCAGACAGATTTCAGCGATGCCCCGACCGACGTGGTAGGAATCGGCAGCGTTGTGGAACTGATTCAAGGCTCCAACGGCGAAACCGTAACTTACTCGATTCTGGGAGCATTCGACAGCGATCCGGAAAAGAACATTCTCTCCTACCTGACACCTCTGGCCGAAAAGCTGATTTCCCGCAAGCCGGGCGACTCAGTAAAGATCTCGGTAGAAGGTCACGAAGAGGAATGGACAGTAAAGGCTATCTCCCGCTGGGTAGACTTGCAGAAATAAGCTGCGCCTGAGACATGGCCGAAGCCTGGGATACTCTAAAACTGCTGAGCGACGCAACACGTCTTCGAGTGATTTTGTTGTTGCGTAATGAAGAACTCTCAGTGGCTGAGTTACAGGAAATTCTGGACATGGGTCAGTCGCGCATTTCCTCCCATTTGGCGCTGCTGCGTAACGGCGGTCTACTGGAAGACCGCAAAGAGGGCAAGCGAACCTACTATTCTTATTGCAACAAACAGGCTGATTCAATCACACAGTTGATCGAATCAGCCTGTAATGCTGTAAGGAACGATGGACAGATAGAACAGGATCAGGCCCACCTGCAACGCGTGCTGGAATCGAGGCGCCAAGTATCCGAACGCTATTTCAACGAGATAGCCAACCGCATTGGAAAAAACTACTGCCCGGGTCGCTCCTGGGAAGCTATGGGGCATTTTCTCCTGCGGCTGACCCCGAAGATCGACATTGTGGATTTGGGAGCCGGAGAAGGCATTTTAGCACATTTGCTGGCACCCAGAGCGCGGCACATCCACTGCATAGACAACTCCCCCAAAATGGTGGAAATCGGCACGGAAATAGCCAAAGCCCACGGGTTGGAAAATCTGACTTACAAGTTGGGCGATATTGAAGACGTTCCCCTTCCGGCAGAGTGTGCCGATCTGGTTTATCTGAGCCAGGCCCTGCACCACGCACAACACCCTTTAAAAGCGTTAAAAGAAGCCTACCGACTCCTGCGTCCGGGCGGTCAGTTACTCGTCATCGACCTGAACAAACACGCCTTTGAAAAGGCTAGGGATCTCTATGCAGACCTGTGGCTTGGATTCTCGGAAAATACTATGTATGAGTATTTTAAGGAATGCGGTTTGAGTAAAATTGAAGTGAATGTGGTTGCCGAAGAAAAAGAGGCGCCCTACTTTGAAACGTTACTGGCCTGCGGATTTAAACCAAGCAAGGTTAAAGAGTAAGCACATCGCGCATACGATTATCGTAGAAGCGCTTCATACGGGCTTCAATCTCGTCCGGATTGACCAATGAGCAGACATCTGCGGCAAGGTTTTGCGCATCTCTAAAACTCATAGTACGGATAAGGTATTTAATTTCAGGAACCATGGCAGCAGTAACGCTGATACTGGTAGCCCCCATCCCAAAGAGTAATGCGGCATAAACGGGATCTCCGGCAACCTCTCCGCAAATACCCACAGGAATGCCGGCATTGCGGGCAATCGTAATGACGTGGCGCAAGGTTCTGATGACAGCCGGATGATAGGGGTTGTAGAGGTGGGCTATGCGGTCGTTTACGCGGTCCACAGCGAGCAGGTATTGGATCATATCATTGCTGCCGATACTGAAGAAGTCGCACTCCTGAGCAAGTATATCGGCAATGGCCGCGGCCGCCGGGGTCTCGATCATCGTGCCGATTTTAATCTCCCGGTTGTAAGCAAGGCCCTTGGCGTCAAGCTCATCACAGCATTCGCGAATCATACGCTTGGCGCTGTACACCTCTTCCGCCGAGACGATCATGGGAAGCATCAGATGGATATTCCCGTAGGCGCTGGCACGGAGGATGGCGCGCAGCTGAACCTTGAAGACATCGGGCTCTTCCAAACAGAAACGAATAGCACGAAACCCCATAAAAGGGTTGGCTTCGGCATAGCCGAATTTGCCACCGACAGGGTTCTTATCGCCTCCCAAATCCAAGGTACGGATGATTACGGGAGCATTTTCCGGCTGCATTTGGACAACCCGCTTATATGCACGGAATTGTTCCTCCTCCGTTGGGAATATCTCATTTTTAAGAAAGAGGGCTTCTGTGCGAAACAATCCTACTCCGGTAGCACCACTGTTTTGATAAACGTGCTCCGGTTCGGTTCCTTCGACGTTGAGTAAAATATCCAGTGACACGTTATCCTGTGTAATCGACGGGAAGTCCAAAACACTGCTGAAGCGCTTCTCTATGTTCTCACGTTCATGGCGAATTTTTCCATAACGGAAAAGGCTTGATTCGGAAGGGTTGATAATGACCACCCCATCGTAACCATCAACAATGAGCATATCGCCGGGTTTTACCTGCTCAGTTATATTGTGCAAACCAACCACTGCAGGAACCTTAATGGAACGTGCCATAATCACAGCATGGCTGGTGCGGCTGCCCTGATCGGTAACAATCCCAAAGACTTTTTCCGTGTCTATGTTCGCGGTATCGGAAGGAGTCAAATCCTCGGAAACAATGACCACGGGATCGATCAAGCCAGTAAGGCTGAGAATGATCTGCCCCAGCAAATTATGGAGGAGCCGACGGGAAACATCTTTAATATCGGCAACACGCTCTTTGATGTAGTCGTCGTCAATATTACTGAAAGCCTGAATGTAGCGGTTGGCCACCTTGTGGTAGCAGTGCTCAATATTATAGCCGCTGGTGAGAACTTCCTTCTCTGTTTCGTCGAGCAGAGCACGGTCTTCCAGAACAAGCTGATGGGCATCAAAAATCTGAGCCTCGTCTTCACCAAGCTTTTCCTCAATCTCAGAACGAATGGTATTGATCTGCTTACGAGTCTCAACGATGGCTGCCTCGAAGCGTGAAATTTCCTCTTCCCGGCGATCCTCGGGGACTTGGTAGGAAGGAATTTCCAGTTCCTTTTTGAGGAACAGGAATGCGGGGCCATGCGCCACCCCCGGCGATGCGGGAATTCCTTTTAGAATCCTCTCTTCCTTGCCTTGATCGTCCATACCTGAATTTAAGATCTTCTTTATCTAATGAATATTACCATAATTGCAAATTTAAAGCATCTTACGGTATGGATATCGCATCATTCAGGGTTAATCACTCGTGTCGTCAGAGCAAAAGACTCCCTGCCGAGCACTGAACGAACAACCTCAATAACGGTATTGGAATCTTGATTCTCCAAAAAAACAAACCCTGCACTGCCACTTCCACTCATGAGAAACGGAGGTAAACCGCTGGCCTGCAACTCCGATGCCAACACACGATAGATGGGGTATTTATAGAAAGCAACGCTCTCGAACGAATTGAACAAAGGCGGCAGAATATTCAGGCGATCCTCACTATCCATAGACAAAGAGGAAGGGGTATAGGCCTGCTCCTGCGCAAGCTGGCGGTATGCCCATACAGTGGAAATGGAAAAGTGCGGCTTAAACAAAACCAGAGTTTTTGAGGAAAGCACCTGGTGAATGGAATCGCTGACCTCGTAAAGAAGCTCACCCCTGCCCTTCATGAGCATTGGCCGTGGATAAAGAAAGAGCGGACAGTCGGATCCTACAGATGCGGCCACCTCAATCAATGAAGCCTCCGGCAAAGGCCTACTGCTGTGGCGGTTCATCCAGGAAAGAATGGCCGCCGCATCACTACTGCCTCCGCCAAGCCCGGCGCCGGAGGGAATGTGTTTGTGCAGGTGAATGGTAAGGCTTTGGGAAAATGGGCTGTATTTGCGATAAGCAGTAATAGCGCGCAGGATGAGGTTATCTTCCCCACAGGAAAGATCCGGGTCCGAACACGTCAAGGAATCCACTCCGGAAGCAGAGAAGGAAATATCCATGCGATCGCCAAACTCCAGAGGAGCAACCAACGACTCCAAGGTATGAAAGCCATCGGGCCGGCGTCCGGTAACGGCCAGATAGAGGTTGATTTTGGCAGGTGCGGCAATGGTCTCGTGCATAGGGGAATATTTTGTGCCTTGCGAAATCAGGGCGTTATAGGATAAAGACTAGAGAAAACATGAAGGTTGGCAAAACAAAGATAGAGAATGCTGTAATCCTGCTGGCTGGAGGCAGCGGTCGGCGGATGGGCCATGCAGTCGAGGATAAAGTGCTCGCCCGCATTGCCGGAAAGAGTCTTTTTGAGCGCGTTTTGGAAAGCTTTAAACAGGCTGAGATCAGCAATCACTATAGCGTGGTTTACCGCGATGCGGAACAACGCGATGCCCTGAAACGCATCGCCGAGCACAGCCAACCGGGCATGCAGGTAAGTTTTGTTGAAGGCGGAAAGGAACGGTTGAATTCCGTTTACAATGCACTGATCAGCCTCCCTCAAGAGACCTTCGAACGAGTATGGATTCATGATTGCGCCAGAGGCCTGATACACTCTGAATCGCTCAAACTGCTGGTCGATGCCCTAAGAAACAGTGACGCTGCAGTTTTGGCCCACCGAGTGAAGGACAGCATCAAACAGCAGCAGAGCGACGGTTTACTCAAAGACGTGCCCCGGGAGAGGCTTTGGGCAATGGAAACACCACAGTGTTTCGCCCAGGAAAGTATCACCCAAGCCTATAAAGCGGCAATAAATGAAGGTATGGCAGCCACTGATGATGTTGGAATCTACGAACGCACAGGTAAGCCTGTGGCACTGGTGGAAAACCCGTACAACAACCCAAAGCTGACAACTGAAGCCGACTTGGCCTACTTTGAATTTTCACTGAAAGACCGCACATGAAAAAGCTCCCGATGAGAATTGGACAGGGATACGACATTCACCGCTTTGCCGAAGGGCGCAAACTGGTTCTGGGAGGAGTCGAAATCCCCCACCGTTTAGGACTGCTAGGGCATTCCGATGCTGACGTATTGAGCCACGCTGTGGCCGATGCCATGTTGGGAGCCCTGGGCTTACCCGACATCGGGCACTACTTTCCGCCCAATGATCCTGCCTGCGAAGGGATCAACTCTCAGGAGATCATCATCAAAACCCGTAAGGAAGCCGAACGATTGGGCTATCGTATTGGGAATGTAGACATTGCCCTGATTGCCGAGGAACCCAAAATAGGCCCTTACTTGAAACAGATGAAGGCCGTATTGAGTGAAAGCTTACAAGTGAGCCCGGAACAGATCGGCATCAAAGCCACGACCAACGAAAAAATAGGCGACATCGGACGCGGTGCCGGTATCGCCTGTTTCGCAGTGTGTCTGCTGATTGCCGAAGCCGATTGAGCTTCAGCCAAAAATTTCCTCAGGAGCAAAAAAGCGCTTGATTTCAATTTCTGCGTTTTCCGGGCTATCGGAAGCGTGGATGAGGTTCTGCATCTTGTTGGTTCCCCAATCGCCGCGAACGGTTCCTGGAGGCGCCTCAGTGGAATCGGTGGGTCCGATCAAAGAGCGAACGCGCTTGATGACGGAATCGCCACGGAAGACGGCAACGAGTACCGGACGAGAGCTCATGAACTCTACCAAACGAGGATAAACATCGTATTGACGGATATGTGCGTAATGCTGAGAGAGCAGATTTTCGGTAAGCTGAATCATCTTACAGGCAACCAAATCAAAGCCAGCTTTTTCAAACTTGGCCATGATGGTACCCATTTTGCGTTTCTCCGCAGAATCAGGTTTAAAAATAATTAAGGTTCTTTCCATTTGTCAAAAAAGAAAGATTCCATCTTAACTCCTTTAAGGTGAGCTTTGTCAAATAAAACCCCACATGTATTGAACATGCGGGGTATAAAAATACGTAAAAGAAACGTTTTCGTAAAGAAAAACCAAGGTATTATACCTTTGCAGGCTGTTCTTGAGTGAACGTAAGTTCCTGAACCAGACAATCAACATAGACAGGTTTGCCCTTCTCGATGTCGCCGCGAAGAATGGCCTCAGCGAGTGGATCTTCGAGGTAATTTTCAACAGCACGCCGCAATGGTCGAGCTCCGAATTTTTCGTCGTACCCCTTATCAATGAGCAGGTTCTTGGCCGCATCGGTAAAGATGAGTTCAATCTCGTGGTTTTTCAGGCGCTTAAGCAGCTTGGAAATCTCCAAATCAACAATCCTGAGCATGTGCTCACGGCGCAGGCTGCGAAAAACAACAATGCTGTTGATACGGTTGAGGAACTCCGGCTTGAAGATCTTCTTGGACTCATCCATGATGCGGTCTTTGACTGCTTCGAAACTGGCATTGTAGTCTGCATCGCCAAAGCCGAGTGCCTGCCCCTTTTGGAGGAGGTGGGCCCCGACGTTGGTGGTCATGATGATGATAGTGTTGCGGAAATCCACAGTGCGCCCAAGGCTGTCGGTAAGACGCCCCTCCTCCAAAACCTGTAACAGGAGCTGAACCACATCAGGGTGGGCTTTTTCGATTTCGTCGAAGAGAACCACACAGTAGGGCTTACGGCGGACGGCCTCAGTCAACTGACCGCCTTCTTCATAGCCAACGTAACCGGGAGGCGATCCGATGAGGCGGGAGACGGCAAACTTCTCCATGTATTCAGACATATCGATCTGCACCATGGAATCGCTGTCGCCAAAGATCTGCTCAGTAAGCATCTTGGCCAGGTGAGTTTTCCCGACTCCTGTGGGCCCCATGAACATGAAAGAGCCAATAGGACGGCGCGGATCTTTTAAATCCGCTCTGGAGCGGCGCAGAGCCTTGGCAATCACTACGGTAGCTTCGTCCTGTCCGATGACCAGACGCTGCAATTCCTTTTCGAGGCTGAGGAGTTTTTCGGACTCTTTCTTCTCCATCTTGGTCAAGGGAACGCCTGTCCAGGTAGAAACCACATGGAGCATATCTTCCTCGTCGACAACAATACGGGTTTCGGAACGGGTTTTCTTCCATTCCTCGATCATTTTCTCGCGCTTGGCCCGAAGCTGTTTTTCTCGGTCACGGAACTGAGCCGCATCTTCAAATTTCTGAGAAGAAATAGCCTCTTCCTTTTGCGCACAGACCTGATCGATTTCCTTGGCGAGGTCTTCGATTTCCGGCGGGCGGTTGAGGCTGTTGATGCGGGCGCGGGCACCGGATTCATCTAGCACGTCGATGGCTTTATCGGGCAGGTAACGTGCTGTGATGTAGCGGTCGGAAAGGTTCACAGCGGCCTGCAGGGCCTCTTTCGTGTAGTGAACCTTGTGGTGCTCCTCATACTTGGGAGCAATGCCCTGAAGGATCTTGAGAGAATCTTCGGGAGAGGGCGCCTCTACCATAACGCTCTGGAAACGACGATCAAGAGCGCTGTCCTTTTCGATGTATTTACGGTATTCGGAAAGTGTAGTGGCCCCAATGCACTGGAGTTCGCCACGGCTGAGCGCGGGTTTGAAGATGTTGGACGCATCCATGGCACCTTCGGCAGCACCGGCACCTACAATCGTGTGCAGCTCGTCGATAAAAATGATGATGTTCTTGGCCCGGCGGATTTCATCCATCACAGCCTTAATGCGTTCTTCGAACTGGCCGCGGTATTTGGTACCGGCAACCATCAGGGCAAGGTCGAGGGTGATGAGTCTTTTGTCGGCCAAAATCTCGGGAACCAAACCGTTGGCGATTTCCTGAGCTAAGCCCTCAACAATGGCAGTCTTACCCACACCGGCTTCGCCGATGAGGACGGGGTTATTTTTGCTGCGGCGGCAAAGAATTTGAATGACGCGGCGAATTTCGTCCTTACGCCCGATCACGGGATCCAGCTCACCTTCGCGGGCCAACTCGGTCAAATCACGGCCAAAAGCCTTGAGCGCAGGGGTTTTCTGATCTCCGCGTTTATCCTCTGAGGTACTGAAACTACCGGCTCCGGAGGCTCCGATGGGATCGTCTGTTCCTTCCCCGGCAAAGTTTGGATCGAGCTCACTGAGGATCTCGTTGCGGCAGCGTTCGATATCGACATCCAGGCTCTTAAGAACCCGGGCGGCGACACCTTCGCCCTCGCGAAGCAAGCCGAGCAGGAGGTGCTCGGTGCCGACATAGCTGTGATTGAGCGCCTTGGCTTCTTTCCCGGAAAGAGCCAGCACTTTCTTAACCCGCGGGGTGTAGGGGATATTTCCTGTGGGCTTGGACTGAGGTCCCATGCCGACTTGTTTTTCAACGGCCCCGCGAACAGTCTCCAAATCGAGCCCCATCTTGCGCAACACATTGACAGCAACGCCCTGCCCCAGGTTGATTAAACCGAGGAGTAAGTGTTCGGTGCCAACATAGTTGTGATGGAAACGATCCGCCTCTTTTCTCGACAGGGCGAGAACTTGTTGAGCGCGGGGAGTAAAATTGTTCATAGGTTCCATGGGTTACCTTTTTCTTCTTTGAGTTATTCAGGTATTTATTTATTAAAGTCTAAAGATGGCAAAGAGGCAAATGCATTGCGCATTTGAGTGGCTCTCCATTCATCCCTCTGTTGAGGACCAGTGGCCTTGCCGCACTGGTATTGAACGTGGCCGGGTTGTGTTTCGATAAAAAAGCGGTCAATAACACAGCGGAAATGTTCGGGAAGGAAATGCAGATCAACCGCCAGGCGCAGAAGGGAAAGCATGCTCATGGACTCCTCGCTGTTGAGAAGGTAGGCAGACTTGAGAATACCGGCCGCACGAGAAAGCTTATCGCGAATCATGGCAGGAGAATCTTCGAGCAGTTTCTCTCTGGCATTCTGTTCCTGTTCGATGATGGCATCGAGTACTTTAGTCAGGCGGTCGATAATGTGTGATTCCGATTCGCCCAAAGTTTGCTGATTGGAAATCTGAAACAGGCTGCCGGTGGCCTCGGAACCTTCACCAAAGAGGCCGCGTACGGCGATCCCCAGGTGGTTAACGGTGCGGACAACTTTTTCCATATGGTCGGCAATGACCAATCCGGGAAGGTGGAGCATGGCCGACGCGCGGATACCGGTTCCCAGGTTGGTGGGACATGCGGTGAGGTAGCCAAAATCATCGCTAAAGGCAAAATCTAGCTCTTTCTCGAGATAAGAATCGATAGGATTGATCTCCTGCCAGAGTTCAGAGAAATGCATCCCGCGACGGACTTTCTGGATGCGCAGGTGATCCTCCTCATTAATCATAATGGAGCAGCTCTGGTCGCTGCTGATATAGACGCCCGATTCGGGGCTCTTATGTTGCAGTTCGCGGCTGATGAGGTGGCGCTCCACGAGGATTTGTTTTTCCAGCTCGGTGAGCTCCGCCATTTCCAAGCGTGTTCCGTTCTTCATGGAGTCCATACGCCCGATGGCATTGAGACATGTCGCCAAAACTTCGTCCCGCTGGGACGAATTGGCCCACCCCGGGAAGAAAAACTGGGACAAATTGCGCGCCAAGCGAATACGAGAACTGATGACAATTGGAAGCGAACCGGAGCTGGCTTCAGTCAATTCTGCTTTGGACTCGATGATGGGATTGATGTGCATGAAAAGGATCTGGCTGTATATCAAAAAGATAAAACACAAACAGGCAAAGAGTAGAAAACTCCGGCCTTCCTGAGGCAGGCTCGAAACGGCATCCGAGCAAATCTTATGTGAAGGATATCTTCCAATTCAGACAAGCATAGAATAGGCCAAAACAAGAGAAAGGCAATGCTTCTCAATCGGCTTTCTCATCTGAAAGGTGGATATGTGAATTTTCTTCGGAAGCTTCGATGAGAATCGAATGGCCATTGACCAATGCCGAGGCCACTTTCTCCCGGGCAGACTGCAGCAAACGCCCGAAAGTAGCGCGGGAAAGCCCCATCAATTCTCCAGCCTGCTCGTGGTAGAGGTGCTCCATATCGGCAAGGCGAAGCGCTTCCAGTTCGTCGAGTTCGAGACGCATGACCTGGAGGCGGCGCAGGGGAATTCCGGCAGGTTTGAAGATCCGCTCATGGGGAGAAAGGCATACTTTGCGGCATTTACGAGGTCGCATGAGGACATGTTGATGGAAGGCTGATTGCTTGGCAATACTTCTTGACAGAGCGGGCAAAAGAAATGAGCATATGCTCAGAATTTATTAAACCACTATGAAAATCTGTATTCCCGTAACAAGCAAGGACGGCCTAAACTCCTTAATCAGTGAGCACTTTGGAAGAGCGCCCCACCACATCGTTGTTGATCTCGAGACGATGAAGCATTACGCGCTGGACAAAGAAGAGAGCGAAGCCCACGGGCATTGCCTACCGGTGCAGATGCTGATTAAGCATGAGGTGGACACGGTATTGTGCAAAGGCATCGGCCGGGGAGCACTGGGCAACTTTATTGCCAACGAAATCCAGGTGCTGGTATCACAGCAGGACACCGTAGCGGAAGCGATTACTGCCTACAAAGGGGGCGAAATGCCTTTTGTCGGTGAAGATCAGGTCTGCCAGGGGCATGGAGACGACCACGGACATCACCACCACTGATGAACTATGTGGCTCAACTTGAAGCGGAACATAACCAATGCATCTTCTGCGGAAGTGAAAACCCGCATGGATTGCAGCTAAAATTCAACACCACGGAAAAAGGGGTCTACTCAGAATTCGTGCTCGACAAACGATTCCAGGGATACGCCGGAATCGCGCAAGGGGGCATCGTTGCCGGAGTGCTGGACTGCGCCATGACTCACTGCCTCTTTAAGATGAAGGTACGGGCACTGACGGCCAGGTTAAATGTCCGCTACCGGCACGAAGTCCCCATTGAGCAGGAGCTGAATGTCAGTGCCGGCCTCAGCGAAACCGTGCATGACTGCTATGTTTTGAAAGCCAAACTTTGCCGCGGGCGGAAAGTGCTGGCTACAGCGGAGGGCTTCTTTATGCCGGTTGAGGCAAAAGAGCCGCTTACTTGAAGCCAAAAAGCAACTGTAAGATTTGAATGCCCACGGGGCCCAGCTTAGGACCATTCTTCCCTTTAAGGATGGTCTTTTTGCCATAATGGCCCTCCATTTGTTCAGGAGACCAGGAAAGCATGCGGATGGAGCCCTCGGGCCCCAGATCGGGAGCCTGTTCTCTAGTCAACGGCTGCCAACGCTTGGCCAGCCCAAACCAGGTAAAAGCAACGTCCCAACCGGCAAGGTCGCGCTCGGGAATGACCCCCACAAGCAATTCCGGATAACGGCGAACGTAGTCGGGCACCTGAGAGTAGGAAATCCGCAAAACATAGGCCACAGGAAGCCGGCGAATGTAATCCAACGCGGAACGGACCTCCCCCCGGCGGTAGCTTTCGAAAAAGTCGAGCGGATCAAACCCGGTCAGATTCATGCCGTTGTAGACACTGTGGAAATTTTCCTCTTCGTAATTTTGGCGCAGGTACCAGTCTTCGAAATGGTCCGTCAGACGCAGACCGACTTCCAGATGGAGGTGAGATCTGCTTTGAGGAATGTGATAGAGCGCAGAGCGCCCCATAACCCCTAAAACAGTACCTTCTTTGACCAACTGCCCCACTTGGAGCGAAGCATCTACCCGAGCCAAGTGCGCATAAAGGCTATAAACATGGGGCGTGGTATTTTCGTGCTCAAGCACTACATAGCGTCCATAGCCACTGTTGCCGGCAATTTTGTTGAAATAGACCACCTTGCCGGGCATAATGGCGTAGATGGGGTCTGTGGCTTCGCCCTTTTTAAGTTTGAGCACGGGACGAATATCAATGCCCTCATGAAAGCGGTTGCCGCCATTGCGGGTGCATCCAAATAATGCGGACTCAACCGTTCCCGACTCGGTGGGCTGTACCCACATGGCCGGTTTCTGCCCCTCGGCAAAGGCCGTAGAAGGCGTGGGCCAGACCAGCGTCAGCTGATCGGCAGCAGAAAGTGATAAGACAGAGAGCAAGAAACCTGTCAGGAAAGCAAAAAAAAGAGCTATACGTTTCATGACGATAAAGAAAAAGGGTCAGTTCCCGAAGAAGAGTAACTTAAATGTATCGAAGTAGAGGTCCACAGTGTCGCGGAAAAAGACCAGATAAAGGAAGGCACCCAAAGCCAAAGAAGGACCGAACGGAATGTGCGTCGGGTCGTAATCTTCATCAGCAGGAACGGCGTCGCCAGAGGCATCCTCAGCAGCTTCAGCAACACCAACCGAGGCCTCAGCAGACTTATCAGCAACGGGGGCAGGCTTTTTACGCCGCAAGAGCAGAACCAGCGGCAGGATAATAAAGACACCGGCAAAAGAACCGCCAAAGAGGGCAAAAACAGCCCCTTTCCACCCGCAGAAGGCTCCGATAGCTCCCATCAGCTTCACATCGCCAGCCCCCATAGCCTCCTTGCGGAGAATGATCTCGGCCAGCAGCATGATCCAGAGAACGAGCGCAGAACCGATAAAGCCACCGAGAACTGCCGTAATGCCTCCCTGAAAGAAGCGGGTAAAATATGGGTCTAGGGGCGATACATAACCGTGCAAGGCCGGAACCAGTGCAGACAGAGCAACCCCAACAACAAAACCGCCCACAGTGAAGCGGTCGGGAATAATCATATGGTCTAGGTCGATAAAGGAACCGGCAACCATAAAGGAAAGGAAGACCATAAGAGCCAGAGCAGGCAGCGGGGCATATGTCAGCCAGACAGAAAGAAAAAGTAAACCGGTAAAGAGCTCGACCATGGCATAGCGCACACTAAAGGGAGCGCCACAGCAGCGGGCTTTTCCACGCAGAATGAACCATGTAAGGATGGGAATATTATCGTACCAGGCGATGGGTTTTCCGCATTTCATGCAATGCGAACGTGGCTTAACGACAGACTGCTCCAGAGGAATGCGATAGATACAGACATTGAGAAAACTGCCAACACAAGCTCCAAAACAGAAGACAAGAACCGGATAGAACCACGGGTAGAGTTCATTCACTAAGGTATAACTTTGCAGCATGAGAATTGTGTTTATTAAAGATTAAGGGCATCTCTCATCACGTCCGCAGGGACAGCACCACCTGTCCATATCTTAAGGGCTTTCACCCCTTGCCAGAGGAGCATACCGATTCCGGACGCATAGGGAAACCCTTTTTTCCGGCACTCTCTCTGCAATCCATTGGAGGGCACTCCATACGTAGCATCATAAACACAGCAATCTCCGAAAAGGGTATCTAAAGGCATTGGGGAAGAGTCAAACTCCTTCAATCCCAGCGAAGTGGCATTAATGATAAGGCTCCCTTCGGGGAATGCCGGAAGGGAAGCCGTTAAGTCGAAAGGAAACACCTGAGCAGAGGCCAGCACCGGCGCGAGCTGTGCCAGAAGATCCTGTAAACGACCCTGGTTGCGATTGCCGATAAAGAGCATGGTTACACCATCCATCAGGCACTGAGCGGCAATAGCGCGGGCTGCCCCACCCGCCCCCAACAGGATAACCGCGGGGAAAGCCTGCATGGGCTTTGCAAAAGCCTCTTCGACGGCCTTGGCCAACCCATAACCATCGGTGTTATAGCCAACATAGCCATCGGCAGTGCGATGCAGTGTATTGACGGCACCCATAACCGCCGCAGCAGGATCCACCCGACAGACCAGATCCAACGCCTGAACTTTATGAGGGAGGGTTAAGTTCATTCCGACAAAGCCTTTTTCCCAAAAAAGAGGGAGGGCTTCAGCCAGTTCCTCGGGGAGGATATCAAAGTGAGCATAATGCCAATCCTTGTAGCGAGCGTCTGCCAAAGCCATCTGCCGCAAAGCGGCATTGTGCATGCGCGGGCTCAAAGAATGCTTTACGGGATGGCCGACAACAGCCAGGGGTGAGCCCGAAAAGGTGGAGGACTTCAGTTCCTGCAAATTAGACATAGATTCTTTACTAAAAGGAGAAAGGCTTTTTGAAAATGCAAAAGATCAGCGAAAGACAACAAAGCTTTTGGCATAAAAAAAGCCCACTCGTTTGAGCGGGCCTTTTAGAAAAGATAAAGAAGAGCCGATTAGCGGCGGCGGGAGAACTTCTTGTTGAATTTGTCCACGCGACCAGCGGTATCGACGAAACGCTTTTCACCAGTGTAGACCGGGTGGGAGTCCATCGTGATATCGCGGAGGATCATGAAATGTTCTTCCCCATCAATAACTTCCTTACGGTCGGAAGCCAACACGGAGCGTGTCGGAAACTTCTTGCCGGTGGAAACATCGACGAAGCAAACTTTGTTCAGTTTTGGATGAATATTCTTCTTCACTGGAATTGAAAAGGGGTTCGAGCAAAATTAACCCTGGCGAGCTTTGAAGCGCGGGTTGGTCTTGCAGATTACGTAAACACGGCCCTTGCGACGAACAACCTGACAGTCAGGATGACGGTTCTTAAGGGTTTTGATGGAAGATGCTACTTTCATGGTTCGAAAGGGAAAAGATGCCTAAGAAACTGGATCGTGCGGGGATGTCAATGGAAAACCCCTTTATTGCGTTGTTTTTTTGCAAATTTCACGAAGCGAAGCTAAATGCGTATAGAAATCGGGTCGCAGTGCAACCACAAAGGCAATTATTTTTTCTCCGTATAGAGGTGAACATCTCTCTGAGGGAAGGGAATGCTGACGTTATTAGCATCAAAAGCCTTTTTTACGCCTTCAATCATGCCAAAGTAAACATCCCAATAGTCCTCTCCCTTAACCCAGGGGCGGCAGACAAAGTTGACACTGCTGTCGCCCAGCTCGGAAACAGCAACCTGAGGAGCCGGATCTCGCAGGACTTTTTCATTTTTATCGAGCAACTCCGCAAGGATATTGCGGGCCTTGTCGATATCATCGGTATAGCTAATGCCAAAGACGAGATCCACGCGGCGGGTGGGCTTGAGGCTGTTGTTGGTGATGTTGCTTCCTAGAACATTGGAATTGGGGACAAAGACGGTCTTATTGTCGGGCGTGCGAAGCGTTGTCATGAGCAGGCCAATCTCTTCAACAAAGCCGGAATCACCACCCGCGGTAACAAAATGCCCAACTTTAAAGGGTCGGAACATGAGCAGGAGGATCCCCGAAGCGAAATTGGAAAGAGAGCCCTGCAAAGCCAAACCAACCGCCAAACCGGCAGCCCCCAAAACAGCAACAAAGGAAGTGGTGGGGATCCCCAGGCGAGCCACGGCGGCAATAACCACGGCAATCAAAAGGCCATTAAAAAGAATACTGCGAATAAAGCCACAGATCAAGGGGTCCACCTTGCGGCGTTCCATCGTTTTCACAAAACCACGAGTGACAATGCGAGCAATCCACCGACCGACAACAAAGATGAGCAAGGCCACAAGGATGTCGGTACCATGATCAACGGCATACTTTATGTAAGGCGTAAAATCAAACTCGGAAACATTAGAGACAGTCTGGTCTTCCATAAGCTTTTATTTGTTTGGTTGTTTCAAAATGAGCAGGAACCTTACTCCCACTTAAGAATCAGGCGGGCGTAATAGGTAGTGTCCATTTCTTCGGTACCAGGCTCGGGCTCGCTGTTATAATCGTTGGCAACCCCTACACGCAGAATCCACCGATTGGACATACTCAGAGGCATTTCCAAACCGGTATCCTGACGCAAAATGTAGGAACCGAAATCCTCTACACTGGGCAGGTAAGTTACATCACTGACCAAGTTGGCCCACTGGCTGATCCCCCAGTCCATATGCAAGCCGACATCAAAGCCGGGAAATTCCTCGCTGTCGCTGGCGGTGTAGTCTTCATAACGGTAAGCCAAACCGAGACGTCCGGTAAGCTTGAAATGCTCTTTTTTATAAAAGTGGTATGAGAAACCGGCCGCACTGGTGCTGCGGAAGTCAATATCTTCAAACTCGTCCTTCTCTCCTTCGGTACGCACATACCACCCAAATCGATTGGAAAAGGCGGCATCGTACTGGACGCCGGCAATATATTCCTCATCGGTTTTTTCGCCATCGGTTTCCGCACGGGTAAGCTTTGTATAAAAATGCAATGTATCCTCGGGGCCTTCGAGTTTGGCAGAGGCATTAACGGAAGAGTTCAACTTCTGGGAATTGCCATCTTTACCGTCGATATTAACACCCACCTGGAACTTCCATTTGCGCTCAGCAGCTTTGGCCGCTTCTTTTTGCGCAGTAATTCTGGGATCTTCATGCACAGCGTTCCAACCGGATTCCACATCGCGAACGGATGCCGTCATAGTTGCTTTGGGAGCAATGACAACGATCTCAGATCCCTTGGTAAGCACCTCTCCTTTAATTTCCGTTCCATCAGAAAGCCTGAGCGAAATGGGCTCTGTGGTTTCCATACTGACAACAAGAGTCTGGTCGATTTCCAGAACACCGGCATATGGGGTATTCAAAAAAACCTTCCCGTTTTTTATTTCCTGAACAGTTCCTTTTAGCTGGGAACCATCATTAATAACTACAGAATCAGCAAGCACTGCAGATACAGACAGAGCAAGCGTCGCGGCAGATAAAGTGAGCGTTTTTAGATACATGTTCAAATAGGATCAACCTCGAACATATAATGGAAACACCTTACGTCAACCGATAGTACGTAATTTTCAATCATTCCCATTTAAGGGAAATACGGGTATAGTAATTGGTATCGAGCTTATAATCCTCGTCTGTAGGCTGATTATTATAGTCGTTGTACATCCCAAGATTAATCGACCAATTACGCTCCTGCCCAATAGGGATTTCAACACTGGTTTCATAACGGACGACGAAATCATTGAAATCCTCAAAGCTGGGAAGGTATGAGAGATTATTGGTCAGTTTCATCCAACGGGAGAGGCTCCACTCGAGCTCATAACCGACGTCAGCACCCGGATAGTCCTTAGAGGACTCGTCGATATAATCCTCATTGCGGTAGGACAAACCGGCACGGGCCATGAAAGAGAACGCATCTGTTTTAAAAAAGCGATAATTAACCCCGGCAGCATAAGTGGAGCGCAAATCGATACTCTCGAATTCGTCTTTCTCAAACTCCGAGCGTCCATAAAGACCAAATTTCTCAAAAACATAAGCATCGTAGTTGAACCCTAAAATGGTTTCGTCTTCAGTTTTGTAATCACCGTAATTAGCTCTTTTATAGCGGCCATAGAGTTTGAGTTTACTCTCTAAATTACTGCGCACAGCCACAACGTTGATTCCATATTTTGTTTCGTCGGTGTTTCCACGGCTACCGCGAAGGTCGACTCCCAGAGTCAGAGACCACTTCGTTCTGCGGGCTTCTTCCTCCATACGGGCAGCAAGCACATCGGGAGCCTCATCATCCACCTGCCAGACAGCATCGATTTGCCCCATATCGTTAATGAGGGCATCTTGCTCAACGACAAGCTTTTCACCCACGACAGAGCCATCGGCAAAGCGGTAGTAGACCGGGGAATCCGTAATCATGGAGTCTATTTCAGTGCGAGGGATGCGCAGCTCACCCAAAACGGGATGGGACAGAACGAGCAATTCACCATCTACAAACTCAACTGTACCCATAAGGATAGAACCATCCGTCAGCCTTACTTCGTCTGCAAAGATCGAAAAAGGCAGCATAAAGACACATAAAGAAGACAAAAAACTAACTCGCTGAAAAATCGACATACCCTAAAGTTAATGAGCAAATTAGGACATAAAAGGTCAACCTTTAGTTCGCTCAAAGTAGTAGGAAATTACGATTTAGGCTCTTTTTTACATTTGAGCAGGGAGAAATAAGCGAAAACGACAAGGAGAACTTGCACTTCGTATAATGATCTCGTATAGAAGCTATTACACATGCGGCTGGATACAGTAAATGCACCCGAACCAGATCCCGTAATTCAGTTCTCCATCTTTGCCGAGAATCGAATCGGACGCTTGAATGAAGTGATGACCTTGCTGGCCAACGACGAGATCAGCATAGCAGCACTAGCCACATTTGACATGACTGATATTGCGGTGATGCGAGTGGTGGTGAATTATCCCGAGTCCGCCAGAAAGACACTGTCAAGGATGGGACTGTTTTTCGAAGAACATCCGGTTCTGGCAATGGAGATAGATTCGGAAGCAGATTTAAAAACAGTAACCGGATCACTGATGGGGGCGGAGATCAACATTTACTACATCTACCCCATGATGATGAGGCCACACGGAAAGATAGGGCTGATCTTATCGACAGAGGATTCCCTGCTTTCCACACAAGTACTGGAGTGCCAGGGGTACCGCACTCTCTGCCAGACAGATATTGCCCGCTAAAGGATCAGTAAGCCCAGATCCATTTTATACCCGAGCGCTGGGGGGGGTGCAAAAAAAGAGCCTCCTAAAGGAGGCTCTTTTTGAAAGCAATAAGAACAAAGCTTAAGCGGTGGGGACTTCTGCAATGGTTTGCAGAACACGGCTGCAGATCTGGTAGGGATCTCCCTGAGAGTTCGGACGACGGTCTTCGAGGTAACCCTTATAGCCATTCTTAACGAAGGAGTGGGGAACACGAACGGAAGCACCGCGGTCGGCAACTCCCCAGCTGAACTTGTCAATAGACTGAGTTTCGTGGAGACCGGTGAGGCGGAGGTGGTTATCCGGACCATAAGCAGCAATGTGCTCGTCGCGGTTCTTTTCAAATGCGTCCATGAGCTTGAGGAAGTATTCCTTGCCGCCAACTTCGCGCATGTATTTGGTGGAGAAATTGCAGTGCATACCGGAACCGTTCCAGTCGCCCTTAAAGGGTTTGCAATGGAATTCAACATCGACCTCGTATTCTTCGCAAAGACGCTCGAGGAGGTAGCGAGCTACCCAAACATCGTCTGCACACTTCTTGGAGCCCTTGGCAAAAATCTGGAATTCCCACTGGCCTTTGGCCACTTCGGCATTGATGCCTTCGTGATTGATGCCGGCAGCAAGGCAGAGGTCGAGATGTTCTTCAACGATACGGCGAGCAAGGCTGCCTACGTTGCGGTAGCCAACACCGGTGTAGTATTCACCCTGAGGTGAAGGGAAGCCATCGGTGGGCCAACCAAGAGGACGACCGTCCTGGTAAAGGAAATATTCCTGCTCCAGACCGAACCAAGCATCTTCGTCATCGAGAATGGTGGCGCGGTAGTTAGTGGCGTGGGGCTCACCATCGGGAGTCATAACTTCACACATAACAATGAAGCCATTGGTGCGGGCCGCATCAGGATAAAGAGCAACCGGCTTAAGGATACAATCGGAGCTGTGACCTTCTGCTTGCTTGGTGGAGCTACCGTCAAAACCCCATTCCGGGCAATCTTCTACAGATTTGGGAGCTTCAGAAGCAATGCGTGTCTTACCGCGAAGGTTCGGGACAGGAGTGTAACCATCGAGCCAGATGTATTCGAGCTTATATTTTGCCATATCTTTATATGTTCGTGGATTTTTTGATTAAATTCCTCAAGACATTGAGGGGGTCTTAAGCTTTATCCTGAAAAGGGACGTTTCATACGTATGCAAGTTCCGTGCCCCCTCCGGATAAGAGGGAAAATCTGTAAAGAAATTAGTCAGTTGATTACTGTAAGTATGATCTTTGCAGATAGTGTGCCGAAACCGAATTTCCTACAAAAATGTATATTTTTTCGCATAGAGGAGGTCTGGAAGGACTGAAAAGATCGCATTAGGATTGTCATTTTCTGTAAAATACTATGGACTACAAGCTAAATTACATTGGGGGGCAGAACATCCGCCATGCATGAAGTAAAAGACACAAGACGAGCACGGGTAAGGATCGGTTACGACGGCCGGGTGCACAAATATTACCTGGGGCCCGAAGCAGATAAACGCTACGCGAATGAAGTGACCATGCTGAAGCATCTGGAAGCCAAGGGCTGCCCGTTTGTACCTCGGCTGCTGGAGGAGCACCCCGAAGAGCTCTATATAGTGACAACAAATTGCGGTAATATTGCCGAACAGATCAGCTCAAGAAAAATGGCCTCATTGTATAAGGAGCTGGAAAATTACGGCATTAAGCATGGGGATGCGTTCCCGCGCAATATTACATATGATGCACGCAGCGGGCGCTTTTGCATCATCGATTTTGAGTTTGCCACGAACCTGGAAACAGGAGAAGGGTTGGTGCTGGAAGACATCAAGAGAGCGTATGACACTAAGCTTTTCGAAGAATAAGTCACAAACCGTGCAGTGGTCTGGAATGACTCACGTGGGCCGAGTGCGCAAAAACAATGAGGATGCGTTTCTAGGAATCACCTTCGATGATAAAGAATGTACCTACTTGGGGAAAATCGGAGAGGAACGCCATGATCGCGGTGACTTTATTTTTGCCGTGAGCGATGGGATGGGGGGAGCCAACGCCGGAGAATTTGCCAGCAAGGTCGCAGTGGAAAAACTGATGACATTAGCCCCGTCCAGTTTTCGTCTGGCGACCATGGGTATTACAGTTGATTACGCGGATATACTGGATGAAGTTTTCTCAGAGATTCACAAGAAAATCTGCAGCTACAGTTTCCACTACGAAGAATGCCGTGGCATGGGTGCCACGTTGAGCATGTGTTGGCTGACGCCTGAATACCTCTACTTTGCGCACATTGGCGACAGCCGGATCTACTACCTGCCCAAAGAGGGAGAGCTGAAACAGTTGACGGAAGATCACTCGGTGGCCTGGAAGCTGATGCGTGAAGGAAAGATAACCGAGCGCGAAGCGCGCAAACACCCGGAAAAGTCCATTTTACTAAAGAGTCTGGGAGCTATTGGAGACAACATAGAACCGCAGTTCGGCTCGGTGCGCTATGAAGATGGAGACCGCTTCATCATTTGCAGTGACGGAATAAGTGATGCTCTCTTTGATTCAGATATCCGGGAAACGCTGAGGCGTCCCCTACCCTATCTGGTGGGTAAGCCGCCGGCTGAGCGATTAGTCAAAAAGGCCCTGAGAGAAGGCGGCCTGGACAATTTAACGGCGGTCGTGGTGGAAATCCACCAGCCTTGAATAAAGCAATTTCATATTAAACCCCAATATAACATGACTCCAACTGACGTAATTGAATTGGCCCACAATAAGGGGATCCAAACAGTGGATTTAAAATTTTGCGATTTACACGGAACCTGGCAGCACTTCACGATACCGGTATCGGAGCTGAAAGAAGCTCTCTTTGAAGACGGGCTCGGGTTTGACGGTTCGTCCATCCGCGGCTGGAAGACCATTGATGCATCCGATATGCTAGTCATCCCAGACTCAACCACGGCGTTCATCGACCCCTTTATTGACGTGCCGACCATTTCCATGCTGTGCGATATCGAGGATCCCTTAACCAGAGAACCGTATGACCGCAGCCCCCGTGGAGTTGCCCGCAAGGCCGTTGATTACCTGAAAAGTACCGGGATTGCCGATACGGCCTACTTTGGGCCGGAAGCTGAGTTCTTTATTTTTGACGATGTCCGCTACAAAGCGGGAACCAATGAGTGCCATTATTGTGTGGACTCAGTGGAAGGCACGTGGAACACGGACCGCGAAGAATTCCCTAACCAGGGCTATAAAATCCGCCATAAAGAAGGCTACCTACCCTGCCCTCCGGCAGACCAGACGATGAACCTACGCAATCAGATGATGATGACCATGATCGAAAGCGGGCTCAAGGTGGAATGCCAACACCATGAGGTGTGCACGGGAGGCCAGGCGGAGATTGATTTGCGCTATGACGATCTGCTGCCGATGGCGGATGATCTGTGCAAATACAAATACATTGTAAAGAACGTGGCTCACGAACACGGAAAAACAGCGACCTTTATGCCGAAGCCCATCTTTGGAGACAACGGTTCCGGAATGCATGTGCATTCGTCTTTGTGGAAAAGCGGAAAGCCTCTATTTGCCGGAGACCTCTACGCCGGGTTGTCCCAGGAAGCGCTGTGGTACATCGGCGGCATTCTCAAACATGCCCCAGCGCTGTGCGCCCTAACCAACCCGACAAATAACTCTTACAAGAGGTTGGTTCCCGGTTATGAAGCGCCGGTGATTCTGGCCTACTCGGCACGCAACCGTTCGGCCATCTGCCGCATTCCAACTTATAGTCCGAGCCCTGCAGCCAAGCGAGTGGAATTTCGCAGTCCGGACCCTTCGGCGAACCCCTATCTGGCTTTTTCAGCAATTCTCATGGCCGGACTGGACGGCATCGAAAACCGTATTGATCCGGGAGATTCTATGGACAAGAATCTCTATGATCTGCCACCCGAAGAAGCAAGCAACCTGAGCCATGTCCCGGAGAGCCTGAAAGCAGCGGTGGAAGCACTGACGAAAGACCACGCCTTCCTGCTCAAAGGAGATGTGTTCACCAAGGACTTTATAGACAATTTCTGCGAATTGAAGCTTGCGGAGTACGATCAGGTAAGGCTGCGAACGCATCCGATCGAATTCCACATGTATTACGACGTATAAGTCGCAAAGAAGAATGCCCTAGGGCATTCTTTTTTTTGTAATCACACGCTTCTTCCAACGGACTACACTGCAGATGATTCCGTTGGAGGGAGCGACCATAGGGTGGCCCGCGACACTGCCTACAGGAGTCGTTTTAAGGCACAACTGAAAGCAGCTTGATTTTCCAAACGGGAATCATAATAGGATAGAAGCATGCACATTCGACCGGCATGCGAAACAGATGCTGCAGCCATCGCAGAAATCTACAATTACTACATCGAGGAAACGACCATCACATTTGAGATGGAACCGGTAAGCGCGGAAACCATGCGCGAGCGTATTGCCAGCATAAGCCGGGACTACAAATGGATTGTAGCAGAAGATGAAACAAGCGGTAAGCTGTTGGGCTATGCCTACGCCGGTATACTCAAAGCCAGAAGCGCCTACCGGCATTCAGTAGAGACATCTATCTACCTGGATAAGAATTGCCGGAGCAAGGGACTGGGAAGCACTCTTTACCAAGAATTGATTGAACAGTTGAAGGCGATGAGCATCCATACCGTAATCGCCATCATAACCTGCCCCAACGAAGAATCGGAAGGATTTCACCGTAAGCACGGATTCACCAAGGCAGGCCATCTGAAAGAGACCGGGTTTAAGTTCGGGCGCTTTATCGATGTGGCTTATTACCAATTAATGATTTAGCTTTTCCCAGAGGCATAATCAAACCCGGTTTCGTTTTCATCGCTGTCCGAATTTTCATGCAGACGGATGGCGGCAAGGTTAAAATACTCGCAAATCAGCTCAATGATCTCACTCAACCGGCGGCGTTCTGTGGCACTACGGGGGCGCAATTCCTGAAGGAGGAAGAATTCTTTTCTGGCATCCTCTGCCCTTCGCGCGGAAAGCAGGCAATTGACAAGATCCACCCGAGACTTCAATGCAGTGGGATGGAGCGCTCCGAGCTCATGGACAAAAATAGTCAGAGATTCTCGGAAGAAGCTCTCGGCCTGTGAGAAATCGTGTTTTGTGAGCAAGGTATTGGCCAAATCCCATTTGCCCAACGCCGTGGATAGGTCATCCGGGCCATAGAGATTCATGTAGACAGAAAGCACGTTGCTCTGTATTTCCTCGGCCGTTTTAAAGCGCCCTCGAGTAATAAGGAGGCTGGCATATTTGCTAAGGAACAGCTGCATAGCCGGAGAATTATCGCCCAGGCTCTTTGCCAACCGCTCGCGCACCGCAGGATAGAGGCCATCGGCCCGCTCAAACTGCCGTTGAATAAAAACCGTATGAGCAATCAAACGAGCGGCATCGGCAGCCAAGTCTTCCTGAAGCTCATTTTCCTTAGCGAAAAAAGCTGCCATAATGGAATCGATCGCTTCATCGGCAAGCGGCTCAGACAACTCCGCACGGATATAAATTTGCTTAATATGTAGAAGGAGGAGGTCTGCCTTCTTATTTTTGGAAAAGTGCTTTTCGGCCGCGTCAAAAAAGCCTTTAGCTTCATCCAACTGCCGGTATTTGAGACAAACATCTCCACTCCATTCAAGAAGCCAAGCGTAATCTGCGTGAAAATCGCTCAATTTGAAAGGAAAGACGATGAGATTATACACCGATTGCAAAACCCTGTGCTCCGGGTAAGAATGGCGGACAAGCTCGCAGAGAATTTCCACCGATAAACGAAAAAGCCGGTGTAAATTATCTGCATCGAGGTGATCCAGAACATAAGCGCGGACCGTTTCATGGAGGGTGTAATAATTCCCCATGTGCCGGAAAAAAGCCGCCTGCAGGAGCACTTCACACCCATTGAGACGATCCACGGAAAATGAATTCAAGCGGCGGTTCTTTTCCTCATCGGAAAAAGGCGCTGGGTAGAGCCCCAGAATGGCAGAAAGTTCCAAGAGCTCTCGGCCGATTCGGGGAAGGGTTGAGACAGTAACTTCCGTTGCGCAGACAAGCGGACACGTTCTTTTTCCTTGTAGGAGAGAGCACATGCCATTGATGACGTCTGGGAACCCGCCGTTTTTGGCTGCAGAAATGGCCATCTCCAAGGAGAGCGGATGCCCATGGAAGCGTTGGCTCAACTCCCGAAGGCTGCCGCGCTCCGCATCGGAAGGATTCCGCCCGAAACGGACACGAAAACAATCGACCGCATAAGCCAGTGCCCTTTCACCATCGGACGCAGAAATCTGAAGGCATTGGCAAAAATCGGTCCTGGGCTCTTCCTCCGAAGTAATTAAGACATGCCCATATTCCCGGATCGCATCCAAACCATCCAGATCCATGGTCTTATGGGCATTCAACAACACCAAAAGCCAGTTTCTGTTGCGGGAAAACCAGTGCAAAGCCACTTCGGCGGAAAGCGACCAATCGCTGAAAGAGCTTTCTCGACCAGTAAGCCAAGGCAGGCATTGTGCCAGATTCCAACGAAATGAATATTCGGTTGATGCATCGATAAAGAGAATCCTGCGGTAGCGGTGTTGGTTTTCGACGGCATAGGAAACCGTTAAGTCGATGCGGCCCGAACCATCCTCTCCTTGAAGAACCAGCACGGAATGGCGATTATCGATACGCCGGGACAGGATTTGCTGAATCTCCTTAAGCAAAGGATGGGCAATCCAGCAGGCACTGCGCACGGGATCATAGGGAAGCCCCCAAAAGATAGAGTCATCGATCTTGGAGTGTATTTTTAATCTCGAAAAAACCATTCCCCGACGCTTCCGCCACAAAAGAAGAAGAGCCACGAGGGAGATGAGGAGGGGTATGGAGAAGTAAAGCATCATGGGGAGATCCCTTTTGAGCCACTTCAAATAGTATACCTACTTTAGAGGTTCTTCAATCCCTTTTAAACATTCAAGCGTCGTTCACCTGTTTTTGCCGAAGAAGGTAGCGGCGGTACTGGAAGAAAAAGCCCAGAACCCCGAGCACCAGGAGGCAGATTGAGTAACGGATATCGAGATTGAAGTTAAGGTCGGCAGAGAAGCGGGACGCTGTTTCGCTCTGCTGTTGCATGACCTCTGCGGAAATCGCTCCGGTAAGTGCGGCGATCCCCAAGATTACGCGCATCGCTCCGGTAACAGAAGTCGCCAAGATAATCATAACATCCATGAGCATAAGGGTCAGGATACCGAAAGATAAAGCTGCAACAAAGAGGAGCAGCACCGCAAGAATACTGTTGAGATGAGCAGCAAAGGGCAGCACCAGAGTGGCCCCCAACCACATGCCCATAATGAAGACTCCAACTTTATAGAGGAACCATGAAAGAATCAGCCCCACAAAGAAGCCACCGACATAGGCGCCTATCTGCACCGCCATCATCTGCGGAAAAATGGAAGTAACTCCCTCGCCCACAGCCATACTCATAAAGATGGCTCCGAGAAAAACAACCGATGCCTTAAAAATACGGTAACCAAGGAAACAGTCGAGCAACCCCCAGAGGATGGTAACAGAACACAAAACAGCCCGTGGGAGTGGATTGGCCAATAATTGAGGAATGTAGTCGAGGATATGCAGCGATTCAGGTTGCATGATCGAAGCTTACTTACAAAGCCGCCCCCGGATCAAGTTTTATCCGTTTAACCTCGGGCAGCTCCAAATCGAGCAGCTGATCGACAATGGCATCTAATTGATCGGAGTAGCTGTCAGCCAACCAGCGACCGGCCTGACTAAGTTCCTCCAGATTGGAGATATCGGCATTATCCATATCAGGAGAGACTTCTATTTGATTATTTTGGGCAATTGAGTTGAGGTCTACATTAATGCGCAGGTACTGGTGGGGAACCTTGGACGCTTTAAAAATCTGGTCGAGTTGGAATTCATCTACGTCCGGCCCGCCACTCATAAGAATGTCGATCGTAGGAACCGCCCAGTGGAGCATTCCCCAGTTCTTTATTTTTGTGTAGGGATAGGATTTCAGGGCCGTTCCGGTACCAAGGGAGAGGATAACCATATCTGTAGCTGTAGCCTGAAAGTGGGTGTGCCCTTCGGTGAACGCGCACATGGAAGGATTGTTGGCGACAATCCCGCCGTCGATCAACGAATAAGCTTTGCCATCCATGGCAACCGCTTTGTGAGGTCTGAAATAGGTAGGTGCGGCTGAAGTAGAACGGGCCACCTGCCACATGGGGAAATTATAGGATGGCGTTTTCGCGGCACGGTAACTTCTGAAAAAGTGAACATTGCGTTGCTCTGTGTTGTAGGCCGGTATAAGACATGGTTTGAGCATGTCTTTGAGTTCCAAATCGCCCAGGTATTGTTTCAGGTAGGTCTCCAAGGCAGCCTCGGGATACTTGGCCCCAAGAACACCATTGGCAGTACGTGCTTTCCACTTCCAGTCGGCATCAAAAATATTGGCTCCGTAGGACGTGTACAAAGCGACCGCCTGCTTGGCGGTAAAACGTGGACGCCCATCCTTACCGGGACACAGAAGGATACACGCAAGAATGCCACCGGTGCTGGTACCGGCGACGAGATCGAAGCAATCGGCGATGCGCACGCTATCGTCGCCAGCTCTTTGCTGGAGTTTTTGCTCCAACTTTACAAGAACCTGCCCGGGGATGATACCGCGAATGCCACCACCATCGATTGATAAGATGCGCGTTTTATTCATAAAAGTAGACTAAGGGGGTTTCTGAGGATTATGTGATTTTTTTTACAATCATCAACAATATTCTGCTTTCAAAAAAAAAGAACGCTCCGACAAAGCGGAGCGTTCTTAAAAAAAATAAAAATGCTTAACCGATTAAGCCTCCGTATATTTACGGAAAACAATGGACGCATTATGTCCACCAAAACCAAGGTTGTTACTGATGGCAATGTTGATATCGCAATCAATGGCTTTGTTGGGAACACAATCCAAGTCGCAGTCGGGATCTGGAGTTGTGTAATTGATGGTGGGGGCAATTTTCCCTGTTTGCAGGCTCTTGGCACAGGCAATGGCTTCTACAGCACCGGCAGCACCAAGCAAATGACCCGTCATAGACTTGGTGGAACTCATTTTGAGCTTATAAGCGTGGGCGCCGAAAACATTCTTAACCGCCAGCGTTTCGCCCTTATCGTTGTAAGGGGTGGAAGTGCCGTGCGCATTGATGTAATCGACCTCTTCGGGAGAGATGCCAGCATCCTTCATGGCCTGTTGCAGGCACTTGGTCAGACCGAGACCCTCCGGATGAGGAGCAGTGATGTGGTGCGCATCGCAAGTAGCAGCATGGCCGATAATTTCGCAGTAGATGCGGGCTCCACGGGCCTTGGCATGTTCCAGCGTTTCCACAACGAGGACACCGGCGCCTTCGGCCATAACAAAACCGTCGCGGTCCTTATCAAAGGGACGGCTGGAGGTTTCTGGAGCATCGTTGAAGTTGCTGCTCATCGCCTTCATGTTACTGAAACCGGCATAGCTGAGCTGAGTGATGGCTGCTTCGCTGCCGCCAACGAGCATGATGTCTGCTTCGCCGAGGCGGAGCATACGAACAGCGTCGCCAATGGCATGGCTGCCGGTGGCACAGGCACTGACGATACCGTAGTTGGGACCGCGTGCGCCGTATTCAATTGCCACAATACCAGAGGCCATATTGGAGATCAGCATGGGAATCATGAAGGGAGAAACCTTGCGGGGCCCACCGCCGTAAAGACGGAAGGTTTGATCGCCAATGGTCTCCATACCGCCGATTCCAGAACCAATGATCACGCCAAAACGGTCGGGATCAACAGTTTCAAGATCAAGAGCAGCATCCTTCACGGCGAGACCGGAAGCAGCCACAGCGTACTGCGTATAAAGGTCTCTGCGGCGTGCTTCCCGAGGATCCATGTACTCGGCGGGGTCAAAGTCGGTTACTTCAGCACCCACTTTACAGGCAATGCCTTCTGTATCAAAACGTGTTACATTGCCGATACCGCTTTTGCCGGCAAGGAGGTTAGCCCAGAAGGTATCAACATCTTTCCCGAGGGAGGAAATGACGCCCATACCGGTAATAACAATCTTCGGATAGCAGCTTTTAGATTCCATATAAAAATGCGGGCCGACTAGCGGCCCGATTAAAGATTAACAAAAGAATATGACGGCTGAAGGACTCAGCTCATCTTGGACTCGATGTAATCGATAACAGCACCAACGCTCTGGAGCTTTTCAGCATCGGACTCGGGGATTTCGCCCTGAATTTCTTCGCTGAATTCTTCTTCGAAAGCCATGATGAGTTCAACAGTGTCGAGAGAATCGGCACCGAGGTCTTCAAGGAAAGAAGCTTCTTTGGTAACTTGCTCTTCGTTTACGTTGAGCTGGTTTACGATAATTTCCTTAACGCGTTGTTCGATGGTTTTATCTGCCATTTTTGGTACGGTTTTTAAGATTATAATAGTATGTTAAATGTTCACATGACCATGCCACCGTCAACCGTAAAAACCTGGCCGGTAATGTAACCTGATTCCTCACTGGAGAGATAGGTGCACATATTGGCAATGTCTTCGGGCTGGCCGAGGCGTTTTAAAGGGATATTTTGGAGGAGTGCCTGTTGCACGGAGTCTCCAAGATCTGCCGTCATATCGGTTTCAATGAAACCGGGAGCAACGGCATTTACAGTGATGTTGCGGGAAGCGAGCTCGCGGGCAAGCGTTTTCGTAACGCCGATAACACCGGCTTTGGAGGCGGAGTAATTCACCTGACCGGCGTTACCCATGAGCCCGGACACACTGGAAATATTAATGATGCGACCCCAGCGCTTGCGTGCCATAGGATGAGCCAGAGCCCGGCACCAGTAAAATACGCTGTTGAGGTTTGTCTGAAGAACGGCATCCCAGTCTTCGTTTTTCATGCGGAGCATGAGGCCGTCGCGGGTAATCCCAGCATTATTGATAAGGATGTCGATGGTGCCGTATTTCTCGAGGAGCTGCTTGGCGGCGGCTTCGACCTCTTCGGGACGGGAAACGTCGAGAGCGAGGGCTTCAGCCTGGCCTCCGTTATCAACAATAGACTGGGCGACAGGGCCGCAGCTGGAAGCAGAACGGGAAACACAGATGACATGAACTCCTTCGGAAGCGAGGGACATGGCAATTGATTTGCCGATGCCACGACCTGCTCCTGTGACGAGCGCTATACGGTTATTGAACGTCAGACGCATGGGCTGGAAATTCGCCATTGAAAGGCTTGTTGGCAAGTTAATTTTTAGAGAACAGGGCAAATTTATTTTCTTCCAGATCAATGACTTTAGCGGAGCATGCGAAACCTTTTCTACAAGCGAATTTTCGCTGATTTTTCAAAAAAAGGAATTATGAAAGAGGATGAAGTTCAGATGAGGAAACTTTTTTACGCTGTTTTTTCGGGTAACATTGACGGGTCTAAAAGAATAGGATTAGGTATGAGTCCATGCCCACAGGATCGAATGCACATCCAGTGCGAATATATGACAATTACCGGCGATTTCTGACCCAACAGGATCGCTATCGGACGGACTGGATCAACCCTATCTGCATTCTGCTGCTGTTCATAACGGGCGATTTCTTTATATACTCCGCGCAGTACTTCATTGGGGCCAATTACTGGATCAAACAGATTGTGTTTATGGCGATCGGCGGAACAGTCTATTGGGGTCTGTCCATAACAGACTATAAGAAACTGCTGGAGTACGGGCATTTTATTTACGGTCTCAGTCTGGTTTTGCTGCTGATTGTGCTCTCGCCTCTGGGAGAGGCTCGTGACGGGGCTCAGCGCTGGATCGATTTGGGAATTATCTCCCTGCAGCCGAGCGAAGTGGCCAAGATATCTGCCTTGATCATGGTGGCCAGCATACTAGCGCGAAGCAAAGTAAGCACCCTGGGAAACAGCCTAAGGCCGCTTTTTTGGGTAACGCTAACCTCCTTTGTGCCGTTTTTCTTGATTTTCCTGCAGCCTGACTTAGGTTCAGGGTTAATCTTTCCACCTATGGTCTTCGCACTTCTCTACACCTCAAGGCTATCGATCCGCTTCTTCCTCGTGGTGTTGGGTGCGTTTGTGTTGATGCTGTCTCTGGTAGCGATCGACCTGACCGGTTACTATGAGTATTACAAGGAGCGGGATTTGGACTTTAACCGCGATAAGGGTGCCTATGAGGAGCATGACCTGCTCCCCATGCACGATTACCAGCGGATTCGCATTATGACTTTTATTTCGCCGGAATCGATTGATCCCACAGGAACGGGGGACAGTTGGAACTACCGGCAGAGTGTGCAGGCGGTAGGCACAGGCGGCCTAACCGGCAAAGGCTGGACAAAGGGGGACCAAGCACAGTTGGGTTACCTCCCGCGTTCTGTAGCACATAATGACTTTATCTTCGCCGTTTTGGCCGAAGAAAAGGGATTTCTTGGAGGTATAAGTGTCGTTGGCATTTATGCGATCATGATTTTTAACACGTTGCGCACCGCGGGGATAGCCCGGGACCGGTTCGGAACGCTGTTGGCAACCGGGATTGCAGTGATCTTTATGATTCATGTTTTCATTAATGTGGGCATGACCATAGGATTGACGCCAATCACAGGACTACCTTTACCGTTTCTCAGTTACGGCGGCTCGTTTTTATTAAGCAGCTGTGTTTTTCAGGGAATTGTACAGAGCGTACATCGCCACCGGAGGGAATTTGTATGATACAAAAGAGGATAAAACCTCCCCACCTGCTCCATTTTGCCTGGAGCAAACCGGTTCCAAAACAGCGGGCTGAGGCCCCTGTCGGCAATGAGCCTCTGAGGCATCTCTTAAACACGGGCGGGCCGCTCCACCCAAGAGGCATCTGTGCGTCCTCAAACATAAAGCACCCAAAATGGAACCTTCCGATTCAAACCCGAAAGAAACCTCATCAAATAAGAAACTCCGATCCGGGGAGTTGAGCGCCGAACAACAGGCTGACTTACAAGCCCCGCCAAAAGAAGAAGTTACCAACACAGTCAATACCGACGAACTGCACGAAGAAGCCTCCAAGCGAGCCAAAAAAGCTCCTCTGGTGCAACGTGTTGTACGTGCGGTTAAGCGCGAAGTACTGCCCTATCGCGAGATTATCATCAACTCGGAACCGCTGGAAAAGCGTGTTGCCGTGCTCAATGACGGTGTTCTGGAAAAATTTGAAATTGAGCGCGTGGGCGATGACCGCCTGGTGGGCTCGATCTTCAAGGGAAAAATCCAAAACCTGGAACCCGGACTGAAAGCCGCGTTTGTAGATATTGGCATGCCGAAAAATGCCTTTCTGCACTACTGGGACATTCTCCCGGCGGCTGCCGACAGCTCCGTGGAAATCGTCCGCGATACACGCTCGGAAGAGCAGAGAAATAAAAAGGCCAAGATTTCCCTGAAGGATATCCCCAGCCTCTACCCCATCGGGGCGGAGATTGTGGTGCAGATCACCAAGGGACAAATCGGAACCAAGGGCCCGCGCACGACGACCAATCTGGCGTTGCCCGGCCGCTATCTGGTGCTAATGCCCTACAGCGGTCAGTGCGGCATTTCCCGCAAGATAGAAAACGACAAAGAACGCAAGCGCCTGAAGGATATTCTTAAACGGCTATCCATCCCTGAAGGCATGGGTGTAATCATCCGCACCGCCGGGGAAAACAAGCGCTGGACTTACTTTGTGCGCGACCTTTCTATTCTGCTGAACCAGTGGGAAGAGATCAAATACCGCATGGACAATGCCAAGGAACCGACCTGCCTGTATAAGGAACCGGATATTCTTGAGCGCACCGTGCGCGACTTCCTGACGGAAAACATCGACCGTGTATTGATCGACGATACCGAAGACTGCGAACGCATCAAAGAGCTTGTGGGGCGCATTTCCAAGCGTTCAGCCGGTAAGATTGCGGCGTTTGAGGACAGTATTCCGGTATTTGAACGGTTCAACATTGAGCGCCAGATCGAACAGACCTTCCAACGCAAAGTGCCTCTGCCCTCAGGCGGGGAAATCGTGGTGGAGGAAACGGAAGCGCTGGTAGCGGTGGACGTAAACACGGGCTCGCACCGCAATACCGGCGAGAACACCAACTTTATTCTGCAGGTAAATATGGAAGCGGCCAAAGAAGTGGCCCGCCAGATTCGCCTGCGCAATATGGGGGGCCTGATTATCATCGACTTTATCGACATGAAGCAGCGGAAAGATCGCCAGACGATCTACCGCATCATGAAGCAGGAAATGTCGAAAGATAAGGCCAAATGCCACATTCTGCAGATCTCCCAACTGGGCATCATGCAGATGACGCGCCAACGCCACAAGGAGTCGACTTCCAGCGGTATTTACGCCCCCTGCCCTTACTGCTCGGGCCGCGGTATCGTAAAGAGCTCGCGCACCATGAGCGTGGAAATCCAACGCCGCCTGGTATCTATTCTCCGCCGCTGGAGAGCCAAGGTGGATGCGGAGAGCAAGCTTTCCCTGCGCGTGTTCTGCAACCCGCACGTGCTGGAGCGCCTGCGCCTGGAAGACGAGAATGTGCTGGTGGACATTGAAGAAGCCTACAATGTGCGCCTGGCCTTCCGTTCCGATCCCTCCTATCACGCGGAGAACTTCAAGATCGTCAATGCGATCAGCGGGCAGGAGCTGCGTTAAGCTTTTTTCCAACAAAGCAAAGAACCCCGGGAAGTCCCGGGGTTCTTTTTGTTTACCAAACTCTTTTGCATTTCACCTTCTCCAGAGGGTCTTCGACGTTGTCGGGAAGATCCTCAAAGAAGTCCAGCCCGGTAACGGATTCCACGGCATCAATAGTTACCAGGTAGTCCTCGGCCCGGGCATTATCGGGCACATCCTGAGGAATAATAAAGGAAAGAGTGCGGATAGCACCATCGTCGGTCTGGTCGGCAAGGATTTTAAAGCAGGCATCGGGAATCGCTACACCGGAAGGCAACGTCTGCGGCTTCTCCGAGTAATAAACCGGGCCGGTAATCACCCAAATTTGCGCATCTTCGGGGGCATAATCGTTGGCCACGGTTTGCTCCAAATCCTTCCAGATGCCGCGGTTCAGTGCAGGAGTCTGCGGAATGATATTAGACATGAGGAAGGTTTCCTTCTGTGCCTCATAGCCATAGGTAACACCGATACCGTAGTTGGGCGCCATGTGCCCGCGGTCGTAACCGGAACCGGTGTAGTCATCGTGCGTAACGCGCGTTTTCGTATCGTTGTCGGTGGCAAAGCGTGACGGGCGTTTACCGCTCTCTGAATGGTGGGTGGTTACCGAATAAGCCACCCATGCCGGATTGCGGCGGGACTCATCGTAGCCGACATAGTAACCGCGGCGCTTGAGCAAACGGAGATTGCCCGGGTAGGAAACGTCTTCCGGCAAGCCAGCAAAAGCGTATTGAGTCTGACCTTCGAAGGGTAATGGAGCCTGAGCAGCAGCTGTCGATGTATCAGTAAACTTATCCCAGACAAAGTGAATAAAATCGAGCACTTCCTCCGGCACGCCGTCCTGATCTTCCAGAAAATCCATGAGCTGCTCGGATTTCTCGCGAACGACCGCCTGATTGGAAGGATCGAGTTTTTGATACCCCCAGTAAAGGCCTCCGCAAGTGAGGACACAGACAAAGAGGAGAATGAATAACTTAATGAGACAACCGGAAAAGAATTTAAACATGAGTGGTCTATAGTTTCAGGTTAAAAGCATAACAGAACGGTAAAAACCGGCCAGGTTCCAGTCGTATTCAAGAAGGTTCGGTATGTCGATGGTTAAAGGCAGAGAGTAAGTTGAGAAAAAGCACCCTTTCTTGCAAAACTCACCGGATATTGACGTAAATCGCTGGAAATTCAGATGGATTCATTTACCTTAAGAAAATGCGATATCTGGTTGCGTTCGACAAGTTCAAGGACTCGATGAGTGCCGAGATGGCCTGCGGGATGGCTCAAGAGGCTTTAAATTCCGTGCAGAAGGAGAGCGTGATTGCGAACGCGCCGCTAACGGACGGCGGCGAGGGATTTGCCACGATTCTGACGCTGTGTAAAGGGGGGATGCTGGAGGATATTGAAGTGATCGGACCTCTGGGGAACCCTATTCGCTGCCGCAACGGCTGGGTAGAACTAAGCGAGCTGCCCCAAGCAGTAATCCAACTACTGAGGCTACCCAAACGAGGTAATTTGGCGATCGTGGAGATGGCACAGTCCAGTGGACTGGAGCAAGTGCCTCGGGAATTCAGGTCTCCTTTTCGGACGACCAGTTACGGAACCGGGCAAGTATTGAAGAATGTGGCCGAGAGCGGAGCAGCGGGCATTTTGCTGGGGATTGGCGGCAGCGCCACGAGTGATTGCGGGCTTGGAGCCCTGCAGGCGTTGGGGCTAAACCCGGGGGAATCCACTTTACCGTGGGCGCCGCAGCTTTGGGATGAAAGCGCAGAATGGCATGCCCACATGGTGGAACTGCCGCCACTGCGCATTGCCTGCGATGTCAATAACCCGCTGTTGGGTAAAAACGGAGCAAATGCCGTTTACGGCCCTCAAAAAGGCTTAACCGCTGAAAATTACCCCAAACTGGAGGCACTGTTTGAGCAGATTGCGGGACGGCTGATCAAGCTCTTCCATCAGGATACGGATAAGGTAGAGCAACCGGGCAGCGGAGCGGCCGGAGGCATTGGATTCGGGCTCAGTTGCGCGTATCGGGATACACGCTACATACCGGGGTTCAAACTGGTCAGTGAATGGCTGGAATTGAAACAGAAGGTCATGGAGGCGGATTGTATTTTGACCGGAGAGGGACGCTTCGACCGTAGTTCTCTCTCGGGGAAGGGCCCGGGAATGCTATTGGATCTAGCCAGAAAACATGGGAAAAAGGTACATGTTTTCGCCGGAAAAATCTGCGATGAGGCGTGGGAGAAGGCCTCCACAGGCATTTTTTTGCACCAAATAGCAGAACCCGGAATCAGCGTGGAAGAGGCCATTGCCAGAGAGAAGGAGTTGTTCCCGGAACTGATAAGGAAAACGTTCTCAGATTGAGCAGAGCTTTTCTTGATTCTCATCAAAGAGCTGCTAAAGTGTGCACTCCTTTGACTTATGCCGACAGAAGAAGCGCAACTTTTAAGGGAACGTTTTTCCCGCATTCGCAGAATAAAAATGTTACTGCGACCGTTGCCACGTAAGTCCAACATCCACCGGTATCCGGTGTTGCGCTGGTTCTCAGCCACAGCAAGGGAAAAGGCGTATCTGTGGTCGTTCCGCTCGAATGCCATGGTGCCGGCGTTTATTGCCGGGAGTATATTGAGCCTGCTGCCCATATACGGCATTCAGATTCCCCTGGCGTTTCTGCTGGCACTGGTGTTGCGGGCCAATCTACCAACCTTTATCGGGCTGCAATTAATCACCAATCCGGTAACGGTGGCGCCGATCTATTTTGTAAACTACCATGTAGCACGGCATTTTCTCTACTTGTTCGGCAAGGAAACGCCCAATTTCGGGCGCGGAGACATTCGCAACATGCTGGAGCGGGCGGCCTCAGGAGAATGGGGGGAAAACATCCACACGGTGTTAATGGTGTGGAGTATTACAGCCTTGGGTGGAGTGATTATCGGGCTTTTTCTGGGTGTGGTGTGTTCTTATATTTATCGTTTCATGGCCTGGCGCACGGAAAAAGCGTATGCCCGGCTGAGGGAGCTGCAACGGCAAAGGGAACAGGAAACCGGGCACGGTTTGCTGCACCTCCCGGTTAAACCGCACTTCCTGACTAAAAAAGACCCGCCCCCGAAAGAATGAAATTACTGAAAGCCCTTCTACTCCTTCTCGTATTACCGATCAGTCTCTTTGGACAGACTTCCGCAAACAGAATCTATCTGGGGATTGATGTGCTGGAGTATCAGAACTTTACTCAAGTGAAGGGAAAACGTATCGGTTTGCTGACGCATCCGGCAGGCGTCAACCGCAACGGGATGTCGACGATTGATGTGCTGCGCCGGGCGCCCAATGTGCAACTGGTGGCCCTCTTTGGCCCGGAACACGGTATCTACGGAGATGAGAAGGCCAATGTGCCGGTGGACCACCGGGTAGACCAGAGAACCGGGTTGCCCGTCTACTCCCTTTACGGCAAGTACCGCCGGCCAACGCCGGAAATGCTCCGCGGGCTGGATGCCATGGTGATTGATCTGCAGGATCTGGGAGTGCGCTCCTACACCTACATTTCCTGCATGCGCTACGTCATGGAGGAGTGCTTCAAGCACAAGGTGGAAGTGATCGTTCTGGACCGACCAAACCCTCTGGGAGGGCTGAAAGTGGACGGTCCCCCCATGGACAAGGAATGGATCAGTTATGTGGGTTCGTTTCAGGTGCCCTATGTGCACGGATTGACCATCGGCGAACTGGCCACCATGGCCAAGAACAAGCGCGGCGTGCTGGATATCGACGAGAAGACACGCAAGCGGGGCAAGCTGACCGTAGTTCCCATGTACGGATGGAAACGGAGTATGCAATGGCCGCAGACGGGGCTGGAGTGGAAAGCAACGAGTCCGGCCATTCCCGATCTTTCGGCCGCCATGGGTTACTCCATGACCGGCCTCGGGGCACAGCTGGGCGGCTTTGTCCACGGTTACGGAACACGCTACCCTTTCCGCATGCTGCAGTACACGGGAAAAACACCGGAGCAGATTATCCAGGAGCTGAAGCGTTATACCATACCCGGGCTGGATTACAGGATTGTGACTTTTAAGATGAAGAACGGGGAACTGCGCCGTGGAGTTTACCTGATGGTGACGGACTGGAATCAGTTGAGGCCCACGGAGGTGAGTTTCTACATGATGAAAATTGCCGCCAAATGGAATCGGGAGGCCGACAAGGGCAACCCCTTTGTAAAGGCAGATGCCAATGCCGCGGGCCTCTTTAACAAACATGTGGGCAGCAGCGCATTCTGGGAAAGCCTGAAACGCAACGGGGAGAATGTGGACGTTGCCGCCTACATCCGCCAGTGGGCGGCGGAGGCTGAACGCTTCCGCCAGGAATCGCAAGCCTACCAGTTGTATAAATAAGCGGTCTCTTCTATTGCCTTTTCCCTCCGGCCTGGCATGAATAATAAAATGACCCGACCTCTGGCGCTGGTAACAAATGACGATGGAATTGAGAGCTGCTTTCTGCAGGCCCTGATTCAGGCTCTGGAAACAGAGTTTGAGGTAGCGGTGGCCGCTCCCAAGAGCGAACAGAGCTGGGTGGGCAAAGCTGTCAGCCGCAACCGCGAAGTTACCGTGGAAGCCTTTGGGAGCAAGCCACGGCAGTGGGCCATCGACGGCACCCCAACGGACTGCATCAACATTGCCTTGGACCACCTGTTGGAGTGCCAGCCGGATATCGTTATTTCGGGAATCAACATCGGCTACAACACCACTTATTCGCTGCTCTACAGTTCGGGCACAGTGGCCGGCGCCGCCGAAGGAGCTGCCTGGGGCATCCCGGCGATGGCCCTTTCCATGGTGGTGGACCGGGAGCTTTTTATCGCGCTGAGGGATAATAACCGTGAGTGCCCGGAAAGGCTGGTCGGGGCACTGCAGGCCGCCGGAGCACATGCCACCGCTTATGCGCAAAAATTGCTGAACAAAAAAACTGAACGTTTGTCGGTGTATAACGTCAATTATCCTGAGGGTATGTCGCAAGACACCTTAGAGGAAGTAACCAAACCCGCAGACATCTTTCTGGGAGGCCTGTTTGATCTTAAAGACGGGGTGGCCCGTTTCCGTTTCCGCGAAGGGAGGGAATTCCCCTGTGATGAACTGACCGACAGAGAAGCGCTGGAAAACGGAAAGATCAGTATAACCAAGCTGGATTTCCGTGGAATTGCCTAAGGGAAAGGCTTCTTCTGTAAGTAAAATCTTGCCATCATTTTAAATCTAGACTGAAAATTTAACCATGCTGTTTATGGTCAATGCAAAGAAACTGTTTTTACCCCTCTTCTGCATATGGGTGTTTGGGACAACGCTTTTTGGGGAAACCCAAGCCAAGGAATTCTACGGTTACTGGGAAATACCGGAAGCCAACGGAAGCACCTGCTATGTGATCGTGAAGCGTGGAGGCGAGGCCTCCTGTTTCTGGGCCGGTGGCAAATACGACACCATTGAAAAAGGCAAATGGGAGTTACAGGGAGACCGGCTCCTGATTGTGTGGGACGGCGGTTACAAATACGCCCTGGAAAAGCGTGGGGAGGATGGCATTCGCCGTTTCCTCTTTACCCCCAGCCAGAACCCCAACAACGGTTCCGACGATGTGCTCTCGGGCACCCGTTACAACCGGAAGATGGTGGGGAATATGAAGGCGGAAGCGCCTGAGGCTGCCTCAGAAGAAAATCCCGACGCACCGGTGCGCCCCTGGAATGTAAAGGTGATGAAGGAAGACCGCGAAAAGGCGTATTCACCCTTCTCCGTGGATCCCCGCACCAAGCAATTCCTCGGTTACTGGGAAGTGGCCGACAATGAGTCGCTCTGGGGGCTGCTGGGAACCGGCAACTTCTTCCTGAACCTGGATAACACCGGCAACGTAACCACCGCACAGAAGGACTGGGGCGAAGAGAATTTCGGCCAAAAAGGCCACTGGACGTATATCAACGACAGCATGCAGATTGTCTGGCCAAGCGGCGACAAGGCCATCCTCAAGGGTGATGATATTGCCGGCTATACGCTGACAACCTTTGAACCGGATGACACCTTTCCGACGAATCCGGACAAGCGCCTGAAGGTGCGCAAGCGCGAAGGGCGCGAGGTCATCAGCTACTTCCGTTCCGCGGAGACTATTCTGGTGAGCATGCTGGACTACCTAGGCCACTGGTATGTAATCCGGGACGATGAGATCGACCGCAGCAGCCACATAGAAGTGGAGCGCTGGGGCATCTGCTACCGCGTGGACAGCCCTTCCGCAGCCAAGGTTAAGGGGCACTGGGTGATGAAGAATACGGAGATGGACCTGCAATGGGACGACGGCAAGCGCAATACACTGAGCCTGACCAACGGCGACCGTATTTTCCTGAAAACCTGGGACAAGGATACGCCCAAGGGGGCCATGCCGATCGAGAGCCTGCCGGTTTACAAAGAACAGCCGGAGGAAAAGATCGGAGAAATCCGCAACCGTTGACTTTTGAGCCTGCACCGGAAACGGTGCAGGTTTTTTTGTGCCTAGCTGCAACGTTGACAGAGGGAGGACAGTTCGCCTTTTTGAGCATATGTTGATCTTTGGAGATTTGACATTTGAGGAACCCCGGGAAATCATCCGGGCCTTTACGGGAGAAGAACTGGCGACGGCCCTGCCCCGGCTGGATGAACTGCGCCAACGCCTGCATGTGGTGGGCTACATTCGCTACGAGGCCCACCGGGCACTCTCCGACAAAAGCTACCGAAGCACCGGCGGCATGCCTCTGCTGTGGTTTGCCGCCTTTGACAAGGGAACCGCCTACAGGGCACAGGCAGAGGCCACACCGGGCTATATCAAGGTGACGCCGCAGACGGATTTTCCACGCTACAGCGGGCATATTGAACGCATCCGCGAGGCCATTGCAGCAGGGCGCACGTATCAGGTAAATTACACTTATGCCTGCACGGTGGAGGCCAAGGGGCTGGACAGCCGTGCCCTGTATGAGCGCCTGCGGCAGGAACAACCGACCCCCTACTCCGCCTATCTGGAGAATGAATACGAGACGATCCTCTCCTGCTCTCCTGAATTGTTTTTTGAGGTGGAGGGACAGCATATTTTGACCCGCCCGATGAAGGGGACCATGCCCCGCGGAGAAACAGAGGAGGAGGATGCCCGCCTGCGGCATTTTCTGGAGGAGGATGCCAAGAACCGGGCAGAGAATCTGATGATTGTGGATTTGCTGCGCAACGACTTGGGACGGATCTGCCGCTTCGGGAGTGTGCAGGTGCCGGAACTGTATGCTATAGAAACGCATTCTACCGTGCACCAGATGACTTCCAGCGTAACCGGCGAACTGGAGGCCGGAATCGGTCTACAGGCTATCCTTGAGGCCATTTTCCCCTGCGGCTCCATTACCGGAGCACCCAAGGTGGAAACGATGAAGCTGATCGAGACACTGGAACAGCGGGAACGCGGTGTCTACTGCGGTGCCATTGCCTACCTGAACCCGGAAAAGCTGTGTTTCAGCGTGCCCATCCGCATGCTGCAGCAAGATAAAGGCAGCAGCTCCTGGACCTATGGCGTGGGCAGCGGAATCGTCTGGGACAGCCGGGCGGAAAGCGAATGGGAGGAGTGCCGAACAAAAACGGCGTTTCTGCAAAAAGTGAATCCGGATTTTGAGATTTTGGAAACCATGCTTCTGGAGGACGGGAAAACGGAGGATCTGGAACTGCACCTGCAGCGCATGGAATACTCGGCCGATTATTTCGGGTATCCCTTTGACCGGGCAAGACTGCCCCTGTTTTCGGGCAGCGGTATGCTGCGTCTGCTGCTGGATGCCGACGGGCACTTCCGCACGGAACTGCATCCGGTAAAGGCGTCGGGCACCCACAAGGTAAGACTTTCCGATAAGTGCATTAAGAGCAGCAACCCGTATCTCGGACACAAGACCACTTACCGACCCTGGTATGCCGAGGATATGGAACGCATCCGCAAGGGTGAGGTGTTTGATGTGCTGCACTTCAATGAGCGCGGCGAACTGGGCGAGGGCGCCCGCTGCAATGTGGTGCTGGAACTGGACGGGCACTACTACACACCCCCACTCTCCTGCGGGTTGCTGGGGGGCACACAACGCACGGCACTGCTGCTCAACGGACGTTGCCGTGAGCGGGTACTTTACCGTGAGGATTTGGAACGGGCCACACGCATCTACTGCATCAATGCGGTTCGCGGCATGGTAGAAGTGGAGCTGATGCGCTGATAGGCAGGCGCTTGCACAACAAATGCACTGCCCGCTGTAATTTTTTCAGAAAAAAGGGTTGACCATTGCCCGTGTTTTCAATGTATTCCCGACTTTCGATTGCACAGGCAATCAAAGAAATGGGGCCGTAGCTCAGTTGGAAGAGCGCTTGAATGGCATTCAAGAGGTCGACGGTTCGATCCCGTTCGGCTCCACCAATTTTCACACGAAGATGCTGCAAAGCATCTTTTTTTGTGTACGTATTTTGCGCCTGAAAAAACAGACGAGTAAGCTGGCTCAGCCAAACCTGCACAGGAGATCTATCGCATCATATTTGGCTGCCTTACGTGGCAGAGATTATGCGTCAAACATCATGGGAGACAATTCGAAGAGCATCTTCGTAAAACATTATCAGGCATCGACGTTTAGAGCAATTGCTCAAAAATACATAGATACCAAGAAAACAACAGAAACATAATTCACCGACAAAATTTCACCCGAATTCTATGACAGCATATCTCCCACTCAGTCTGGGCGGTATCAACATCAGCAAGCGGTTTGTCTCCTGGATGACACTTATCCTGATCCCTTAGAACAGGGAAACGATCTCCAGTCAAAGATTGCTTAAACTTAACAAGGCCAGCACTTAGTGAATCCATGTTTTTTTTAGAAACATAGAGCCTCAAAGTTTCGCTTTTGTTATTCATCAGCTTGATCTGCTGCATGATACGATTTCTAGTGGCAGAAGCCTCATCAATAGAAAAAGGGCGGCTATGACCTCCACTTAGATGCAAACGGGTTAAATCAGACACACTATCGGATAAGCAAACCAAACCATCTAATTGCTTAACAATCTCCTGATTAAAAGACATCTTCCGTTGAGTTCTCGCCGTCATACAAGCGGAAAGCCACGCAACAATTCCTCCGGATAGAATCGTGACTATAAACAAAATAAAGCCACCACTACCATCACTCATTTTCGCTTAGAATGCTTTTGAACAATATCGTTGATCTCAATAAGCGATATAGGATCATCATCCAACAATATCTCTACTTTTTCTTTGAAAAAAGCAAGTCCCTTATTGTCAACAATTTTCCCAAAAACTTCATCCAGAAAAGAAGAGGGAAAGCCAAAAGCACCGTTCATATCCACTTCAACACGATCATTATCATTAAGAGCAGGAAGAAGAACATCCTCACGAAACGCCTCTCCAGAGTGTTCGCTCGTGACCCTGAGCCTACCTCCAGGACAATCAGTAAAGTCTTCAACAAAGTTAATGCGCTTAGTGTTCATTTTTCGGGAATAAGTTCCAAGTAATTAATGTCCCATGTATTCCATTAGTCAAGCGTTGCGGGAAAAACTCTTGATACTCATTAAAGCGACAGTGGCTATTACCTGTAAAAAGAGACAACTCGCCAGAGAATTCAGTTCCATCAATTATATCATAAAGTTTTGGCAACCCCCGCCCCCTCGTTTCCAGTTTTGTTCTTGAGTAGCAACCACTCATAACAGCCTCTTTGATGATATCTTCATCACTACGCTTCAACAAGATAAGATTATCGCGAAGTCGCGTCCTAATTGTGCCAGGAATGCCAAGCCCATGATCATAGAAGCATATAGAAATCTTTCTCTCGGTCCTATTTTTATAAGCGATCAACCACCATTGCTGCTTCAACCACATTCTCTTAAACTTTGATGGATATGCGTGCGACATAACATTATCCATGCATTCAACAATACCCTTGAATAACATTTTCTTCTGAGGGACGCTAAATGTGCAACAATCAGAGAAATCAACGATAATATTTTTCACAACCTCAGGAAGAGTGAAATTGTTAGTCGCTTTCATCACTAACTGTTCATTTAGCTCTGAATTATGATTCCTACGATACCCATACATTTTCCAATAGTCCAACTTCTCAAGGAGCTCTGCAACGAGACTATCTTCCGCTAACTTACAAGACAAAACACATCTTGGCGCACAGACACGGATCCTCATAGTTTCAGAAATGAGCATAAGCGCAGCAGGAGGATCGATGATACCTATAGCGCTGTGGTCAATTAATATCTCCGATACCCGCTTTTTAAAAACTGCATCTCTCAGATCACTAAAGAAAAGCAACGTCTCATCAGAGTTTTCTGCCAGACTAAAGACCCTAGGGATTGTTATTATTTTTTTCGACAAAGGATTCTTTGTCCTCAATTTCCTGGAAGGTTCAGGGCGAGTCAGCCTAGAACTAGGCAAATAATCCCTTTTGGCATCACCAGAATACTTCTTTTTCCTTCGAATAATATGCTGTTTCTCTATTCGCCTCTGGTTTAACAACAAGAACTCTTTTTTTCTATACTTTAGATACTTATTCGACACGAGTCTTAATCCTCCCTAGAGACTAGCACTTATTCAAAAACAAAATATCATAAGCACAAAGGGATCATGTCAATATATTTCCCTACCCCACGACAATAAGCTCTTTATACACCCTACCCACAGCCTGAGCGCCTATATTCCCTATTCCATTAGCCCGGATAACTGACTCGATCTGGTAGCCATCAAAAAGTTTACGGACGATTTCGCCGACTACAAATACTTGCAATCAGGGGCTTACTCTTCCCCAAGAAGCGGCTCGAGGCCGGTGGAGCGGAGGGATTGGTTGAGGGCTTCTATTTCCTCGCGGGGGGCGGAGCGGAAGAGTTCTGTGATGCGGGTTTTGATGCTGCGCATTTCCTTGAGGTTGTGCTCATGGTAGACGCGTTCGGCGGTGCACATCCATTTGGAGTAGATCAGGCTTTCGTCCCATCCTTTACGGGAGGCGGCCATTTCCAGAGCGGAGCAGATCCATGTGTAGAGGGTTTCAAGTTCTGTGTTGGGTTCGTGCATAGGCCAACGAGGTAGGATTGATTAATAGGGGAAGCACTCTCCAGGGGCAAACCTAATCCAGTAATTGCCACTCATTTACAGCAGCAGCGCTGCATATCGTGATCGCAAAGACGCCTATAAGTAGCTTACTCTTCTTCCCGGACGACTTGATCTGAGATTTTTTGAGGGTTGGAGTAGCCGGATTTCCCAGAGGCACGCCCATTTACACGATTGTGACGGTGTATCGGAGGGGCCATTTTGATAAGAAAATCGATGCCGAGTTCCCCTTCGTACAGAGCGTAGAGAAAGAGGTTCATTGAACGTGATGGGCGCTCCCGACCGGTCTCCCAGCGGGACCATGTTTTTTCGCCTATTTGCAGCAGTTGAGAAATCTCTTTCTGAGTTTTTCCCAAGGATACCCTCAAGGCTTTTAGCTGCTCCGGCAAGATGATGCCCATGTGACGGGCTTTGACATCGTCCAGCTTTTTCTCGGCTGTATCATCGAGGAAAATTTCCCCTGTATGCGGATCCTTCCACGCAGAAACCTCCACCTGCATGGTGTCGACTATTTCCTGACCGTCCGGTCCGGGAATATAAACAGGCATTACGACGTTTACTGGAATCCATCCTTCTACGGGTGCGTTCATAGCTTGTTCCCAATAATGTATCAATTGATACTTTTCTGCAAATTTGGTTGCACGATTATTGAATATGACACCCTTCGACTACTTTCAAGAGAACGCTCTCTCCATTTCAAGACATACTTTTTGCAGAGAGAATACTGCAAAAAAAGCCCCGCAGGTTGGGGTGCGGGGCTTGGGTGGAAATGGTTGCGGGGGCTGCTTACATGAGGCGGAGGTACCATTTGCCTTCAATCTGAACGAGGTGCATGACTTTGTCTGCTTGGGTGCCGTTGCCGTAGTCGTATCTGACTTTTACGGTGGCCTGATCGGCGGTGATGGTTTCTTCGAGGATTTCGACTTTTTGGATTCCTTGTTCTCCGTCGTTTATATCGGCCAGCGAAGCGATAAGGAGTCTGGAGACTTGCTCTTCTCCTGCCTGGGTGATATCAGCAGGATTGAGCAGGCACATGATTGCTTCAATGTCTCCGCGCTGCATGGCTTTGGCCATGGATTTTGCCGCGGCGGCCGGGGTGTCCTGCCTGGAACCGCAAGCAGTGAAGAAGAGACAGCAGCAGAACAGAGAGAGGATAGAAAGCGGCTTGAAGAATGTCATGATGATCGTGCGTTTATGGTTAAGGTGATCCGGATAATGTAAAGAGAGCAATGCTTTTTAGACAACAAAAAGCCCAGCACCATAGAGGTGCAGGGCCTGGAAAATCCGTCTGGAGATTGGATTACATGAGGTCGAGGTACCACTTACCGTCGACTTTGACCAGATTCATGACCTGGGTATCGTCGGTATCGTTACCGTAGTAGTATTTAGCTTTGACGGTTGCGTGCTCGCCGTTGATTTTTTCTTCGAGGATCTCAACTTTCTTGAGGCCTTTTTCTTCTTCCTTCATTTCGGCCATCGAAGCGGCGAGGAGGCCGGAGAGCTTTTCCTTGGCGCCGGGCTGGGCATAGACTGCAGGATTGAGCAATTCCATAACAGCTTCAACGTTTTCGCTCTGCATGGCTTTGGCCATGGATTCCACGGTGGCAGAAGGAGTGCCTTGCTTGGAACCGCCACAGGCGGAAAAGAGCAGGCAGCAGCAAAGCAAAGAGAGCATGGAGAACAGTTTGGTGTTTTTCATAATGTATGGGTTATTTTATTTTAGTTGGATTGGAAAATGCAGTGCATCCCGGAATGGTGGAGGAGGGATTCGGGCAAAATAACAGGTTCGGAGGCAAAGAGGGTGGCAACCTCGTCGAAGCGATCGAGGCAGAGGTTGATACCACTACCGAGGTAGGCCCGCCAAACCAGCTCTGTGCAGTAGAGGCTTTGGGGGGTGCTTTTGCGGAAGGCATCGTCGAAGGGTAATTTCTCGCGGTAAAACTGCTCAGCCAGTTCGGCAGCAGACGCAGCGACCCCCGTATCGGAAAAGCGGTAGACGGCCACGGCGCTGATTTTGGGATCGGCGAGAAACGCCTCCACGGGCTGTTCCAGCAAGGCATCGGCCGCGGGCGCCGCATGGATGATACAGGGGCCTTGTTCCGCCGGGGCCACAATGCCCACGTGGGAGTAACCAAAACCGCTGTCGGCCATGCGCACAGCCATTCCCCGAAGGGTTTGCCCGCGCACAAATATGACATCGCCGGGACTCAGGTTTGCGGTGATGGAAGCGGTGTCAAAACTGCGGGGAAACGGGCGAAAACAGTATGCCGCACCGACTAACCCGCACAAACATAGGATCGTAAACGCATAAACTAGCTTGCTCCAACAGAGTGGGTTCAGCAAGCGCAGCAAAGCCGTTTGGTTTATCAGCATAGAAAGGAATTCAGCATATTTTACTGATAAACGGTTTTAAAGTAGCTAATAGTACAGCGCAAGCAAATAGGGAAAGTGAAGTGGTGCATTCTCACCTGTGTTCCAGCTGCGACATAAAAAAGGGAAGCCGAAAACGGCTTCCCTGAAAAAAAGACTGACGATGGAATCAGGAGAGAAAGCCCCCCACACTGTGCGATGGTTTTTTCGCAGATAACCGCGGTAGAGGATGATCTATATTCATATCGGTAATAGAAGCCGCTTTAGTAAGCGTGCCACCGATGATGGAAAGAAGGGCATTCACCGATTTCTCCATGGTGAGCGAATGACCATTCAACTGCTCTGCAGCTGAAGCACACTCTTCCGCACTCGAGGTATTCTGCTGGGTAACTTTATCGATACTGACCACGGCAGAATTGAGCTGATTGATGCCATCGGCCTGTTCGGATGACGCACTGGCCACTTCCGTAACGAGAAGTTCCATCTGGCTGGCCCGATCAACAATCGTATTCAGCGCATCGGCCACTTTGTCGTTCAACTCCACTCCCAAAGATGTTTTGCGTATGGATTCTTCGATTTTGGCAGATGTTTCCATCGCGGCCTGAGCACTGCGCTGGGCCAAATTCCTAACTTCGTCTGCGACGACGGCAAAACCGGCACCGGCTTCTCCGGCACGTGCGGCTTCAACCGCAGCATTGAGGGCCAGGATATTGGTCTGAAAAGCGATTTCGTTGATGGCTTTAATAATCTGTGAAACTTCGTCACTGGCGCGTTTAATATCGATCATAGCCTGACTCATAGCCTGCATATCTTCGACTCCACGATCGGCGGCGGACTTAGTCTGCTGAGCCAGTTGATTGGCATTGCGGGCATTTTCTGCATTGCGCTGTGTCATGCTGGACATTTCTTCAAGCGAAGAGCTGGTTTCTTCCACAGAAGCTGCCTGCTCACTGGCGCCTTCGGCCAAGGACTGACTCGACTCAGCCACAAGACCAGCAGCCGTGCCAACCAATTTGGCCACTTGAGTCAAGGACCCGGCAACTCCGCGGAGGCGTTGGTTCAACCCAACGGTGATGACATAGGCAAGAACGATGCCAGCAATAATACATATAATACCTATAATGATGAGCTGGTTCGTGGTGCTGTTGACGCTTTCAATCATCTGAACACCTCCAGCTTGACCGGCTTCAGCACTTTGATCCAAAAGCATGAGCGTTTCCTCGGAAAAATCATTGAGGGCCTTCACCATATCCACTGTGAGGATTTTTTTGGCCTGTTGCGGGTCAGATTTTAACAAGGAAAGAAACTGCGCTCGTAGAGCCAGATAATGATTATGTACCTCCTGCAGTCGCTCATAATGAGCCATTTCCTCGGGAGTCTGCAAAGTGGCTTTATAAATTTTATCTGCCTCGTAAAATTTACGGGTGTCCTCAAGCGTTGCTTCTTCAATTGCTTTGAGTTCAGCCGGATCACTGGAATCGAGCAAGCGATAAAGGCGCACCATATTAATCATGGGCAGGTAATTCATAGTGCTGGTTTGAATTACCCCGGGGAGGTTCTTTTCGCTAACAGTCGATCCCACCTCACGTATGTGGCGGAGGCCATTAATGCTAAACAGCGTGATTACAATGCTTATGGTACAGAGAATCACCGCCATAATGATAACTCTTCTTCCAACAGTCCATTTGTTCATAATGTATTTAAGGAGTTTTTTGTTAATATCGGGGATAAGTGCCTCAACAAAACAAAGTCCATATTACTAAATAAGCAAACAGAAGCCATACATTTCAGCCAACGTTTCCTACGCTGGCTGTAAATGCATTATCAAGGGCAAATCAATCAGGAACGTTGATGGATACAGATGGAGTTTTCCAGATATCGGCGGCATATTGGGCAATGGTGCGGTCACTGGAAAAGATGCCGCAACGTGCCACATTGAGGACGGCTTTGCGGACCCATGAAGGCGTGTCGGAAAAGGCATCGGCAGCACAGGTCTGGGCCTGGCAATAGGCATCGAAATCGGCACAGACAAGGAAGGGGTCGCTGTGGCGGAGGTTCCCGCACAATTCACGGAAGGCATCCGGCTCGGAGGGAGTGAGGATACCGCTTTCAAGGAATCGGAGAGCCCGTTCCAAGGCGGGGCTTTGCTCAATGCAGACAGAGGGGGCATAGCCCTGCTGCTGGCGCTGCTTTACCTGCTCTGCCGTCAGCCCGAAGATAAAACAGTTTTCCTGCCCTACTTGCTCACAAATCTCGATATTGGCTCCGTCCAAGGTGCCGATGGTCAACGCGCCATTAAGGGCGAGCTTCATATTTCCGGTACCAGAGGCCTCATAACCGGCGGTGGAAATTTGCTCGGAGAGGTCGGCGGCGGGAATAATCTGCTGGGCCAAAGATACACCGTAGTTGGGGAGAAAGGCAATGCACAACTGGCCTCGGATACGGTTATCGGAATTAATGAGTCGGGCAACGGCATTGATGGCATGTATAATCTGCTTGGCCGTGCGATAGCCGGGGGCGGCTTTGGCCCCGAAGACAAAAACGCGGGGCTGTATAGTGGCCTGCGGGTTATTGAGCAGGGTCTGGTAGAGGTGAATAATATGGAGCAGGTTGAGGTGCTGCCGCTTGTATTCGTGGAGGCGTTTAATCTGCACATCGAAGAGTGCTGAAGGATCTACAGCAATTCCGCAAAGATCAGCAATAACCCGGGCCAGATGCTCTTTGTTGCGGTGTTTAATGGCGGCAAAGTGTTCGCAGAATCCTGCATCGGCAGCATAGGGTTCGAGCAGGGCAAGATCTTCAAGACGGGAAGTCCAGGTGTTGCCGATAGATTCATCAATGAGTGCCGCCAAAGCCGGGTTGGCGGTGCGCATCCAGCGGCGCGGAGTCACTCCGTTGGTCTTGTTGTTGAAGCGGCCTGGGAACAGGGTTTCCATATCTGGAAACATTTGCTCGCGGAGGAGTTTGGTGTGCAGCTCGGCTACGCCGTTGATGGAGTGGCTGCCGGCAATGGCCAAGTGTGCCATGCGTACCATGGGCGGGGAAGAGGCTTCAATAATGGAAAGCCGTGCCATTTTGGACGGATCGTCGGGCCAGTGGCGAAAAATCGATTCGGTAAAGCGGGCGTCGATCTCGCGGATAATGTGGAGGTGGCGGGGCAACATTTCCTCAAAGAAGGCAACACTCCACTTTTCCAGAGCCTCGGGCATGAGGGTGTGGTTGGTATAGGCGCAGATTTTCACGGTGGCCTCCCAGGCCTCCTCCCAAGGCATGGCGTGCTCATCGAGGAGGCGGCGCATCAGCTCGGCCACGGCAATGGCAGGGTGAGTGTCATTGATGTGGAGGTTGGCTTTATCGGCCAGATTGGAAATATCGGGATTATCTTTGAGGTGTCGGCGAATGATATCGGAGATGGAGCAGGCGACAAAGAAGTATTCCTGAAGGAGGCGCAATTTCTTTCCTGATTCCGAATTGTCGTTGGGATAGAGTACTTTGGAAACAGTCTCGGATTCAACTTTCTCGCGGACGGCATCGGAGTAATTTCCGGCATCGAAACGGTGAAAATCAAACTCGCAGGAAGCTCTGGCCTCCCAAAGGCGGAGGAAATTCACGGTGTTGACACCATATCCGACAACGGGAATATCGCTGGGCACACCGATAAGGGATGATTCAGGAATCCAGACCACACCGTCTCCAGAGACCTCAAGGTGACCTCCCACCGGAACCTCCACGCGGTATTCCGGGCGGATAATCTGCCAGGGGCTGCCATAGGCCCGCCACTCGTCGGGAGCCTCCATCTGGCGCCCGTCTCTGAAGGACTGGCGGAAGAGTCCGAACTCGTAATTAACGCCATAGCCGACAGCAGGGATTTCCAGAGTGGCCAGGGAGTCCATAAAGCAGGCTGCCAATCGGCCCAGCCCGCCATTGCCCAGGCCCATATCGGGTTCCTCTTCGAGCAGATCCGCCAAGTCCAACCCAAGCTGTTTCAGGGCCGCCGAGGCGATGTCGTAGATACCGAGGTTAACGAGGGTATCGCCGGTCAGGCGCCCGACGAGGTATTCCATGGAGAGGTAGTAGACGCGGCGCACATTGTAGTAATGGTGGGCGCCCATCGTTGTCATAAAGGAATCGAGCAAGGTATCGCGAACGGCATAGGCCAGGGCATTGAGCCAGTCTCCGGGGGTGGCGGCAAAGGTATGCCGGGCAAGGGTTTTGTGCAGGTGCTGGAGGATGCACTGGCAAAATTCGGACTCCGTGGGAAGTTGAGAAAAGGAATCGCAGGATACAAGCGGCTGTTTCAAGGTATGGGATGAAGATTTCATGGGATGAAGGGTTAGGACAAGAATCAGTCCCAAGCTATTCACCCTTTCCTGAAAGACAGCCGGATAAGCGGGTAGATATCCCGAAAGGCAGGGACATATCTTAGCCGCACCTACTGGGGGTTCAATCTGCCGCGAGAGCAGAACGGTGCTCAACGAAAATGAGCTGATCGGTATCGAATCCAAGGGCCTGTGCTTTACTGATGAGGCGTTCAACAATTGCCTGTTCCAGTTCCGGTGTGCGAGAGAGAATCCACAGGTAAGAGGTATTCGGGCCGCAGACAAGGGCATACCGGTAGTGTTCCTGATCGAGTTCCATAATCACATAGGAACCATAAAAAGGCCCAAAGAAAGAAACCTTGAGGAAGCCTTTATCGGGCGATTCGACAAAGCGAGCTCTACCCTCGGCATCCTCCCAGGCTTTATCTTTAGCTGAATAACCCCGGTTGAGAACGCGAACATCTCCGTCGTCGCGCAGGCTGTAGGTGGCAGTAACGGAATCGAGACCGCGCTCAAAGGAATGATCGAGGCGGGCAATTTCGTACCAAGTGCCCAGATAGCGCTGAAGAACAAATGGCTCCACGGGAGTAACATTTTCGGGAAGGCGCACACAGGCGCTCAAAAATACGGCAACGACAACAATACAGCATCTCATAGTGGTCATATTAGGCTAACTCCTGATACAGTATAGTCCAAGATGCTTTTTTTGCCGTAGTTGCCGACTTTTTTCGGGAAAAAGAAATCAGTGTTTACCAGGAGCGTGGAATACCCTCTGCATCCACATAGATGGGCCCATCAAGGGGATAGTCCTTAAGGATGGTCTCGATGATGGGTATGGAAGCCTGCTCCGGAGTGATGGGAGCCTCGGCGGTACCCATATCGGAGGAAAACCAGCCCGGATGGATATTGAGGACCTTGATACCATCGTCGAGCAGCGCATTCTGGAGGATTTTCCCGGCCATATTGAGGGCGGCCTTGGTCATACAATAAGAATACTCTGATTTGCGCCAGCATTCGCTGAGAGATCCGGCCTCGGAGGAGATATTGACGATGGTTTTGCGGCGCCCGCTGCGTATCAAAGGAAGGGCATGTTTAACCACCCTCAGGGGTGAGACGGAATTGACATCAAATGCCCTGAGGTAGGCGGAAAAATCAACCTCCTCGATGGGGATACGCTCGGGATCCAGGTGTACGGCAGCATTGTTGACGAGGATGTCGATTTTATCGGTGCGGCCGCGGAGGTCCTCCAAAGCCTGAGAGACCTGCAACTCATCGGTCACGTCGGCATTGTAATCAAAGATAAAGTCGGGGTACTCCTCAATGAGTGCCTCGATACGATCGTCTTCGCTACGGGTAATCACATGAACAATGGCTCCTTTTTCGAGGAACCGTTTCGTCAACTCAAGGCCAAGGCCCCGATTGGCTCCAGTGATGAGAACATCCAGTGGCATAGAAAAACGCCTTAAGGGTTAATAAGTAACGCCAACCTGCTCTAGAGCCTGCTGCATCTGCCACATTAGGCGGAGGCTGCGCTCCCAGGGAACAAGCGGGCTTTGGGTAAGGCCGGAGCGAATGCAGCGCTGCACTTCAACGGCCTCGTAGTTATAGCCGTTGCCTTCGAGGGGGAACTCAAAGATCTGCGGGACGGGGTTATCCGCCTGGAAAAGTTTAAACGTAACGGGACGCCAAAACTCGTGGTGAAATTCGATGTAGCCTTTGCTGCCGTAAATAGCAGCAGTATGAGGCATGTGAGTCTGAAAGGAACAGAAAAGGGAGGCCAAGGCACCGTCGTTGTAACGGAGGCTGATGTGTGTGTGCTCATCGACTCCGGTGTTGCCGACATGGGCCTGACAGTTGAGCTCGAGAGCATCCTCGCCATAGACAAAGTCGGCCAGGGCCAGGGGATATATGCCCAGATCGAGCAGCGCACCGCCGCCGAGTGCTTTATTGAAAAAGCGGTTCTCGGCATCAAAAGGAATATTGTTAGAGAAAGCCGCAGTAACATTGCGCACCCAACCGATGGCCTCCTCTTCCAGCAACTGCCGAACTTTTTGCATGGCGGGGAAGCAATGAGTCCACATAGCCTCCATGAAAAAGCGTTTTTCCGCTTGAGCGGTTTCGATTACCCGGCGGGCCTCTTCGGAATCCATCGCCATCGGTTTTTCGCACAGCACATGTTTACCGGCCTTGAGGCAGGCAATGGAATCGCTGACATGGGTGATGTGCGGCGTGGCGATGTAGACAACATCCACCTGAGGGTCTGCAAGCAGCGCCTCCAAGCCTTCGTAAGCGTTGGCAGCAGCATATTTACCGGCAAAGGCCTGAGCGGTGGAAAGGCGGCGGGAAGCCACCCCGTGGAGGACAGCATCGGGAACACTTTGAAGCCCTGTCGCAAAGGCATTGGCAATGGTGCCGGTACCAAGAATCGCCCAGCGGATAGGTTGAAGATCTGTCATAGGTAAGGAGGTTGTATGTTAGGTTATCACGAAAAAGAGCAGGCTTCAAGAGAGCCTGCTCTTTCAGAGAACAAAAAATCAGAGCACGGCATTCTCACGAATGACGTTGCTGTAGTATTTGCCACTGAGCTTAACCGTGCGCTCCTGAGTGGTGTAGTTGACATAGACCATGCCGAAGCGCTTGCTGTAGCCATAAACCCACTCAAAGTTGTCCATAAGCGACCAGACAAAAAAGGCGTTCAGCGGATATCCCTCGGAAACCGCTCGGTGCGCGTCCATAAAGGTACTGCGCAGGTACATGGTGCGGTCTGTATCGAGCACTTCTCCGTCGGTGTTCATATGGTCATCGCAGGCCACCCCACTCTCTCCGATGACGATGTTATCGTAGCCCCAGAGCTCTTTGTAGTGGCGAATGCCCCAGTAGAGTTTTTGCGGCCCCACTTTAACAAAGGGAACATCAAATTTAGGATAGGCCTCGGTAGTGGGCACCATACGGTATCCCTCCGGGTTATCGGCCGCCTCGGCGTAGAGACAGTCGTAAATGTTGAGGCCGGCAAAGTCTACGGGAGCACCGATGAGCTTCATTTCCTCGTCGTTAAACTCGGGGGCATCGGCACCCTCTCGGGCAAGGAAAGCGGGGTCGTAAAAACCGTTGGCAAGGACATCGACAATATTGTAATTGGCGGCCTTCGTGGCCTTGCGGGCGGCTTCGATATGCTCAGGAGTTTCCCAAATCGGCTGATAGATGGCCGTATTTTCGGTGAAGCCGATTTTGACATCGGAAGGTGCATTTTGGCGAATGGCCTGAAGGGCATAACCATGCCCGAGGCAACCGTTGTGCGTGACCTGATTGGCCTGCTTACGGGGCAATACCAGACCGGGAGCCTGCACACCGAGGCGGTAGGAGTACTCGGTAAAGCAGAAGATTTCGTTGACCGTAAAGACATTTTTTACGCGGTCGCAGAGGTGCTGTGCCACATAGCCGGCAAAATCGCCCAGCAGCTTAGCCGTCTCTTTAGACTGCCAGCCGCCGAAACGTTCGAGCAATACCTGAGGCAAGTCCCAGTGGTACATAGTCATCCACGGCTCAATGCCGTGCCGGAGCAGGCAATCGACGAGGCGGTTGTAAAAATCGAGCCCCTTGGGGTTGGGCCGGCCATCGCCATCGGGGAAAATACGCGGCCAGGCGACAGAAAAGCGGTAGGCCTGAAGGCCCATATCGGCCATCAGTTTAACATCCTCCTCCATGCGGTGATAATGATCGCAGGCGATGATTCCGGAATCTCCGTTAAGAACACGGCCCGGCTGGGCACAAAAGGCATCCCAGATGCAGGGGCTGCGCCCATCGGCATGAGCAGCACCCTCGATTTGGTAACTGGCAGTGGCAGCGCCCCAGGTAATGGGTTTCGGGAAAGCGTAGAACTGGTTCATATGCGTATTTATGCGAAACCTATCACAATTAACGCGAAGAAAGGCAACTCAGAGAACATTCATATAATAGAATGATTGAAGTGAGCAGCGTTCCCTAAGCCTTCATTAAGGTCATAGGGCAAAGGTTAAGAAACATGTCAACAGTCCGCAAAAGAATCTCCGATAGGAACGGGGGGCATTCTCTTCGATAAGCGGGTGACTCGCCATAAACAATGTCGCCCAAGCTCAGTAAAGGATGCGGCAGCAATTGTTACAACGCGAGAGGGTCGAGCTTTTACGCATGGAGGTATCGAGATCACCACTGATTTTCAGGTGACAGCCGGAGCAAATTTGATTTTGCAGGGGAACAACCCAAGGGGCTCGTTTGACCTGACCTTTGACAAATTTGTAAAGTCGCAGATCTGCCTCGGAAACGTCTTTCTCTGCGGCAGCTACATCTTTTTGGGCACCGTCTTTTTCAGAGAGTCGCTGGGCCAGATTCTTCTCAATCAGGGCAATGCTGCCGTTGTATTCGGAGATTTGCTCGTCCACAGCTTTGCGTTTAAGTTCGAGGGCATCCCTGGCTTCGTCTATCTCGATGAGCAGGGCAATGGCTTCGTCCTCGAAGTGGCCGGCCTGCTCCTGTGTGTGCTCAATTTCGGTTTCCAGAGCGCGGTATTCCTCGTTTTTTTTGACAGAAAGCTGCTGGTTGCGAAGTTTACGGCAATGCTCTTCGCTGTCTTCAATTTTTGCCTCCAGTTCACGGTGCTTGAGTTCCAGAGCCTTGAACTCGGTCTCCGCAGCTTCTCGGATTTTTTGCTCCTGAGCAATTTTTTCCTTAAAAGCGGCAATCTCCAGAGGGAAGTCGTTGAGGCTTTTGATGATATCAGCCAGGCGGATATCGCATTCCTGCAAATGGAGTAAGGGAGCAACGTCGGCGTGAGACATAATTCTATCTGAAGGAAACGGCGAGTGAATGGCAATGAAAAAGGTTTTCCAAAGAGTTTTTTAAAGGAGCCTAAACATTTACCGATAAAGTGTTACAGAAGGGCGACAAGACAAAGGGAATAATGAAAATACCAGAGGGGTGTTTTTTGCCTTGGTGCGTGAGACAGATCCCGTAATGTGGGTGCGTGATCGGATTTAAGGACAGTATGCGGACACCTCCGGAAGAGCCCACCCCGGAAGTAGATGTTCCGGCGCTGACAGAGCGTATTTTTGCCAATGAAGGATTGCTGCAGAGTGCCTTGGGGCTGGCCCACCGCCGGCAACAGGCAGACATGAGTCTACAGGTAGCACAGGCCTTTGCCGGCAACGGCAGCCTGTTGTGCGAGGCCGGAACGGGCGTGGGCAAAAGTCTGGCCTATCTGATACCGGGCATCATCCATGCGGTGGCCCACCGGCGGCAGTGCCTGGTATCGACTCACACGATATCCCTGCAGGAGCAGGTGATGCACAAGGATCTGATGCTGTGCCGCAAATTGTTCAACACGGTGGAGGAATTGCGTCCTTATGCGGGATTTGAAACAGCCATGCTCATTGGGCGGGGAAATTACCTGTGCGGCACGCGACTGCAGGAGGCGCTGCGCTCGAAACTGGATTTATTTCCGGGGCCGGAGCAGAAGGAACTGGAACGCATCGAACGCTGGGCCAGAACCACGCAGAACGGGCGGGTGCAGGAGTTGAATCCGCCACCGCTGCCGGAGGTTTGGGAATGGGTAAATGCCGAAGGGCATGCCTGCAGCAGCAAGCATTGCACCCCGGAAAATTGTTTTTACCGCAGAGCCCGCCAGGAGGTGGCCAAAGCACAGGTAGTGATCGTCAACCACAGTTTACTTTTTGCGCTGATCGGCGCGGGCTTCGGGCCTTCTTCAGATAAGCAGGGAGTGTTGCACGCGGGTGATTTTGTGGTGCTTGACGAAGCGCACACCGTGCCGGCTGTGGCGACGGAAAATCTGGGAGAGCATATCTCCAGCTATGCCTTGAACCGCCTGTTGTTGAGGCTCTACCATCCGAAGCGACGCAAAGGTTTAATGACTTACTACGGGGATCGCTACGACCAGAAAGCGGTGGTTGAAGCGCTGGAGGCAACCAGTTTATTTTTTGACGCGGTGGCCGACGCACTGCTAACGGAGCAGGATACGGCCCGCATTCATAACGCGGACTGGGTGGCCCCGATTCTCCACGGACCACTGACAGCATTGGCTCAACGGCTGGGAGATGTCTGCAACAAACTGGAGGAAGGACCGGCACGCGACGAAGTGAAAGGATTGCGAACCAGTCTGATTGCCTACAACGGGGCCATCAATACCTGTATCTCCATGAGCGAGGAGGCTTTTGTTTACTGGGCGGAACGTGGCGGCCGAGGCAAAAGCATTATTACGCTGAGAACAGCTCCGCTGGATGTAGCACCAGCCCTGAAGGAACATTTATTCAATCGGCAGACGGCGGTAGTGATGACCAGCGCCACGCTGGCCGACAACTCCAAGCTGGAGGGATTCCGCCACAAAGTAGGCGCTTACGGAGCGGAAGGGCTGGTGGAAGATTCGCCTTTTGATTACGAAAACAAAACGCGGGTATTTGTCGCGGCCGATGCCCCGATGCCGGATGCAGAAAACCAGCGCCTGAACATCGACTGGCTGGCGGACATGATAGCCTACTGTGCGTTGAAAGTTGATGGCGGCACGCTGGTGTTGTTTACCAGTTATAGCGATATGAATGCGGTTGCCGATGTGTTGGAAGTTGTGTGTGATCGGGCAGAAAGACGGCTTCTGGTACAGGGGCGGGACGGGTCGCGCACCGACCTGCGCAATCGTTTTGCCAAAGCCGGAAACGGTATTCTACTGGGAACAGACAGTTTCTGGACGGGGGTTGATGTGCCCGGCAAGGCCCTCTCTCAGGTAATCATCACCCGGCTGCCTTTTGAGAACCCGAGTCACCCAATTGTGCAGGCCCGCTGCGAATGGCACAGTGCCCACGGACATAATCCGTTTATAGCGCTAACCCTGCCGGAAGCTATTATTCAGTTTCGCCAGGGCGTTGGGCGCCTGATTCGCACCCATGAAGACAAGGGAACGATTACGCTGCTGGACAGCAGGCTGCTGAACAAACCCTACGGGCGGCAATTCCTGGCGGTACTCCCCCACCCCAGTTACACGGTATTCAGCAAAATTGACCGCAATTACCGCTTTCGGCCTCTTTGAATACTGTTTCATAAAAATTACGCAGACAGCTTGCAATTGCTCAAAAACGAGAGATTGTTAAGAAGCGATTGTTCCACCCCCCTAAACTTAGCTAGTTGTTTAATTAACATTAAACACAGCTACTGCTTTGTGTTTACAAAAAGAAAGTCTCCTATGTTCAGCATTCAAAAATGGAATCTGAAAAAGCAAATCCTTGTACTCCCCTCGATGGTCTTGATCTTTGTGGCCGCAATGGGAGTACTTAATTATGTGTTGATTCAAAATCTGTTTGAAAAAGACGTCTACCCGACATTTGCCAATACACTTCTGACTGAAGAAGCCCATAAGCTGAAGGATCTGGTAGAGGTTCAGGCAGATTTACTCGGAGCCGAGTTAGAGGGAAAATCGCCGAAGGAATATAACGCCATTATTGAACGAATAACTGATCCAGTGCGTTTTTTTGATGACAACAGCGGTTATTTTTTCACATACGCCTATGATGGAACCCGTATCAATCAGCCAACTGACAAGAGCAAAAACGGGCAGAACTTTATTGACCTGAAAGATGCTAATGGCGTGCGCTTGATCAACGAGCTAATCGAACAGGCTAAGAAAGGTGGCGGCATAGTAGAATACCATTTTGAAAAACCGGGAGCCGGAGTGCAACCTAAGCTCAGTTATGCCAAAACTATTCCCGGCACCGAGATCATGATCGGAACGGGGGCTTACATCGACAACATAGAGATCATGCGAGCAAACCTGGAGGGTAATCTGCGACAAAAGCTGCATCAGAACACCCTATTGATTAACGCTGTATACGTTGGGTTAATTGTTTTAATTTTCTGCATAGGCCTGATTATCGCACAGCGCATAGCCAAACCGTTAACCCGCAGCATAGGTGAGCTGAGTGGAACATCTTCGGAAGTTACATCCGCCGCAACGCAGGTGAACAATGCCAGCCAGCATTTGGCAAATGGCTCTAGCTCTCAGGCCGCGTCCATAGAAGAGACGAGTGCATCTCTGGAAGAACTGTCCTCCATGACGGAATCCAACGCCAATCACACCTCCAAGGCGGCCAATTTGATGGAAAAATCACGGCAGTCGACCTTGCGCGTGCAGGAAAGTATTGAGGAAATGTCGCGCTCCATTCGCGAGATCAAGGAAGCCAGCGATGAAACGGTAAAGATCAACAAGACGATTGATGAAATTGCCTTCCAGACCAATATACTGGCATTGAATGCCGCAGTGGAAGCCGCCCGT
>JAFGCZ010000014.1 GCA_016932335.1 Opitutales bacterium | reverse complement strand
GTAATGCCCCTGCCATCGGCTTGTTTAAGGGCTTTTCAGGGTTTTTCAGCCTTTTTCAAGGATATCCAAACCTCATGCCTTCATTCAAGAGGCAGCGCGCATAATAAAAGGAGTCCAAATCCGTACACGGAGAAGGCTTACTACCTTTCGGTAATAAGCCTTCATTGGGTGCAGGGGCAGGATTTGAACCTGCGACCTTCAGGTTATGAGCCTGACGAGCTACCGGGCTGCTCCACCCTGCAACAGGTGATCGCATTTGCGAAGAAGCCCTGACAATGGAACTTTCTCTTCCCATTGCAAGCGCTTTTTTTGTTTTTTCTTCTGCATTTTTGTAACGTGCCTGTTACGAATGAGTTTCAGTTGAAAATAATCTTGTTCTTTGTTCGGCGAGCGCCCATTTTATCCACAGCGGCGGCAAAAACCGCCTGCGCAGGCGCTTTTTTACAAAAGAGTCTTGCATTCCGCAGGGGCTTACATACTGTTTCCGCTTTCCCTGTTGGCCTTCCGCTGGCAGGACTACATACCATAACCTAAAAATACATTGCCGAAATCGGCTCAACACCGATTGTCCCGCAGGGGATTGGCACCTAAAAACCAATGAACATTACACTGAAAGACCTTCTGGATTCAGGCGTGCACTTCGGGCACCAGATCCGTCGTTACAACCCTAAGGCAAAAAAGTTTGTCTACGACAACCGCCACGGGATCTCCATCATCGACTTGGAGAAAACATACGAACAGCTCGAAAAAGCCTCTGCTTTCATTGAAGATCTCGTTGCTTCCGGTAAGGATATCCTTTTTGTTGGCACTAAGCGTCAGGCCCAGGACATCGTCCGCGAAGTTGCTACAAGCACTGAAATGCCTTTTGCCGCTTCCCGCTGGCTCGGTGGTTGCTTGACCAACTTCTCCACCATCAAGGCCTCCATGGACAAATACCGCCGCTACCTTTCAATGGAATCCGACGGCTCCATGGACAAGCTTCACAATAAGGAAGCTTCCGCTATTCGCCGCGAAATGAGCCGTATGAACCGCAACTTCGAAGGCCTCATTAACATGAAGAACCTTCCGGCTGCCATGTTCGTGGTTGACTCCAAGAGCGAAGCCATTGCCGTTGCCGAAGCCAACCGCCTCAAGATTCCGGTAATCGGCCTGGTTGACACCAACTCCGATCCCTCCCTCTTGAACTACCCGATCCCGGGTAACGATGACTCCATCAAGTCTATCCGTATCATTTTGGAAACCATCCTGGAAGCCGTTCAGGCCGGTCTCGCACGCCGCGAAGCAGTGCGCACCGCCCCTTCCATCCGCAAGGTTCGTGTTCAGGCCGAAGCCGCTGAAGAACAGGTTGCCCCTGTTTCTGTAGCCTCCGACGCCGAAATTCCCGAATCCTTCTCTTCCGACGACGGCGAAGCCTAATTCCAACCAATAAACATAGTATCGATGAGCGTAGAAATTACCGCAAAAATGGTCTCCGACCTCCGCGCCTCTACCGGCGCTGGTCTTATGGACTGCAAAAAAGCTCTCGTTGAAACCAACGGGAATATTGAAGAAGCAACCACCATTCTCCGTAAAAAGGGAATTGCCACTGCTGAAAAGAAGGCATCTCGCAATGCCGGCGACGGTCTCGTAGATTACTACATCCACCACGGTGGTAAGGTTGGCGTGCTTTTGGAAATCAACTGCGAATCTGACTTCGTGGCTCGCAACGAATACTTCCAACAGCTTTCCAAAGACATTTGCATGCACATCGCTGCTGCCCGCCCCGTATGCGTCAGCCGCGAAAGCGTTTCTCAAGACTTGATTGCCAAGGAGCGCGAAATTGCTTCCGCTCAGGTTGCCGGAAAGCCTGCCAATATCATCGACAAGATTGTTGACGGTAAGATCGACAAAATGCTTCAGGAAATCTGCTTGCTCGAGCAGCCCTTTGTGAAGAACCCCGATGTTACCATTCAGGGCCTCCTCACCGAAGCCATTCAGAAGATGGGCGAAAACATCCAGATCAAGCGCTTTGCTCGCTTCCAGATCGGCGAAGAATAAGCCTATTTCCAGCCTTTTAAAAAAACCTGAGCAGTGAGCTCAGGTTTTTTTATGCTGGCACATCTTTCTCTCAAATTGTCCCAGTTCAGTGGGGCTATTTGTTGAGCGAATCAAACGGATTTTCTGATTCATTGTGCACTTTCCGGTAGTGCATGGGCGTCATGCCCATAAACTGCTTAAACTGCCGCGTAAGCTTCCGCTGCTCTTCAAAACCCAGCAGGGTGGCGATTTCGCTCAGGGAACTATTGCTGTGCTCCAGCATTTGGCAGGCCTTGCTCATGCGTTGGTAGAGAATCTCCTGCTTGGGAGTGCGCCCTACCTGCTTTAGGAACTTACGTTCCAACGCCCTGCGGGAGAGCGGCAGCAAATCCACCAGATCGTTCACGTTAAAGTCGTTGTAGATATTACTGCGGATTAGTTCCAGCGCATGGTTGATGTAGGCATCTCCCTGATCCTGGATTTCAGCACTTCCGCGATTGACGACGCCTTTGGGCAATTGGCGAAACTTAAAGGGGGCGCAGTCTATTCTTCCAGTCAACAGGTCTTCCATCACACGGCAGCCTTCCCAGCCGATGCGTTCAAAATCCGGATCAACGCTGGAGATGGATGTATTATAGAGATTTTGGAGGAGACTGTCGTTATCGGCTCCCAGTAAGGCAATATCTTCGGGCACTTTCAGAGACGTCTGCTCCAGACTTCTATGGGCGTAGATGGCGCAAATATCGCTGCAACCGAACACTGCGCAAGGCTTTTTCAGCCCTTCAAGCCAGACTTTCAATTGAGGCAGCGAATGGATACGGGTGCTGATTTCACTGGTGTTCAGCTCATAGACATCTTTTAGCAGATGGCCGTGATTTCTCAAGGTGTTGGCAAAACCCTGCTTGCGCTCTTTTGAGAAAAGCAAGTTCCCATACCCAATGTAGGCAAAATGCTGGTAGTGGTGCCTCAATAGATAATCTGCTGCCATATTGCCGATGGCCACATCGTTAAAACATACCGTAGGAATTTCCGGTTGATCAATCGCATTGCATATCCCGATTACAGGCACCTTGTAGGAAAGCAGATCCTTTAAATCTTTGCGGCTGAAAATTGGAGCAAGTATTCCGCTGGGCGGTGTTTTCAGCTTTTTCAGGCTCTCTACTGCGTTCAGCATATAGGGAGACTCTATGCTGTAGAAATGGCTTTCCTGCACATAGCGCAAAGTACCTCGCAGAAACTGCTGCAAAACGGTAAAAGGGTAAGTCTGAAGAATACCGAGGGTAGGGGGCTTTTGTGTCACTGAAAGTAAAGGTATGTGCGTATTATGGTAAAATATAGACGCAAAAAGGCAATTACATTATAGATACAAATGTGGTATTATCTACACGTTCAGAGCTTTAGGGAGACTGAACCTATATCGTGATTGGAATTCATTAGTTCGCTGATAAATTCCAAGGGGAGAAGAGTATCCTCACGGATACCATAGAACTTAAGACGGATCATGCTGGGGAGCTTGATCCGTCTTATTCTTTATAAAACCGACAAAAAGGCAATTCCAATCCTCCCTTACTGATTGCTTTTTCTCTTTTGGTCGTTATCATCGCGGCATGAGTCGAATCATTGATTGCCACGTTCACTACTACTCCGAGTCTGTCTTTTCAGATCCCTTGGCCTGGGCCAAACTGCAGCACGAACTACACTGGGCCTCACTTGTTGGCCCCAAGAGCATTCAGGGGTGGGCCGATGTTTCCACCATGCTTAAGGATATGGATGCCGCCGGCGTGGAAAAGGCTGTTTTGCTCGGCTGGTATTGGGAGCACCAGTCCAGCTGCACCCAGCAAAACGAGTGGTATGCCAAATGCCTCGCCGAAGCTCCTGACCGTTTTGCCGCGTTTGCCGCTGTGCAACCCTCGGCTGGTACCCGCGGTTTTGATGAAGTCCGCCGCCGCATCGATTCCGGATTCTGCGGGATTGGGGAAATGCTGCCGGCAGTTCAGGGCTTCGACATCACATCGCACCCAGTTTGGTTTGATCTTTGCCAATGGGCCTCGATCAACAGCATTCCCGTAAATATGCACGTTACCGAGCCGGCTGGGCACCGTTACAAAGGCAAAGTGGAGACTCCCTTGCAGGATTATATAGACCTGGCAGAGCATTTCCCCGATCTCAAACTCATCCTCGCTCACTGGGGTGGTGGATTACCTTTTTATCAGTTGAATCCGCACTGTGCCGATAAGTTGAAAAACGTCTGGTTCGATACTGCTGCCAGCCCGCTGATTTACTCGCCAAAGATCTGGCGTTCTGTGGTTGATATGGTGGGCTCCGACCGCGTGCTTTTCGGTTCGGATTACCCCCTGCGCATCTATCCTCAAAAAAACCTGCCGGGGTTTGCCGATCTGGTGGCGGAAGCCCGCAAGAGCGGCCTGTCCATTGAGGAATTGCAGCAGGTGTTCTCGACAAATGCGGAAACTCTGCTAGGCATTTAACCATGCATTGCTATGAACGACTCAAAGCCCTGGGGGTTATCCTGCCTCAGGTTCCTGCTCCCGTAGGTAGTTATGTTACGGTTCGTAAAACCGGCAATTTGCTCTATACTTCGGGAACTCTTCCCCTGCAGGACGGCAAACTTGCCTATGTCGGTAAAGTCGGGCAGGAGCTTACCGTGGAGCAGGCCCAAAGTGCCGCCCGCATCTGTGCTTTGAACTTGCTGGCCCTGGCCCAATCTCAAGCCGGATCGCTGGAAGCGGTTGCCGCTGTTGTCTCCCTTACCGGTTATGTGAACGGAGTGGATGGCTTTTCCCAAAGCCCTGCCGTGCTTAACGGTGCTTCCGATCTACTGGTTCAGGTGCTCGGCGATGCCGGACGCCACACCCGCTCTGCCGTTTCTGTAAATGGATTGCCCATGAATGCTCCCGTGGAAATCTCTGCGGTCTTTGAATTGCGCGACTGACCTTTTTTCTGAATTGATCGTATGAATATTGCTATTGTTGTCCCTGCCCGTTTGGCCTCCACACGCTTTCCCCGTAAACTCCTGCATCCCATTCAGGGAAAGCCCATTCTCCTTTGGACGGCGGAGCGTATCCGCTCTGTGGCCCCGGATTTTCCCCTCTACTTTGCGGTTGCCGAGCAGGAGTTGAAAGATCTTCTCGAAGCCTCGGGCTACACCGCATTTCTCACCGATCCCGATTTACCCAGCGGTACCGACCGCCTAGCTGTCGTCAACGAAACCCTGCAGGCCGATGCCCTCATCAATGTCCAGGCCGATGAACCATTGGTCACCGGAGAGCAAATTGCGCTGCTTGCCGAGTTGATTCGCCGCGATGGTTATTCCATGGCCACCCTCGGTGTGCCCATCGAGGATTTGACGTCCTTCCGCGACTCCAACAAGGTCAAACTGGTTCGCGCTGTCGATGGTTCAGCCCTTTACTTTTCCCGGGCCCCTATTCCCTTCGACCGCAATTCTACCGGAGCCCCCGGCGGGGAATGGTTTGCCGCACACAACGCCCTCCTGCACCTCGGGCTCTATGCTTACCGAAAAGAGTTTCTCGCAGCCTTTCGTTCGTTACCCCCCTCTCCGCTGGAGCAGATCGAAAAGCTGGAACAGTTGCGCGCGTTGGAAAACGGGCACCGCATTGCCGTAGGCATCAGCTCACAAATGAATGTGGGGATCGATACCCCGGAGGATGCCGAAGATTTTCTGCGCCGGGTTCAGCAATAGTTTACCAAAAAAAGAGCCACTCCCGAGGGAGTGGCTTAAATTTAGGCGTGTTTGTCGACTAACTGGTAGAATTCCTCAAAGAGCGGGTCGGAGTCGTGCGGCCCTGGAGAAGCTTCCGGGTGGTACTGCACACTGAACACGGGAAGATCTTTGTGCCGCAGCCCCTCAACGGTGCCGTCATTCAGGTTGATCTCCGTCACTTCTGCACCGCGGTTGGCCAAATCCTCGGGCGTTGCCGCAAATCCGTGATTTTGTGAGGTAATGCTGACCTTTCCGGTAATCAGATTCTTTACGGGCTGGTTGGCTCCGCGGTGTCCGAATTTCAGCTTAAAGGTCTTGGCTCCCAGCGCATGCGTCAGAATGTGGTTCCCCATGCAAATCCCGAATGTGGGGTAGTGTTGGATCAATTCTGCGGCGGTTTTATGGGCGTAGATCAAGGGATCAGGGTCTCCCGGGCCATTGCTCAAAAAGATGCCCTGCGGTTTCAGTTCCTTGATGGCCTCGGCCGGTGTATCGGCGGGCACTACGGTCACATCGAAACCATGGTAGGAAAGTTTGCGGAAAATGTTGTATTTGGCCCCAAAATCAAGAGCCACCACATGGTAGCGCTTACGCTCCAGCACACTGGGTTCCAGTAAGGTTCCCGGAACAGTAAAGGGGGTCGGATCTCCCATCGAAGCATCCCACTTGTAGATGGATTTGGCGCTGACCAGTTTTACATAGTCTATACCCACAATGCCTTCCCAGGCACGGGCCTTGGCCACAGCTTCCTCATCGGAAATATCCTCAGTGCTCAGGCAGGCATTCATTGCTCCCGTCACGCGCAGCTTTTTGGTAATGGCGCGCGTGTCCACTCCGGTCAATCCGGGAACCCCGTATTGGGAGAGGTAATCGGGCAGGGAAATACGGCTGCGCCAATTACTGGCAATCGGGGAGAGATCGCGCACCACGAAGCCGGCTACCTTCACTCCATCCGATTCCACATCCTCGGGATTGATTCCGTAATTTCCGATTTGTGGAGTGGTCATGGTGATGATTTGACCGGTGTAGGACGGGTCTGTGATGACCTCCTGATACCCGGTCATTGCCGTATTAAAAACAGCTTCCCCCAACACCGTTGCGGTGGCACCGAATGCCCTGCCGCGAAAAACACTGCCATCCTCCAGTGCCAGTACACCGGAGCGCCATTCCAGACTATTGTAATTTACGATTTCGGCCATGATCGAGCGTTGATATCAAGGTTGTCCGGCAAGGCATGCAACAAAATTCGTCCGAATTCCTCCCCTTTTTCTCAGGTTACCCGTTTGCTGCGTTCTTTCTTGCCCAAGTAGAAGGGAGGCTGGTTCTATTACATCCCCCTGCCTGCTTTCTTCTCATAAAAAAGGCCACTCATATGAGTGGCCGGCAAAAGGACTTCAAACCCTCCGTTTATTGCTCCTCGGTATCCTGAGTCAGCAAACCCAGACGGTAAGGCAACATATGGTAGGCTTCGGTGGCATCTTCCGGGGGGAAGCCCTGAAAGAGGAACGTCAGGTGTGCGGGATCAATTGTCGGGATTTCGTCGTAACCCTCACGGATCAGTTCCCCATGGCTGATGTCCGTTGTCCAGGGAGTGACTCCCGGCTCAAAGCGCACATTATTCATTCCGGCAAAGGGGTGCTTCCATGTATTGGCACCTTCCAGCTCGCTCCAGTCGCCATCCAGAGTATCGGCAATCCAGGCTCTGTAGTAGCGGGCCGGGCCAATGGCTTCCACCAGTGTCAGGTATTTATCCATACCCTTAATTTTAAAGGTCATTCCGGCTTCAAAAATATCCTCTCTGGCGCCGCTGATAATTACCTCGAACGGGCTCATTCCCTTGGGGAAATTTTCCAGTTTTGTTTTACTGCGGTAAACGTTGCCATCGTCTCCGGTGGCAAAGAGGTAGGCATACTTTTTGTCGCAGATAATCCAGTAATCCAGGCGAAGCCCGCCCATATCACTGTTTTCGAAAAAGTTCTCCGGTGCAGTCCACGATTCAGGATCGCTCAAATCATCTGTCGTGGAAAACTGCGGTTGCTGAGACTGGTAGACCATATACCACTTCTTTTGAGGCGTAAAATAGAACACGTGCGGGGCACAGTGGTAGCCGTCCAGTCCCGGTGTTTGATCCAGGTAGTAGGGCTCTGCCTTGGAGGCCTCTTTCCAGTCGGTAAAACTCGTGTATTGCATGCTCCAGTGTCCTTCCGTGTCGGCTGTTGTGGCATACACATGCCACTTACCGTTATAGTGGACTACCGACGGATCCTTTACGGAGACAATGTTGTGGGCATCATCCGGCTTTGGCAGAACCACCGGCGCGGAGGCAGTCCATTTCAAGGGTTGCCCGAAGATGGATTCCACTGTGGTTGGGGCCGGTCTTTCTGTTTTGTTTGAGGTGGGCGTGCTTGTGCAGGCACTTAAGAGTGCTGTCGTGGCGCAGAGTAGAATGGATTTGTTCATAGAAATGGTCTTTTTCTGTAAGTTTTTTAACCGTTGATAATGATGTCGATGAGCTCATCGTCGGTTTCTCCGGTATGCTCGTGGCGTATGCCGAATTCGTGGTATTTATACTCCCACATGGCATTCACCAGCTTTTCCTCCTTCAAAATCTGCGTCATATCACGGTGCCACTGTAGACGCTGTTCGCGCGGGAGTACCCGCAGGCAGCCCCATTCTCCGCAGTAAAGCGGTAGCTGGTGCTCCTTGGCATAGGTGATGGCCGGCATCATGGCCTGGCGCAGTGTTTCTTTGTCATTATAGGCACATTCTTGGAGTAATTTTTTGGCCGGGCTTTCCGGTAAGGCTTCTAAGAACTCCGGCGGCACGATGTGTCCGGGATATTGGATTGGACCGCGGAAATTGGCAAAATCGTTGAGCCAGTGTGCCGTGTAGTGCGTAAAGCAGATGGGCACATAGAAATGGAAACTGAGTAGCAGGTGTTTGTCTCCTTCTGGCACCCTGAGATAGGGGAACATCTGGGGTTGCTGCCAGCGGTTTGAGCCGAGCACCAGAATGCGCTCTGGCTCCAGTTTGCGCAGCGCGGCTACACAGGCCAACTGTACCCGGTTCCAGTCCTCGGGATCCTCTGCCACCGCTTCGTTGAGAATTTCGTAAGCTAGAAAATCGTTCGGGTAGTGGCTGTAGCGTTGGGAGAGCTCCTCCCAGATACCGATGAAGTGAGTCACGCTTTCCTCTTTATCGAACAGCGTATTCTCACCTTCTCCGTTCACGGCATTAAAATGGTGGCAGTTGAGAATATGCAGGTCCAGAATGGCCGACATGCCCGCCGCTTGTAGCCAGTCCATGGCCCGGGTCAGAATCGCAAACTTTGCTTCGTAAGGCTTGCCCTGAGCATCCCACATTTCCGATTCTTCAATCTGCAGGCGAACATGCCCAAAGCCTTTCTCTTTCAGAAAGTGAACGTCTTCTTCGGTAAAGTAAATCTCGGCATCGGGCGTGCCGTCAAAATGCTGGGCCAACCAGTGGCTGAGGTTCACCCCATATCCGAGGCGGAGTGCGTCTGCCGGAAAGTCTCTTGCTTGCATCATCCGACACTATAGTAGAAACGTCTCCTCTTTGGGAATCAAAATTGTAAAAAACAGTCAGCTTTTTCGAATGTGTTCTACAATAGTTTTCAGCTCTTTGCTGATTGCCTCAGTGATGTCTGTTCCCTGTGGAGTGAAGCATGTGCCCAGCAACGTTACGTTAAAAAAAGTCATGAGCCAGAAGATACGCCGAAAGCTTACTTTTTGGCTTTTATGTCGCACGATTTGTTGGGCCAAAAGCGCCCCCGGCCAACCACAGCAAAACTCCAGTGTGTGCAGTCGTTTTTCCGGCACCCGCCAGCGGTCTTTTTTTGCCGCGCGTTTGTCCATTGTATAAACCAGGAAGGTCAGCAGGCTCATTATTAGGTAGAGCAGTGGGATCCACAGCGGAATCAGGCTAAGTGCGGTAAATACTGCCAGAAACAGAACGAAGATGAGCATGGCAGGGCCACCATACGCGCTTTCTTTATTTCCTGTGCGTTCACCTGCTTTCATCGTCTAAAGGTCTATAAGCAGGAACTGTTCTGTTGTGAATCTATATTTTCACATTCAAATCACCAAAAGGGCTCATTCCTTCTGGAATGAGCCCCCGGATGTAAAACAATGTCCGATTCAGATATCCTCAATCGTCATGTAGACCATGGTTTGATTGAGCAACTGATAGGCAATTTCTCCAAAAGTAATCGGCCCTGTAACCTTCTTCAACGATTTCCCTTCCAGACTGGCGTAGAGGTAGTTTAAGATACAGTTACAGGAGAAATAGATACTTTCTTCCAAGCCTTCCGGAACACGTTCTTTAAAGCTGTTTACGTAATGCTCCACTGGTTTGGCAATTTTATAGGTGACTCCGTCAAATACCGGTGCATAAAAATCAACCCGGCGGTTTTCCACGTCGATGGCCTGAAAACTGGTGTTGATCATGGCTCCGTGCATGTCCGCCACCAGAGGCAGTTTGGTGTCTATATCCCGATCATTCAGATAGCTGGCAAAATCCATTTTTTCTCCATTGATCAATGCTTCAGAGGCATGAAACCCGCTTTTCGGGAAGGTAATAATGTCCCCGTCTCCCTGCTCCATCAAATTGATGATTTGAATATCTGCAGCTTTGTTTGCCGGTAATTCCACGTGAAAAACCACAGCTTTGTTTTGGTGTTCAGAAGCGCTGATGCCATCAAACGTTTTTGGCTTGGCGTAATCCAGATCATCCAGGGCCGTCCCCGATATCCAGCCGATCAAAGGAGAGCAGGCAAAATTTTGGTAGGTCGGAGATTCCAGCGCAAAAGATGCATGGATGCTGCTGAATGCCGGAAGGATAATAAAACTGAATCCGTTTTGAGGGGCATCGTTGTACACTTCGGAAATGCCTTCGGGACTGTAGACTTTTACTGTGCTCTTGGTAGCGAATTCAGGTACCCGCGTTACGTAAATATGGTCCCGTGTAAACTTTCCGCCGTCCACATCCAAAAAGTAGGGAATGGAGCCCGCTATCCAGTTTCCTTTTGGTAGTTTCTTAAGCGTTCTTTCATCTCCGGCCAAAATCAGGCTCTTGCCTTCTCTTATCAACGCGCTGACCTCATCTACTGTATACATGACCTGATTCATACCATTGCTCCGTTTCCAAATAGTTTTCTCACATCGTTCTGCAGCTTCGGCAGATTGGCATTTTTTTCGAGAAAAGCCTTTAACTCGCGTGCATAGGTTTCAATGGCCTGTGGGGAGGGATTTTTTTCGTATTCCATATTTAAACGCGACAGAATCAGTTTGAACGCAAAAAAATCAAATTGATGCTCCGGTCTTTTTGTAATTAGCTCTTTCCATATCGGGTGATTTATGTTGGGTAACGGCATATGGCGTTCTTTAAAAATGGTTTTCGTGTGCTTTAGGGAGACGATTGTATGGAATGAATCATTCTCTGTAGGTAATTATGGGCTGCAGCTCTGATGAAGGATGTTGTGACACCACTTCATAAAAGAGTATCGAAAAGTGAGTAAGTCAAATCACTCAATCAGAATAAATATATCTCTGGAAATGAATGTGTTTCTGCTGTTTGAAAAATCGCGGAGAAGGCCTTTACTGCTGCAACACCTAACCACACAAACCATATGTCACATCTTTTTACCGACTTTCAACTCAAGGGCGTAACTCTCCGTAACCGCATAGCCATTCCTCCTATGTGCCAATATTCGTCTGTCGACGGCTATACCAATGACTGGCATACCGTACATTACAGCAGCCTGGCACGGGGTGGGGCCGGTCTGGTTATTGTCGAAGCCACTGCCGTTTCGCCCGAGGGGCGCATATCACCCGCTTGCCTGGGGATTTGGAACGATGATCACATCGAGGGGTTGGCTAAGATCGCAGCCGGCATTAAAGCAGCCGGTGCGGTTCCCGGCATCCAGATTGCCCATGCCGGGCGTAAGGCCAATGCCAACCGTCCCTGGGAGGGCGATAACCACATTTCCGAGGGAGATCCGCGCTATTGGACGACTCTTTCGCCCTCTCCTGTTGCTTTTGGGGCAAACCTTACCCGCGTTCCCCGGGAAATGACACTCGAGGATATTTCCCGGGCTCAAGCCGATTTTGCCGCTGCCGCAAAACGTGCTCTGCAGGCCGGGTTTGAGTGGCTCGAACTTCACTTTGCCCACGGCTATCTCGCCCAAAGCTTTTTCTCCGTTCATGCCAATCAGCGCACAGATCAATACGGTGGAGATTCCCGGGGACGAGGCCGCTTTCTTCTGGAATCCCTGGATGCGGTGCGCCATGTATGGCCGGAACACCTCCCCTTGACGGCCCGTTTCGGGGTCATTGAGTTTGATGGGCGCGACGAGGAAACGCTTGCCGAAGCCATCGACCTTTCCCGCAGCTTTAAGGAGCATGGCTTGGACTTTCTAAGTGTCAGCATGGGCTTTTCCACCCCGCAGGCCAACATTCCCTGGGGAGCTGCTTTTATGGGCCCTGTGTCTCAACGTGTGCGCCGCGAGACGGGCCTGCCCGTAGCTTCTGCCTGGGGCTTTGGCACACCGGCACTGGCCGAAGGTGCTTTGGCTAAAGAGCAGATGGATCTGGTTATGGTGGGGCGTGCCCATCTGCAGAATCCGCATTGGCCGTTTTATGCGGCAAGCGAGTTAAAAGAGGAGAATGCGGCAAGTGTATTGCCCCATCCTTACTCTCATTGGCTTTCGCGCTACCGCTGAAGCTTGTCTTTGATGTATGCAAAGGCTCATCCCAATGTTGGGGATGAGCCTTTTTTGTCTCTGAGTTGGTTAGTTAATCCAAATCTATGCGGATTTCGTTATCGCCTTCTTTCAGCAAGAACGAGACTTTCTCCCACGATGCGGGACCAAATGTTCCTGCGGCATTGTTGGAAAAGGCATATGGTTCTTTGGGCATTCCAAAAAAGGTGCAGTTCAAGACTCCATCGCTGTTGATGTCCTGATACACCGATATGGCATAAGTCCCAGGTTCCAATCCTTTCAGTTCCACAGTGCTCTCTGTTCCTCGGGCGTCACTCTTGCTTCCCCGCGCAGGCTTTTCCAGCCAAGTGGTTTCATCGTGGTAGAGCCCCAGTAAAATAACACCTCCTTTGGATGAAAGGCCCTTTAGGTGTACCTTCAGATTTGCGGTGGGTTCTGCCTGCAACAGGGGGCAGATACTCAAGACTGCGGTGTAGAGATAGATGGCTAGTTTCATTTTGGCTTCTTTTCAGGTTAATGTTCAGGTGTTTTGGTAAATGAGGTCTTCTCTATTTGAATTCTGATGATCCAACCTTCTTCGGTTTTGGCCCAAACCTGTAGACCGGTGATATTCTCAGAGAGGGGAATCACTTCAGGCTGTCCCGTTTCCGCTATGCGGATTTTCAGGTCGATCCTGCCGTCTGCATCCAGATCAATGGCCTGCTCCGCGGGGTGGGGACTAGGGGTCACTAGATCCACCTGCTGTATTCCCGTATTTCGCTCTTTGATGAGGCCTTTAAAAACCGGCTCATAAATGCGCCTGACGACACCCCCAACGGTCTCTTCCCGAAGAATCGTTCCACCGCTGTAGCGTGGGTGTATTTGCATGAATGGCAGGCCCGCCGCGTTGTGGGCAAAACTTCCCAAACCCAGAAAAAGAATCGGAGTGCACAAGCATGCTCCTATGGCCCAAAGGTAGGCGGGAATGGCTATGGCCGTCTGTAGAGATGGTTTTGTTTTCATGATTGAATGGTCAGCCGGGCGACGCCGCGCAGTAACAGCAGAATAAACTGTTGCAGGCTCCCTCCCGAAAAAACGGCTAGAAAAAGAAATCCGCTGTAGAGAAATAGAAGTCTGGAAAGTGTCGGCTTGTTTGCTTTTCCGGAATAGCGCACATGGTAGGAAATGCTGCCGTTGGGGCAGACATCCACACACTTTCCGCAGAGGCTGCAGCCCATCGTGGCTTTTCCTGTTTCCAAAGAATCTTTATCCAGCGCTCCCATCGGACAAACGCGGATGCATTTACCGCACTTTAGGCAGGTGTCTGTTCGAATGCGCACCTGATAGGGGCTTAATACTTTACCGGTACTGCTGCAAAAGGCCCCCATCGGGCAAAACCAGGCGCATTGAGTGCGCTTTTGGGTAACGATCGGCAATACAATGACCAGGACCAGAAACAGAGAGATAAAGATGATGGCCTTGAGTCCCGCTTCCACAGATTCCACTGCCTCGTATTCGGTCACAGCCTTGAAAGGGCAGATCCAGTCGCAGTAGGTCGGACTGAGCATCGATGCAGAGGTCACCGCGACCAGCAGAAGCAGGGCAAAGCCCCCCCAACGGAGCGATGCCGGGGGATTTTTCCACCGCTTTCGCTTGCTTAAGCGAGAGAATGCATCGTCCCAACCTCCGTAGAAACAGCCCCAGGAACAAAACCCGCGACCCATGATGAGGAGTGCTCCGAAGACGATGACCAGCATGCTGGAAATATCTGCAAATCCGCCTTCAATTCTACCGGGGAAAATGATCGAATCCGATAGTGCCGCCGGGATCAGGATCATCGTCGTCACTATGTGGCAGAAGGGCACCTCGCATTGCAGTAAATCCGCATGGTTGAAGGTCATCGCCCCTCTGGCCTCAAACATTCTGGAAATAAAGGTAACCGACAGCGCCAAGGCAAAGGCTATAAACAGCACCGCGCGGTAGCGGTCTGTTTTTCCGGTACGCAGCATTTTGTAAAACAGCCACATATCCAGTATCCATACTGCCGCATAGGCAAATTTGCGGTCCGGTTCCATAAAGCACGCCGGATCTCCCTGGCTCAACAAGACCGCCAGCAGAAGTGCCATAGGCAGCGCCAGCAGGGGCGTTGTTATTCGCCCAAATGGCCGGCGAACGGGCTTTGTTTGCTTACACATAAAAAACTCCTTTGAGAATGAGGCTGGTTCCTTGAATGAAATACATTGCCGCCGCCAGGAGGCTGAAAAGCATTCCTGCATTTCTCGCGGCTTGCCCGCGGCAGACTGCTCCCAGCGCAAATAGAGGCAACAGGGCGATACTTGTTCCCAGAAAGAAGCCTCCCATTGCTTCCATGGCGTGGGCCGCACTGCCGCTGCGAAGTGCTTCCACTACAAATGCAAACATGGGTGGGCAAAGCCCCGTGGCGCTCAATATGCCGGATCTTACGGCGTAGCGTTTGCCTCCGCTGCGAAAACGCCGGAAACTTTCGCCGGGATGTCCTGATCCGCAATTTTTGCTTTCGCAGGAATCCTCCCGCAGGGTTAAGCCATATCGCGCCAACAGCACACTTAACAGTACTAGAAGAATGCCTCCCGTGGATGGGGCTCTGAGTAAGGTGTGTATCTGCAGGAGATTTCCCGAGAGATAAATGGCGGTGGCCAGAAGGCTGTAGGTCAGTAGCCGTGTTCCAGTAAAAATCAATGCCAGACGCCATCGGCGGGACTCTCCGCATAGGAGTATCGGCAGCAGGGCGGGTCCGCAGTGGGCCAGACATCCGCCTCCGGCTCCCAGCCCCACCAGAAATGTTTCTGCAAGTATCATGAGGCCTATCTTGCCTCATCCTTTTTTGCATTTACAGCCCGTCGGTACGGAGTGCACGCGGATGTGACGAAATACAACCAGTCTCCCTTTGCCGGGCTCAAATGCACGTTGCAGGGACGAATGGCAATGTAGCCCCCTGACTTATTTGCGGAAATCGCTCACGAAAGAGCGGGAAACAGGCACGGTCAACTCTCCGCGGTCCAGGTGAAGAATCAGACCCTGGGCATTGCCCTGCACTCGGGCAATGCGTTTTGCATTGACCAGATAAGACCGGTGGCAGCGGGCCATCGTGATGCCTTGCTCCAGCAGGCTTTGCTCCGCTTCTTTCAGTGGAAGCCGCAGCAGTGTTGTCTCAGGTTTTGTGCACTCCCGGCAGTGTGTAACCTCAATGTAATTGCCCCCGGCTTTGATGAAACAGAGCTCTTCTTCGGTGGTTTTCAGCGCATCACTTTCGCTTTCCGACTGCAGCAGAAGCGGGCGGCCACTCTCAGCAGCAACATCGGAATGCTCTTCTATGCGCTCATTCATTCCCCGGGCCAGTGTCTGGTTCATTCTTCCCTGTCGGATCATTTCCAGTGCAATCACTCCGGAACAGGGAAAGATTCCAATGAGTACCGTATAGAGTTCCATTTGCAGAATAACTCCGCCGGAAAAAGCCGTGCGCGAAACGAGAATGGTGTAGATGCTGTTGCAAAGGCCGATCAGCAGCAGCATGGGTAAGGTCAGGAGCAATTCGTGCCCAACCGTCCAGCGTTCCGTAAAACTAAAACGATTGAGGAGCCACTGTTTGCTGAATCCCTGGGCAACCATGGGCAGCATACAGGGCAGACCATAGCCGGCGATGATCAGATTGCGGTATTTCCCCGTCAGCTCATTCAATCCAAAGGGTTTGTAGAGCACCAGAAAGGCAGCCACAAAGAGTCCTATTTTCAGCGAATAACCGAGGATCTCCTTCGGCGAACGCTGCCGCGGATATTTCATGCGGAGTGTTTCTCCTATGATCGTGCTGTGGCCCATCCTCTGTTTCGTAAACGCACCTGTGCTAAAGATCAACGAATCTTTCGTCGCGGCCCGTATTGCCGCTTTAGAATGAGAGGAAAAAACCGGCAATCGTAGCCGACATCAGATTGGATAGTGTTCCGGCAATCATTGCCAGTACCCCCAAGCGTGCGATGTCCTTGCGGCGCGACGGCGCCAGTCCCCCGAGTCCGCCCACGAGAATGGCAATCGAGGCGATATTGGCAAATCCACACAGGGCAAAGGTTATAATACCCTTGGTTTTTTCACTTAATACAATCGAAGAGGAATCTCCCATATATTCAACGAAATGGGCATACGCAACAAATTCGGTAGCAATGATTTTTTCACCGATCAAGGCCCCGGCAATATGTGCCTCACTCCAAGGAACTCCCAATAGAAAGGCTACCGGAGAGATTACCCAACCCAGTAGTTGCTGAAGCGTCAGATTGTCATGCCCGCAAAGGGCACCGGCCTCTCCCAGCAAACCGTTCAACAGCGCGATCAGGCTGATAAATGCAATGAGCATGGCGGCGACATTGAGCGCCAGTTTTAATCCGAATCCGGCTCCGGTGGCGGCGGCATCAATCAAGTTTTCAGGAAGCTCTCCGTGGATTTCCTCTATCTGTGGTATGCTGTTGTCCGGTGTTGCTGTTTCCGGCCGCAGGATCTTGGCAAACAGCATCCCTCCGGGAGCCGCCATAAACGATGCGGCCACCAGATAGTTTACCGGAACCCCCATCGAGGCATACCCCGCCAAAACACCTCCGGCAATAGATGCCAGACCGCCGCACATTACGGCAAAGAGTTCCGATTCCGTCATTTTCGACAGAAACGGTTTCACCACCAGCGGGGCTTCCGTCAACCCCACAAAGATATTGGCCGCGGCCGACATGGATTCCGCCCGGGAGGTGCCCAATGCTTTGCTCAACGCTCCCCCCAGAATGCGGATCACCCATTGCATGATGCCCCAGTGGTAGAGCACGGAAATCAACGATGAGAAGAAGATCAGTGTCGGCAGAATGACGAATGCCAGCATTGCCCCAAAACTTTTGTCGCTGGCCAGTGTTCCAAAGAGAAATTGCGAGCCGTCCATTCCGTAGTTGATGACTGCGGTTACCCCGTCTGAGGCTCCTTTCAACAGATCTTTCCCCCAGGGGACATAAAGAACAAAGGCTCCAAAGGAAAATTGAATGGCAAAGGCCCCGCCGACTGTTCGGTAGTTGATTGCTTTACGGTTGTTGGAAAGAGCGAATGCGACGGCGAGGAGTACTCCCATCCCGACAAGACTCATTAAATAACTCATAGTAAATAAATAGTATCCTTATACACACGTGGGCTATACCCCTGTAAAAGGATTTTATTCCATGCGGCGAGTGCAGAATAGAATGTTTTGGTTTTTTTACATAGAAAGCCTCGAATTGCTCCGTGAAGAATGACTAATGATTGCTTTCCCGGATAAGCCTTAATAGATATTAAGTATGTTCACCCGTATACCCCTTATACTCTCGCTTGGCTTTGCCGTATCCCCCTTGGCTGTCCCGCTCCTGCAGGGCGAAACACTTTTCCAGTTGAATCAGGTGAGGCTTCACGAAAGCCCTTTTACCGTTGCTGCTCAGGCGAATCAACAATACATGCTGGCTCTCAATCCAGATCGTTTGCTGGCTCCATTTCTCGTTGAAGCAGGCCTCCCTCCCAAGGCTGATGTTTACGGCAATTGGGAAGAGCAGGGCTTGGCTGGCCATACTGCCGGGCATTACCTTTCTGCGTTGGCCGATATGATTGCCTCCGGTAACGATACTCCCGATAGGGCTCTCGCCGGGCGTTTGGATTACATGCTTGATGAGCTCGAACGTTGCCAAAAAGCCAATGGTAATGGTTACATCGGAGGCATTCCCGGTAGTCGTAAACTCTGGCAAGAGGTTGCTTCCGGGCAGATCGATGCTCATGGTTTTGGACTGAATGGAACCTGGGTGCCCTGGTATAACCTCCATAAAACCTTTGCCGGGCTGCGCGATGCCTACCAGGTTGCCGGGCGGGAGCAGGCCTTGCAGATGCTTATCGGCTTGGCCGATTGGTGCGATACACTGACCCATGGCCTCAACGATGCCCAGATGCAGGATATGCTGCGCTCGGAGCACGGTGCCATGAATGAGGTGCTTGCCGATCTCTATGTCATTACCGGAGACGATAAATACCTGGCGCTGGCCCGGCGGTTTAATCACCACGCTGTGCTCGATCCTATCCTGGCCGGGCGCGACGAGTTAACCGGAAAGCATGCCAATACTCAGATTCCCAAAGTCATCGGTATGGAGCGTATCGGGGCCCTCATCGGTAACCGCCAGATGCAGGATGGGGCTGCCTTTTTTTGGAAGACGGTCACTCAGGAGCGCTCTGTTGTTTTCGGTGGAAATAGCGTGGGAGAGCACTTTAACGATCCCTCAGATTTTCGTGGAATGCTCGAATCGCGCGAAGGGCCGGAGACCTGTAATACCTATAATATGCTGCACCTCACAGAGATGCTCTTCGAGCAATCTCCTTCCGCAGAATATGCAGACTATTATGAAGAGGCCCTCTATAACCACATCCTCTCGGCGATTAATTGCACCCATCCGGGCTATGTCTATTTTACTCCTATCCGCCCGGAGCATTACCGGGTTTATTCTCAGCCGGAGAAAGCTTTTTGGTGTTGTGTTGGCACCGGAATGGAAAACCCCGGAAAATACGGGAAGTTTATTTATACACAACCGAAGGAGGGAGATATTCGCGTTAACCTCTTCATCCCTTCGAAACTTGATTTTACCGGAGGCACCCTGATTCAGGAAACTTCCTTCCCGGAAGAACCGGTCACCCGCCTAACCTTCTCGATGAAGGAACCGGCAACATTTAAGATTAGTATTCGTCATCCTCAATGGGTTTCTGCCGAGGGCTTTCAAGTGTGGGTGAACGGGGAAAAACAATTCATCAATTCAGATCCCCAAACCTATGTTTCATTGACCCGCCGATGGCAGGATGGAGACCGTATTGAGGTGAAACTGCCCATGGCCCTGAGTGTTGAAAAACTTCCTGATGGTTCTCCCTGGGTTGCCTTCAAATATGGTCCCATCGTGCTCGTTCATCCGGCGGGAGCAGATGATCTTGAGGGACTTTATGCGGACGATAGTCGTATGGGCCACGTTGCTCATGGTTCGCTGGTTCCTATGGATAAAGCTCCTGTTCTCATTTCCGAGCCTGAGGATTTGCTCTCTCATATTTCTGCGGATGAGGATTCAGGGCCATTGCACTTTCTCCTAGAGGATATCGTAGAACCTTCTACTCAAGATGGCTTGCCTCTGGTTCCATTCTACAATCTGCATGGTCAGCGTTATCAGATGTACTGGAATGCTATGACTCGAGATGAATGGTCTGCTTCCCGCGAGAAACTACGCGAGGAGGAGGCTGCTAAAGCCAGCCTCGAGGCCGCAACTCTGGATTTTGTTGCTATCGGTGAACAGCAGCCCGAGGTGGAGCACAACTTTTCCGGAAAAGACACCGAGACCGGTATGTATAAGGGACACCACTGGAGGCATGGAAAAGATTTCCAGTACACCCTCAATACCCGCGGTTACGCAAAGCAAATGGAGCTTTCTGTAACTTACAGCGGAGAAGATTCCGGGCGTACCTTTGAAATCAGTGTGAACGGTGTCGTGATTGCCACAGAAGAACTGGATGGATCCAATGGATACAAGTTATTCGATAAGCACTATCCGTTGCCTTCAGAGATCATTGATGCTGCTGCGGACAACAAATTGACGGTTCGCTTCCGCGCAGTAAAGGAACTGGCCGGAGGCATCTACGGTTTGCGTTTGCTTAGGACCGAGTAATTCAGGTGTTCGTCTCTTTAAAAAAAGCGCCCCGAAAAGAACGGGGCGCTTTTTTTAGATAATTTGCAAAAAACAGATTATTTCCAGCTGTTGATCAATTCCTGATGTGTTTCAATCCAGGTATCTACCGCAGCGGATTGCTCTGCATCGGTTTTGGTATTGCGCAAGGCATCCATCAGGCTTCCCAGCTCTTCCCCGGTTAGTTTCATTTTGGAGAGTAGGGCAGCTGCTTCCGGCTGATCTTTGGCAAAGCCCTTACGGGTGATTTTGTGGATGCCTTCTGCCTGACCATAAACTCCCTTGGGATCTTCCAGGAATTTTAGGTCGTAACGGGCAAACTTCCAGTGCGGTTGCCAGCCGGTAACGACAATGGCCTTGTTGTCCTCAATCGCCTCATCCAAAGCCGTAGTCATGGCCGGGCCGGAGGAGGGAATCAGTTCATAATCGCCCAGTTTATACTCAGTGAGTGCCAGAGTCGTCTTTTTCATGATTCCGGCTCCCTGACCAATTCCTATGATCTGGCCTTCGAACTCAGTAACGTGAGCCGGTAGCTCTTCGATTGATTGGATGTCAACATAAGAGGGTACCACTAACCCGATTCTTGCCCCTTCAAAAGTGGTTCCAAGATCATCGAGGTTGTTTCCGTATTGAGTCATGTATGACTCATGCGTAATCGGAAGCCAGGCGTCGAGTAATACGTCCTGACTGCCCTCGGCCAGAGATGCATAGATCAGTCCCGGATCAGCCATGGTTAGTTCTACATCGTAGCCCATGTCATCCAATAAATGATCAACCAACTGAGTCATGGCAATGCCCTCGGCCCAGTTTGGGTAGGCAATCTTAATCTGTTTGTCGGCAGCACTGTCTTCTGGTGCGCCGCAGGCGGCCAGCAACAATGCAGCAGCCGAGATTATGGGGAGGATTACGTTGCGGATTTGTTTTTTCATATAAATGTTATTTCCGTTTTTGTGCAATGGAATGAGTCAGGCGGTCCAATAAAATGGCGATGACAACGATGGCCAATCCCCCTTCGAAGGCGCGTCCGATGGCCATTGCCTGGATGGAACCGTAAACCACTCGTCCAAGTCCGGGGGCTCCAATCATTGCCGCAATCACTACCATGGAAAGGGACAGCATGATGGTTTGGTTGACGCCTGCCAGTATCGTTGGCATTGCGATGGGCAATTGCACCTTAAGGAGCAGTTGCCGTGGTGTAGCTCCATAGGATTGAGCTGCTTCAACTACTTCTTCGGGGACTTGTTTTATCCCCAGTTGAGTCAGCCTGACTGCAGGAGGCATTGCAAAAATAATCGTGGCGAAGGCCCCTGGGACAATCCCAAGACTGAAAAAGGTAACTGCGGGAATCAGGTAAACGAAAGCCGGCATGGTCTGCATGAAGTCCAGCAACGGCCGCAGTATGCGTTCCACTTGCCTCTTCCGCGCAGCCAATATTCCCAGGGGGATACCGATGCACAAGGCCATCGTGGTGGATACGATGACGAGTGCTACTGTCAGCATCGTTTCGTTCCAAAGTCCCATGGACTGGATTAAAAGCAGACCGAAACCTGCAAAAAGGGCCAGGCCTTTGCCGCTTCGCCGAAAGACCAGTGCCGTGATCAATATCAGCATAACCCACCAGGGCAGCATCATTAAAGCGGCCTCCAGTTGGTGAATCAGGAAGCCGAGTCCTTCGCGAATGGCGTCAAACTGGCTGTCAAACGTGGTTTTAAAGAATTTGATCAGAGCCTCAAACCAGTCTCCGACGGGAATCTCATAGAGTTTCATGAGCATACCTCCGTTTCGCTTGTTTCATCGCCGGCAATGCCAGAGATCAGCGCCACGTGGGACACGATACCTTTGAATTTTCCGTTTTCGTCGGTAACAACAATGGGCATTTTACTGTTCGCAGCACTGTTCAACAGATCATTCAGAGATGTTTCCGGCGAACAGGTTGCGACATCCGTGCGAATGATTCCTCTAATGTTTCGTTTGGCTTGATCATCTTCTGCCAGAGGAACCTTTTTGGTCAGTTCAATGGAATCATCGATACTCACATACCCGAGGAAGTTGCGCTCACGGTCTACCGCAAAGATGGTGGAGTGCCCCGTTTGCTTCATTTTACGGGTCACCAGGTGAGGACCGTCGTCGTTGACGGCCAGTGCATATGGCTTTTCCATTACGGTTCCCGCAGTAATCACCTTGGAGCGGTCCACATTCTCCACAAAAGAGCGCACATACTCATTGGCCGGTTCGGTGAGGATTTCTTCAGGTGTGCCGATTTGAATCACTTCACCGTCTTTCATAATAGCGATGCGGTCTCCCAGCTTTAGGGCCTCGTCCAGATCGTGTGTGATGAAGACGATGGTTTTGTGCATACGGGCCTGTAACTCCAATAGTTCGTTTTGCAGCCCAACGCGAATCAAAGGATCCAACGCACTGAATGCCTCATCCATCAAAAGAATTTCCGGATCGTTGGCCAGTGCTCTGGCCAGGCCAACGCGTTGCTGCATCCCGCCCGAGAGAGCCTGCGTCATGCTCTCCTCGTAGCCTTGCAGCCCGACCAGATCAATCGCTTCCCTGGCTTTCTCCAGACGGGTGTTTTTATCCAGTCCCTGAATTTCCAGCCCGAAAGCCACATTATCAATCACCGAACGATGAGGGAGGAGCCCAAACTTCTGAAAAACCATCCCCATCTTTTTCCGGCGCACTTCTCTTAACTTTTCCGGCGGGAGATTTACGATGTTCTCTCCGTCAATTTTGACCGAGCCGGATGTTGGTTCGATCAGGCGGTTCAAACAGCGGATTACAGTGGATTTACCGCTGCCCGAAAGCCCCATAATTACAAAGATTTCCCCCTTTTCTATCTGAAAAGAGGCATCGTTGATTCCCACCGTACAGCCGGTTTGTTTGAGGATTTCAGCTTTTGATTTTCCTTTTTTTACCAAAGGCATGGCCTGCGTCTTGGCTCTGGGGCCAAATATTTTATACAGACCTTCTATTTCGATTTTGCTCATAAAAGCCTTTTTTTCGCGATCCCGTAACAGAACTCCTTAGCGGGATCCGCTGCTTAAAAGTAGTAGCCGAAGTTGATGTTAAAACGCTTTTGCCAATCATCGTTCACATTGGCACCAAAGTCTCCGCTGTTTCCTACAAAGTAGTTTCCGTTGGAGAGGGCGTAGTCTACGTAGATATACCAGTTGCCCCGGGCAATAGCCATGCCGATTACATTCATGGCGCTGTCGTTGAAGTCGGTTCTATCCGCCATTTCACCACGCTTCATAATGACGCTGAAATCATTGTAGAAGTTGATCGAATCAATCCACGGAATGTCTTTGGGAACCCAAAGGTAGTTGATCGCAATAGAGGGGATAACGCCTTCACTGGCCACCGCGGCGGCATAGTCGTACGCTCCCATGGCAATCAGGTCATCATTGCTTCCATCTATGCCCGTGTAATCGGCATTGTAATTGTAATAGCTCAGTTGAGTCTTTAATCCCCAGTTCTCCCACGAGCTGGTGCTGTGCACGGCAAATGCGTAGGAGGTGGTATCGTCGGCAAAAAGATCATCTCCTTTATGCAGGCCGATCTGCGCCGAAGCTCCAATATCTGTGGGAACGGTTCCGGCAAAAGAACGCACTGCTCTCAGGTTTAATTGGCCGCGCTCCCGATAATGAGCATTAACGGCTCCGGTATCAACGATATCGTAGGAATAGCGGGCGCTGTCTGCGGAGGAACCGCGCCAGTTGTTTTCGGCTGCCAGATATACGGCAGCATCAAAGGTCCATTCTCCAGATGTCTTTGTGTAGGAGATTCCGTAATCCATATCGTCGGAGAGGCCTACGTAATAGTGCTGGTCAAAAAACCACGAATTGGCTGGTCCGTAAGCCCCGACTCCGAAGGGTGCACGGTTAAGGCCTACTTTAAGCACACTTTCATCTTCAAAGTTGTAAGCTCCGTAAAGCGTGTGGAAGAAATTGTACCCATCATAGAAACGATACTCCATTTTACCGCTCCAGGGGCCATTGCTGTAATCAACATTGATGCGGAAGACATCCAGCCCGAAGTTGCCCCCGTGTCCGCCGCGGTTTGGGTTGTTGCCGCCGCTGTAATCACCCAGGGTATAGTTTGCTCGAATGGCACCACCAATCGTCCAGATGCCGCCTTCCCCGTCCGCCAATGTAATGGGGGCACTGCTTTCTTCGGCTTGGGTCAATGCTGCTTCCTTGATTTCCAGCTCTTGGGAGATTTCTGCTTTCTCTGCCTTCAACTGAGCCAGTTCACTTTCCAGCTGCTCTATGCGGGCATTGAGCTCTGCCTCTGAAAGGCCTGTCCCCTGAGCCAGCGCCGCCAGAGGCAGTAGTAGGAATGCATTAATTGAGATGCTTTTTTTGATTAAGCTAGCCATAAGCTACAACCCTAACATGGATGTCAAATACTAACAACCGTTAGTCGTTTGTTTTGCTAGTATTTGATTATTATGGAAATAAGAAAATATAGTGTTCTTTTTTTGGTGATATAAAATACTAAAAAATAGTTATCCGACTTAAGTCGTTTTCTTATAGTTATATATGCGATTAAGCGATCTATTATATTGATCTTTTGTTATGGTATTAGTTTTGTGGTATATTTTATTTTGTTTTGCCTGAGTTATTTTGGGTAGGATTTATATCTTGTTTATACATAGTAGGTTATGTCTGTTTTCTATTTTTTATAAAAAAAGCCCCGTAAACACGGGGCTTTTCCAAAAGATCAAGTAATATGGGATGGATTACTCTTCCGGAGATATCCGATAGAGGCCGGCTCCGTGTAACGGGAGCTCCTGTCCGAAAGAACTTTCGAATGTTCCCAGATCCTTTCTGGCCCAGAGGTCGCGCACACTCGCTTTTCCGGTAATTCCCAAATCCTCAAAACTCACCGCGACGTTTGCTTTGTCCGGCAGGGTGACTTTTTCGGGGTCAATCAATACCATAAAGGTCAGTCTGCCCGGTTGCACACTTCCGTCCGTTACAACACCTTTGGCTGTAAATGTGTTGTAGCCTTCCGGCAGATCAAATTCGATCACCGATTTAGCGTGAGTCCCAATGCCTTTGACTTCTCTGCCGTTCAACTGAAGGGGCTTGCCGTCTATGGTTTTGTCTTTCTGCGGAACGCCCCAGCCGGAGGTCGCCAGTGCCCATGGTAGGTTGGACAGTTGGAAGGTCTTTCCCGGGCCGATAAGCTTGGGTTCTATCCAGGCTGCATGGTCGTAACCGCTGCCGTCGCCTCCCTCATCCACTGCCAACACCAGTGTTTTGGCTCCGTCGATAGATAGGTTGATGTTAATCACTTGGCTGCCGGGCGCCTCGTGTGTCAACACGGCCTGAAAGTCGGGAGAGGTCAGATCAAAGGGATCGCTGTTATCCTGAGCATTGAACAACCCCACATACTTGTCCTTGCTGCCCGGGACATCGGCCACCCAGACAATAAGGTTATCTGCATTGCTCAACTGGCGGTTGTTATCGCTGTGTTGATTGACTTCCAGCACTTCCGGATTTGTCAGCAAGTCCAGCGTAAAGGTGTCCATTTGAGTCATGTCTGCGCCCAGAATCAGGGGAGAGCGGGCAATGCACCACAGGCTCATACAGGTCAATTGTTCATCCTTGGTAAAGTTGGTCGGGCGTCCAAATTCAACCTTTCCAAATGGAAGCATGTCGGCGTCCGGCCAGGTTCCCGCTGTCCGATACTGGGTCCATTTATTGAGCCGCTCAAACATCCCGTAAAGTGGAGGCCAGCGGTCCCAGAAATCATCGGAAATGCGCCACATATTGGCTTGAGTCATCACATGGGAGCCCTTTTCTATCGGCGTATCGCCCGGAGACAGGCTTAATACGATGGGGCGCCCGGTCTTGTCTATAGCCTTGCGGATGGCTTCAATTTCAGCCTTCTGTACCTCATCGTAAGGGCGGGCAATATCGTCCACTTTTACCAGATCCACGCCCCAGTCGGCATACATTTGGAACAGAGAATCGTAGTAGGTCTGAGCGCCCTCTTTACCCATATCAACGCCATACATATCGGGGTTCCACTGGCAGGTGCTTTGAATGTTGGCCACATCAGCCGCATGGGCGCTGGTGCCCCAGATGGGTGTATTCTCTTTGACTGCCTGCTTGGCGATACCGCGCATCAGGTGAATCCCGAATTTCAACCCTTTGGAGTGCACATAATCGGCCAAAGGCTTAAAACCGTGGCCCTCTGCCGCGGAGGGGAATTTGCTGGTTGCCGGTATCAGGCGGCTGTAGGCGTCCATTTCCAGCGGAGCCCCCGCTTTGTAGTCGTGGCCACGGGCGTTGGGTTCGTACCATTGAATATCTACCGTAAAATATTCCCAACCGTAAGGTTTTAGGTATTGGGCCATGGCGTCGGCCTGTTCTTTGGCCTGGGCCTCGTTGATCGTGGTTCCGAAACTGTCCCAACTATTCCAGCCCAGCGGCGGGGTTTGCGCCCAGTCCTTAAAATCGGAACCGGATGCGGTATGAGCGCTCACCGCGGATAGAGCGGAAGCGAAGAGGAACATTAGACTTTTATGCATGGGGTAAGTGGTTTATGGGGTGAAAAGAACTCCTTAGCCTTGCACATTGAGATACGGCAAAACTAAGGAGTTGATTGAAAGAGTTATGATCCTAAAGAACAAAAGCTTAGGGTAAAGCCTTATATTTGAAGTCTCTGAAACGCACTTCGCCTTCTCCGGCCGCCATCAAGGCTGGAGCCAGTGTCAGAAAGCCACCCTCAATATTGTGATGGTAACCGGATACTTCATACTGCATCCAGTGTTTTGTCCAGTTTTCGCCATCGGCGCTGTACCAGACGGTAACAACGTTGCGGTTGTTGCGTATTTTCAGGAAGAAACGGTTTCCTATATAGTCCGGTTTGGGGAATTCCTGAACGCCGCCCTTGCAGTATTCCAGCATTTTGTTGTTGGAGAAACCATGCCCGGCAAAGAGATTGTGGTTGTAGAAGAGCAAGAGGCCGCCTTTGGCATTTTCGTCGCAATCAACTTCCACCTGCATCTCATAGGCCTGGTCTCCGGTAATGAAGAGTAGCGGAGAAGAGTCCTTGGGAGAGTTCCCTTCTGCCTCCAGCACCAGACTACCGTCTTCGTAGCGGTAACGCTCTGTATAATTGCTGCGCGGCTGGAAGAACTTCCATTGAAGCCCGATTTTGTTGCGGCTGAAATCATCGGAAAGGGCTTGCCCGTGGGCAACGGCGATGCCTCCTTCCGGTAATGGAATGGGGCGGGCCACATCATAACCGGATGCTTTTACCCAGCCGTCTGCTGTCCATTCCACCGGTTCGAGCAATGTCTGTCGGCCCAAGGTATAGAAATCCTTTTCATAGGCATGGTATACCAGATACCACTGCTTATCGGGGCCTTCCAGCAATGTAGCATGCCCTCTGGACCACCACTTTTCCTGCGAGGATCCCGTGTGGACTACCGGATTGTAAGGCGAGTTTTCCCAGGGCCCTTCCGGAGATGTGGAACGAGCCATAATCACCATATGGCTGGTAGCCGGTCCGGCGGTGCCGCCCTCGGCTAGCACCATGTAGTAGTAAGCTCCGTGCTTGAGCATTTTTGGGCCTTCCTGAGCAAAGGTCTCAACTTCCCAGTGTTCGGGGTATTTCCAGCCGTCATAAACATGGTGCACTTTACCTTCCATGCTTAAGCCGTCGGCTCTGAGTTTACCCATATTGCCGCCGTTAAAATACAAGTAGCGCTGCCCGTTTTTGTCTACCAAATGACCTGGGTCAAAATTGCCGACTTCCAGGTCCACGGGTCCATGCCAAGGGCCTTTAATGTCGTCGGCATACACCACCATATTGGTAAATCCTTTTTCGGAAACCGCCGGGAAATAGATGTAGTAGCGGTCGTCGAGGTAAGACAGATCCGGTGCCCAGACACTGCCCACATAGGTATTCAACGCAGAGGTTACCGGCTCCCAGTTGACCAGATCCTTGGAGTGCCAGATTAACAACCCGGGAATACTCTCAAAGGAAGAATGCACCATATAGTAGTCGTCTCCTTGCTTCAGCACAGAGGGTCAGGTCGGTCGCCCGCCAGTACCGGATTCAGAAAATAACCATTGCCCATGTCGGCCTTGCGCTGGCCTTCTACGCCGCGATCCCAACCCGGGGTATCGTCGGCACGTAAAGGGGTTGTTTGGAGTAGGCCCAGAGCCACCGGGGGGAGGGCTGTTCGCATCAGAAAAGAGGCCTTGTTTGAGCAAAACATAAGAAAGGAACTTATTGATGTTGTTGTAGAAAGGAATGAAATATACGAAAAATTGAAACATAAAAATAGCGCCAAATGAATTGGCGCTATTTTATGTATTAAATCCCTGAAAAATTTCAGAAATTCTGGTCGAGATCAGAACATGAACTTCATGCTCAGATCGTAGGTCATCCCTTGAGTAATGCGCTGCTGGGCAACTGTACCGTCCGGTTCTACGGCAATAGTTTCCAATCCGGAACTTTCACCGACATTTCTCAGGTTCAGTTGAATGCGCCAGTCGATCTTTTCTGTTAAGGCACGCTGGTACCCCACCCAAAAGTCGAAGTGAGAATCAGTGGAGCCATAGTAAGGCTTGTTGACATCTATCATCCAGGCAGATTCACCAAACATCTCCCCTTCATAGATGCCGTATCCCAGAATGGGTTTGTCTGCCCAACGGAATGCACCGCCCACATTGAAACCCTTCATAAAGCCTTCGTTGAAGGTGTAGTTGGAGATTACTTTGAAGTTCCATTTTCTGATTTCTGGCTGATCGGATCCGGTCAGCGCTAGCTGAGTCAGATAGGGCCCCCAAAGTCCACTCATGAACTGGTCCCGTAGAGGTGAGTTAATATTTCCCCATTGAGCGACCTGTGACAAAGGAGAGTTGATATAAAGATCTGCCAAACTTTCCAAATATTCAGAAGTCCTTTCACCCAACTTTGTTTGGTAGGCTTCTACGCGAGAGGCGTTGAAGGTGATATCCCAGTTGGAGAGTGGGCGAACCGTTGCTTCCAATTCGAAGCCTTTGGCTTCCAAATCCTGATCAATTACCGGATGAACCCCGTGGATTAGGTGCTCGTTGGCAATATTCCAGGGCAGGGGAGCTGATCCGTTGCTCAGCACGTTCAACCAGTCTCCGGCCCGGATGGCGGCGGCATCAACCGGCAGATTGTAAAGATCCCAGTATTCCTGCGTGAAAACATCGCTGAATTCATTGCGCATGACTTCTCCCACTTCAGCCACCAGATCGGGATTGTCACGGCCCCACTGCCAGAGCCAGGACTGCCAGAGCAGGTCATTGGGCATCTCACTGTCCGGGTGATCAACTGCATACAACGCGGAGGCGGCAAAACCGACCGTCCAGGAAGGAAGTGAGTCAATCAGCCAGCCACTGGCGCCGAGAGGCTGACCATAGGATGCGGATGCATATTTGTCGATAGTCTTGAAATAGGTCAGGCGAACCGTAAAGCGGCCGTTGAAGCCGTCATACTGAATACTGAAGTCGTCAGTTTCCCCTTCTTCGTTGGGAAGCATAGACGTATCGATGGCATAACGTACTTTGGGAGTCTGATTGCTTCCGTGGAAGTAATACAGTGTAATATCATCGTTTTCAGGAAGCAGGTTCTTAAAAATCTTAGCCAGGTGCACGGCAATACCGTAGCTGACCGATGTTGTGGATATACGGACTCCTTCGTCTTCCAGCTCATAGTCCATAGAGGCAATATTGGTGTTGCTGTCTATCGGGGCGTTGCTTCCCTGCTGACGCACTTTGTCGCGTCTCCAGCCAAAAGACGGAATCACTGCATCGTTGAAAAGAAAACCCTGGTACATGAAGGCGTAGGATTCCAGTGTTTCCTTGCTCTTATCTCCCGAAGAGTAGAGGTTTTCGTCTACGACACTCATGGCATAGGGTTGATAACCCGAATAATTAGCCGGATTGTCTATCTGAGTAAGAGAGGAGGGCTCCTGGCCGGGAATCTGGTAGATCCATACCGCATTCGGATCAACGCCGGTTGCAGTCCAGGTCCGGTCAAACAGTGTTACATTTCCGGAGGCAGGAGTCAGGCTTCCGTTAATGTTACTCAAATAGGCGCCGGTTGCACTGTTGCTGTCAATTAGGGAATCACCCAGATAGGTGACCCAGCTGAGGCTTCTATTCGATAAGGTTGGGCTTAATTCCAAGCGATCAGAATACGCTTCACTGGCCGCATACATCGCCCATTTGCGGTTTTCTTCTTCCGTAACATAACGGCCGACCAATCCGGTGAACTCATGGTGTCCGAGAATTTGAATCAGGGAATCAGAGCTGGTCAGGTCTTCTGCCCGTAGAGAATAGTTTGCCGTCAACTGATAGTTGTCGTGAATCGTATGTGTTGAGCTGTTGCCCCCGTCATACTTTCCGGCAATGAAGGGACGACCCAAATTCGGATTTTCCGTAGCCTCATCATACCAGGATGGGTATCGGTTCTCATAGGCATTCAAGTCGATTGCAATATAAGGGTTAACGTATCCGCCCAGAGCACCTTCAATTCCATTTTCGTAGTCTTCGTGTGTGGCTACGGCCTGTATCACCAGGCGATCGCTGAACAAGCTTTGCACTACACTGAGGTTGTAAACATCCCAGTCCTGCCACTCGTGTTTGTTGGCTCCATCAATCAAATTATTGTAGAAGTCGAAGATACTGGGGTCGGAGAGTGTTTTGTCCAGGTAAGTGACTGTTCCGGCATCGGCCCCGGGGTACAGATCGGGATTGTTTGCATTGACCGCTTCCGCATAATGGCGGAAACCCGATGAATATACGTTATAGGAATTGCCTATTCCGCCGAATCCGGCAACGCTTGTGCTACTGTTGTAGCGGTAGCCGCCGGCATTGGATTGACCCGCCTGAATCAATTGACCGGTAGCCCCATCATACCAGTAGGTTGGTGTATTTCCCCAGGCATAGTGGATGTCTTCGCTGGCTACCCAGGGAGAGAAATTGGGGTCGGCACCGCTGGCGTCCGGATTATAAACGAATTCGTCAATCCCTTCTCCGTTGGCTTCAGCCAGATATCCGGTAATGTAATCCATTGGGGGCAACATACGCGGATTGTTGGAGCTGACATCGCCATACTCATAATTGAAGAGAATCTTGGTATGGGCTGTTTCCGTGTCCAGAAAGGAAGGATCGTAACGCAGCGCAAGATAGGCTCTCTGTGAATGGTTGTACGCCGGGTTTTGCTTAAACTGCTTTTCGTCGTTGACTAGATCGACTCGCACAGCCAGCTCGTTTTTCAATACTTCGTGGTTGTAATCGAAGGATTCGCGGGTAGTTCCGTAGCTGCCATAATGGAACTCAAAGTTCCCAAAGGTATTGAAGGCCGCATCGTTGGTGGAAACGTTGGAGATACCGGACGGGCTCCCTACGCCGAAGAGGAAGGAATTCGGGCCGCGGGAAATGTCTACACGGCTGATGTTATAACCATCCCAGGGTATTTCGCTGCGGAAATAGTTTCGCGTATTATCCATGGCGGAGAGGCCGCGGGAACGGTTGGTTCCCGCCGGATTTACCAGCCTGCGGTCTTCCCCCGAACTGGCCACCCCGAAACCGCGGGAGGCAATCCCCGAGAAGTTACCGCCAAGACCGGAGACTTCTGTATTGGTCGTGTAGACCAGAAGATCTTCGGCGCTGGTAACATTCAAGTCCTGCATCAGTTTGGGGGTAATAACAGACAGTGAAGCCGCTGTATCCGCAAGGGTGGTTCGCACACGGGCACCGCCTAGGGTGTCCAGCGCTTTATACCCATCGAAGTCGGAGCTGACGGTGAACGGATCCAGAATGTAGATATCCTCATTCGTACTTTCTGTTTGAGCCAGTACAGGCCCCGCACTCAGAAGGAGTGCCGACAAACCTTTTACCAGATTCTCGCGGGAACGAGCTCCGGATTGGGGTAATCGTATAGATTTTTTCATATACAGAATTTGTTTTTGTTTGGTTGGTTACATTGGGCAGGGTGATCCCTGCCTAAGGAGGGTCATGACTCAACGCATTGTGAGTTATAAGGAAGTGGTTTTTTTTGGTTTATCGTTAAATCAGGAATGGAAAAATTTAAGAATGATTAGTGGTTACGGCTAACCTGAGGGTGCTTACAGGGAAGCTGTTGCCCGACCCAGATTCCCGAGGATGTACTGTTACAAAACAACTGCTCTTATCCCCATAATGAGCCGTTGTTGTGCCCTGCACCATACTGTTAAAGTAGGTGTCCGATGTATCGATCCTCGGGAATCCCGGGTATTTCCCTACAATGGAAAACCCCGCACCCTCAATAAGATGCCCAAGGTTTTCCCAGTTAACCAAATGTGTCCTATGAAAAAATGTTACCGCGGAGCATTTGAGCATTTGCTCCCGGTGTTCCGCATGAAACGGTTTGGATATCGAAAGATTTGCTTCCGGCTCAGTGGCTGACGAGAGAGTCATTGGAAGATCCTTGATTTTCAGGTAGGCCACCTTCTTCCCTGATGAATCTTCTACCTGAAAAACATTCAACTTGGCGTTGTCTTTTTTGGCGATGAAAGTCAGCGCCAGAGGCCCTTTGGCTGTTTCCGGGTCGTAAGTCACATAAAACTGCAACCGCAGTTCCCGGTTCTTTCCACCGGCTAGCTTGATGATGTCCACATCATCCGCCACAACTTCGTCCAGATACAGGATCTGCATTATGCGAAGGCCTTCTTCGCTGTGGTAGGTTTCTGTCAGGTCCAGAGTGATGACATAATTTCCCTTCGGCAGGTCATCCACGCTTACGCTGAATTTTTTTCCGAAAACCTCTTCAGAAAACAGGTTTGCATCCAGTCCTTCTTTTTCATCAAGGAGTGTATAGGTATGTATAAAATCACCTTCCACACAAACATGGTGTCCATACATAACAGGTCCAGATCGTGTTTTTCCCATAAGGGTGTAAGGAATTAATCCCATTCCAAAGATGCCCAATATCCAGCTTACCGGCAAAGCGCATGGCATGCTGTGAAGGGTTTTTATAAAACGGTAGGAATAGACCAATAGGAGATGCATACAACCGATTACAATCCATTGGTTATAAATGGATTGTGGAGTAAGAAAGATGAGTTTGGCAATAAGTATTCCCTCGACAGTTTGCTAGAGAACCTCTAATCCTTGTTAACGAGATTTCGCGTTGGAGAACGCCACCTTTTTCTTTTTTCTTACCCTTTTCCGAAAAGAAGAATCAGAGCCCGGATACCTCGATGTCTTTCCGCTCTGTCTGAATAATGGCCCCACCATCTGATACAGAAAACAGGAATGATGACGGTTTTGATGCAGAAAAAAACCTCACTCCTGAAATGTACCTCCGTCTCAAGAAGCTTGCTTATAAGCAAATGTCCACGCTGGCTCCTCAAACTATTCTTCAGCCAACGATTTTGGTCCACGAGGCATGGATGAAAATGGCTGGAAATGATTTCTGGAAAACGTCGAATCACTTTCTGGCTACCGCGACCACCACGATGCGGCATATTCTCATCGATCACCTGAGAAAAAAGGAGCGTTTACGCCATGGAGGCGATCAGCAGAAGGAAAACTCCGAAGTGCTCGAGTCCCTTTCCCACAGCTGCCCCGAGCACTGCCTTATTCTCATCAATGATGGGATTACAGAATTGGAAACATGCGATCCGGAAAGAGCCGCTGTTGTCGTCGAACGCTTTTTCGGCGGCCTTTCCCATACAGAAATTTCCGAGAAGCTGGGCATGAGCAAGCGGACAGTTGATCGGCATTGGGCTGCGGCAAAGGTGTGGCTCTTTCGCTGGATGAATAATGCTTTTCGCGGAGATTGAACATGGATTTGGAAAAAAAAGCCGAGGAAATTTTTCTCAATGCACTGGAGATAAATAATGCCGAAGAGCGCCATTCTTTTTTGCAGCATGCCTGTAAGGGCGATGCTGACTTGAGCGATGCGGTAGACCTCCTGATACAGGATTACACCGATGCCACGGTGATTTTTCGCAATGCTCATCGAAATATGGCCCAACTAAGAGACGAACTCTCCGTGGCAAACACATCCATCGGCGCCTATTACATTAAGGATATTCTTGGAGAGGGCAGCTGCAGCATCGTTTATGAGGCCGAGCGAAGAAAACCCATTAAACAAAGAGTCGCTCTCAAGGTTATTAAAGCGGGTATTGACAGCAAAGCCATTATTTCCCGATTTGAGACGGAAAAGCAGACCTTGGCCATGATGGAGCATCCTAATATTGCCCATGTAATTGATGCCGGAGAAACTGATACCGGAAGACCTTTCTTTGTTATGGAGTATATCCATGGAGATAAAATCACCGATTACAGCAAAGCAAACGGCTTAACTGTAGAAGAATGCCTTCGCCTGATGATCAGTGTCTGTTCCGCGGTGCAACACGCGCATAATAAAGGGGTCATTCATCGGGATTTAAAGCCGTCAAATATCCTGGTGACTGTTATTGACGGAGTTGCCATACCTAAAGTTATCGATTTTGGTATTGCCAAGGCTACGGAAGGAGAGTCCTACAAAGGGGATACAGTTCAGGGGCAGTGGGTGGGAACTCCCGCTTATATGAGCCCGGAACAGTTTGATCCAAAATCTCAGGATGTGGATACTCGAAGCGATATCTACAGCCTTGGTATGATTCTCTATGAATTGATTACCGGTGAAGCCCCGTTCGATAACAAAGAGCTGATGAAGCAGGGGCTGCAAAAAGTTCGAGAGCGCATGCTCCACGAAGCCCCGCTTTCTCCTGAGAAATGCTGTGCGGCAAAGCACATAAGGATTCGCAAAGAACTGAACTTGCTCATCCTCAAGGCGATTCATAAAAATAGAGATGAACGCTATGAAACCGTTAGCGAATTATCCGCCGATATTGCCGCTTTTCTGGAAAATCAGCCGATAAAAGCCCATCCCCAGAGTAGCTGGTATTCGCTTTGTAAAATGATACGGAGAAATCGAATGATCTCCATTGCCGGAGCCATCACTGTCTCTACGGCTATCATGGGTTTTTCCGCATCAACCTACCTCTATCTCAAGGCTCATATTGCTGAAAGCGAAGAGCAAGTGCTGAGGCGGGAGTCGGAAGAACGCGAACATATTACCAGGGCTGCTATTCTGATTATGCAGGGCAAAATGGTCGAAGCGGATAAAGAAATTGCTCAAATGGGTGGGGGCTTGGCGCATCCTTCTCTGGAAGCAACCAATGTGTTTCGCTCCCTGGGAACCTGGAACGCCATGAATGGAGATTTGGAGGCCTCCGCAGAACGCTGGTTGGCTATGTCGCGCGTCAATCGTTTTGACGAAAATGATATGTCCTACACGGCTACGGAGGACCTATTGCCGGTCAGCCCGCTGCTGGTTACCATCAAAGATTTTCAGCGTTATGATGAGTTTTGCTCCTTTCTTATCGCAAAATTGGGCCAGACCAAAAACCCTGTAGCGGCAGAGCATGTGCTTAAAATGTGCTTATTGCGGCCAACTTCTCCAGCATTGCAGAAAGCATTGATTCCTGTCATGGAAATTGCCAAACAGTACACAGGTAACCTGCATGAGGTCCCCATTGATCGCATGGAAGCCTGGAGATGTATTGTCGTAGGGCTGTGGTATTACCGAAACGGAGATTATCAGGTAGCAGTTGATTACACGAGTAAGGCATTGCTACAAGAGCACCCTGAAGATTCCCGATCCACTATGGCTAAATTGATCAGAGCTATGGCCTATATAAAGCTGGGTGATCGGCAAAAAGCCAATCAGGACCTGACGGATGCAGGAGATTTGATCAGTAATCGTTTCAAGACTCCTCTGGATCTGCGCACTGGGGGGTACTGGCACGATTGGTTCAATAATAAAATCCTCCAACAAGAGGCCGAAGCCCTGCAGTTTCAGGTTTCCGATCGGAACGACCGCTGAAGCAGCCTTCTCCGCATGTGTATTAAGATGGCAGCCGATCTGGTCAACGACTGGAGTATGCCGATACTGGCCCATCTGTGCATGCAGAGAGCTGCAACCATGCTCCGATCGTTCCAGGCCAAGGTCGACGATATTGCCCGCATGGTAGGCTATGCCTCCATGTATTCTTTCTCCGTGGACTTTCGCCGTTGGAGTGGGCGTCCACCTCCTTGTATACAGTTTCAATATTGCTTTGATATAATGAAGGCTGCCCGTATCAGAATACGGGCAGCCTTGTCTTAACCGGATCTTTTTGAGTAACGTTGTGCTACTGAATGTACTGATTCACCCATTGCTCCACCACTGGAAGCGGTCGATAACCGGTGAAATCAGCCACGATTTTTCCTTTGTAAAAAAGTTTTACGGCAGGAATGCTCATAATTTGGTATTCCCGGGCTAAATCTTCGTTCTCTTCCACATCTACTTTAATGAGATTCCACCGACCACCCCCTCTCTGTTCGGCTTCTTCCAACACTGGCCCCAGTACTTGGCACGGTGTGCACCAGGATGCCCAAAAATCTACGAGAACGGGCTTTTCCATGCTGGCTTCTAGAATTTCACTTTTTGAATGTAACTTGCTCATTTGATTCCTTCCCTTTGATTATAATGAATGAACCCAGTCTTTCATGGTTTGCGTGGCCTGTTCGCTGGGGGCTTCCAGAAAACTGACCGTAAAATGCTTTTCGAATTCAGTGATGCCGAAAGAGCGTGGACGGGCAGCCATGACATGGCTTTCCTCTATTTTTGGACCAAAACAGAAAATTACGTTGAGGGCATTCAACAGACCGGGTGTCATCTCTCCTTTGATTTCACTGGTGTGGGCAAAGTGATCAAAGTCGGCGATGTGTTTGGCTACAGGGTGCTTGAAGATTTTTTCTTTTATGACTCCCGCCAGTGCATGTAAGTCGGTGTACAAATCATTTTTGGGAATGTTTAGACTGAATACGGGAAACTTTCCCTGGAAATGATGCTGAGTCACTTGCGAACTCTTTGTTCTTTCTGCTGGTTTTGCGTCAATAATCTCCGCAAAAGAGGGTGGTAGCTTGAAGATACTTCCTGTAAAAATGCCCTTCAGTGTCAATAGACTGACGCTGAACCAACCCAGGGCTACCGGAACAGTAAAGAGCTTCCCAGTTGTCTGAATGAATGTAATTCCGCTGGCTTGCCCCAAAATTAATGTGGCCAGAGTGAATGCGGCAGGAGGAAAGATAAATGCCCAATAACCCAGCGTTACGGGAATTCCTTTTCTGCGAAAAGCAGTCACCGTTACAAATCCGGCAACGGCACCCCACCAGAGACCGAAACCCCAAATGAGCAGAGCGGCAAACAAAACCAGTGGTTTAATGCTGGCAACGGGTAAAAAAGCCATATTGGTGGCTTTTCCAAGCAGTGGCAGATAACTGATTAGGGCAATAATGGAAACCCCTGCCGGAGCTAACCCAATCGTGAAACTGGGAATCACATCCATCTGCGGAAAAGGGAATGCCAGAGCCCTGAGCAGGAATAGCGTGAAAAGCATAAAGCTGAGAAATAATGCGGCCCCCATGAGTATCGCATCAAGCAGTGCTAACGCATTGATCCACTGTTGGTTTCCGGTTTTCAGCGCCAAGAAGTTTCCGGCAAAAGCCAGCACAAACAACCCTACCGGTGGCAGGAACCAAAAACCGAGAATGCGCCGGATTTCTCCGTGATTTTCTGTGATAATTCGCCAAGGTGTAAAGATTGCCAGAGTGATTCCGCTCAAGAGTGATATGCCCCAGAACGCCTTGGCCAGAAGCAAAGCGCCTTCCGGGCCTGGGAAGGGAAGGGGGATTTTCAGCAATCCGGTGGCGCAGACTGCAGCGGAAATAAAAATGGCCGAATAGAACTGCACTAGGCTGGAATGCTTCAGCTCCTTGTTCAATGTCGCGCTGTCAAGAAATACCCGATTTAGCAGTAAAACAGATACAAGGGGAAAGGCTATTACAGATATGTAGAGTAATAATACTGCCGCTGTGTGAAGCCAACCGCTTGGCTGTCCGGCAAGCAGTTGCAGTATATTGGCCAAGGCACCTGTCCCCATGATGGCAATAAACCAGCGGGGAGAAAAGTAACGTAGGATTTCGCGTGTATTCATTGGATGAAACCTGTCAGAGTTAAGCTTTTTTAGAATTTATAAGTGGTTTGCACATAGCAGTAATCAGCATCGGATGATTCCGGATAGATGCTTTCAACAATATCATTCCCCCATACATGCGCATAGAATGCTTCAATTTGCAGAGAAGGGCTGATTTGGTAGCTGATGCTTATGGACGCATCTTGAGAGAGTTGTGTCTTGCCTCCAGATGGGCGCCCTAGATAGCCAAAAATGCTTCCGTCTTCCTGAGTCACTCCCGTTCCCATGTACCAAAGGTCTGTGCTTTCCGCCAAGCGGTTATTGCTGTAATCCAACCGAATCTTGAGCTTTTCTGTTGGCGATAAAATCAGTTGTGTGTAAACACTTTCAGAATTTTGCAGATCATAATAGGGAAAGAGTTGATATTTGCGCGTTCCCGGTGCCAACTGAAAGAACGTTTCATGATCAGCATCATTTGGGTCACTGTCACCGGATCCCAAAAAGTAGCCGAATCTTATCCAGGGCTTCCATGTCATATGATTCCATTGATAGCCGGTCTCTGCTGTAAAGGCATAGGCCGAGTGGTCTTGCTCATACCAGTCCCCGTCTTCATAGGCTCCCCAGAGTAGATAGTCCCATTGGCCTTCTCCTGCTTTGCTCACGCCTACGAGATAGCCTCCCAAAACGTGCATGTTGATGGCCGCTTCCTCCGTTCTTGCCGTTCCGCTATTGTCAACACGTTGACTGCAGTCGCGCGAGTCCTCGTAGTTGTAATAGAAAAAGCTTACTTCTATATCTTCATGGAGCATCCCTTTGGGAAGTGTTGCTCCGAGCGTGGCAATGCGCACTTCTTCTATCGTTTCATTGAAGTTTGCTTCCCAGCCGCCTTCAGTTGGGTAAAACCAGGAACCGGTTAGGGCGACCTCGCCCAAGGTTGATTCGGCCCGAATACCGTCAAAACCCCGGGCAAACGCAGACCATTCAAAAGAGCTTAAGAGTCGATCTGCCAGCCGCATTTCCTTGAGCGTGTTGAACTTTGTTCCATCGCGAGAATCCAGGTAGTCTATACCGTTATAAGTCATGCGACCTGCCTTTACGGATAAGTGTTCTCCCAGAAGCTTATCGGCTTTCAGCCACGCTTGATGTAGGCCAATACTGTGTACCGTAGAATCACCGTTGTGGATGTAGTACAGCGCTCCCATTCCTGACGGTCCCGCCGGTGCACTCGCTACAGCGGTTTCAGGCAGATTCCACATACTGACGAACTGAGGCTCCAAATAAAATGCTACGGTTTCATAGTTGATGTTCAGATGCGCTCTGGTTCGTTGAAATTGGAAATCATAGCTATCATTCTTCTTTCCAAACCAATCCCAGTTTTCATACCTCAGCAGGATTTCTCCACCGGTTTTTACTTCCATGGCTTCGGGCCAGACGATCGGTCGAGCCTCTTCGTTCTCATTTCCTTCTGCGAACCAGTTGTTCATGCCATATGCGGCCGCATTGCTCAGAACATAGATCAGGCTTAAGGTGGTTATATGTCGATAATTCATTAGTTTTCGATTTAAACAATTAAGTAAATAATTAAATAATTGATGCAGAGCATTACTTCCCGCGAAGTTTCTCTGCATCTTTTATGCCTTCGCGAACCAGAGACATTGCCTCCAGAAATAAGGGGCTGGTCACTCGGTAATAGACATTCTTCCCCTCTTTACGGCAACTTAGGCACATGCGGTCACGCATTAGACGCAGGTGTTGGGAAAGGTTGGGGAGTGTTGTTTCGACCCCAAGTTTATCCTGAATCTCACCAACGCTGAGTTCATCTTTTCCCAGAGCCAAAATGATGCGGATACGGACGGGATTCGTAAAGACTGCGCAAAAATCAGCTTGGATTTCGCAGAGACTGCGATGGTTGATCAACTCATATTTATTGTCCATGATGTCTTTATTTACTACAATTAAGAAAATAAGCAAATAATAAATTAAAGAAATTTGGACTCTCCCTCAACCAAGAGTGATCGGTTTATTTCCAGCCCATCAAATCAGAGAGGTAGGTCGTCAATTCGGTGGCATTGTAGCGCGACTGTTCCAAGTTAGGGTGGTAGTCGGCGCCCAATCCGAGTTGTCCCTGCGCGGTCAGTTCGAGGAAGTGAACTCTTCCCGCATTATTTTCGCTTAAGTTGGCCACCACCTGATTCAGTGCGGTTTTCAGCTCGGCGCCGTTGTCCATCGGCCCGAGGATGATGACCAGCTGTGCCTCACTGTAGTGCCCCAATACTTTTCCGGCAAATGCGGTGTAGGTGGCAATGTATTTATCTACATTCACTCCTGTGGTACTGAAATCGTTGGTTCCGAGATTGATGCAGACCACATCGGGGGTGTATTTACTGAAATCCCAGGCCTGGTTATAATCCAAGTAGAAAGAGTAGGGATAAACGTCCGGCATGGTGTCTTTGCTGCCTTCGTAAGGTCCGTCATAATTACGCACAATGCCGATTCCCGAACGGCAGATGGCTACATAATCGGCATCCAATGCCCGTGCCGTTAGACCGGAATAGTTCAAACTGAAGTTTTCTGTGGCGGCATCAAAGTGTAGATTCGGGTCATTGGCTTCCACTCCATAACCGCAGGTAATGGAGTCTCCGATGAACTCGATTTTGCGGTCGTGTTCAGGAATCCATGGCAACACTTTGGCCCCTTCATTCAGTACAAATCCCTCGAAACGGGTGAGCCCGAACTGGCATTCGGTTATACGCATCACTTCCACGGTATGCTCACCTTCCTCCAGATTCTCCGCCAACGGATAGAAATGATCTTCACGATTCAGCACCATTTTTCCGGTGGCTTCTCCATCCACCCAAACAGCGATGTAATTCTCGCCGGAATCATCTATAATCTTGGCTCCGATGGAGGTTCCGTGGAATTTGATGCGTTCGCGGGCTCCGCTGTAGCCCACCACCACCTGTTCCGTTCCATAACCTTCTGCACGCCCACTGTAGAGAATGTGGGGATTGTTTGCCGAAATCGTAAGGCTCGCTGAGTTTTCTACTGTGGTGCAGGCTTGAGTGAGCAGCATAAGCGTAGCAACTGCTCCGGTGAAAAGTGTTTTGCTGAAGAATAAATTCATGGTTAGAACAGGCTTTATGGCGTTAAGGCTGAGAAATATTGAGAGTGGGCAGCACGATTGAGAAAACCGTTCCTTCTTTCCCGCTTTTGCAGGATACATGCCCTCCCAGGTATTTTTCAATAAAAAGCTTTACGCTGTAGGTTCCAATTCCGCGTCCCGGGCCTTTGGTGGAAAATGCATACTTAAAGATGTTTTGGCTCACCTGCAGGGGCATCTCGGCGTTGTTGCAGACATCAAAACGAATCGACGATCCTTCCCGGGCAATGTTCAATGTTACTGTCTCTCCCTTACTGCTCGCCTCTATAGCATTCTTTAACAGGTTGATCAGGGATCTCGAAAGCAGTGTCTCATCGGTTTCCAAAAGACATGCTTCGTCGCATTTCAACTTCAGCGCGACACCCTTGGATTCGCTCATGATTTTTAGCATTTGCCTTACTGCCCTGGCTATCTCATACGCAGATACCGATTTTGTCTGAATGCTTAAGTTGTTTTCTCTGGCCAGAGTCAGCTTTTGCGCAAAGCGAATTTCTCCGGACATATGTTCTGCACAACCCAGCGCTATTTCCAAAACCGAATCATAATCGCCTTCTTCTCGACCAATTTCATTCAGTAGGGCCAAAGAGCCTTCCAGTGCCGACACAGAGTTCAGCAAATCGTGGAAAAAGGTCCTCTCCAGCATCTTTCTTCGCTTCTCTTCCGTGATATCAACCAAAAGAATAGCTGTAAGCACTTTTCCGGGAGTATGGAACTGTCTGGAAAAAGCCCGGAAGCAGGACCCTTTTTCATCATTTAAAGGAATTTCAAGTTCGCAGTTCTCCGAAACGATTTGCTCAAAAATGGAATTGAAGAAGCAGTAGGGACAGTATTTTGTGTGCCCGCAGGTTCCTCCATCGGAAAGGTTGCTACACCGGAGTGCTTCCCCTAATGTTTTCCCGGAAATGTCATTCATTTCACTGATTCCCAGCCATTCCAGCATTTTACGGTTTGCCAAAAGAATCTGCCTGTTATCATCCAGCACAATCTTCATAGAACCGGAAACGCTGGAAAAGAACGTAACAATCTCATCTGCGTGAGAGGGTGGGAGCGAGTTGTCGTTCAAAAGCATGGGAATTACGGGGATATGGTAGATTCTAGCTATGCAGATATGGTAGGCATGTCAATGAATCATAGGTCTATCCTCGGTGGCTAAATTTGAATGCTTCCTGTTCGCTTTGCCTGTCTGAACTCAAAGAATGCCCATTACGCCGAGTTGGCGCGGGTCTTGCTCCCCATGCTTGTTCGCCAAGGGGGACAGAGACATGTGTGTGACTGACCAGAATCATTTTTACTGAAACATCAAAAATCAAATTACCCATGTCGAAAGAAAACGTTGAAAAACTGTTGTTGGCCGGTGGATCTGATAAGATCCTGCGCGCTAAATACAATGCTATTGAAACCAAAGAAAAGTTCGTTGAAGAAGCGGCTGTCGATGGCTACGAATTTACAGTTTCTGAACTGGATGTGTTCCTAAAAGATGAAGACCTCGATTTTGAGTCTTCGGGCAATCCACGTACCCGTCAAATCTGGCTCCGCTAGGTTTTTCTGATATTGTTGTGTTTTTAAGCCGCGGCATGCGAGGCATGCCGCGGCCTCTCTGTCTCTTGCCGGCATTTCATTATGTGCTTACATTTGTTCAGGAAACCGCTAGGGTTCCCTTTTCGCATCAGACTATTATGTTGAATCGTGTTGTTAGTGTATGGACTGCTCCTTTGCGCAGGAAGAGCTGGTATGAATCTGCCCGCAGGGCTTTCTGGCGAAATCCCGACCGTTTAATGGCGGCTAAGGCAACGCTGGCAATGGCCTGCCTGGCCATCCCTCTGGTGCTTGCCGGGTACCCCTTCTTCGCCGTTTCGCTCTCTTTAGGGGCACTGGCTGGAGCCCTCTCCGAAACCGACGACCATCCCCGCGGCCGTATCCGTTCTCTGGCCCTAAAAGTGGTCAGTTTCGCCGTTTCCAGTTTATCTGTCTCCTTACTCAGCCCTTATCCTGTGCTCCTTGGGCTTGGCTTGGCATTGTCCACCATTGTTTTTCTCTTGATAGGGGGGCTCAGTGAGCGCTATCGCGGCGTTACTTTCGGTACGATTCTTGTCGGTATTTATGCCATGATAGGAGCCTCTATCAGCCCGGCCTGGTATTGGCAGCCCGTTCTGTTGCCTTCAGGTGCACTCTTCTACGGCCTGTTTTCTCTCCTTTTGCTTTGCATTCATCCCTGGCGCTTGCTCGAAGAACAGCTTTCACGAGGCTTTCAGGCACTGGCCCGTTACATGGAACTGAAAGCCGAACTCTTTCCCAGTGATGAGCTGATTCAAGCCAAGGTTCGCCATCAGTTGGCACTGCAGAATGTTCGTGTTGTCGATGCCCTCGACCGTTGCAAGGATGTCCTCAACAGTTATCGCGATGTCTTGCCCGATGATGCTCCGCTGACACCCTACCTACGCTACTTTATGCTTTTGCAGAGTCTTCATGAGCGCGCGGCATCCAGCCACGAACGCTATGACTTGCTGAGTAATGAATCCGCCAACAGAGATTTAATGGAAGGGATTGGCCAGGCCCTGTTGCAACTGGCTCAGGCAGTGCGCCTGTTTGCTGACAGCCTCTTGACCGGCGTTCCCTACCGCCACCCGGTATCCCTTGGGTGGACCATTAATATGCTCAACGATCAGGTGGCTCAGGGGCGTATCAAAGACAGCTCGGATTTGCCTTTGCTGGTGAATAACATCACCCGCTCTCACCGTTCTATGCAAACACTCAGCGATGAATTCTTCCGCAGCATCGCCCCCAGGTTAGCCCGCGATAACCGTTCGCTGCGCCGCCGTTTTCTCGATCAGTTAACATGGAGTAACCCGCGCCTGCGCTATGCCTTACGCCTCAGTTCTTGTTTCCTGGTTGGTTTTGCCGTTTCCGAGTTGCTCAACTTGCGCAAAGGCGAATGGGTTGTGTTGACCTGTCTGTTTGTTCTGCAGTCCAGCTACGGTGAAACCCGACGCCGTCTCTTTCAGCGTATTCTTGGAACCATTACCGGAGTGGTCGGAGGGGTTTTGCTCATTCAGTTACTTCCCACCACGGAAGGTCAACTGCTCTTTATGCTGACTTCGGCCTATTGCTTCTTTGCCTGGCTGCGCAGAAATTACTCTGTTTCCGTTGTTTTTATTACCACCTTTGTGCTTTGTGCTTTCAATCTGGTCTCCAGCCAGGGGGTTAATCTGATGCTTCCCCGCATTATCGATACGCTGATCGGTTCTGGTCTTTCCATTCTTGCCGTGCGCCTGCTTTGGCCCGACTGGCAATCGAAGCGTTTGCCTGTATTGATTAATGATGCCTTGCAGAAGAATGCCGCTTATTTTGCAGCCATTATTCACGAGTACCGACGTTCCTTTGACGATGATGATTTGCCCTACCGTATTGCCCGTCGTGCGGCTCACCGTGCCGACAATGCCCTGGTTTTGGCTTGGCAGGATATTCAGCTCGAACCCGGAAAACGCCGCAATTTTACTTCTCAGGCCTTCACTCTGACCTACCATAACCACGCCCTGCTTTCATACATATCAGCCTTTGGGGCTCACCGCCAGCAGCAGCATGCAGGGGCTGCCGAAATGCTTTCTATTGCCGATGCGGTACTCTTTGCTCTTTTGCATGCCACCGACTCAGCCACAGAGCATACTCCTGCACAACGGTGCGATATCTGTGATTTGCTGGAGCAGATCAAAGTGGCCATGCAGACTTCTCAGCAACCTGTCCTCAAACAGAAGCTTACCCTGCTCTACAATATTGCCGATGTTACCCGGCAGATCGCCCGGATTTCAGGTGCGCTCAAAGAGCCGCCAAACGATTAATTCATCGGGTCAAATCATAGACCACCATTCCCAGATACTCGTGCAATGCTATCTGCCAGCGCATGAGGCTGTGGGCCATGGAGTAGCGCATCCATAAAGGAGTGTCTCCCGTTTTAAAATCTACAGGGTAGGGAGTTACCTGAATACCGGCTGCTTCAAATTCCGCCACAGACCGAGGCATATGTGCTGCCGAGGTGACCAGCAGCCAACGTTCGGATCGTGCTTTGCCAAGAACTTTGGCTGTGTTCAAGGCATTCTCCCTTGTATTGCGAGAACCCGATTCAATAAGAATACGTCCGGCCTCAATGCCCTGTTCTTCGTAAAACTGCCTGGCCAGATCTGCTTCCGAAATACCTGTTCTGTGGAGCCGACCCTCTCCACCGGCAAAGACCAGTTTCAGGTGCGGGTAGCGGTGCATCCAGCCGGCCGGCACACTCATACGCTCTCCCGCTTCTCCCGTCGGAACCTGACCGTGGGCTACGAAACTTACCGGGTGCTCAATGGCTCCTCCCAACACAATCACCCCCGAATGTTCGGCAATTACTTTTTCGTCGGGCACCGGATATTTATTTTCCAGAGGCCGCAACAGTGCATCTGGGAACATTTGGAAGCCAAGAAGTCCTAGAAAAATCAATCCTGCCCAGAGCATTCCAACCGCCGTCTTTTTTTTGCGGCTTAGCAGCAACAGGGCAATGGTCCACCACAATGCCAGCCAAAACACGGGCTGAACCACGGCGCAGAGTAATTTGGATAACAGGAACATTTTGGGTAAGTGAATTGATTCCTTGATGATGAAGAGATGCTCTCTTCCTCTATAGTTGAGCGGATAAACTTATTAGTAATCTTAGCTCACAAAAAAGAAAGCTAAAAAAACATCCTCTGAGAATAGGACCTTGTTTGCCTTTTAGGGCTTTTACATTATATATGCTTTTATGGACTTTCTGAAAAAGTGCATACTCCCCCTTGTTCTTCTCCTCTCTATTTTGTGTCGACCGCTTTCTGCCGAAAATTCTGATACACGTGTTTATAGGATTCTCTTTCTTGCTTCCTACGATCTCTCCTTCCCTACCAGTTTCTATCAGATCGAAGGCGTCTTACAGGGAAAGAATTATTTCTTGGAGTCAGAAAGCGCAGACCTTGATCTGAGGTTTATGAATTCCAAACGCTACTCTGCTGCGGAGCGGTTTCCTATTGTGTACCGAAACCTCAAGGAGAACGTGGCTTCTATGGGAAGCTACGATTTAATCATTTCCGGCGACGATAATGCGCTGCTTTTTCTTTTGAGCTATAAAGATGACCTCTTTGGCCCAAAGGTGCCCGTTGTTTTTTTTGGAGTCAACAATCACGAATTGGCACAGGAAGTTGCTCAGAAGCCCGACTACACCGGAATTATCGAAAATGTATCCTTATTGGATACGGTGGAGTTGGCTTTTTCCTTGTTTCATAAAACACAAACGTTGCATGTCATCGTCGATTCAACGACCAGTGGTGAAAATGACCTCGTTTTCTTTAATAATAGTATCCCTGAGTTCCTTCTCAGTCGTTGTAAGATTGAAGATTTGGGCGAATATTCCTTTGATGAACTGGGAGAGATCCTTTCCGGGCTGGGGTCAACCGATGCAGTCCTTTTGTTGTCTGCATTTCGAGATAAAGATGGGCGAAGCAAGAATTTTAGGCAAGCAGTCATGTGGCTGGAGCAATACTGCAAGCGTCCTGTCTTTCATCCTTACAGGCACGGCGTTGGGGAAGGCTTGATCGGTGGAAAGGTCGTTTCTCATAAAGAAATGGCTGAGCAGGCCGCTGCTTACGGTTGCCGTATCTTAAAGGGAGAAACCATTCAGAATCTGCCCCTGATTGAAGACTGCGGGAATATCTACCTGCTGGATTATAGTCAGTTGAAGTATTATGGCGCTGATATGTCGGCGCTCCCGGAAGATACGGTATTCCTTAACCGTCCGCTTTCTATTTATCAGAGATACCCCAAAACCTTTTCGGTCTTTATTGCAGTGTTTGTTCTCTTGCTCATTTTTGCGGTTGTTTTGAGTTTTTTCTTTATGCGGCAAAGACAAACCTTGCTCGAATTGGAAGAGAGTGAGGAACGTACTAAAAGCCTTTTTGATAACAGTTTTACTCCCATGCTGATCATTGATCCGACTGACGGCAGTATTGTGGATGCCAATCCCTCTGCCTTACAGTTTTACGGTTATGATCATGCTCACCTCCTCAGGTTGAATGTTTCCGATATCAACAGCCTCCCGGTTTCTCTTCTGAAAGAAAAAATGAAATCCGTGGAGGATGGGATTGATTACAAATTCCAGTTCCAGCACCGGCTGGCTAATGGCGAAATTCGTGATGTTGCGGTGATGACGACCAAGGTCTACCGCAAACAAAAACCGCTCCTCTTTTCCATTATTCAGGATAACACCGAACGCAAAGCTTGGGAAAAGGAGATTATTGATGCCAAAAATCGCGCTGAAGCAGCCAACAATCATAAAGATGAATTTCTTGCCATGATGAGTCATGAGATGAGAACTCCGCTTAATCCCATCCTCGGGTTCGCCTCTTTGCTTCTCGAATTGGAAACAGATCCTGAATGTCTCAAGTATTTGCAGCTCATCAGCCAGTCTGCAGAGCGCATGCTGCGCCTTGTTGATAATATTTTAAACTATTCCAAAATGAGAGGCGGGCATTTTACGCCCAGTTACGAGGATTTTGTTCTGCTTGATTTTATTTCCGGAGCTATCGAAGAATACAAAGAGTATGCTCAGGGGAATGAAATTGCTCTGGTCAATGGTATAGATGGATGCATTCCCATAACTGAGGATTTGATGGTCCATACAGATAAAAATATGATCCATCAGCTCTTGGATAACTTGGTGGGCAATTCCTGCAAATACACCAAAAACGGCATGGTGAAGATTCACTGTGCGTTGCAATCTCTTGAAGACGGTCATCGGGGAGTGCTTCGTCTCGAGGTTCACGACAACGGTATCGGCATTTCCAAAGATATTCAGAACTCTCTCTTTCTTCCATTCACTCAGGAGGATACATCATTTACCCGAAAATATGAGGGCGCCGGCCTGGGGTTGGCCATCTCCAGAGAAATCGTCAATATCCTGAACGGAAAGATTGGCCTTAAAAGTGAGCAGGGCAAAGGATCTGTCTTTTGGTTTACCGTTCCTGTTATCGTTGTTTCCCAAAGTTATGAGGCAGAACCTTCTATAGATAATTCTGCCGAAATCAGTGCGATTGAACCGTTTGGCAGTTTATTGGTGGTCGAAGACAATGCAGACAATTCAGCCTTTATTAAAGCCACCCTGCGGAAATACTGCCGCCGTATTGATGTTGCAGTCAATGGACTGAAGGCAATTGAGATGACTTCTGCCAATAAATATGATTTGATTTTGATGGATTTGAGCATGCCGGTCATGGATGGTATAACCGCCACCAAGAACATTCGCCGCAATCTCCATTATAAATCTGTTCCTATCATTGCCTTTACGGCACATGCCACAGACATGGCCGATCGAAACGCAAGAGAGATTGGCATAGATGAAGTGTTAATCAAACCCATCAGCCCGCATGCACTTTCTGCGGCATTGCTCAAATACCTGCATCCCGAAGAATCTTCTGTCTGATAAATCATTAAGCCTCCTTATCGGGAATGTGTGCCTGGATTACTTTTATGCCTTCACTCTCCATCTGTCGTATTTGAGCTTCGCTCGCTCTATCATCCGTCACCAGATAATCGATCTGTTGAATGGATGCAAAAATAAAGGGACTCTTTTTCCCCAGTTTTGAGGAATCGCAAACGATACACACATTTTCGGCCCTTGGAATCAGCCGTTCTTTTAAAACTGCCTGCCCGGGGTTTACCTCGGAGGCTCCCATCGCGTGGTCCAGCCCATCCACCCCCAAAAAAAGCCATTCAATTACATAGCGCTTGAGGGCATCTTCGGCCATCGCTCCTACATAGGAGCGAGACTTTTCTTCGTAGATGCCACCCGTGCAAATCAGATCACAGTGTGTTTTCCCGCCCAGTGCTACTATTACGTGATGTGCGTTGGTCAATACTGTCAGAGGTATCTTTGGTAGAGTCTCTGTCATCATCAACACAGTGGAACTGGCATCCAGAAAAACAGTTGAGTTCGGTGTAATCAGCTTGGTCGCTTCCTGCGCCACGATACTCTTTACGTAGCGGTTGACCGCCTGCCGGGCTGGGAGAGGGAGGTCGTACCGCGTATCGCTGACTCTGGTGGCCCCTCCGTGAATACGCATCACCCGCTTCTCCTGTGCCAGTAATTCCAAATCTTTTCGAATGGTCTCATTGGTCACTTTGAAGTCTTTGGCCAATTCGATGCTTTTAACCATTCCATCGGCCTCAATACGTTTTAAAATGAGCTCTTGTCTTTCGTGGGCTAGCATAAGTTTCAAAATTGTTTTAGAACATATTTTTGGAGTTCACAAGTAAATCTCTTGGCTTTTATTGGGTTTTATTGTGCAGAACCGTTTGCTTTTCGTTGGATTCCCATTTTTGAACCCCAAAAAAAATAGAAAAAATGGGAAACACAAATTTAGTAAAATACATAAATCAATGTTTATTATATACTTGCGATTTTATGGACTTAGGCTTAATCTTCCCGAAAACTATTCCATAAAACAACTAAACCCCAAAAAAATATGAATGTTTATCTCGCCGAACTGGTCGGTACGGCCATCCTTATTCTCCTTGGCAACGGTGTTGTTGCCAATGTATGTCTTGCCAAATCAAAAGGACAGAATAGTGGTTGGATTGTCATCGCAACCGGTTGGGGGCTTGCTGTAGCTCTCGCGGTATATGCTACCGCTCGCATCTCCGGTGCTCACTTGAATCCGGCCGTTACGGTGGCCCTTGCCTCGATTGGCGCTTTCCCCTGGGCTCAGGTTCCCGGTTATATTGCGGCACAAATAGTAGGTGCCGCTGTTGGTCAAGTGTTCGTCTTCCTTTGCTATTATGCTCATTGGAGCGAAACGGAAGATCAGGGAGCCATTCTCGCCTGCCATAGTACGGGACCTGCCATCAGGAAAATATTCCCGGCTGTAGTTACAGAAATCATCGGTGCCGGAATGCTTGTTTTCGGGGTATTGGCTTTGGGGAAAGTCGGTTTGGGTGCTCCTACAGAGCAGGCCGCTTGGGCCACTGCTGTTGGCACATGGTTTGGGCCTCTTCTTGTTGGCCTTCTTGTGTTCTCCATCGGTTTATCCTTGGGTGGTCCTACCGGCTATGCCATCAACCCTGCTCGCGACTTTGGTCCGCGTATCATGCATGCCATCCTGCCCATCCCCGGCAAGGGCTCATCAGACTGGGCATATGCTTGGGTTCCCGTTGTTGCTCCGATTATCGGAGGTGTTCTCGGTGCCAAACTTTTCATGTTGTTGGCCCTATAACCCCATCATCATTCACCACAACTGCTCTACTCCATGAACGAAAAAAAATACATACTTGCCTTTGATCAGGGCACTACCAGCTCAAGATCCATCATCTTCGATCACGATGCTAAAATCGTTTCTGTTGCCCAAAAAGAATTCCAGCAAATTTATCCCAAACCGGGTTGGGTGGAACACGACCCGATGGAGATTTGGTCCAGTCAGAGTTCCACGGCCGCAGAAGCTATCTCCAGAGCCAACCTCAGTGGCGACGATATCGCAGCTGTAGGTGTTACCAATCAACGAGAAACCACCATTGTTTGGGATAAGGAAACCGGAAAACCAGTTTACAATGCCATCGTCTGGCAGGACCGACGCACCGCTGATTACTGCCTTAAGCTCAAGGAAGAAGGCCTCGAAGCTATGGTTTCTGAAAAAACCGGACTGCGCCTCGACCCCTATTTTGCTGGAACCAAAATCCGCTGGATTCTGGAAAATGTGCCGGGCGCTCGGCAAAAGGCTGAATCCGGCAAATTACTCTTCGGCACGGTGGACAGTTGGCTTGTTTGGCAACTCACCGGTGGCAAAGTACACGTTACCGATGTGACCAACGCCGACAGAACCCTTCTCTATAACATTGAGAAAGACGATTGGGATGATGATCTCCTGAAACTATTTAACATTCCTCGTTGTATGCTCCCGGAAATCCGTTCCTGCTCCGAGGTTTACGGGCACGTTAAGCAAAATCTTTATCCGGCCGGAGCCCCCATCTCCGGGATTGCCGGAGATCAGCATGCCGCCCTCTTCGGCCAAGCCTGTTTCGCTCCGGGAATGGTTAAGAACACTTATGGCACGGGTTGCTTCTTGCTCATGAACACAGGAGAAAAACCCGTCCGTTCACAAAACAACCTGCTCACTACGGTTGCCTGGCGTATCGGCAACAAAACAGAATATGCGTTGGAAGGTTCGGTCTTCATCGGCGGAGCTGTTGTTCAATGGATTCGCGACGAATTGCAGATGGTGCGAACTGCACCCGAAATCGACGAGGTTGCCAAAACCGTGACCGATGCCGGAGGGCTCTACATTGTTCCAGCGTTTGCCGGTCTTGGTGCTCCGCACTGGGATCCCTATGCCCGTGGGGTTGCTGTTGGCATTACCCGCGGCACGAACAGAGCTCATTTCTGCCGGGCTGCGCTGGAGTCGATCGCATTCCAGAGTGCCGACCTCATCACGGCGATGGAAAAGGACAGTGGCCTCTCCCTCAAAGAGCTTCGCGTGGACGGTGGCGCCTGCCGGAGTGAGCCTATGATGCAATTTCAATCCGATTTGCTGCAATCACGCGTGGTTCGTCCGAAGTGCATCGAAACCACCGCTATGGGGGCGGCCTATCTGGCCGGGCTCGCTGTAGGGTTTTGGGATAGTAAAGAGACAATCAGTAAACATTGGGAGAAAGATGCCATCTTCGATCCGCACAGAGATGCTGCGGAAATGGCAAACATGCGTAAGGGGTGGGATAAAGCCCTCGAGCGTGCCAAAAACTGGGAAGAAGCATCAGAAGCATAACTAGGGGTTAAACATGAACAAAACATTATCGAAAAGCCTCTCTCTTGGAGTGGCCTGCTTTGCCGGTCTCTTTTCTCAGGCAATGGCGCAGGATTATAGCATTACGAACAGTCCCTATCTCTTCGGAGATTGGGATGGTTCTCGGACTTCTCTGGCCAACGATGGTATTACCTTCGACCTCTTTCATATCTTTGACAGCTACGATGACATTGATGGTGCGCTCAGTAATGGTACCGCCTATTTTGGGCGTTTCCGTGCCCGAATGAACCTCGATCTGGAAAAACTGGCTGGGATCGAAGGCGGTAAGTTTGTGGTCAGCGGCGTTCATCAATACGGGCGTAACTACAACCGTTCCCGCTTTGGCGTGTTTACCAACCCCAGTTCCATCGAAGGGGCCGAAACCACCCGGCTTGCCGAGTTTTGGTTTGAACAAACTCTGGCCGAAGGTGCTTTCTCCTATCGGTTGGGGAAAATTGATGCGGTTGGAGCATTTGGGAATCAGGAATACGGCAGCAGCTTCATGAACGATGAGTTTGCCTATGTGCCCAACGCTATCTTTGGCCCGGCATTGCCCTACGATCCGGCAGAAAAATTGGGCCTCATTGCTACCTGGGTTATGACGCGGCCAACAGCATCATCCGATCTTTACCTGAAAGCCGGAATCTTTGATACCAACAACCTCGACGCTTATTACGACGACCATAATGGCTTGCGTGCTTCCTGGGAAGGTCCCGTGGGCTATGCCACCGAATTCGGTTATCGGGAAAATGGTTCCGCTTCTGCCATGCCCGGCTTCTTTAAAGTTGGTATGCACTATAATACCGGTGATTTTTCCACTTACAATGCGGAGGTCGAAGATAACGACTACCTCTTTTATACCGGTCTGGGTAAAACCCTGATCTATCTCGGTGGAGATAAATCCCGCCACCTCGATGCCTCCATCATGTGGGTATACGCTCCCGAAGACCGCAACCTCTATCATCACGAATTCACCGCTATGGCTCGCTTTGTTGGGCCCTTTGCCTCCCGTCCACAGGATGAATTGGGCATCGGTCTGATTGCCGCCTTCCTCAGCAGTGATTATTCCGATGCTCAGGTGGCTGCCGGTGGGGTAAAAGCCAACGAAGAATTTACTCTGGAGCTTTCTTATAAGGCCAAAGTAACCGGCTGGCTGACCATTCAGCCAAGCATTCAAGCCGTCAAAAACCCGCAGGGCAATGGCGATCGGGATACCGTATGGGTAACCGGAATCCGTGGTGTCATCAACTTATAACCGGCGTTGGAAGCACTTTCTCCGATCCGACGCTATTTAAAAGAAATTCCTAAGAAATGAAACGTTCCTTATCACTAGATAGAGTTCAGTCAGCTGAGCAACCTTTCGATATCGTTGTTATCGGCGGCGGTGCTTCCGGTCTGGGGGCGGCAGTTGACGCTGCCTCCCGCGGGCACAGCGTGGCTCTCTTTGAACAGAGCGACTTTGCCAAAGGCACTTCCTGTAAATCAACCAAACTGGTCCATGGCGGTGTGCGCTACCTCCAGCAGGGCAATGTTTCCCTCGTTCTGGAAGCCTTGCACGAACGCGGCCGACTGGCTAAAAATGCACCGCATCTGGTGCGTTCACAAGCCTTTGTCATTCCCTCCTACAAATGGTGGCAGAAGCACTACTACGGCATCGGCATGAAGATGTACGACGCTCTGGCCGGGAAACTGGGGCTGGAACCTTCCCGTAAATTGAGCCGGGAGAAAACCCTCCAGGCCATCCCTACCATTAACCCGGATCACCTGACCGGTGGCGTGTGCTATTCCGATGGTCAGTTCGATGACTCCCGCCTAGCGGTCAATCTGGCCCAAACTGCTGAAGATCTCGGCGCCTCCGTGGTCAACTATGCCCGCTGCACCCGCATTCTTAAGGACAACGGAAAAGTCTCCGGTGTGGAAATTCACGATTTGGAGAAGGATACGACTTTTACCGTAAAGGCAAAAGTCGTCATCAATGCTACTGGCGTTTTTGTCGATGATCTCCGCAAAATGGACGAACCGGGAAGCAAAGATATTGTTGCCGTAAGTCAGGGTATCCATCTCATCCTCCCAAAGAAATTCTTACCGGGTAATTCGGCCATCATGATTCCCAAAACCTCCGATGGGCGCGTGCTCTTTGCCGTGCCTTGGCACGATCATGTGGTTTTGGGCACCACCGATACGCCTCTGCACCACAAGAGTCTGGAACCGCGTGCCTTGATTGAAGAACGTGACTTCGTCATTGCCCATGCCCGCAAATACCTTACGGAAAAGCCGGAAGATGACGATGTTTGCAGTATTTTTGCAGGTTTGCGCCCCTTGGTTCGCGCCAAAGGAGATTCCGAAAATACCAAGGCTCTTTCCCGAGACCATACCATTATGATCAGCAAGAGCGGTCTGATTACCCTGACCGGAGGGAAATGGACCACTTACCGCCGCATGGCTGAGGATGTCATTAACCAGGCTGAAGGTGTCGGCTCCATGGAAAAGAAAGAATGCGTGACCAAGGAAATGCAGATTCACGGCTGGACTCAAAATAAGAATGAGCAGGCCAACCTTGCCGTTTATGGAAGTGATGCATCCCACGTAAAAGCCATATCCCAGGAAGATCCCGCATTGGCCGAGCGCATCCATCCAGACCTCAACTATCAGAAGGCCGAAGTCATTTGGCATGCCCGCGAGGAAATGGCCCGCACAGTCGAAGACGTTCTTTCCCGGCGCACCAGAGCCCTCCTGCTTAATGCCAAAGCCTCCATTGCTGCTGCTCCTGTGGTGGCTCAGATTTTATCTAAAGAATTAGGGCAAGATGCTCAATGGGCAGCACAACAAGTAAAAGACTATACCGAACTGGCTAAACGCTACGTGTTTACCGATGCCTCCAGTGTAGACGATTCATCGCACAAATAACTTCCATTCCGAATCAACACACACATAGCAAAGGGGCTTACCTGTGCTGTGGCGAAGTGTCTCACATTTGACGCATACAGTCTGTAAAGTCTATGGCCTCGATCTTTTGATCGAGGCCATTTTATTGTGGAATGTGTGGTTGTTGGAATAAACACACCCATACCTTTTCTCTGGAAAATAGAGCAGGTCCGGCGTTTGCCGAACCTGCCTGTCAATGCCTGAGTGACTCGATCACAAATCTATTCCTATGAACGATGGGGCCTCTCCCTTGTGATGTTCACACCCATGCAATGACCCTTCGGTGATAGCCCTGAAGCTTACTCTTCTTTGAAGAGGATTGTTTGCAAGGCTTCCGCCTTGAGCTCTCCCTCATAGTAGCTCCCCTTCAGAGAGATTGAGAAGCGTTTGGTCTCCGGCTCTTCATTGAGTAAAATAACAACAATGGAACCATTGGGGTTTCTAAAGGCACCGCTCATGACTCCCAATACCATTTCCGGGCAAGCGATGCGCACGGCTCCGGGCCGAACGAATTTGCTGTAGTGGGCCATGGCATAGTAGAGTGGCGTTTTATACACCGTGTCACTTTCCGGATCGCAGAGAATCGGCGCCAGACACCAGTTTTGTGCATGGTTGGGCCCTCCGTTGAAATCCAGCACGATGTTCCAGTCTATCCATCCGCACATCCCGCTTTGCAGAGAACCCAAGAGATTGCGGGCATAGCGGAAAAACGGTTTATACTTTGGATGGTGGTGGCGGTTTTCCGGTTCTGCCCAATGGTATCCCCAGTCGGTGCATTCCTTTCTCCAATACCAGTCGTCTTTCAGCCAGTCTCCTTGAGGCACACTGTTAATGGCATCAATGCAGCCTTCGGTGTGCATTACAAACTGCCCCGGATTGGCCCGGAGAATATCACGGATTACCTCTTCATGTACTTCGTAGGTACTGCTGTACCAGTGCAGTGCTGTCCCGGCTGTGTAAGAGAGTGCTTCTCGATTCTCGTAGTAGCGGTCAGTCCATTCCTTGGCATGCTCACGGTTCTGGTCAAAAATCAGGATTTTTGCCTCGATTTCCTGTTTCTCAAATTCGGGTCCTATGTAGTCTGCTACCAGCTCTGCCATCTCCTCAGGGCTCATATGCATGCTGTCCCATTGGCCTCCGTTACCCTCTGGCTCATTGATTACGGTAATTCCCCAGACAGGAATGCCTTCTTCCGCATATGCCTTGATGTATTTGGCAAAGTAGCGCGCATAAGTGCCGTAATGTTCCTTTAATAAATGCCCGGCCAATGGGCTGTTGTTGTCTTTCATCCACGAGGGTGCTGTCCACGGAGACGCAAGAATATTGAACCCGTCTCTGGATGCCTCCTGGGCGTCTTTGATCAAAGGGATCAAGTCGTCTCTATCTTCGCGGATGGAGAACTCTTCCAGCTCTTCGTCATTGGGGTTTGGGGCATAATTATAACTTCCCAGTGAAAAGTCGCAGCCCCCCACATGGGTTCTCATGAGTGAGTAAGCAGCCCCTGCCTCCGAGAAATAGGCATCAATCACTTCCATGCGTTTCTCGCGGGACATTTTCTGCAAAACAACGGCGGAAGATTCGGTGAATGCGCCCCCGATGCCCACGATGCTCTGATACGTTTGCTCGGGGTTTAAGGCAACCTCCAATTCATGAGGATGTTCTGCTACAAGCAGGGCGGGAAGCGCAGTCAGGCGGTCTCCGTCCCGCGATGTTTGAAATACTTCAGTGGTCATTGCGGCACAGGTAATGGTTCCGCTTAGGATGCATCCGGCGGCCGGTGCCCATCTGGTAAGGGTTTTATACAGGTTCATTACAGAGTAGGGGTTATTCAGCAGTGCGTGCTTGTAAATCGGCTTCGATTTCAGCCACTTTTGCTTCGTTTAAAGGATAGAGGAGCATGACTCCGGCGTTGGCAAAGGCAAATACTGCTGGAATTACGCTGAAAATGAGTCGAATGCCTAAAATGGCCTCATCTGTTTGGGCCTGGTTAGCCACAAACCCGAGGTAGCTGAGAATCCAGCCGGCCATTCCCGCTCCCAGGGCCAGCCCCAGCTTTTGTGCAAACATGGCCGAGGAAAATGTCAGTGCCGTGGCCCGGCGTTTAAACTTCCACTCGGCATAGTCCGCGGTGTCGGAGTAGAGCGCCCAGACCAGCGCAGGCGTTGGCCCAACCACAAAGGTGCCCACCGCGTTTACAATATGCATCAACCATACCTGCTCTTTGGGAATGAAGAAAAACACTAGAATGCATATGGCATTGAGCGTGCTCAGCACGATCATCAGGTTCTTCTTACTCCAGCGGGCTGTGAACAGTTTGGTTGAGGCTACCCCCAGCACCATGGCAATTCCGCCCGTGGTATAGAAATAGGTGGCCTGAGTTTCCGAACCGACAAAGTACTTAAAGTAATAGATGATTGCTCCGTTGCGTACCGCCGTATTGGTCAGGGTCAATATCGCAGCAATCCACATGACTACCCAGGGGCGGTTTTGCAAAAGGATTTTAAAATCTCGGAAGATCGATGCATTCTCAGATTTTGGCGGATCAATTCGCTCACGCGTGGTGGCAAATGTAATCACAAAGAAAATTATAGACGCGATGGCAAACAACAGCATCGTCAGACGAAATCCGGTGGCTTCCGCCTGCACCAGCGCAGCCCCCTGTAGATCTTCCGTTACTCCTCCCAGATAGTTTTTCAAGGGGAGTGCACAGGCGGATATGACTAATGCGCCACTGAATGCGCCGACAAAGCGAAACGTGGAAAGCGTGGTCCGCTCGTCCGAAGAGCGCGACATAACCCCCATCAATGCCGAGTAGGGGATATTGATGGCCGTGTAAGCCGTCATCATCATCAGGTAGGTTACTGCGGCATAAATCTTTTTCTGTGCCATCGTGTCCAAATCTGGATTGGCAAACACCAGAAAGCCGACAATTCCGTAAGGGATGGACATCCACAACAGGTAGGGTCGGTAGCGCCCCCAGCGTGTCTTGGTGCGGTCGGCAATGACTCCCATCAGTGGGTCGCTTACGGCATCCCACAAACGGGCGGCCAGCATCATCGACCCCACCCATACCGCCGGCAGGCCAAATATATCTGTATAGTAATAAAGAAGGAATAGATTGAACGTTTGGAAAAAGAAATTTGACGCGGTATCACCCAGCGCATAGCCAACTTTCTCCGTTAGCTTGATGGAGTTTTCTTTCATGTATAGGGGTAAATTGCAGAATTGAGGTAGTTGTTTTTGACCTTAGCAACTTGCATTGTTGTGCACAATACAAAGAATGCTCCGGCCTGTGAAATTTGAGTGCCCGGCCGATTAGTCCTCGCACTGATAAACACGCACATAGTCTATTTCCAACCTTTGGTTTGTCAGTGCGGGATCAACCTCGCCGCCCCAGTTTCCGCCGATGGCCAGGTTTAGAATCAGGTGGAAAGGCTGGTCATACGGCCAGTAAGCATGCCCTTTTTCTGGGTCTGCCAGTGTTTCGTTCTCTGCCGAGAAAAACAAAACATCGTCCACGAATCCGCAGATACCCTCAGGTGTCCAGTCCACACGGTAATCATGGAATTCTGTGGTTGCTGTTTTTACTTCGGTGATGCTTGTCCGTTGATTCCCCTTCATATGGTTGGCTGCCTCGGTGTGCAGGGTGCAATGGATGGAGTTTTTCATCCGGCCAAGGTGCTCCATAATGTCTATTTCCCCGCTCTTGGGCCAGTCTCCGTAGGTGGCCTTGTCCGGCATCATCCAGATGGCCGGCCACGTGCCCTCCATCTCGGGCACTCTCGCACGGATAACAAAGCGGCCATAGATCCAACTCTCTCTGGAATTGAGCCGGGCCGAGGTGTAAAGCAAATCGTTGTAAGCTTCTTTTCGGGCTTCGAGGATGAGCTTTCCCTCTTCAATGAAGGCATTGGCGTTTTCATCTCTTCGGTCGGTATAAAACTCAAGCTCATTGTTCCCCCAACCGTGACCGCCTGTTTGGTAACGCCATTTTTCTGTCGATGGCAACGCACCCTCGTTGAATTCATCGGACCAAACCAATTTCCATTCTTTTGCGTGTAGATTCATGGGCAGTAGGCTTAAAAGTGCTAAGGGTAGTAGAGGTGATTTCATAAGTGTGTTTATTCTTCTGTGAGTTTGCGGAGGCTTTCCACGACTTTCTTGGGCGTTCTGTCTGAGCGGTATAAGCCCCAGTGTTTCTCCGGCTCTGTCCGGGATTCGCTTCCTTTCCAGTTTTCATCGACCGCCTCAAAGAGAAAGAGGGTAATCTGGTCTGCTTGAGCCCAGTCCAGCAGCTTGCCGATATACTTAGTCTGGTTCTCTTCCGTGGCAGCACCGGGCAACATCTGCGGATGATCGCTTGTGGTGCACCAACCGGCTTCTGTAATGATGACTTTTTTACCGGGGTGAGCGGCCCTGACGGTATAGTAATTGGCTTTGCTGTAATCCAGTGCCTGTTCCACCGACTTCCCTTCCCATTGAGGATAGGTGTGCAGAGAGATAAAATCTACCGCTTCGGCGAGCCCGTCCAAACCATCCCACCACGGCACCCAGTTGTCGCATACCGTTACCGGTTGTATTACTCTGTGCTTCACTTTCAGCACCAGCTCCAGACTTCGCTCAGGTGTTACCGGGTGGTCTGTCCAGTCCACCAGCGATTCATTGCCCACCGCAACGGCGGTGATGATGTCGGAATACTCGTTGGCCAATGTAATCAGGCGGTCTGTCTCTTCGTCATTATGTGTTTTGTTCTTTTCAAAATTGACCCCCGCCCAATCGGTCCAACTGTTCTTGGGGTTGGCAAATTCGGCATCCAAACTGGCTCCCAGAAGCACTTTAAAAGGCAGTTGTTCTGCACGGATGGTTTCCAAAAGCCGCACGGCGTATTCACTACAATCGTATAAGCGAATCAGGCTGAAGTGTTGGCCAATCAACTGCAGGTCTGCAGATATTTCCTCTGTTGTCGGGTAGGATTGTGTTACCGGGCTTTGCCCGTCCCTGTAAACGGAAAAACAGATGGCCGGTTCCCAGGTTTCTCCAAGTGTGTGGTGGGGCTGCTCTGCACTCCATAAAACCGCAGTGCTTAGGGCGATGAATGCGGGTATGAGTTTTTGGATCATATATGAATTAGGGTTAGTGAAAGATCGTTTCGGGAAACTGCACATAGAGGTAATGTAGTTTTTCGCTTCTGCTGAAAAGATGCTTTGCCTCCTCTTGGTTTAGTGTGGTTTCCATTTTTTCTACTTTATGCCCATCTTTGAAGTGAAGACATAGACGCCTGTCTTTTCCGATGTGGTAAACCACCGGGACCTGACAATAGGTAAAGGCCAGACTGTTTTCCGGGAGATCCAGTGTTTCCCACGCTCCGTTGGTTGAGTAATAATGGAAGCAACTTTCTCCCTCTGCAAACTCCTGCTTTTGCAGCAGATACGGATCAAAGCGGATACAGCCGTCATGAATTTCCAGCCCGAGCTCGAGGTAACGGTTGAGTAAGTCTTCCTTTACCTGTCCAGTCATGCCCGGTTGTTGCGCTCCGGCATGTTTGGGGGTGTGCGAATAAGGATCCGTCGGAAATGCTCCGTATTCATGAGGGCTTTTATAAAGTCCCAGCCCAAGGAGTGTCTCTGTATAAGCCGCGGCAACGGTGCTGCAGTTTTCTCCGGCCGGGTCTTCTTTACGGATCTGAGTGTGGTTTTCCTGAATTGCCAGAATCAGTTTGGAGACCATATGCCAGTAAATGCTGCCGAGTCCTTCAAAGGCAAAAAAGGCACTGGATCGCCCGGTAAATGTCCGGTGTTGGAAGGTTTCTTCAAAAAGCTGTTGCAGATCTTTCTGTTCCTCCTCGATAAGTGCTTTGTAGGCCGTTCGCTTCATTTGCTCCAAAGCCGTGCCGACACCTTCGCTGTTGCGGAAATCACCGTTGAAGCGCACGTTCCCATCGCTATCTTTTTCAACGATGCAGGTGTAGCCATCTTTCAGCATTTGCTTCAGCAGCGCGCTTTTTTCAACGGCTTCCGTGGTAATTTTGTTTTTCTCCAAAAAGGAGGGCAGTGCTTTATCGGGCTGCAGCAGGTAAGACTTTCTCTGCGGGCAATAAAGAGCACTTTGCCGCAGGGCTTTGAGTAAATCGCTGACTTTGTTGGCGTTCAATAGATGGGCGCTGAGAATCGAAACTTGTCCCTCCAGCATGACATCCAAACGCGATAAATCGATGCCCTTTTCTGTCAGGTTCATCGTGTTGTACGCATGGAACAATCCGTCGCCTCGCTCATTCTTCAACAGTGAATGAGAAACGCTTTTTCTGGCGGCTTCCAGGTAGCGAAGCAATTCAGATCTGGATAATGGTTCAAAGTGTTCATCTGCACCATGTGCATACAGATCCAGCCGGTAATTGCTTGCTGCAATTCCCAGTTCACAAAGGTATTTCCGACGTTTTTCCGAATGATTGACGGCGTTTTCATCGCAGGACAGTTTTTCCAGTGTGGCGGTTTGTTCTTCCAGCCATTTTTTCAGGCGCCGGTTCAGCTCAAAAACACCTTCGGGAGTGCTCTCACGGACCAGATCTTCGAGGAACAATATATAACGGTGAATGTAGCCCAGAGTAACCACAGAAATGCCAAAGCCAGCCAGCGCGTTGTTGGCATCATTCCATTCTGGACGCTGAGTATTCATCCAGATACCGCCGCCGGGAACCAGATTGGCCAGTTTGCTCAACAGTGCTACCAGCAGTTTCTCCATCAGGGTTACCTGATAAACCTTTCCGTCTGCGGTCGGCAGCATTTTGCCGTCTTCACCCATGCGGCCAATGCGTGCGTAGATTGCTTGTTCATCGGCATCACTGTAAACAATGGATGCGCTTGGGTTCTTCAGCACCTCACTGAACTCTCGAATATGGTAAGGAACTTGTGCATACGAAAAATAGCTCTTTTTCAACAGGTTTTGAAGTCGGGAAGGGTGGTGTTTGTGCGAGGCCTCCAGCAGTTTCAGCAGGTATATTATCTGATGGTCGCCCCAGTAGCCGATGTTTGACCACGGTGAATTGGGATCGAATATTTCCCAGTCAAATCCGTCTTTGGTAATCCGGTAGGGATTATGACCGTCGGCTGTGGAATTATTCACAAATTTGTAGATGACGGACTCAATAAATTCGGGGTAGGAGTAAAGCAGGGCTTCCCAGTTTTGGAAAATATCGCGCCAGTTCCCTTCATAAGCGTATTTGGGGCTTCCGTCTGTATTTTTAAGGACAATATTGAAGCGATTCCAGGGACGGGATGGATCACCGTGGCGGCGGCTGAAAATCAGCGGCAAATACTCACGGCAAAGTCGAATCAGCTGGTGATCATTCGTTTTTTCAGCCTGTTGTAGTAAGTCGTTCAGGTGCAGGCTTTCGGGTAACGTTTCCAGCCACGGGCGGTGCTTCTCAAATACGTCCTTATTGTAATGCTCGATGGTTTTCCTCAGATCCTCTGTTGGGAGGATGTAGCCTTTGGCGAAAATCCCGCCTCTGAGCACATTATAAAGTGTGTTGGAGTAATGGCGCGCATTGCGCAATGGATCTCCGCTGGCCTGCAACCCGTCTGCCGCAGCGATTATTTCTTTCAACGTTCTTGCGGTATCCTTGGCTTCTTTGTCGAGTTCTGCTATCGCGTTGGGGAGTGACCTCAACTTATGCTGCAGGTTAACCACTTCTGCTGCAGACAAGCCCAACTCTGCCGCCAGTATACAACGGCTGCTGCTTCCTCCCTCCAGGTGGATGCGCTTACTCAATAGATAGGCTCCTCTTAAGCCACGTGACTCGGGGATGGCTTCAACGGTTTTTCCCTGGCGAAACTGTTCTATCTGTTTACTGTTGATCAGCACCGTAGCATCGTTCCAGCCGCAGTTCCAGACTGTATTGCAACGCAATCCCTCACTGGGCTCTGCTCTGTCGGTGGGTACCGAATTTAAGTAGTAAAGTGCCAGGTTGTTGGGACCGATCAGTTCGCAGCGTTTGTAGGCATCGGCCAAGTTGCTGAATTCATTTTGAAACTGGTCGGTTAAGCCGGCCGGCATAATGTTGTGAATGCCAAAGAGTATGTCGCATTCCAGAGGACTTTTTCCGGTGTTTTTAACCGTTAGAGAGTGGAGTAAGCCATAGTTTTCGCTGCTGCTCCAGGTGCATTGTATGATAAGGCCTCTTTCTCGGTGTATTTCCTCAAAAGTCAGGGCGCTTCCGCTGCTGCTTTTTATAAGGTTTCGTTCAATCGTCTGCTCCGTTACAGCTCCCTTCTTAAAGGCTTCCAACAGGTAGTTTTGGCCGTTTTTATCGATACCGCGCAAGAGGCATAGGCTGCCTGCCGCATCGGCCATATCGAACAGTTTGTCCTGCGTATAATATGGGAACAAAGACTTGCCCGGATTTCCTTTTCCGGCGCTTATAGCACCGTTGCTTCCCGCATAAATCCAGTGATTGCTGCTGCTCGGGAGGTGAATCAGAAATGGATCCATGTGATCGTACCGGCGGATTGTAAAGCCGTGTTCGTTGTCTTCGAGAGGGGGTGTGGAAAATTCCTTCATGTAAGGGTGTATGTGTTGGGAGATCTGTCGGAACGAAGGGGCTGAGCCATCCTTTCGTTCGTTGGAAATTCGTCTCGGTATTTCTTCCGAATATCTTTTAGAGCATCTTCAATTCACTTTTTGAGTCAATTAAAAAAGGTGCACATTAATGCAAAATAGTATTGACGATGTGCATTGAGGTGCACAAACTTTGGACCATTGCCATTGCTGGCAGTTTCGCTTTCACTTAACCAACGAACCCCGATTGTCTTAATGAAAAAAATGAAACCCAGGAACGGGCGATCTGTACCTCATTTCGCCCTTTTTGCAGCTGTTGCTACCCCTGCACTGCTGTGTTCGCCGGCTGTCTTTGGGCAGGGGGCGGACGACCAGGACACTGTCCTCGTACTCTCTCCGTTTGAGGTCAATACATCTACAGATAGCGGCTACTATGCCTCCAATGCCATTTCCGGTACCCGCGTGAATGTCCCCATCAAGGATATTCCCCTGAGCATCGAAGTGGTCACATCCGAATTTATCGAAGACACCGGCTCAGGAGACTTGCGCGAATCCCTCCGCTACAGCGCGGGGATTGTCCTCCAGTCCCAGAACGATGCCATGAATGCGGCCGCATTTGATGATGTAGGCGGTGTCAACAACCCCGAAGGGGTGACCAATAATAAAACGCAGACGTCTTTCAAAATGCGCGGATTTGTAACCGACAATGTTCTGCGCAACGGTTTCCGCCGTCAGCATGCCACCGACTCCATTAATATCGACCGTATTGAAGTTGTCCGCGGGCCTTCTGCGTTGCTTTACGGTATCGGTAATTTTGGTGGTGTCATCAATTACGTGGTCAAACAGCCGATGGATAAACTGCATCAGTCATATGAGGTGCAGATCGGTTCCGACAATCTCTACCGGGCCACTGCGGATGTCTCCGGGCCGATTTCTGAAACATGGGATGTTAACTACCGCATTACTATGGCTGCGGAAACATCCGACGATTGGACGGATATCAAAAACAGTGAGCACTACTTTATCTCGCCCATTGTCACGTTCAAGCCAACTGAAACAACCAAAGTTACTGTGGATTTTGAATACGGTGAGCAAACCGATGAAGGGGTCAGCTTCCAAAGTGTGCGCACCCCCACCATCGAAGATATTCCCGTCGATCAGCCTGACCGCATGCAGACATACGGCTTCCTTGAATTTGATGATAAGGACGTGCGCACTTTTCGTTGGTCCGGCCCCGATACCTATGTAGAGACCAAGGCCGTAAATGCCTTCATCCAAGTGGAACAGCATATCTTTGATGGGCTGGATGCCCTTATCGGCTACAACTACAACAAGGCCGAATATGATACCCGCGACGTCTTTGGCGCATTAGTCTGCAACACGGGCCCTCAGGATCTGTGGGGCACTGTTCGGGCGCGCCAGATCATCAATGGAACTACGGCCGATGATTTTGTGGAAGTGGATAATGTTGTCTTCCAGTATAACTGGAGCGATAACCACGAGGAAAACACCCGCGACCAATTCCGCGCAGAATTAAACTATAAGTTCGATCTGCTTCAGGATAAAGGATGGTTCGCTTCCTCGCATAATCTGCTCTACGGCTTTTCCTACGAAGAATCTGAAAGCGATATTATGAGCTACAATTCGGCTGATTGGAATTGGAAAAGCCCTCTGGACAGTTCCTACATCCGCTTTGATGTTCAGGGAGACGGTTCTCCCAGCTCCGAGCTCGAGCCCAATACCTACAAATGGACCTCAGCCAATAACGCAGGCAATTATCTGGTCTATTCCGGCCGCTTCCTCAAAGATCGCCTTTTTGTCATTGCCGGTATCCGCCGCGACAAAAACTCTGTCGATACCATCAACGCCAATCTGCGCGAGGTATCTGCACCTTTTGAGATTAGCGAAAGCCCGAGTGTTTCCACCGACAGCACTCAGTTTGGGGTCAGCTTGGAATTGCTGGAAGGGTTTAGTGTCTTTGCCCTGCGTTCCGAAGGGATTAATCCCAATTTCGATGGCGCTGTGGATGGATATGGCAATGCGCTGCCCGCCGCCAAGGCCGTTTCCAAAGAAGCCGGCATCAAATTCGACTTGTTCGATGGAAAAATTTCCGGAACTGTCAGCGCATTTAAAATCGAGCGCACCGGTGTTCCCGCATCCTACTGGTGGGCTCCCTATCCCGCATGGGGGCAGTTTGATCCCGATGCCGATATCGTTTATCGTATGGACGATTTCAATGCTGCAGATCCGGCCAAGGCCGATAATCTCTGGCTCCAGTCAGCCCGCAGCGAATGGGACAGTGCCGTTGCTTCCGGAGCGGTGTTCGAGGCGGTAAATCCAAATGATGGAGAAACCTACACGTACATCAATGCCTCCTCTGCAGATGGTGCCGCGTACCTCGATAAAGTCTTTGAAACCCTCAATGCAGAATATGCCAAACCCTATGAAGAGCGTGTGGATGCATGGCCGGGTTGGCTTTACACTGGCACCGAAGTGGACGAAGACCCCAACGTGAACACCGCTTCCGAAGACTGGTCTTCTCATGGCGCCAGTCAGTCCATTTCCGATTCGTCCGAAGGTTATGAGGCCCAACTCCTCTTTACTCCGAACGAAAACATTCAGATTCTCCTCAACTATTCGCACACCACACGTCAGATCGACGATGCCGGGAACTTTGCCCAATATCCCTACAATCCCGACAACTGGGACCGCTGGGCCGTTTGGTACTTCCCCAATGGTTCATGGGGCCTTAGTGGGGTTCAGCCCGAAGACGCCTATCCCGGTGGTTCCGCTGGTCTGCCCAATATCGACACCAACAGTTGGGCCGGTATTGGATACGGCACAGGTGAATCACTGGATGATACTCCCAAGGATGCTGTCAGCTCCTGGGCCACCTACCGCTTTACCGAAGGTGTGCTCAACGGATTCCAGGTGGGGCTCGGGGTTACCTGGGAAAGCAAGCGTGAGTATGCTTCTGCTTTCACCACCACCCGCCAGTTGAAGCTCAACGATAGTGGTACCAAGATTCAGGCATGGACGGACCCACGTTATACTGTGAACCTTATGCTTAAGTATTCCCGCACCCTCAGCGATAAATATGACTTCACCACTCAGCTGAACATAGACAACCTACTGGATGATGAAGATCAATACGGACTGATCTATGCTCCCGGTATGTCATGGAGATGGCAGATGGGGATATCTTTTTGATAATAGAACATAGTCTGTTTGATACTTACTCAGGAGAAGCCGCATCTCATGGAAATGGGATGCGGCTTACTTTTTTAACTCTTCGTGCTTTTCGGAATAATGCACATAAATCCTTATAGGTTACATGGATGAGTGTTGTTTTGAGATTCTAAGTTTTTTTGTGTGAGATGGTTAGGTGTACCTTTTTTGGTTTTTTGCCGTTTTCTTCTTGTTGATGAATAGTGCACTCTACACCAGTTTTTACTCGTCAGTCTCATTTTTAAACATAACTCTCTTCCTATATTCAGAAATCAACCTATGAAAGTTACCCAACAGGAAATTGCCGATCAACTGAATCTTTCCAGAACCACGGTCTCGCGTTGTTTTACCAACCACCCGAAAATTAATCCGGAAACTCGATCTCAGGTTTTTCAGTTGGCAAATCAACTGGGCTATTCATACAGCGCTCCGCGAAATGTGCGCGAACGCAGTGCTCAGGGAAAATGTCAGACCATAGCGGTTCTTGTCGGGTTGCCTAAGGATCAAATTGCTACGGTGGATACGGCGTCTCAGATTTTGGACGGTATCAGCGAACGGGCTGCTGCCTCAAAAATGGCCATACAGATCCATTATATTGATCCGGACTCTTTTACTCCGGGGCCGAAAACACGCAGAATTGTCAAAAACATCAATATCAGCGAGTGGGCCGGAGCTCTGATGCTTTATCCGTTTGCTTCCGAGGCGGTCAAGAACCTAATGAGCAGGATTCCCACGCTTTCCATTCTCGATGATTACGATGATCTGGGGCTGGATTGCGTAGAGCCCGATCAGCACCACGGTATCAATTTGGTTATGGACCGTCTGATTTCTTTAGGGCACACCAACATAGGCTTTATCAGTTGGAAATATAAAATCCGGGCCAAGTGGGTGGAACGCCGTCTTGGTACTTATCTGGAGCACATGTATCTTTCTAGCTTGGAGATTAACCCAGCGAACATTGTCAATGTGTTACCGGGGCCGGCCTTGCCTCTGGATGAATTGGTGGCTTATGTGGCTCGGCGTACCCGAGAAGGAGTCACCGCGTGGGTCTGCGCCGCCGATCACCAGGCTTACCACCTGCTTGTCGGATTGCAAAAACACGGCATCCGGGTCCCTCAGGATTGTTCAGTAACCGGGTTCGATGGTGTGCTGCCGCCTGAAGGGTTGCCTCAGCTCACTACGGTTGCCGTATCGCTCAAAGATGTTGGTTTTTCTGCCGTGCACGAACTTGAGCGGAAAATGAGGGAGGGTTCACCGAAATGCCGTCACGTTATGGTTGCTGGAAAACTGGTGACTGGAGAAACCACCGCATTTCTCCCTAAATCGCGGTGATTACTCCCGACTTTCGTTGTCTTCTGCCTCCGTCTCCTCCGCTACCTGTTTTGGGGGCTCTTCCTGCGTATCAGTCGGTGTTTCTTCTTTGGCTTCCTTTTCCGGTTCCGGTGTCTCTGCCGGTTTTGGGGGCGTTTTTTCTTTTTTCTTCTTTATGGTGCGAATGACTGCGGTCCCGGCAAGTTTGTCTTGAATTGCCTGGCGGTTGGGGTCCCAATAAATTTGGGCGAATCCTAGTAAACCGGTTCCTAACCCGGCATAATATGCACCGGCGCGTTCAAAGGTATTCCACAGCGTCAGGGGCTTCCCGTCCAGCCGTATAATCTGTATGCCCATCAGATATTTCCCCAAGGTTCTCCCCCTGCAAAAGGCAGGTGTCAGCATGAAATAGAACAGTGTCCACCCGATTTTTAGGCCGAGATTATCCGATAGGGCCAGAATGTAATCGGAAATGGATTTGCCCGCTTTGATCTCCTCTATCGTCTCAGTCAGTTCCTCTTTTTCGGCTTTCAATGCATCTATTTCTGCTCCGGCCAGCTTGTTCCTCAAAGAATGCCGGGCGATCTCAATGGTGTCCACATCGGCATTTTCGTCCACCGTTCTCCAGTATTCGTAGGCCAGGTCGGCAGCTCCGTCGTTCAAACGGTTTTCCCTCAGCTCTGTAAAGTAGCTTGCTTTAGCTTCATTAAGTGCTTCAAGCTCTTCTTCATTCAGGTTTAGAAATTCAAATGTTTCTTCAAACAGATCGGTAATGTCCTGGTCTGTAAATCCCGCCTCTGACAATTCCCGGATAATTTGCTTGGCCTCTATTTCTCGGGCAACCGCATCTTTGCGGTCCAGGCTTTTTAGCCGTGAAACAATGCTGATGCTGTCTTTTACGGAAAGCTTGATGGCACCGGTATCCGATTTTACATCCACGTTGATGTCCATCGGCGATTTGAAAAAGCACAGTGCCAGCAGGGAGAAAACAACGGCAAATCCGATCATGGCTTTCGGGTTCCTGCGCAAGATGTGTTCTCTTTGCTCTTTGGGGATGCGGTGTGCCCGAATCGCCGCTCTCACACACATGATGCAGGCAAACAGGCTCAACCCTCCAAGCCCGAAAAGAGAACCGAATGCAATTGCCAGCAAATCAATGAGCATTGCCAGTAGGCGGCGTTTGGGGGTTGCCAAAGGGATGTTCAGCAAATCGGGGGACACCTCGAATACCCCAGGTGTTATACGCTTGCGAATTTCGTTGGCTGAATCGCTTGATTTCATAGAATAAATGGATGAATGCGGACACTTGCTTTTTCGGTTAACGAAATAAACCATAAACCGTACCATCAAGTGCATTCTTATGAATTTTGAGTAATATGGCGTTGGAAGGCTAACGTTTTTACCAGTTGAAGCTTATTCTTTCTCAGATAGATTGCTATCTGAGCACTTCATTGGCATTTTTGCTCCACCATGTTTCGATTCTGCTTTTTCTTCCTTCTCGGTCTTTCTCCATTTAGCTTGTTTCCCTATTCACAGGAGCCATCTTTGGACTCCATGAATACGCATGCAGCGGAAATACGCCTGATCATTGGCACTTATACTGGTAATGGGGCTTCCGATATTCCCTTTCCCAGCAAGGGGATTTATTCTTTGACGTATAATTGCGATACTCAAACAGCGTCTATACCGGTTTTGGAAATAGCTTCGGAGAATCCTTCTTTTATGGCTTTGGATGCACTGTATGCTCGCTTATATGCCGTTAAAGAGGCAGCTGAAGGACTTGTCACGGCCTATGTTCGCAAGGCAGAAGAAGGCGGCTGGATGGACGTTGCTTCGCAACCTTCGGAAGGTGCTTATCCGTGCTATACCTCTCTGTCTCCTGACTCCCACACATTAGCCGTGGCCAATTACGGGAGTGGAACGGTTGCGCTCTACGATGTGCATCCGGATACCGGAGCGATTGATTCACCTTTCCACATCATCGCGCACCATGGTAGCGGGCCGAATACGTCCCGTCAGGAAGGGCCTCATGCACACTGGGTAAACTGGTCGGCCGATGGTCAATACCTCTATGTTGTGGATTTAGGAATTGATAAGGTAATGGTTTACGACCGTAGTGATAACTGGACTCATGGCCGGGATGCACTAAAACTGAATCCGGGTTCGGGGCCTCGCCATATGGCTTTTCATCCATCTGCTGCTACGGCCTACATTCTTAATGAGCTGAGCAACAGCATCGTTGCTGCCAGGGTAGGCGATTGTGGCCTTTTGGAACCATTTCAGGAGCTGTCTACGCTTCCTGATGGTTTTTCAGGCAAAAGTCAGGCTGCCCATATTGCGCTAACTCTGGATGGTCAATTTCTTTACACCTCCAACAGAGGAGACGACAGTATTGCTGTCTTTTCTGTTGGCGCAAAAGGAGCGCTGGAACGCAGGCAGATTATTTCCTGTGGCGGGAGTTGGCCACGCAGCTTTACACTTGTTCCTTGGATGAACATGCTCTTTGTCGCCAACCGCTATTCCCATTCAATTTCAGTTTTCAGAATAGAATCAGACGGCACTCTACATCAGAAATCGGAGATTAAGGGCATTCCTCAGCCGGTATTCATTCAGGCTCTTCCGCTCTGAATGCTGATTCTCTAGGCCTTGTTATGGTTTTAAATGTTCCTTATTCAGGCAACAATACCTTCATATTGCCCTGCTCATCGTAAACAAGTTCCTTAACTTTAATGCAGCGCAGGTGATTGAGCCCGCCGGAAAGAGAACTGTCGTGGTGGAATAGATACCATTTGCCCTTATATTCTACAATAGAGTGGTGCGTCGTCCAGCCGATCACCGGATCAAGCAGACGGCCGGCATAGGTGAACGGGCCAAGCGGGTTGTCGGCTTTGGCGTAGGCCAAGTAATGGGTGTTTCCGGTGGAGTAGGATAAATAGTAAATTCCGTTGCGTTTGTGTATCCAGGGGCCCTCAAAGAAGCGCCGGTCATGATCATCGGCTCGGAGGAGGCTTCCGTTTTCGTCCAGAATTTGTATCTTTTGCACAGAGCCATCAAACGATGTCATATCTGCAGCCAGTTTGCCGACTCGAGGCAAAACAGCCGGAACATTCCCTGTGGGTTCTTCTGCGCTGGCATCAAAATGATCTTTCTCCCAATTCTGCAACTGCCCACCCCAGATACCTCCGAAAAAGAGATAGGCGCTTCCGTCGTCGTCGACAAAACTGCAGGGATCTATGCTGTAGCTTCCGGGGATTGGTTGTGGAAGTGCCTTAAACGGCCCTTCAGGGCGTTCTCCAATGGCCACCCCTATGCGGAAAATGTTATCTTCATCGCGGGCTGGAAAATAGAGATAATAGTTGCCGTCTTTATATGCGGCGTCCGGGGCCCAAAGCTGCTTGCTGGCCCAGGGCACATCTTCAATCGTCAACGCCACCCCATGGTCTGTTACTGGTCCAGGTACTGTTTCCATTGAGAAAACATGGTAATCCACCATGTCATACTGATCTCCCAGATCATTATCTTCATTGTTCCCCTCGCGATCGTGGGAGGGATACAAATAGAGCTTTCCCTCGAAAACGTGTGCGGAGGGGTCGGCTGTGTACATATGGGTTATTATCGGATCATCTAAGGAATTCATTTTTCAGCGCAGTGATTTCTAAACCAAGTTATGATACTGGGAGATGAATGACTTTTATCTCTTAATTAGTTCAATAGACTACTCCTTATCGAATTTTTTAAAAAATCATAAACAAGTCTAACAATAGACCTGTGTCTCGGAATGTAATTTTTCGCATCCGTGCAACGTTAATGTGATAGGGGTTGGCCTTCTTTTCTTTAAATAGAACTTTTAAGGAGAAAAAGGATCAATAAAATGAAATAGACAAACTATGAAGCAAATCAAATCCTGGAAGAAGTTAAGTTTTGGCGCAACGCTTCTATCCCTCTGCTGTTTTATCTCCCATGCAGCCCTTGCCGAAAGCGATAAAACGTTCAGCCTGAAGTTTAATCCCGGAAACTACACCAAAGAAGATATCCTCGATCACGGAAAAACCATCCGTATACGATCGTACAAATACCTCATCTACGTGGCGCACCCCGTTGATGTGGATTATCAATACATGCATTTTTACGTGCCCGAGGCCTATTTCCGCGGTAAGTCTGTTAACGGATATACCGCCCAGACCGCCCCTGTCTTTTTTGTAAATTCTGTTGGTGGATACATGCCTGCCGAGCCAGCTACACCCGAGGACAAGCCATGGGATTTTTCGAATCGTTCAGCACATGGTAAAGGGGGCCGCGGAGGTCCGCCCCCGGGCAAATCCGGCGCCGGTGGTTTCAGCGGGAGTATGTCCTTCGGAGGAGGTGCCGGAGGTGGTTCTGGCGGAGGCCGGGAAGGGGGAGGCCCGTCCGGTGGTGCTCCCGATATGGGGGCGGGAGGTCCCGGTGCAGGGATGCCTCCTGAAGGAAGACCGCCTATGGGCAACATGCCCGGGAATGACCATCCCAATGCTGTCTTTGAGGCATTGGCTCACGGCTACGTTGTCGCCGCACCGGGTGCCAGAGGACGTAATTTACAGAATGAGGAGGGTAACTACTACGGGAAGGCTCCGGCTGCCATTATCGACCTGAAGGCCGCTGTTCGCTACCTGCACTACAACGACAAATTAATGCCCGGCGATGCCCAAAAAATTATTTCCAACGGAACCGGTTCTGGAGGATCTCTTTCTGCATTGCTTGGCGCTACAGGTGATCATCCCGACTATGAACTTTACCTGAGGGAGTTGGGTGCCGCGGAAGCATCTGATGCCGTTTTTGCGGCGTCCTGCTATTGTCCTATTACGGATTTGGAACATGCCGATATGTCTTACGAATGGCTTTTTAACGAAGAAACCACTTATCCCGATGACGGATATGTTTCCCGTTTGGGGCGAAAAGAGAAAAAGATTTCCGGCCTTCTCAAAGAACAGTTTCCGCCTTATTTGAACTCGCTTGGGTTAAAAACATCTGGAGGACAGTTGCTTTCCCTGGATGCGTCAGGCAATGGTAGTTTTAAGGATTATCTAATATCATTAATTATTGATTCTGCGCAGAAAGCTTTGTCCCGTGGTTTGAATCTTTCCCAATACCCATGGATTCATGTCGAGAACGGTACTGTTGTGGCGTTGGACTTTGATGCTTATATTCATTTTGCCGGGAGAAAGAAAACTCCTCCAGCATTCGATTCTCTCAAACTGAAATCTCCCGAAAACAGTCTGTTTGGAACAGATACCATCGATGCCTTGCACTTTACGGCATTTTCCGCCGAGCAGAGCAGAAATGCTCCGGTTGCTGATTCTTCCGTCATCAAGATGATGAATCCACTCTATTACATTGGGCAGCCGGGTTCTCTCACGGCTCCTTTCTGGCGTATTCGTCATGGCACTCTGGATCGAGAAACCTCGCTTGCCATTCCGTTGATCTTAGCAACTGATCTCGAAAACAACGGAGCCTCTGTAGATATGGAATATGCCTGGGGGCAACCGCACTCAGGTGATTACGATTTGCCCGAACTCTTCACTTGGGTGGACTCCCTTTGCAGCGAATAAGTTCCGAGCGCTGAGCCGCTGACTTTTTTGTGCTATAACCTTTGCAAGCCCTTCGACATTCTGTATGTAGACCCGTGTATGGATATGCATTTTACGGCACAGGAGCTCTCTTCTTTTTTTCCGGAATCGATTCTTGAAGGTAATTCCGATGTATTCGCGACCGGAATAGCCGCGTTGGCAGATGCCACTGCCTCGGATTTATCCTTCCTTGTATCGAGAAAGCATGGCAAGGCGCTTGATGAATCTCACGCAGCCATTGTCTTTCTTCCAATGGATTATCCGGCACAGCCCAAATCCGGTAAAGCCTATATCAGGGTCAACAACCCTTCCGATGCCGTCAGCTATGTGTGCCGCAGAATTGAGCCGGAACTTGCGCCAAAACCTGCCCCGGGCATCCACCCGTCTGCCATCGTAGACCCGGAAGCTAAAATCGATCCAACGGCTTATGTCGGTCCGGGGTGCGTTATTCAGGCCCATGCGGTCATCGGTTCGGGGTGTTATTTACAGGCACAGGTCTATGTGGGGCATTCATCGGTTATAGGTGCGGATTGCAGTATTTTTGCCCAGGTCTCTCTGGCAGATCATACCCGCATCGGCGACCGTGTTCGTCTGCACAGCGGCGTACGTTTGGGGGCAGATGGCTTTGGCTATACACAGCAGGGGAAACCGCCTCAGTTGGTGCATGTTAAAGTGCCGCAGATTGGGTGTGTAGTGCTTGAAGACGATGTTGAAATAGGGGCCAATACCTGTGTGGACCGGGCCCGTTTCGGGGAAACCCGTATCGGTATGGGTACCAAAATCGATAACCTGGTCCAGATTGCCCATAATGTGAAAATTGGTCGTCACTGTATTCTCTGTGCAGAAGTCGGTATCAGCGGCTCTACCACCATTGGTCATTATGTTGTTTTCTGGGGGCAGTCGGCCGCTGCCGGTCACCTGACTATTGGCAACGGATGCTTTATTTCCGGTCAGGCCGGTGTTAACTGCGATCTGCCGGACGGAGCCAAAGTTTCCGGTACCCCGGCCTATGATTATTTCCAGGAACGCCGCTCCATCGCGGCTTCCAAGCAGCTCCCAGATATGCTCAAGCGTATTAAAAGCATCGAAAAGCAACTCGACAAATAGGCTCCGTCTGCTTTTCATAGCACTTTACGCAACTCAATCAGCCACCTCTATGCAAATTGGAGAAATGAAAATTCTCAGCGGAACAGCGAACCCTGAATTGTGCAGGGAAATATGCGACTACATCGGCACAGAACCCTGTTCTGTCAGCATCAAGCGTTTTCCCGACCAGGAAATCTGGGTGAAGATCAATGAAAATATCCGTGGAACGGATGTCTTTATTGTCCAGCCTACTTGCCCGCCGGCAAACGACCACCTCATGGAGCTCCTCATCCTCATTGATGCTGCCCGCAGAGCTTCCGCCAACCGGATTACTGCCGTATTGCCTTTTTACGGGTATGCCCGTCAGGATCGCAAAGACCAGCCGCGCGTTCCCATTACCGCAAAGCTTGTGGCCAACCTTCTGGTTACTGCCGGGGCCAACCGTGTATTGACCATGGATCTTCATGCTCCGCAGATTCAGGGCTTTTTCGATATGCCGGTGGATCACCTTTATGCCTCTACCATTTTCGAAGACTACCTGCGCAAATACCGCAACAGCGACTTGGTGGTTATTTCTCCAGACGTAGGCGGTCTGAAGATGGTCAGTGCCTATGCCAACATGTTGAACCTCAGTTTTGGCTTTGTCGCCAAGCGTCGCACCGGGGCTACTACCGTTGAAGCCACCAATTTGGTTGGCGATGTCAAGGGGCGCCCTGTGCTCCTGGTGGACGACCTTACAGAATCTGCCGGAACCTTGCAGGCTGCTGCTCAGATATGCCGCGAAAACGGAGCCACCGAAGTCAAAGCCTGTGTCAGCCATGCCGTACTCAACGAAAAGGGCTATGAACGTCTACGCACCGGCTTCCTTGATGAATTGATCACCACCAATTCTGTGCCTGTAGATCCTCACGATCTGCCCATTACAGTGCTCAGCGTGGCAGAGCTCCTTGGTGAGGCTATGCTCCGTGTGTGCAATCACCAGTCGGTGACAAGCCTTTTCAACATCAAAGGCTACTGAGCTTTTTTTCTTTTTTTAAAAATCAAAACCTCCTGTTTTTCAGGAGGTTTTTTTTGTGCCGGCAGATCCGCTTCCATGTTTTCGGAACTGCGTGGAAGGTTTTTTGTCTACACAGGTGAACATTGAGAAAAAGTTATGCACAAAAAACCGCTCTTAATCACCTTAAGTTTAATTGCAGGTCTTAGCATTACCGCTGCTACTGCTTTTTCCGCTTCGTCGGCTTCCCCAACGGAAGACGCACAGAAGACATTCCCGCTGGATTCACGAGACATTGATCGCTCCAATCAGGCACCAGTCAACAGCTACGCCGATATCATCGATCTATCCAGAAAAGCAGTGGTTACGGTGGCCTCAGAGCGCCTGGTGCGCCGGAATACCGGCGGCAACCCGCTCGACCAGTTTCTGCGGCAGCTCTACGGATTTCCTCCGCAGCGTAACTCAGGCCCTCAGCTCGAAGAAAAAATGGTTCCCTATGGCATGGGCTCCGGGGTTATCGTTTCTTCGGATGGCTATATCCTGACCAACAACCACGTCGTTACCGATGAACAGGGCTACGAAGCCGATGGCATCAAGATTACCCTTGCCGACAACAGGGAATACGATGCCAAAATTGTCGGGCGCGATCCAAAAACAGACATTGCCGTTTTGAAGATCGAAGAGGAAAACCTGCCGGTCATTCCCATGGCCGACAGCCGCAACCTCAGGGTAGGGGATATCGTTTTCGCCATTGGCAACCCCATGGGGCTTCAACAGACGGTAACCATGGGCATTGTTTCGGCCACCGGCCGCAGCGGCCTCGGCCTGCTTGGTCAGGAAGGGTACGAGAATTTTATACAAACAGATGCCGCTATCAATATGGGGAATTCCGGTGGAGCCCTCATCGATACCGAAGGTCGCTTGGTAGGAATCAATTCAGCCATTCTTTCGCAGTCGGGGGGGAATATCGGGCTCGGTTTTGCCATCCCCGTAAACATGGCTCAATCCATCCTCACCGGGCTTGTTCACGATGGAGAAATTCGCAGAGGTTACCTTGGTATCTATCTGCAGGATTTGGATGGAGATTTGGCTGAGGCCATGCATTTGGCCCAATCCAAGGGAACTCTTATTACCGATGTGGCCAAGAATTCTCCGGCGGAAAAGGCAGGCCTCAAGCGTGGAGATGTCATTCTCTCTCTGGATGGCAATGCGGTGGATGATTCCGGCGAACTGCGTGTGCAGATTGCTGAATTAAGACCCGATACAGAAGTGACTCTGGGGATTTGGCGGGATGGTAAGGAAATTCGCCTGAAAGCAACGCTGGCTTCTGGAGATCACGCCGCTGCGATGACAGGTGAAGTGCTCGAAGGAGTCACTTTCTCCCCCAACAGCGCCGAGATGCAGGACCGTTATAATCTATCCTCCGGCAAAGGGCTGGTGGTTACTTCCGTGGATGCAGATTCGCCGTACCGCAGGATACTGGGAGAAGGCATGCTCCTGTTGGAGGTAAACGGTCAGCCTGTCAACTCAGTGGCTGAGGCCACGGCTGCCCTTCACAAGGGCGCTAACAGCCTCTATCTGGCCCTCCGCAATGGTTTCTATGGCTACATCGGCATTACCGTAGAATAACCCTTTTTAGAGGAAATATTAGATCATAAGAAAAGAGCAGGTCATTTGACCTGCTCTTTCTTTTATAAAATCTTTCTCAGCTTCCGGGTTTAATGGCTGGGATCTTTCTCAGTTCGCTGGGGACTGCATCTGGATTGTACGTCGGGAAGCTCATTTCCAGCAGAGAGAAGTGGGGCACATCGAATTTGGTTTTGCCCTCGCTTCGGTCCACCATCACGGAAACGGCTACCGGCTTGCCCCCGCGGCCTTCAATGATGGCCAGCGCCTCTGTCACGCGCCCACCGCGTGTGATAACGTCTTCAACCACAAGAATCTTTTCACCGGGGTGAATCTTGAAATCGCGACGCAGGGCCAGTGTATCCTTTACCTTTTCGGCAAAGATGAAACGCGCTCCCGCCTGGCGGGCAACTTCCTGTCCGATAACCAGTCCACCAAGAGCAGGTGCGAGCACCGTTGTGAACTCGATTCCCTTGATCTGTTCCAACATCATCTCGGCCAGGCGCGATACTTTGTCCAAATACTCACACACACGCGCGCACTGGAAAAAGTGCCCGCTGTGCAACCCCGACCGCAGAATGAAGTGTCCCTTTTTCAAGGCTCCGGTTGTTTCAAAAATGTTCAGAATCTCTTCGTTTTGCTTCATGCCTGCCTTTAACAAATCCCATTCTATCAGGGGTGAAAAGTCTAAAATACGCAAATGAAACACAAAAAAGGCCGGTATCGTGCGATACCGGCCTTTGCGTGAAAAAGATTACTTTCTCAGGGTCAGGTTGCGGGCTGCTCCCTCTACCTGATCCAGATAAGCTCTCAAGGATGCGTTGTTCTCATCCAGAGACAAAGCCTCGCGCAACATGGCGGCGGCCTTGTCATACTCCTTCAGCTTAACCAACATCTGGCCGTGGCCCTTGAAGGCTGTTGCCTTTACGGAATCTTCCGGGTGGTTTTCAGCGCGCTCGTAGTAGTAAATCGCACGTTCACGGTCACGCGGATTTTCCACCTCTGCACCGTCAACGGTGCTCTTGACCATCTGGGAGAGGTAATCAGCCAGCGTCAACAGAGCTCTGCCGTTGTAGGGATCTACGTCGAGAATGTCTTCCAGATTCTTGGCGGCTTCTGCTCCATTACCCAAGCGAATATTAGCGCTGGAGCGGATAGTCAGAAGGGTCAGCTTGTCATCCTTGGCAACACTGCTTCCGAATTTCTTTTCCAGAGCGTTACACATGTTAATGGCTTCGGCATTTGCTCCGTAGGCCACCAGTGTATTGGCGGCGGCAAGGAAGTCCTTTGTGCTCACGGCGTTGGTCTTATCGGTCTTCAGGGCTTCCATGTAAGCTTCATAGGAGAGGCCAATCATGTCCTGCTGGGCGTAGATATCACCGAGCAGTTTCAAACTTTGCGGTGAGGCCTTGCCCATCTTGCGGACGACTTCCAGGTTCAGCAATGCCTTTTGGGTTTCGCCGAGGCCGAGGTAGGTGTTTACCTGCAGCAACCAGTAGTTGTCCTTTTCTGGTTCTTCCTGGATCAGTTCTTCAAACAAAGCATTGGCTTCGTTGTAGCGACTTTGTTCCAGCAGGCAGCGTCCGAGCAATTCGCGGAAGCTCTTATTGTTTGGATCGAACACCAGTGCGTTGCGGAAGGTGGCTTCTGCGGAAACAAACTTACCACTATCATAGTAGGTGTAACCCAGAATGCCGTAGGTGATCGGATCGTTGTCCCCGAGCTGAATGGTTTTCAGGGCGGCTTTCTGGGCTGCCTTGTGATCGCCTTTGACATTCGCCAACTGAGAGAGGGCCTTGTAGGCACGCAGATAATTTGGGAACAGTTCTACTGCCTTTTCAAACGCAACCTGAGCCTTTTTGGTGTATTCTTCTCTTTTGGCTTCCGGCGTCTTTTCAGAGCTGGCCATGGCCCAGTAGATGTTACCAATGGTACAGGGAACTATGGCATTTACCTTGTCATTGTTGCGGAGTTCTTCTTCCAGAATGTCCAGCGCAGCAAAGAAGTTGGGCTGGTCGCCTGTGAGCAATGGCTGCACCTGCTGGAAGAGTTCCTGTTCAACGGCATTGAACTTCGGCTCCACCTCCAGATTGGGGGCGAAGTTGTAGCTTACAGCCTTGATAAATGCGGGGTCGTTTAGGATTTCTTGTGAAAGAAAGGGTTCCACCGGGACTTCCTGAACGGCGGCAGATACGCTGCCGGCCAGGCCCAAAGTGGCACAAAGTAGTAATAATTTACGATTCATTAGATCAATTATTTAATTTGAAGTCGATTGGTTGACGAACACGAACTTTTACCTTCTTCCCTCCCTTTTCGGCAGGGTTGAATTTCCATTTACGGATGGCATCCAGCGCATTCTTGTTAAACCCGTCGTTGGGGCTCTGGTAGATTTTTGGAACCAATACATTGCCGTTTTCGTCGATAACGAACTCAACAATTACTGTTCCCTCAATCTTCATACGCTTGAGCTCGGCCGGGTGAATGGGGGCCTTGGTGTATTTCGGTGTCGGGCGTTTGTCTACATCTCCAATGTTGAAGATCAGGTCATCCAGTGCACCTTTGGCATCGAAGTTGAAACTGAAGTCCGATGCCCCAAAACCGGAGGTAATGTCGGCGTCTGTAGACAATTCCAACATACTCAGGTCGGGTGGGGGAGGGGCTTCTTCCATTTCTTCGATTTCCTCTTCCTCTTGCTTCTCTTCCGGTGGAGTAATATCCATGTCCGGCGGAGGAGGCGGTGCATCATCAATTCCCGATACTGTTGTGGTGTCCGGCGGGCGGACAGAGCTGATCAGCTGAGTCAGCGGCAGTAAAAGGAAGAGCAGAGCGGCAATGAAAATCCCATAGAGAAGGGCTGTCGGAGGACGCTTGCCTATTGTCGGCGGATTGATGTTTTTTTCCTTCATGTGCGTTTCTCCTTAACGACTGCTCTTCGCAGTAGAGATTTTGATCGACTTGGCTCGAGCCAGCATCGCTTCATCAACTACCTTGATCACGGTACCTGCGGAAGAATCCTTGTCCACCTGTAGAATTACAGGCATGTCCGGGGCATCTTTGAGCAGGCGCGTAAGCACAGAGCGAATGCCTTTTTCTCCCACCGAAGTGCCGCCGTAGACAACATCGTTGCTGGCGGTAATAGCGATGAGAATTACATTCTTCTCCTGCTGTAGGGCAGAACGGGCATACTGGCGGTTTACTTCCACGCCGGGCTCTTCTACGAACACCGTGGTGACAATGAAGAAAATCAGCAGAATAAACACCATGTCGATCATTGGAGAGATATTAATATCCTCCATGACGGCCTCGTCGGTAACTAAAGATCCTTGTTTTCTCATAGTTCTTTGTTCTCCTTGGGCTTAGGCGGTTTCTTTTTCTGCTTTAGCACAGTCCTGCACGCTCAATGACTCCAACTGAGAGAGGAATGCAGCGTATTCGTTGCGCTTACGCATGATGAGCGAGATGAATAGGTAGCCGGGGATGGCGATCATCAGACCGGTCTGTGTCGTGATCAACGCCACAGAAATCCCTTTTGCTACGAGGTCAACCGTTTGACCTGTGGAGGTAGCCAATCCCTTAAAGGTAGTGAGCATCCCGATAACCGTTCCCAGAAGACCCATCAGCGGAGATACAGCCACAAGGACTGTCAGCAGGCGGATTTTCTGGTTAACGAAGGAGAGAATGTTCTGGCGTACGGTTTCAATACGACCGAGAATCGCATCGGTCGAACGTCCGCCGGCCATGGCGTAGCGAATTACTTCGCCCACGTGGCCCTGGCCTTCTTCTGGATTAGCATACCATTTGTGCCAAACCTCCTGAGGAGCTTTTTTCAGCCCCAGACGGTTCATACTGAGCAGGACGCTGGCACCCTCGAAATAGAGGTATATGGTCAGCATCAGCAACGGGATCATGACCCAGCCCCCATCGTTCCACACGCTTGTGATGAAATGAAGTAATTCACCAAAGTTTTGTGGACCCGACAGAACCTTTTCCACGGCCTGTTGCTGTGCGTCGCTTAAATTTGTGGCATCCGGCATTGTTTATAGCCTCATTGAATAATCAGTGGTTTCCACCAACTTATTCTTCGTCAATAATGCCGTTAATGAATCCAACCGCAGCCTGTTCCATGCTACCAATAACACCACGGGCGGTGCGGGCCAACATTGCGTGGAAGAGCAGCGCAGGAATAGCGATGATCAGACCCCACTTGGTGGTGATCAACGCTTCGGAAATACCACCGGAGAGAGAGCCGGCATCACCGGTTCCTACTACCGTAATCATCTTAAAGGTACGAATCATACCGGTTACCGTTCCCAACAGACCGAAGAGAGGTCCAACCGCAGCGGTTACGGAAATGAAGGTCAACAAACGCTCCAGCTTGGGCTGGTTGTTAATGATAACTTCGTAAAGCATTTCTTCGATAACTTCCTTGTCCTGGTCGGCATTGCTTACCGCCACCTGCAGGAGTTCGCCTACCGGGCCTTTGATCTGCTTGGCATAAGCCAGAGCTTCTTCGCCGCGGTCGTCGCGCAAGGCAGTGATGATGGTTGAGAGGTCGCTCTGCTTGGCTTCCTTAACACCAAGGAACTGGATGACCTTGATCACAATGATGATCAGAGAGGCACCGGCCAGTGTCAGGATCGGCCACATAACGAAACCACCCTTGGCGATTTCCTCGGTCAGCGTATCCTGCTCGTTTTCAAATTTTTGGGCTTCACCTTGGGAGGCGTCGAGCATGACCAGACCGGAACCGTTGCCGATGAGCTCGCGGATACCTGTCTTACTGTCCAACTCGTAAATATGGGGCTGAACAGAGTTGCTTTCTGTATAGGAAACACCGGCAATGCTGGAGGTGTCACTGGCGAAGAAAGCAATCGGGCCCATTACGGCGAAGCTGCCGGATTCTTTAACCCCGCTGCCGACAATGGCGTCGCCGCGGAGGGTCTGTCCACCGATGGACTTCATCAAACGGTCAAAGGATTGTTCCAGCACAGCCATCTGCAGACCAAATGTTACGCTAGGGTCGCCGCCGTTTTCCTTGGCATTCAAAGCTGCGTCAATGGCGTCTTTGTAAAGAGGCGTTTCACTCTGGTCGAGCTGGGTGTTGAAACGGTTGATGTAGTCGTTCAACAAATTCGACATGTAAGCGTTGTTGTCCTTCAGCTTCTTTACGGAATCCTGCAGAGAGGTCAGGGTAAAGCCGGCGTTGTCGGAGAGACTCTGCTGACGATCCTTTTCCTTGGTCTTTTCTGTAGCTTCCAGTTCAACTTCCTGAAGCTTGCGGCTCAGAGGAACCTTTTCTGCAGCAATTTCCTTCTGCAGGGCGGCATACTGGTTGAGAACGTTCTGCAGATCAGCCTGGCTTTGCTGTGTGGCAGCACTGAATGTCTGTGCATGAAGCCCGGCGGCGCAGAGAAGGGCAGTTAGTGAAAGTATAAATTTCTTCATTGATTGGAGGCGTTAATGAATTAATTGACGCTGGTGATCTGCATCGGCACTTCCGTGAACACGGCGGGCTTCAGCGTATCATTGGCAACCTTGATGGTCTTGGCAATTTCAACTGCCTTGTCATTGCGGGCTTCCCAAGACCAGCCGTTCTTGGCGGGGATTCCGATGCCTGCATTCTTGCCGTCCGTGTCGGAGTAGATAGCCATGGACAGACCGAAGTAAACTACGTCTACTTCCATGCTCATACCGTCGATGTTGTGGTCTTCCTTGCGTACGGTAATGCTCTTGTTGAATTTGTCGGCTTCATTAAGAATACCGATAACGATGGCCAAGCGGTTGCTGGTGGGCATGCCAACGTTCTTCTGCCCTTCTTTGGGCATGCTGGAGTAGAGCTGGCCAACCTTGTCCTTGAGGGGTTCAGGGAAATAGGCATACGCATCATGCATCATGCGTTCGTAAACGCTGATCTTCTTGTTGATGGCGGAGATAGCCGCATCCAGAGATTCCTTCTCGGCATTCAGCTTGGCGCGGCTTTCTGTAGCCGTAGTGGCCTCTGCTTCAGCCTTGTTAATGACATCCTGCAGCTCGGAAATGGTTTGCTCGTAAAGGCTGATCTGGTTCAGGATCAGTTCCTTTTCGACCTTCCATTCGCTTTCGGCTTTGGCAATATCTTTACGGGCTTGCACCCATTCATCGATAGTTGCACGAGCAGTGTCGATTTTGGTTTCATTTTGGGCCTGCACTCCGAGTGGCAACCCAATAAGGAGTAAGGCACTAATGCCTCCAACTAGAGTTTTTTTCATAGGAGATTAACTTGGTAGTTGATTCGAAAGGACAGTCAGTGAACAAGTTACGCTGTTCAAGACTGGGGTTAGGGGAATTTTGTTAGACTAAACAAACAGGGAAGACTGTTTTCTATCCAGCTTCTTGTCAATTCATTAACTTGAAGGAGTTAACTTTTGGAGTAGTTCGATCGCAACAAAAAACCTCATCCGTAAGTCTGTCACACTTACTTCCAGAAAAGCTGTAGTCGCTTCCAACAGTCTCAACCCATTAATACCCGCATTCCGGCTCTGCAACCTTTTTTATGCGTTCTCCCTCTTCTCTCCGAAAATGGCCTTTTTTTGCCGTTTTTTGCATTTTCACGCTTTACAGATGTCGGAAAACAAGATTTTCTCTCCATCTTTCTCTAAACAATAGAACCATGCAGAAAACGCGCAAATCCATCTCTAAGAAGTTTAAGGTTACAGGTAGCGGCAAAGTTGTTCGCCGTTCCCCGGGCCACCGGCACTTCCTGCGCAACAAGACTACTAAGCAGAAGCGCCGTGCCAACCAGGACAAAGTATGTTCTGATGGTGTAACCCGTTTTGTCAAGATCGGTGCCCCCGGCCTGTTCTAAGATAAAACGCTTCTATATATACGTACGAACCGGCCGTTGAGGTGACAGTATTTACAAGGCGACCTCCCGGCCCTAAACCACATTAAATAACATGCCTAAAGCAAGAAACGTTCAAGCTACACGCAAACGCCGCAAGCGCTTACTCAACCGCGCTAAAGGTTATTTCGGGAATAAGTCCCGCCTCTATCGCTATGCTAAAGATGCCGTCGAACACGCCGGCGTATATGCATACCGCGACCGTCGCAAGAAGAAGAGCGAATTCCGCAAACTCTGGATTGTTCGCATTAATGCTGCCTGCCGTGCAGAAGGTATCGCTTACTCCCGCTTTATCAACGGGCTCGCCAAGGCCGGTATCGAACTCGACCGCAAAGCTCTTTCACAGCTTGCTATCGAAGATGCTGCCGCATTCAAGGCTCTTGTCGCTAAAGTAAAGGAACAAGCTTAACCGCACATCCCTTCCAGGGAATGCGTTCTTCCTCTTCCTCCCCGGTTCAGTATCATCGTTTCTTCTATATCCCAGATTCTGAACGGGGTGGATGAGTGATGACTGAACCAGTGAGGAAGTTTTTTTTATATGGAAGATACGCTCAAGCAACTCGTCGAGCAGGCCCGCACATCCATCGCGGCCACTGCTACGCAAGCAGAATATGAAGCTGCCAAGGCCCGCATTGTGGGCCCTAATGGTTCTTTTACCGAACTGCGTAAGCAGATCGGCACGCTTCCCAAAGAACAGCGCCCCGTATTCGGAAAATTGGTCAATGAGGCTAAACAAGCCATAGAAGCTGTTCTCGACGAAGGCAGAGAGCGTCTTCGCCGAGCCGAAATTGAAGCCCGCATCGGGCCGGCTATAGATCCCACTTTACCGCTGCCGGAATTGCCGCAGGGCACTTTCCATCTGTTGACGCAAATCCGCACAGAACTGTGCTCGATCATGCGCAAGGTTGGCTTTACTATCGCCGAAGGGCCTGAGGTAGATACTGAATGGTTCTGCTTTGATGCGCTGAACACGCCTTCCGACCACCCTGCTCGAGATCTTCAGGATACCTACTACCTGAATGCAAAAACCTCCTGCGGCAATATTCTCCAGCGTGCTGATGAGCGCTACCTACTGCGCACTCACACTTCAACGGTGCAAATCCGCGAGATGCTCAAAACTCCGCCGCCGATTCGCATTGTCAGCCCGGGGCGCTGTTACCGCCGAGATACCGCCGATGCCACACACAGTGCTAGCTTCTGCCAGATGGAGTGTCTCGCTGTGGACAAGGGCATTTCCGTTAAGGACCTCAAGGCTATTCTCGACTACATTTTTCAGAGCCTGCTTGGCAAGGAGGCTAAAACACGTTTTCGCCCACACTTTTTCCCTTACACAGAACCCAGTTTCGAAGTCGACTTCTATTGCGGCCACCTCAAACGCCTCGGCAAAGATTGGGTGGAAATCGGTGGTTGCGGTATGGTCGACCCCGCAGTTTTTGACGCAGTTGGCTACGATTCCGAACTCTATTCCGGATATGCCTTTGGCTTTGGTATCGAACGCATCGCTATGATTCTCCACGGAGTCGATGATATCCGCTACTTCTACCAGAACGACCTCCGCTTCCTCCGTCAGTTTGCTCAAGTTTAACCCACAACGGCAGTAAGGTTATCGCCACATGAAAATTTCTCTCGAATGGCTCTCAAAATACGTTGATCTCAGCCCCTATTCTGCTGACGACATCGAAAAAGCCCTTACCATGATCGGTTTCGAAGTGGAAGGTATCCACCAAACTGGATTGCCGCCCATGGAAAATCTTGTCGTTGGTAAAGTTCTTGAAAAAGAACCTCACCCCGATGCCGATCGACTCAATGTCTGCCAGGTGGATGTTGGCCAGGATGTGCCGGTGCAGATCGTTTGCGGGGCCACCAATTACAAAGTGGGTGACTCTGTGCCCGTGGCATTGCCAAAGTGTGTGCTCCCGGGCGATTTCAAAATCAAGAAATCCAAACTGCGCGGTGTTAAGAGCGAAGGCATGATGTGCTCTGCCCGTGAGCTGGGAATGGGAGAAGACCATTCCGGCCTTCTTATTCTCGACAATCCACCCGCCACCGGAACCTCCATTAACGATGTCTTCCCTGCCGGCGATACCGTTTTTGACATTGAGGTAACCCCCAATCGCCCCGATTGCCTTTCCCATCTGGGGATGGCCCGTGAGCTGGCTGCCTATTTTTGTCTTGATCTGGTTTACCCCGAAGTGAACACTTCTGTGGTTCGCCCGGATGCGGCCCCCAGACACTTGGTGGGTAAAATCAGCATAGAGACGGAAGAAAACTGCCCGCACTATCAGGGATGGTCTATTCGCGGAGTAAAAATCGCCCCAAGTCCCAAATGGTTGCAGAAGCAGCTGACGGCGGTGGGCCTGCGCCCCATTAATAATGTAGTGGATATCACCAACTATGTGTTGATGGAATTGGGGCAGCCTTTGCATGCCTTTGATGCGGCCAAGATCTCCGGTTCGCAGATTATTGTCCGTATGGCTCAGCAGGGCGAAAAAATTACCACCCTAGACGAAAAAGAGCGCACGCTGGAGGACTATATGATGGTCATTGCTGATGCTCAGCGCCCCCTTGTTATTGCTGGTGTTATGGGCTCGGTGACCGCTGAAGTGGATGACTCCACTGTCGATATTTTCCTGGAATCCGCTTATTTCAAACCTTCCTGCATCCGTCGTACCAGTCGTCGTTTGGCTCTCTCTTCGGACAGCTCCTACCGTTACGAGCGTGGGGTAGATCCCTCTGGGGCTGAGTTTGCTGCCATGCGCGCAGTCGATCTCATCCTCCAGTGCGCCGGTGGCGAACTTGCCGGACCTCCTTTGGTGGCCGGAGAATCTCTGGAGTTGAAGCAGGAGATCGAAATTACCGCAAACTATGTCCGCAAGAGTATCGGTTTTGATGCTCCCGATGCGGAGATTGCCCGTGTTTTTGAGTCTCTGGAGTTGGAACTTGATGAGTTTACCTCCAATGAAGGTGAGCACACCTTCTGCGTGGGAATTCCCTCGTTCCGCCTGGATCTGCAGCGCCGTGCCGATTTGGTTGAAGAATTTCTCCGCATCTACGGCACCGATAAAATTCCTTCGACACCGGTCACGATTACCTCAACCATTCACGAAGACAGCCCTCTGGCTACTTTCCAGCAGAAAGCAGCCACGCTGCTTGTTGGGCAGGGTTTCAACGAGTGCGTTCATTATCCGATGCGTTCCGAGGTCGATGTGGCTCAGTGGGTTGCCCCTGAAGAACTCGACCAACTGGCCTTGGCAAATCCTTTGGCCAGCGACCAGAGCCACCTGCGGGCCAGTGTGCTTCCCGGTCTGCTGGATGCGGTGAAGCTCAACCGTTCCCGTCATAATGATCCCCGCCGCCTCTTTGAGATCGGCAGAGCTTTTCGCTCCCACGAGGGCAAACTGTGGGAGGTGCTCTACATTGGGTTTGTTCTGGTTCCTCAGTCTGAACAGTCCTGGAAAAAACGGGAAGAGGATGACTTCTACACCGCGGCCGCTTTGGCTCAGAAAATTCTCTCCGTTGCCGGAATCAATGTCACCTCTAAGGATTTTGCTTTGATTTCCGATCATGCCGCATGGCAGCAGGGGCAGGCTGCTCAGGTTGGAGGGTTTACGCAGGGGTGGAGCGCCGAATTCGGGATGCTCGATGTAACCATGCTTTCCGATAAGGGCATCGACGACTGTGTTTTTGCCGGAGGCTTGTATTTCTTGCCGGCCTTCCTCGATCAGGGGGCTGACCGCAGTGCCTTTAAGGCATTCAGTCTTTACCCGCCTGCGACCCGTGATCTTGCTTTGGTTGTGGATCAGAGCGTTCCTGCCGGCGTTGTTCAAGCCAAACTGGAATCGCTTTCCGCAAAAAGCACTCAAGGAGCTTTTGCGGTGGAATCTGTTTCCATTTTTGACATTTATCAGGGTAAGGGCGTTGAAGATGGCAAAAAATCACTGGCTTTTTCCATCCGCTTCCGCTCTGTCGAGCGCACCCTCAACGACGAGGAGGTCAATAAAGCCTTTGAATTTATTCAGGCCAAAATACAGGAAGAGGCGGATTATCGCATCCGTTCTTAATGAATCATATACTTTAGGTGAAAAGGGGGAATACACCATGTATTCCTCCTTTTTATTTTACATTTAAAGTATCCTGTTGTATTCTGAGAACACTTCTTTTTGAACGTTCGCATCCTTTACGCAATCCTCGATTTCTCCTCATTCTGAAACCATAAGATCATATGACACTCCCCATCAACAGTGGGCATCTTCGTTTGTTTACCGATTCCAAGCCTTTGGAGAACCGGTTACAGCGTTTAGACGAATCGTCGGATTTGTTTCACGATGCCTTTGAATCCGTTGATTTGCCGGAATACCTCGATTCCTTGACTCCCCCTAATGTTCCAGAGTTGAACGAATCGGAGGCCCGTAATTTGGCCTATATTTTGAAAGTCGAGTTGGAAAAATCCGATACTGCATTGGTTGATACGTCGAAGAAACCTTTTCAAGAGGTTTTGCAGCAAATAGACGATGTCGTCGAAAGGCTCAAATCAATCGATGTTCCCGTGGCTTCTGCGGCGGCGCAACACGCGCTGACGGCTGGCCTCTGAATCTCTTCGAACCCTTCCTTTGCCGGAAGGGTTTCTTTTTGTTAAGCTCAAGGCTCTTTTCCTTGCCAATCCGGAACCATCGCCTAATTCTCTCTTATTATGTCGGAAGCCCCACAAATCGATATTGATTACGTAGCCCGCCTTGCCAGGGTAGAGCTTTCTCCAGAAGAAAAAGTAACCTACAGTGCGCAGCTTGCTGATATTCTTGGCTATTTTGATAAACTCAATGCAGTTGATGTAGACGGTATCGAACCGTCTGCGCACCCGTTTCACGTGGTTAATGTCTGGGCAGAGGATGTTCCCGGCGAATGTCTGCCCAAGGAGGAAGCTATTCGCCATGCGGCCAAAACCAAAGACGAACAGGTGATGGTGCCCAAAGTAGTGGGCGACGCCTAAGTATTTACTCTTTTTCAGCTGCTACCCATGAGCGAATCTCTCTTTTATAAATCAGCTACCGAATTGAGCTCCTTGCTGCAGTCCGGCGCTCTCTCTTCTGTGGAATTGACCCGTGCTTTTATTGAGCGAACCCAGGCGGTTGAGCCCAGCGTAAAAGCTTTTCTTCAGCAAAATGTTGAAGAGGCCCTGGCCATGGCGTCTGAAAGTGATTTCCGCCGCAGCCGCGGCCAATCCCTTGGCCCCCTGGATGGAATTCCTGTGGCTATTAAGGATGTTATTTCGGTGAAGGGGGCCTCACTTTCCTGCGGCTCCCGCATGTTGAGCCATTTTGTTTCACCATATGATGCACACGCCGCTGAGCTGCTCAAGGCCGCAGGTGCGGTGCTTTGGGGACGCCTCAATATGGATGAATTCGCCATGGGCTCTTCTACGGAGAATTCCGCATTTCAAACAACCTCCAATCCATGGAATACCGATTGCATTCCGGGAGGCTCCAGTGGGGGCAGTGCGGCCGCAGTGGCTGCCGGGGAAAGCCCTCTGACTCTAGGCACCGATACCGGCGGTTCCATCCGCCAACCGGCAGCTCTGTGCGGTGTGGTGGGGCTCAAACCGACCTATGGTTTGGTCTCACGCTACGGCATGGTAGCCTATGCCAGTTCTCTCGAGCAAATCGGGCCCTTTGGTCGCACGGTTGCCGACGTGGCCATGCTCTTGCAGGCCATTGCCGGGCACGATCGCCGTGATTCCACCTCCTACAAAGTCGACATTCCCGATTACACTGCGGCACTGCAGGCACCTGCTAAAAAATGGAGACTGGGCATTCCCAAAGAGTATTTTGCCGAAGGCTTGGATCCTGAAGTGAGACAGGCGGTGCGCAACGCTATTGAGTTCTACCGCGCTCAGGGCTGTGAAATCGTCGATGTCAGCCTGCCGCATGCAGAATTAGCCATTCCCGTCTATTACATCATTGCAACGGCAGAGGCTTCCAGCAACCTTGCCCGTTTCGATGGCGTTCGCTATAGTTACCGCTCACCCAACGCCACGGATGTCGTCAGTCTCTATTCTAAATCTCGCGGAGAGGGCTTTGGCAGCGAAGTTAAACGCCGCATTATTTTGGGCACATATGTGCTCTCCAGTGGATACTACGATGCCTATTACCTGAGAGCCCAGAAAGTCCGCACGCTGATTCGAGATGACTTTATGAAGGCCTATGAACAGGTGGATGCCATTCTTACGCCCACCTCGCCGACACCGGCTTTCAAGCTGGGCGAGCGCAAGGAAGACCCGCTCTCCATGTACCTGGCGGATATCTATACGATTTCCGCCAACCTGGCCGGTATACCGGGCATTTCTATCCCGTGTGGATTTTCTTCGGAAAACCTCCCGCTGGGACTCCAGATTCTGGGTAAACCTTACGATGAAGCCGGAATTATGGCTGTGGCTCATGCCTTTGAGCAGGCCCATGATTTCCACAAACGCTACCCATCGCTCTAAATCTCTTTCCCCATGCAATACGAAGCTGTTATCGGACTCGAAGTTCATGTCCAACTGAAAACGGTCACCAAAATTTTCAGCCGGGTTCCCTATACCTATGGAGCTCCGGTCAATACCCTGATCGATCCGGTGGTCTTGTCCCTTCCGGGAACACTCCCCGTGATCAATAAAGCCGCCATCGATAAAATGATTACCATGGGGCTCATGTTTGATTGTCGCATTGCCGATATCTGTAAGTGGGACCGCAAGAATTACTGGTATCCGGACTCTCCCAAAAACTATCAGATTTCCCAATACGACCAGCCTCTATGTATCGGAGGCCAGGTCGAAGTGGAACTTCCCGGCTCTGGCCGCAATGTGATGGGGGAGCATAAATTTGTTGAGTTGACCCGTATTCATCTGGAAGAAGACCCCGGAAAACTGACTCATTTCAAGGATTACAGCTTGATCGATGACAACCGCACGGGGGTGGCCCTGGCGGAGATTGTTACCGAACCCTGCCTGCGTTCATCCGATGAGGCCGTAGCCTTTCTCAAGGCTCTGGTTATCAATCTTTCCTCAGCCGGTGTTTCCGATTGCGATATGGAAAAAGGGCAGTTGCGTTGCGATGCCAATGTTTCCGTTCGCCCGGTGGGAGATTCCACATTTGGTATCCGCACGGAAATGAAGAACTTGAATAGTTTCTCCAATGTTAAAGCCGCCATCGAGTATGAAATCAAGCGCCAGGTGCGGCTTTGTCAGGAGGGCAAAAAACAGGAGATTGTTCAGGAAACCCGTCGTTGGAATGCAGATAAGGGCTATTCCATTTCCATGCGTTCCAAGGAAGACAGCCACGACTATCGCTATTTTCCGGATCCCGACTTGATGCCTGTTAAGGTGGACGAAGCCTGGAAGGCAGACCTTAAAGAAAAACTGCCCGAACGCCCTTACGACCGTCAGCGTCGCTATATGGATGAGCTGGGCCTGCCCTATACGGCAGCCAGCGTTCTCATACAGAGCCTGGAGTTTGGTGATTTCTTTGACCGGGCAGTGGCTGTATCGGGGAAGGCCAAAGAGTGTGCCAACTTTATCGTCAACGACCTTATGCGCGAACTGGCTGCCGCCGGTGCAGAAGGCGAGGGGAGTCTGCCGTTGCATCAATGTCGACTCACTCCGAACCATATCGGAGAACTGGTTCAATTGATCGATCAGGGCACTATCTCCAAGCAAATTGCTCAGGATATTTTCTCGGAAATGTTTGCTGAAGGCAAAATGCCTTCGCTTATTGTTCAGGAGAAAGGGCTGAAGCAGGAAAACAATTCCGAAGAATTGGAGAAGATTTGTGCCGAGGTCATTGCCGCCGATGCTGTTGCGGTTGAGAAATTCAAAAGCGGCAACGAAAAAGCCATCAATGCATTCAAAGGCCCCATCATGAAAGCCACCCGCGGTAAAGCAAATCCACAGGTCGTAGACGAGCTTCTCCGCAAGCTCCTGGCTCAGCAGTAAGGCTTATTATTTGAACGGTTCTGTCTGGCGGTAACGCTTCCCCTGTTCATAAAGGGCCAACCGTTCTCTAAAGGCATTTTCTTCCTCAGGCAACTGTAGTGTGCATAGCTCCAACGCTACCTTTTGGTAGGTAATGGCCATTTCCTGCTCTCCGCAGGCAGCATAAGCGGCAGCCAGTGTATCGTAGAAACCTGCGTCCGCCGGTCTATCGGCGATTACGGCTTGCATCAGCGATAGCGCTCTGGGGCCGTTGGCGTATTCATCTTCTGGTAGCGTTGCCAAGAACCAGGCCACATTGTTTCGAATCATCGTATCGCTGCTCTGCAGGGCCTTCTCGCAAAATTCCAACGCTTTGCTTTTGTCAACAGCAACTTCAACACCCCAATAGTAGTAGTAGGCCAGTTGGCTGGAGGCCATCACATCTCCCAGATCCATCGCGTTTTCATACCAGCTTAAGGCTTTCTTTTGATCTATCTCACAACCGATGCCGTGCTGGTAAAAAAAGCCCATCTGATAATTCGCTTCAGGATGATTGCTTTCGGCAGCTTTGGAAAACCAGTAGAAGGCCTTTTCTGTGGCATGCGCATTTTTCCAATGCAAATCCCAGTACCAGACGGCCATTTCCATCTGAGCAGCAGTATCTCCCGCTTTGGCCTTTTCGTAGGTTGTTACTATTGCTGAATCCGCATCCTCAGCCAGTTGAGGCGCGTTTGCCGAAAGTTCCAGCGAACCGAAAAGCATAACGCTTAAGAGAATAAAACGCTTTGGGAGAATCATAGTTTCTATTTATGCAGGCTTATTTTATAGATGGCAATTCATCTGAGTGATTAAATCATGGCCCGGTTAATGCTTTTACGGATTGCGCTAAACAAACTATACGTTTAGCTTGTCCTAAAGGATTAACTTTACATACTTCTCAGCTTTATACCAAAATATTATACTGAATTCAGATGAAGTCTATATTCATTTCTATCTGTCTGCTGTGCTTCTTTTTCGTGCAACACGGTGCTGCTGCATTAGAAAAAGAAACCATCTCCGTTTCTGGAAAACAGAGAGTATACAGCATACATGAACCGGAGGACACTTATGGAGAAGAAGTGCCCCTGCTTATCATTCTTCACGCATCGGATGAAGAAGGGAATTCTTTTGCTCACGACAGCGACTGGTTTTCTTTGGCCGAAATCATGCAGTTTTACGTGGTGACTCCCGAGGCCTTGCCGCTTTCTACAGATCCGGATACGCACGTGTGGAATGCCGGCAGCGATACCTCTGCCTGGGCCGGATTTGCCGATGATGTAACCTTTCTCGATACGTTGATCGATCACTTGCTTAAAAAATACAAATTCAGCATCGATCCCCAGTCCATTTTTATTACCGGTCAGGGCGAAGGTGCCTGCATGGCCTATTACTATGCCTCACGTACTTCCCACAAAATTGCCGCTTTGGTTACTTCCGGTGGTTGTCTTCTGGAATCTCTAGATTCACGCGTTCCCCCGACTCAAATTATCCATGTATCCGGTATGAACGATGATGTTTATCCCTATTATGGTGGCACTCACCGCACTATGAATATCCCGGCGTATGAGGACAGCATTAAACCTTTTATACAAGCCAACAGATGTTCGGGCTCAGAAGTAAAAGAAGAGAACGATCACTACATCCACCTCCATTGGACTTCTCCTCAGGGGAAAGATATCGACGTCTATAAAATAAAGAACTGGGGCCACGAATGGCCGAATGCTAAGGAAACGAGAATTGCGCTGCCCGATATCTCTTGGAGCATTCTGTTTGGCGGTTTCTGATTTTTCCTCAGGGATAGTTTTTCAATCGGGTTCTTTCTTCAATCGCAGAGCGTTGAGGAATGAAGATCAGTGTGGAAATAGCAATGCTGGCCAGTGCAAATAGCGCCGTCCAGGCGGGCGTTGTGTTTACTATCAGAAAATAACCCAGAAAAGGGGACATCGTAGCGCGAATGCCTGTCAGTGTTGTGTGTACGCTCATGTATTTGGACACGCTTTCCGGAGGCGAGACTTTGGTGACCCAAAGCAGCCACATAATGCCGCCGCCCCCGTAAGCGAATCCAAAAAATACGCAGCCCAGGCTCATGATCCAAAAGTTCTTCGTAAAAAAGAAGATCGCGATAGAAAGCATAAACACCGCGTTCAGGATCAGGCGAACCACAATCAGATTTAGGCGGTCGAACAAAAAACCCCAAATTTTGGTGGCAAAGAGTCGGCTGACGAACGGAATCGTTCCGATCATCAAGCCTATTTGAAAGTTATTGGCGTTAATACCGTAGCGCTCATTGGCCAGATATTCAACGCGCAGGGGTTCCGTCATCAGGTTGCCCATTCCAATGAACCACCAGCCCAGCAATGCCATGGCAAAGAGTTTGTCCCTGCGGATGAGTTTAAAATTGCTGAAGATGGTTTCTCCTTGGGTGCGAATCAACCGCTGGCTGGGAATCCGCAGCACCACGGCGGCACAGGCGGCTCCAAATATGGAGGAAATCAGCAGAATGGCCCACCAGTAGTCCAAATCTCTGTCCAGAAGTCCTCCGCCCAACCAGGCCCACATGGCACCAACCACTGTTCCGCAGATGATGAAAGTTGCTACGCGCTGGCCGCGTTCCGATGCCTTGTAGTTCAGCGCATAGATTTGCGTGATGAACGGGGGAATTTGCGCCGCGCAGAACATGGCAAAGGTAACCCCAAGGATATAGAGTGGAAGTGTTCCTGAGCATCCGGCTAGGGCAAAACCAATGGAACAGGCCACATAGCATAAGGCCGCGGCGACGGCCGCCTGCATTTTGACTCGAGTGGCCCAGGAGGTTGATATCCAGGTAAAGAGCAGACCGATACCATAAGAGGCTGGAATCAACGGTTTCACACTGTCCGGTGCATCGTAGACACGAATGGCAATCAACAGGGCAAAGGTTTGCCAGGAGGTTTCCACAAACGCATGAAATACCGAACGGATCGTATCCCAACGGATGGTTTTGTTTCTGATGATGTCCTGCGGATCGCCCTGCATATGGCATCAGGCTAACACTCCTTCAAGGCAAATCAATCTGCTTCTTTAGCGCTGCATGTCTATTTGTTTTCAGTTGCTCTACTTTTGAACAGATGATTACTTATACGCATCTAATTCAACAATATGAATTACAATTAAGCTGAGTTGTCGCCTTTGTTTTACAATAATACACCCAGCTACTTTATCCCCTTGGAAAACATATATTTCCATGCACCCTTTCTAAACCAAAACCCAAAAAATGATGTCTACTAGAAAACTCGTCAGTTTGGTGGCGCTGCTCCTGGCCACTGCTACTTCTGCCTTTGCCCAAAAATTTGAAGGCTTGGCTATGACTCCTCCCATGGGATGGAATTCATGGAATACCTTTGAAATCGAGATCAGTGAAGATTTGGTCATGGGCATTGCTCAAACAATGATTGATTCTGGGATGCGCGATGCCGGATATACCTATATTGTGCTTGATGACGGCTGGATGCTCCGCGAGCGCGACGAAAACGGAAACCTTGTGCCCGATCCGGAAAAATTCCCCAACGGAATTAAGCACCTTGCCGATTGGTTGCATGAACGCGGCTTTAAATTTGGTCTCTACAACTGTGCCGGTTCCAAAACCTGTGCCGGCTTCCCCGGTTCTCAGGGGCATGAATTTCAGGATGCCCGCCTTTACGCCTCCTGGGATATTGATTACCTCAAATACGACTGGTGCAACACCGACACTCGCAACGCCAAAGAAGCTTATACCACCATGAGCCGTGCTATTCGCGAAGCCGGTCGTCCGATGATTTTCAGCCTGTGTGAATGGGGCGGCAACAAGCCTTGGGAATGGGCCAAAGACGTTGGGCACCTCTGGCGTACCACCGGAGACATCATTGATATGTACGAAGGCTCCCAGCAGTGGTCCAATGGTGTTAAAACCATCATCGACATGCAGCATGATTTGGGTGTCGCTCCCTATGCCGGCCCCGATCATTGGAACGACCCGGACATGATGGAAGTGGGTAACCCCGGTTTGACTTTGGCCGAATCCCGCATGCATTTCAGTATCTGGTGTATGCTGGCGGCTCCCCTCATCGCCGGTAACGATTTGACCGTTATGAGTGATGAAATCACTGCCATCCTCACTAACAAAGAGGCCATCGCCATCGACCAGGATCCCATGGGTAAACAAGGCGCTCGTTTTCTGAAAACTCCCGAAATGGAAGTTTACTACCGCGAGCTTTCCGGCGGGGACTGGGCCGTATGCGTTATGAATGCCTCCGGTGAAACACGAGAAACCACCTTCGACCTCAACAACATTTATACGCAGGAAGGCAGACCTCAGGGCGACTTCATCATCAAAGATATCTGGGCCGACAAAGTGCTCGGTAAGAAGTCGGAAAACTCCGTGGTCAGCAAAACCCTTGAGTCGCACGATGTTATTCTTCTGCGCCTCAGCCACATCAAGGAATAAGGAGGCTCGCATTGAAGAAACGTTTGGCCCTTTTTGCTTTGATCTTGTCAGCTCTTGCTGCTCAGGCCATGGCAAACATATACCTTCCATCTGTTTTTCAAGACCATATGGTACTGCAGCGTAATGCTGCAGTTACCGTATGGGGCTTTGCCCATGCCGGCGAAGAAATTCAGGTGACTCCCGCTTGGAGCGGAGAAACCGTAACCCTGAAAACACCCCCGGACGGCCATTGGTCGCTGACCTTGCAGACGCCCGATGCCGGAGGTCCCTACACCATTGAATTCCAAGGGTATAATCACCTGACGCTCAACGACGTTCTCATTGGAGAGGTATGGCTTTGTTCCGGCCAATCCAATATGGAGATGAGTGTCAACTGGGGGCAGCACGGCCCCAAAGTGGACAATGGCGAGGCAGAAAAAGCCAACGCTGATTATCCCGAAATCCGCATCTTTCAGGTACCTCATTTTACGGCAAAGACACCGCAGAATAATGTAATTGCCGACTGGAAGCTTTGTACTCCGGATTCTATGGCCGACAGCAGCGCGGTGGCCTATTTCTTTGCCCGCGAGTTGTACAGGGAATTGGGGGTTCCTGTAGGCCTTATCGAGGCTGCCTGGGGAGGTACTCCCATCGAGATCTGGGCTCCGGCAGAGCGCATCAACAACGATCCGGCGCTGGCACTGGAAGCCGCAAAAATTACGCCCGTTGAATGGGGCCCGGTTACACCCGGTGCTGCCTACAACGCCATGATCTACCCCGTAATTCCCTACAAGGTGCGTGGTGCGCTTTGGTACCAGGGAGAGGCCAATGTGGAAAATGCCGATAGCTACGACATTCTGCTCAAGGCATTGGTAGATGGTTGGCGTGCTGCCTGGGACGATGATTTTCCCTTCTACTACGTGCAGATTGCTCCGTGGACATACGGTGGTTTTCAGGGCGCCAGAGTTCGCGATGCACAACGCCGCGCACTGTCCCTGATCGACCATTCCGGAATGGTGGTCATCAGCGATATCGGTGATATCAACGATATTCATCCCGGAAATAAGCTCGATGTTGGGAAACGCCTGGCTGCCTGGGCCTTGGCGGATACCTACCACGTCAGCGGGGCCGTTCCCTCGGGACCTCTCTTCCGCGAAATGAACGTGGAAAAGAACCGCATTCGTATTTCTTTTGACTATGCCGAAGGCCTTACTTCAACCGATGGAGCGCCTTTGGGCTTTTTTGAGATCGCCGGTAAAGACCGCTGCTTCTACCCGGCCACCGCCGTGGTTGAAAACGATACCGTGCTGGTTTCTGCACCCGAGGTAAAGCACCCTGTGGCGGTGCGCTTTGCATACGCCAACACTGCTGTTCCCAACCTGACCAACGCCACCGGCCTGCCGGCTTCCTGCTTCCGCACGGATGACTGGCCTGTGGAATAACTCACGCAGACAGCTTTAGATCAAAGGTCGAATCCAACGGATTCGGCCTTTTCTTTGATTCAATCGTTACGGTGCCGGTGAGAGGGCAGGGAGGGTTGGATTCCTGCTTCCCGAAATGCGGAGGATGGACTCTTCTCAACCGTCCTCCCATAAGGACCGTGACCGTCCTCCTATAAGGACCGTGACCGTCCTCCCATAAGGACCGAGACCGTCCTCCCATAAGGACCGTGTCCGTCCCCTTATGGGAGCCTGGTGCTTCTCTCCATCTAACCGGTGCTTGTACCATAAAAAAGCCCCTTTGCAGGGGCTTTTTAAAGCGGTTGCGGTAAAGGAGCTTCTTAGTTGGAAGGCTGAACCGGAGCAGTCTTGTTGAGCTCGGCAATGACTTTGTCGGTCAAGTCCACCTGTGTGTAGAAGACCATTTCGGAGTCATAGACAACGGCAATATTCATGGTGTCGGCTACGGTTTTAACGGCCGCACGAATGTCGGAGATAATGACACCTTCCGTTTGCTTGGCACCCTGGTTGTACTGCTGCTGCAGCATTTCTGCCTGCTGACGGGAAGCGATGAACTGCTTCTTGTATTCGTCGAGCTGACCTTCCAGTTCTGCACGCTTTTCTTCGGAAAGCATCAGGCTGTCCTTCATCTGGGATTCGACTTCCTGAGACTTGGTCACCAGATCCTGCTGCTGTTTCTTCAGCTCGTTGAGGCGAGTGTTGATCTGTTCTCCCTGTTCCATCAGGTTGCGCTGCTCTGCAGTGCTCTTCCAGTATTGTTGGAGCACCTTGCTCATGTTTACAGAAGCAGTCTGCTGAGCGTATGCGGAAAGGCCAAAAGTCAGGGCGAGGATAAATATGAATGTTTTCTTCATGGGTTAAAACAGAGGTGTATCTATTTTGGGTTACAAGTTTAGCAGTGTTTAAAAACGGGTTCCGAAGGAGAAATTGAACTGGCTGCCCGTGTCGTTGCTCTTGGTTTCCATATAACCGTCGGAATTCATGTATTCGTAGTTATCCGAAGTAATGGGAATACCAAAATCGAGGCTGAGCGGGTTGCCCATAACCATCAGGCGGATACCGATACCCCAGTTGTCGTTGTAACTGGAGGGGTTCCAGTCAAATTCTCCGCTGTTGACAAAGCCCCAGTCGTAGAAGATGGCAAAGCGCATCTGTTCGGAGATCCCGAAGGTGTATTCTACAGAGCCAAAGGCAAAGCTGTGACCACCGATCATATCACCGGTCTCACGGTCGCGGGGGCCAACCTCACGGTATTCAAAACCGCGCAGCGTCTTAGGTCCGCCGAGGAAGAAACGGCTGTTGATGGGCACGGAGCCGTCGCCTGTGGCTTCATCGTAAGCGTAGCGCCAGAAGCTTCCTACACGCCAGAGAAGGGCTATCGACTGATCGGCCGTTTCAAAGGTCGGGATATACATCGCATTGCGCGATTCAAAGCGCAGGTATTCGATGTCGCCTCCCAGTCCGTCCCAGGTGGTGGTAAACTGGTAGCGGGAACCGGAGGTGGTAAAGAGGTCGTTGTTGCGAGTGTCGCGAGTCAAATCCAATGAGAGCTGAGACTCCATGTAAGAGGTGCTCCACATCGTGATTTCAGATGAATAACCGGAGCTGTTCATGTCCAAGTCTACATTCTGCAGCGTATAGCTGAGGCGGCCTACCACCAGCTCGAAGAGGTGCTTACGGGCATAGATCGTAAAACCGGCGCGGAGTTCATCATAGTAGTCGTAGTAGTCCGACTCTGTGCGATAAATGGATCCGCCTACAGAGAACTGCTGATCGAGGAAGTAGGGCTCATCAATGGACAAGGAAATGTTGTTGGAATAAGACCCGATGGAAACGTAGAGACGGAATTTCTGGCCGGCTCCTTGGAAGAAAGAACGGTAGTTGAACAGGTCGAAGTTGGACTGGCTCAGTTCAAAGAAAATGGTGGCTTTTTCCAGCGAGCTGAAACCGGCCCCGAACTGGAACTCACCGGTGTGGGCTTCCTTCACGGCTACTTTCATGTCGCGGCGCCCGGGAACATTGGTTTCCTGGTCGGTGACCACCACTTCCTCAAAGTAACGCGTGTTCTTCAGGCGGTTTTCACTGGTTTTCATCCAGACACTGTTGAAAATCTTTCCGGGCTGGAGGGCCAGTTCACGGAGGATTACCTTGCTCTTGGTCTTGGTGTTGCCCTCGATGTTGATGGCTTCCACGTAGAATTTGTCGCCCTCGGTAATGGTGTAGTGAATGTCCATACGGCCGGTGTCCACATTGGGCACGCGTTCGGCATTCACATAACAGTCGAGGTAACCTCTGGAACCGTAAATATCGCTCAGGCGGGTTACGTCCTCATCCAGCTTTTCCGGGCTGAAGACGTCTCCGGGGATCAGGCGCAAGGAACTGTAAAGCATCGGGGAGGGAATAATTTCATTCCCCTCAATCTTGATATCGCCCACTTTGTAGAGGCGCCCTTCGTCGACCTTGATACGAATCAAAATTTCGTCGTCATCCGGACGTTCGATGATAACGTCGCTTTCGGAAATACTTACGTCGAGGTAGCCCTGATTTTTATAAAAGGCGCGGAGAAGGTCCAAGTCTTCCTGGAAAATGCCTTCGTCAAAACGGCCGGTGCCCATCAACCAGGAGCTCCATCTGGAGTAGCGCTTGGTCTGCATCTCGTCGCGCAGGTCGGAGTCTTCAATGGCGGTGTTGCCTTCGAACTCAATGTCGGATATGTGCAGCTTGCTGCCTTCGTCGATTTTAAACGTAACTACCCCGAGGCCTGTTTTGGAGTTACGGTCAATCACGTAATCAACAGTGGCGTCTGTGTAGCCCTTTTTCTGGTAAAGCTCGAGGATCTTGTCGCGGTCCTGGCGAATCAGACGTTCATCCAGAGCCTGACCTCCCACAGAAGAAATCTCTTTTCTGAATTTGTTCGAGGAAAGCTTATGATTTCCGATAAATTGAACATCCTGCATGCGGTATTTGCTCTGTACCGATACAATTACCTTTACCTTATTGGCGGGGAGATCCTCCGTGGTCACTTCAATAAAGTCAAACAACCGCGTGTCGTAAAGGGAGCGAACCGAACGGTCTGCCAAATTTTGAGAGTATTCCATCCCCTCTCTCAACTGCATGTGGGCTCGGATATTGTCTTCACTGACGTTTTGCAGGTCAATGTAGTTGATCTCTACCTCTGAGATGATGGCAGGATCGGGCTCGGCAATGGTTGATTGAGCAAAAGCAGCGTTACTGAGCAGCAGAGATGTCAAAAGAAAGGTGAGGACAAAACGCATTCTATAATTCATTGGGGGCTTCCGTGTAGTTTTCAAAACTGGTGTAATCAGGTACAAAAGTGAGGGGCACGCTACCAACCGGACCATTTCTTTGTTTTGCAATAATTAACTCAATCTTGCGAATCCCTGAGGGAACTGATGCGTTATCACTGCTTTCACGGTCCTTTGCAAGCAGGAAAACCACGTCGGCATCCTGCTCAATGGAGCCGGATTCGCGCAAGTCGCTGAGTCTGGGTTGTCTTTGTTCTTTTTCCGAGGCACGATTTAACTGAGACAGAACAATTACAGGAACGTTCAATTCTTTCGCCAATCCTTTTATCCCTCGGGATATTTCCGCAATTTGCTGTTCGCGGGGCACTCGACTGTCGGTTCCGGCAATAAGCTGGAGGTAGTCAATTACGATCAACCCCAGACTGTTGTTCTTTGCCTGTATACGCCTGGCTTTGGCCCTGAGCTCCAGAATGTTGATCTGGCTGGAGTCATCGATCCACAGCTCTGCCTGTTTCAGCTCGCTGCCGGCTTGCGAAAGCGCGCGGAGCTCTTCCTTGTTCAGCATCCGGTCGCGCACTTTCTTCATGTTGACGCGGGCTCTGCGGCACAGCAGACGCATGGCTAGCTGGTCGGCACCCATTTCCAAACTGAAGACCAGCACGCCTGTGCCCGGCCCCTTTTTGGGCAGGGCCGCATGCTCGGCCAAGTTCATAGCAAAAGAGGTTTTCCCCATGGATGGGCGGGCGGCCAGAACAATCATTTCCGTGCCATGGAGCCCGTAGGTCATCTTATCCAGGTCAGTATACCCCGTCATGACCCCTTGCTCCACCTCGCCGCTCATCAGCTTCTGGATTTGCATGGTGGCCACATCCACCGCTTTGGAGATGGGCACCGCTGAGTCCGATACGCGATCCTGGCTCAGTTCAAAGACCTGCTTCTCGACGGCATCAATAAACTCATCGAGAGAGTCCTGCTGTTCGTAGCACTTGCGGACAATCCCGCTGGTGGTCTGAATCAGCTTGCGCAGCAGCCACTTTTCCCGGACCAGCTCCAGCCAGTAGGGGGCATGCACCGTTGTCTCGATGCGCTCCGTAATACGCTGGATGTTTTCAAACCCACCGATTTCCTCCATCAGGGAACGGTCGTGGGCAGGGTCCACTCGTTTCCAGCCAAGGGAGGACAGCTTGCGGGAGTTGAGCTCATCGATCAGCAGAATTTCATCGATGGGCTGCCCCTTTTTAACAAAATCCCGCAACACCTGATAGATTATCTGGTGTGCGGGTTTGTAAAAGGCTTCGTAGGTCAGTTTTGCTTCTTCGCAGGATCCGAGGATGTCCTGGCCGCCCAAAATACAGGAGGCTAGGAGCCCTTCTTCTGCGTCAATGCTGTGAGGGGGTACTCTTTCGAGCGGTGCACTAGGCACTTGCTGGCCGTTTTCCGGCATAGATCGCCCCTCTCCTGATTTCACCACGCGCTTGTATTGTCAGAGATCGCCTCAAGCGTTTTCCGCTTCTGCGCCTTCTTCTTCAATGGGGTTTTCCGATACGATTTCGAATTCGAAATCAACGGAAATGTCCTCGTGAAGACGGATGCGGGTGGTGTGCTTGCCCAGGCTCTTGGCGGGGGTGTAAAGCGATACCTGCTTTTTCTCGAGCGCGATGCCTTCGTCAGCCAGGCGTTCGATCAGGTTTTGGGCTGTTACAGCACCGAATACCTTGCCTCCGGGGCCGGTCTTAACGGCGATGGCAACGGAAACCTTCTCGATCTTTTCCTTGATGGCGGTGGCTGCTTCAAGCTCCTTGCGGAGGCGCTCATCGCGGCGTTTTTGCAATACTTCTACCTGCTTGCGGTTGGCGCGGGTAACAGGTACAGCAAGCTTGCGGGGCAACAGGTAGTTGCGGGCATAACCTGCCTTGACGTTTACTTGATCACCTTCGTTTCCGAGGTCTTCAATTGGTGTTAAAAGAAGAAGCTCTGTTGTGGCCATGACTTTTAAATGCTTTCTATATGTTTAAAGAGATATTCGTTGGGATGGGGAATCGAATTCAGACAAATCAAAAAGGAACATCGTCCTCCATGTCATTGTCCTGCGGCGGTGGGGGAGGTGTCGCTGCACGCGGTGCCGACTGGCGGGCCGGCGCAGCTGTGCTTTCGCTGTAATCTCCTCCTCCAGAGGTTTCGTCGCGCCCACCGACGAACTGGAAAGTTTCCACGACAACACCCAATTTGCTGCGCTTTTCACCGGTGTTGCGGTCATCCCACTGATCCAGCTTGAGGCGGCCTTCTATATGAATGCCACGCCCTTTGCTCAGATAACGCGAGATGGTTTCAGCCTGGCGGCCGAAGGCATCACAATCGATGAAAGTAACTTCTTCACGGCGCTCACCATCCTGGCTGTTGAAGACTCGGTTTACAGCAATACCGAACTTACAGATGGTTAAGCCGTTTGGCGTGACACGGGTTTCCGGGTCGCGCGTAAGGTTTCCCATTAGGATTACTTTGTTGAAAGAGGCCATGAAGCAATAGCTTTGAGGGTGAGACTAAATCAGGCGAGGTTTACCATGACGCGCTTGACGCGGCGCTCAAGGCGGAATGCAGTCTGCACGGCGGCAGGCAGGGAAGCGGCACCGGAGAAGCTGACTTCGAAATAAGTGTCTCCCAGGTGATCTTTTTCAGTTATACGGGCAAAATCAATACGACCGTGGCCAACCTGAGCAGTTACAGTTGCGTCGAGTTTCTTGATGGCTTCGACGATTTCTGCCTGAAGGTTTTCCACGGGCTCATCGTAGCCACGAGTGTTGAGGATGAAGAGAGCTTTATAGCTGCGCTGTTTTTCTAGCGTCTGTGTCATTCTTAGATTTCCGTTGATTTATTAAATTCATGGCAAGTTGCGCTCCGGTGTCAACGATTCGGACGACTCCGTCGGCAAATTCTTGCAGGTGTTGTTCAAAAGTAATGCGTTCTGTCTCTGAGAAACGCCCAAGCACAAAATCTTTGATGTCCATGGGCGGTGGTGTTTCAGGAGCTATTCCTATACGGTAGCGGATAAAAGTGTCGTCGATACAGGATCGTGTGCTGGCTAAACCATTATGGCCTCCATTGCCTCCTCCTATGCTGAGCTTGGCTGACCCGACGGGAATCTGGTATTCGTCGAAGATAACAATGCAGCGATCGGCAGGATGTTTGTGGAAACGGAGCAGGGCGCCAATTGAGCGGCCGCTCTCATTCATAAAGGTTTGCGGTTTTAGAAGCAGGCAACTTTTGCCGTTTATGGTTACAGCAGCCACCTCTCCCTCGAAACGCTTTTCCAGCTTCCATGAGCAGGCATGCCGAGCGGCCAGAAAATCGACCACATCGAATCCAGCGTTGTGGCGTGTTTTCCGGTAGCGAATCCCCGGATTTCCGAGGCCTGCGATAACCCAGTCCGGCATGTTGTTGAAAACTCCTGAAATATTAATTCAGAGATATTGAGAAAGAACAAAGAGCATGCGCAGTGCTGCGCATGCTCCGAAGAGAAAAAATAATTAGGCGTCGGCTTCTTCCTCAGCTTCTTCTACCGGAGCACCCGCACCGACAACCGAAGCAATCACCAGAGAGGCGTCGGAAAGAATTTCGACTTCTTCCGAGGTTTTGATGTCGCTTACGTGGAGGCGCTCGCCTACAGCCAAAGCAGAAACATCGGCTTCCACAAACTCGGGCAGGTAGCGGGGGCGGCAGCGAACGGTTACTTCATGCACCTGCTGTTCCAGAACACCGCCCAGTTTTACACCGGCGCAATCGCCAATCAGATGCACCGCCACATCGGCAGTCATCGGCTTACCGCGAACGATTTCCTGAAGGTCAACATGGAGGAAGTTTCCGGAAATGGTGTCGCGCTGGATGTCCTTGAGAATAGCGTAGTGAGCTTCTTCAACGCCATCTTCACCGAGTTCGAGCAGAGCGGTAGAGCCCTGAGTCTTTTTGAGCAGATCGCGCAGTTCGACTTCACCGACGGTGAGCAGGCGAGAACCGGATTCCCCGTAGATAACGGCAGGCACGCGGCCTGTGCTGCGCAAGCGCTTGCTGGCAGCGGTGCCGGAGGTGTCGCGGGTCTGAATGTTCAGCTTAAGTTGTTTCATATCCTTAACGAAATTGAAGTGAGATTCCCTTGCTTGTTTTCGAGAAAAAGCTGACCTACATACTAGATGTGAGTCTAAAGGCAACTAAAAGTTGCAAGAATTTTGATTCTCTTGAGGTTTTAGGCGTCTTTTCCCCTTGTTTAATGTAAGGGAACCATTGAGTAGATCGTACCGCTCTTGGCAATGCTTATTTTCCAATCTGCAGAGTTTCCTATCTTTTTGAATTTCATAGAAGAAAGAATCGCCCTATTAAAAAAGTGGATTTTTTCCTCACGAAAAGGTTGACATGATGCCGAAAATCTAAATTGTTTGCGACTTCACTGATTGCTGCGTAGCTCAGTGGCAGAGCAGGTGACTGTTAATCACTTGGTCGCTGGTTCGAATCCAGCCGCAGCAGCCATTCTCCAATTCAGCACACATTCCCTGTCGCTTGATTTACTTTAGCAACCCTGAGCCCAAAACGGTCAGGGCTTTTTTATATCCCGCTGACGGCAAAGCGTTAGCAAATCGGGCCTGCGGCTACGCCATCTCTACTCGACTCTCCCCAACCCGCAGGGCAGGGCACCACTAGGGACACTTATCGCCCGTTTCTCCCGGATTTCTCCAAATCTCTGGCCCTCGGAAAGCTTAGGTTAACAGAACGTCCAAACTCAACGCGCCTGCCTTTCTTCGTATAGGGGAAATGTTATGAGCGCTCTTTCAGGGAATATCCTTTGCATCTTGGTTTTGTCGTGATAAGGGTGCAAATGGAATGATGATATTGAAAAAGTGCACAGAGGAGGATATCTATAGTGAGTTTGGTAAATGCCCTCCTGATGCTTCGAATATTCATGAGGACATTTTTCCCTTATTGTTCAGGGGGCATTTGCATCTTGATCCTTATGTGATTCGTCCTAGGTATTCTGTTATTCATGCGTCACCGTGGTTGAAATATGTAAAAGCCTATTGCCAGCCTTCCATGACTTCCATGAGTAGGGATAAACTTGGTTTTTTGACTGTCTTTAACTCAGCTAGAGATCAGGCTTATATCGAGGATTATGCGGTTGAAAGGGCGCCTTATGATAATGAGATTCGTGATCGTGAAGTTTCTGAAATGTTGAAACTTCCTGAGCAGGATTTTATTTTTGCGACATACCAAACTTATTTAGATAAGCAGAGAAATATGATCTTAATGCGCTATATATGTTATAAGGGCTGTTTCTACCAAGTTCCGCGGTCATGTTTTATGGTACGACTAATTTTTTTACTTTTTCCCGTAATCCGTATTTACATTAACTTCCGAGAGCGAAGGATTGTCCAGAGGGATGAGAGGAAACCCTCGAAAGTATCAAGGAGAATTGCTGAGCATTTACGCAAAAGGACTAAAACAGCAGAACAAATCAATTTATGTAATCGCTACTGGCTGCGTTCGTTGCGGTGCATCACTTCTGCGTTAACTTCCTTTGTCAAAAACGGGCATGAATGAAAAAGTTAAAAAATCGTGGGAGCGAGTTCTTCACCCCGAGACACTTAAAACGAATATTATTACAGCTTCGGTGTTTTCTATGGCTTTTGAAATGCTCAAAAGTAGCATTATTGAAAAAATTGAAGGCTTTTTCACAAACGGATTTGATGAAAATGGGATGACTCTTAGTCCTGAATATAAAGAAAAAGTTCTTTCTCTAAACAAAAGCCCTCTATATGCATCATTGAAATGGCTTCAAGGTATGGATGCTATTGATGAGAAGGATTTCAAGAAGTTTAAATATATAAATAGGTGCCGCAACACGTTGGTGCACGAGATGCTAACTTTCGCTTCGTCAGGCGTAGACTTTGACATTGCTGAAGTATTCAGAGACATGGTTGGGCTTCTACGAAAAATTGAAATTTGGTGGTTTGAAAACTTCGAAATGGCAATAGATCCAGAAGCCTATCCTGAGGATCTTGATATGGAGCAAGTTATTCCTGGCCCTGTATTGAGTCTTCAAATGCTGATAGATGTTGCGCTAGGGCCCGAGGAAGAGGCATGTAAGTATTATGATCACTTCGTTGCAAACGCAGACTAAACTTAACAAGGCACTGTTGTTGGACGGTTTTTCCGCTGCGTAAGGGCAAAAAGCTGACCCGCCGAGGTGTCCAGTAGTTCCATGGCAGCCTGTGTCTTCAGGCTTTCGTCACTGGTGTTACGCAGGGCCTCGGCTACGGTTTGGAAACGCTCCAATTTGCCCATATTGTTGAGCACCTGCGGATCCAGATTCAGTTCTTTGAGGGCTTTGGCATAGCTGTTGTTTTGCCCAATTGCCAAACGCACGCGGCGGGTCAATCGGTCAAGGGCCTGTTCACCGCTTTTGGCCTCGATGCCCGCATCTTCCAACGCTTGCCGAAAGGTCAGAATGCTCGATGCACTTTCACCTGTGCGTGACTTTAGGTGGTCAAGTTCCGCCCCCAGAGAAATGATGTCTTTGGCTCCGTTGATCGTGGAGCGCAAACTGACGTAGGTAGCCGTGAATCCAAGTGCCAGCTTGATGAGACTCTTAAAGCCTACCTGAGCTTTCTCCAGCCCCTGAAGCTTCGATTTTAAATCTATTAATACACTGACCCTTGCATCTGCCATTTAGGCAGAAAGGGGTGTCAACGAATGCTACTCAAATTGGCTTTCGATGTCTCTTGCCCCGTGCAGGATACGAACGATTTCAACATCTCCATGATTGCGCAGAAAAAAGATAACATACTTCCTGTAAGGTAAGCTGCGTAGTCCCTCAAAGAGTTCTTCGCGGCTGCGACCGATAGATTCCAGTTCAAGGATTTCCTGGCACTTAGCATACAAGGCATCAATAAATCGATCAGCAGCTCTTTGGTTGTCTCGAGCAATATAGTCCCAGATTTCGCTCAAATCGGAAATAGCTTCTTGAGAAATAATCAGTTGCTTAGCCACGGATATTCTCTTTTCCCTGCTTCTTTATTCTTTCGACAATCGACTTATCAAATATGGCAGACTTTCCTTTGTGTAATTGTTCAATGCCAACGTGAAGATCTGCTTTAAGTGCCTGAAGCTTGTTTGTTCTTTCTGATTCAAAATCATGTAGCATCCTCAGGGCTTCTCGAATCACCTCGGAAGAGGATCCATAGAACCCGCTTTCGACTTTTTTTTGAACCCAATGCTCTAGTTCTGGTGTAAGAGACACATTCATACAGAAAAGATGTGTTCCATAACAGGAAATGTCAAATATTGTTATTTGTTGTTATCTTTCCCATTTCTTTTTTACCCGCAGGGCAGGGCGCCACCAGGAGCGCTTTTATTGCATCTGGACAGTGCCTGTCGGCAAATAGAGCGGTTAGCTCGGTGAATTCACTGAAGAAAAAACCAACACCGGCACCAAGCCGGTCACCAGTGCCTGTCGGCAAATAGAGCGGTTAGCTCGTGCATCTTTCGCTTTAGTTCCTATTACAGATAAAGTCACCAGTGCCTGTCGGCAAATAGAGCGGTTAGCTCCTAAATCTCTAGACGAAGAGGTCAGTATTCCCATGATGTCACCAGTGCCTGTCGGCAAATAGAGCGGTTAGCTCAGGTCAAAAAATGAGCATAAAAATTAAACTCACAAGTCACCAGTGCCTGTCGGCAAATAGAGCGGTTAGCTCTTATTGTCAACAGCTACGATTTTAATCGGAATGTGTTTTGTCACCAGTGCCTGTCGGCAAATAGAGCGGTTAGCTCATGAAAATCAAACTCACAACGGCCGATAAAGCAGTTGTAGTCACCAGTGCCTGTCGGCAAATAGAGCGGTTAGCTCAATTCTTAAGGATGTGCAATTTCGCTGGATTCGGGATTGGTGTCACCAGTGCCTGTCGGCAAATAGAGCGGTTAGCTCTCGGGGCACTAGTGATGCAGGAACAAAACCTGCAAGCAGTGGTCACCAGTGCCTGTCGGCAAATAGAGCGGTTAGCTCACTAACGAAGAAAACAAATTCCAGAACCAGAGCGTGTCACCAGTGCCTGTCGGCAAATAGAGCGGTTAGCTCAGTGACCGCAAGGCCAGTATTCGTTTCATCGGTGAAAAAGTCACCAGTGCCTGTCGGCAAATAGAGCGGTTAGCTCGCCATCGATAGTAGAGGACCTGATCAAGGACGCCTATGCGTCACCAGTGCCTGTCGGCAAATAGAGCGGTTAGCTCATGGTGACCTCTGGTATTTCGATGGTAATACCAACACAGTGTCACCAGTGCCTGTCGGCAAATAGAGCGGTTAGCTCGACGGTAAGGAGCACGTTGACTTTTGGGGTGGCCCGGAGGTGGTCACCAGTGCCTGTCGGCAAATAGAGCGGTTAGCTCCTCATTCCGGAGGTGTGGGATGTTCGTTTACATGGGCGTGGTCACCAGTGCCTGTCGGCAAATAGAGCGGTTAGCTCCGATGAATACTTCCGGGATCCTGGACAGTTCGATAGTGTCACCAGTGCCTGTCGGCAAATAGAGCGGTTAGCTCTGGCGCGGAAGGGTTGAAAAAAGACTAGTAGTGAGATCTAAGGTCACCAGTGCCTGTCGGCAAATAGAGCGGTTAGCTCCCGGCCACGCGCGGGAAAGCCACGCAAACGCGAATAACGTCACCAGTGCCTGTCGGCAAATAGAGCGGTTAGCTCGCCTACGATTAACGAAGCCCTTGCCAAGCATGGCAAGGCGGTCACCAGTGCCTGTCGGCAAATAGAGCGGTTAGCTCGGGTAAGAACACACCCGCAGAATTTAACAACTAACAGAAAGGTCACCAGTGCCTGTCGGCAAATAGAGCGGTTAGCTCGCCGCGACCTGCTAGAAGCATATGAATGTGAAACGATGGGTCACCAGTGCCTGTCGGCAAATAGAGCGGTTAGCTCACGAAAACATTGTTGACTAACTTTTCCCAAAACTCGTTTGGGTCACCAGTGCCTGTCGGCAAATAGAGCGGTTAGCTCAAGCAGCTTTCGCCAAAGCCAGTGAACTGGCAGCAAAGTCACCAGTGCCTGTCGGCAAATAGAGCGGTTAGCTCAATTCTTCCCATCATGGCAAATGCGCCCGTTTATACAATCGTCACCAGTGCCTGTCGGCAAATAGAGCGGTTAGCTCGCGGGGATTGAGAACGGCGCAAATATCAAAGCGCTCGTCACCAGTGCCTGTCGGCAAATAGAGCGGTTAGCTCCTCCCGATCACTGACAACAAACAACTATTGTCAGTGATCGAGTCACCAGTGCCTGTCGGCAAATAGAGCGGTTAGCTCAATTATCATACGTTGCAAATTACTGCAACGTTGCATTAGGGTCACCAGTGCCTGTCGGCAAATAGAGCGGTTAGCTCGTAAAGATACGCGACCTATTGACGGAAGAAATAATTGCGTCACCAGTGCCTGTCGGCAAATAGAGCGGTTAGCTCGCGAATTGCGCAGTATGAGAAGAGAGCAAGCCGATTTGGAGCGTCACCAGTGCCTGTCGGCAAATAGAGCGGTTAGCTCAAGGTGATTCAAGTGATGTCTCCGGGGGCGGTGTTCAGCGTCACCAGTGCCTGTCGGCAAATAGAGCGGTTAGCTCCGGCGGGTTTCATTACCGAAACGCCGGACTTATCGGCGAGTCACCAGTGCCTGTCGGCAAATAGAGCGGTTAGCTCCTTGGACTGACGCCGGAAATCATTGAGGCAGATTACTCGTCACCAGTGCCTGTCGGCAAATAGAGCGGTTAGCTCTAACCTTACCCCTACAAGTCGACATCACATAGCAAGGAAGTCACCAGTGCCTGTCGGCAAATAGAGCGGTTAGCTCCGCGAAACAGGCATGTCTGTAGCCGACGGACTGCACACCGTTGTCACCAGTGCCTGTCGGCAAATAGAGCGGTTAGCTCTAGCCGACGGACTGCACACCGTTTGGGCCTACGGTTGTCACCAGTGCCTGTCGGCAAATAGAGCGGTTAGCTCAATTTAGAAAGAAAGAAACCATGAACACAGCACTTATTAAGTCACCAGTGCCTGTCGGCAAATAGAGCGGTTAGCTCACGGTGAGCCAGTGCTTGATATAGCCAGTCTTAAGGCTGTGTCACCAGTGCCTGTCGGCAAATAGAGCGGTTAGCTCTATATCCCTTTTGATGCGGACTTTAACAGGTTACATCTAGCGGGTCACCAGTGCCTGTCGGCAAATAGAGCGGTTAGCTCAGCTATCCCCAAACCAAAAGCGCGCTATCACATTAGTCACCAGTGCCTGTCGGCAAATAGAGCGGTTAGCTCTCATTTCATCTGATACCTGTTGTGGGTGATGATGAAAATGTCACCAGTGCCTGTCGGCAAATAGAGCGGTTAGCTCTCCTCTTAAAGGCAAAGGAAAAAAGGTTGAGAAAGTTCCTGTCACCAGTGCCTGTCGGCAAATAGAGCGGTTAGCTCGTGGGCTGACCCAACGACCCGCGCCTATGAGGAGGTGTCACCAGTGCCTGTCGGCAAATAGAGCGGTTAGCTCTTGATTGAGTGGAAAAACGGGAGATTGACACCTCCCCCATTGTCACCAGTGCCTGTCGGCAAATAGAGCGGTTAGCTCAAGTTCCGGGACGATATGTTCCGGATTGCAGCCCCTGCGTCACCAGTGCCTGTCGGCAAATAGAGCGGTTAGCTCCCTTGGGATCGATCAAGTTGACCAACTACGCCAGCGAGGTCACCAGTGCCTGTCGGCAAATAGAGCGGTTAGCTCTTGAGGAAGCCCTTAAAGAGTATAAGGCTTACCGCGCTAAGTCACCAGTGCCTGTCGGCAAATAGAGCGGTTAGCTCACGGATCGCAGTATCAAACACATTTACTGAAGAATGGGAGTCACCAGTGCCTGTCGGCAAATAGAGCGGTTAGCTCTTTGCAATCGAGAGGATAGAAGCGTAAATGGGGTGTCACCAGTGCCTGTCGGCAAATAGAGCGGTTAGCTCGTCCCTGCATGGCGTTAATCACCTCTCCCTCTCTAATCAGAGTCACCAGTGCCTGTCGGCAAATAGAGCGGTTAGCTCACGCGCTTGTAAAACCCTAAAAGGGGAAACGCGCACCATTACGTCACCAGTGCCTGTCGGCAAATAGAGCGGTTAGCTCCATAGCGAAATTAATGAAATATAAAAATGAGTGCCCTTGTCACCAGTGCCTGTCGGCAAATAGAGCGGTTAGCTCCCCGCTCTACCACTCAAACAAAGCAGCTCTGGCTTACAGTCACCAGTGCCTGTCGGCAAATAGAGCGGTTAGCTCTTTAAACAAAAAGGAGGAATAAAAATGGATTACGGTCACCAGTGCCTGTCGGCAAATAGAGCGGTTAGCTCACCCAACGAGCACGCATACGATGAATGCTGTTCGAGTCACCAGTGCCTGTCGGCAAATAGAGCGGTTAGCTCAACAAAAACACCGGCCTATCTTTTTACGGTCACCGGTCACCAGTGCCTGTCGGCAAATAGAGCGGTTAGCTCTGCGGCTTTGTAACTCCTTGAAGATCAATACCCGAAACAGGGCCTAGGTCGGCAGCCTCTTTTTTTGCAAAAACCGTTATGTTTTTGACTGTTTCTGAATGCTTCATTTTGCTGTAAGCCGTTGGTGTTGTGGTGTTTGTTTCTTAGGTCGGCAGACCCCCTTTTTGGGCGGTTTTTGCCTCCCGACCTGAAACGTAACAATCAAAATATATAGGAAACCACCGTCTCAAGGCAAGCCATCGTTCCAGCTGTGCGAATATTTCTGGCAGAAGCTCCATGCAGTGGGTAGGCCACCAGGCGGTCCTCCTCCTTATCAATCAGTTCCAGCAGGCGGCACCACATCTTATCAAATTTATCCGCAGGCAGCCGACATTCAAAAATGGAATACTGCACCCTAACACCGTAGTCCTCGCAACATTCGGCCACTTTACGCAGTCGTTTGGCATCTGTTATATCATAGGCAATAATGATGTGCATGTTCGGATCTCCTCGCTTATGTCCTTTCAGTTCCGATGCATTTGCTGTTCTGGGGAACGCCTCATACCACCAGGCCTCGTTGTAGGAAACCTCACTCATGGCTCAATTCATGATAAACGGCTCCAGATCCACTCGCTCCAGGAATGCCCGTTTGCACTGTTGCACATGGTCTTTCAGCACAGTGCGCAACGTTGTCCGGTGGCCCTGTTGTTCATGGAGAAATTCTCGCTCCATACGCAGTTCATAAGCAGAAAACACCTTCCTGCGGCTTTCCCTGCGTAGCAGGCATCCGCCATCTTTGTAATCAAAATCCTCTGCCACAAACCGGTTGTGGTTCAGCAGATCCAACACCAGTGCATCAGCTACCGGGGCTCGGAACGGTTCCAGTAAATCCAGCGCCAGAGAAGGGCGTCTGTCTTCCGGTTCGTGGTAGAACCCCCAGCCGGGCTCAACGCCTGCGGCCCTTAAGTGCATGGCAATTTCTGCATTAATCAACGTATAGACGAAGGAAAGCAGCGAATTCGCCGGGTTGTGCGGTGGGCGCCTTGACCTACGCTCAAAGGGAAACTCTCCCGGAAAATACATGCCCAGCACCTCAAAATAGCGCCCGGCTGCAGCACCTTCCAATCCCCTCAGCGAATCCAGGCTCTGCGCGGCGCTGGCTTGGTTTTCCATTGCGTTGAGCCAAGGCCCTGCCAGAGACGACTCCTGCCGGTTCGCGGCCAAGCGCTGGAGCACCCGTTTTTGGTTATTAATTTTTGCGCACACCAGCTTTTTGGCCTGTTGCAGCCTAAATGCTCCGTCGCGGCACGCATCCAACTGACAACCCAGCACCGTAGTGCTGTGGTTTATGGGCACCGCCACGCCTGCCGGAAAACGCCCCTGCGAAAGAAACAGCAACGGTATATCCTTACGCAACAATTCTACCACAGCAGGCGTACTGATGGATATACCGCTGTCCACCACCACATGCTCCAAATCAATTAATGGAATATAACGCCGTTCCGGCACCGCGCCCTCTCGCTCTGTTGGCACCGTTACGTGTAAACGCTCAGAAGTCAGGGCAACCTTCAGCCCCTTCGTGGTTAAATAGGCTACAGGCATGGTTCTAGTCCTTGTATTAGGCCGACATTAAACTCACGACACTTTTTCTTAAGACTATCAAGTTGCCTGTCATCTTTACAGCGTAATACTGCTAAGTGTGGCTTGCTGAATTTACCTCCATACTGGTTGGCTGTATTTCTTAGTGCTTGGATATGTTCTTTGGGATGTATATGACTCAAGCCGGTTTTACAGGAGAAGAACTCAAGTCTGAGCTCTGCTTTATTAAACGCGATAAGGTCATTTTCTCCAAATTCTTGGTTGTTATTATCTTCTATGCTCCAACGTACCTCTGTGTATTTTTTTGAGTTTAATAAATTCTTCCATAAAACTAACTCGTACCAGGACCCTTCAATTAAGTTTAGTATATTCTCTGTTGTACTTTTTAATTTATCAGAGGAAAATAAACTGTGATCTTGATGCAGTAGATAGAGATCCTCTTTTTCTTTGTGAAAAAGTCTGGCTTTAATACCCGCATCAATCCAATCTGGATTCATTTCTTCCCAATTTGGAATGTTTTTATCCAAAGCATCCCTCAGCTTTCCTCCTGAAAGAAGTTTTTTAGGGCGAAACTGATTTCGTAATTTATCACAAAAGATTCCGTGGTTTTTTCTGAAATCAGTTTGATTGAATAACTTATATGTTAATTCTGAGAAATACACCTTTTCATTTTCTGGTGTCTTATGTTTTAAATCAGGAGAAGAATTTGAGTGCGCCATTAATCCTGTTTCAACATTAAATCTAGAAGTTACCTCATGCCAATTCTCCAGTTTTATCTCTCTTCCTGTTTCAAAAGAATATACATATGGTGGGTTCTGTGTATCAATATAGAAAGAAGGGTACTTGCTCTTTTCAGAAAAAGCATATCCGGCAATACTCATGATTTTTGTTCCACCAGTCAGGTTTACTATGATATCAGATTTATCTTTTGTGTGACAAATAAGTGACTTGAGCATCGTACTTTTATCTGGAAAATCACTTTCTATCTGTGCACGTAGGATTTTTTCTTTTGGAATTCCCAAATGGATCAATGTTCTTTCGATCTTTTCACATGAACTGATAAAATGTTTATCGCTCGTATGAAATAGAATAACCTCATTGGGCATGTTTATGACCAATGGTCCAATCAAATTTGGCCATATTTGATCGGATACAAACTGAATTAGCGTGCTCATACCGTTTACATTCCTATTTGTTCAAGTTCTCTGTTAATGCGCGCCAGCAAAGCCTTGCGGGCGTTGGGGGAAATAAAGGCGGCCTCAACCGCATTACGCTGTAACTGCAGCAGCTCGCCATACGTCAGTTCCGGATCCAGTGTTGCCAGAAAAAGCAGGTTCTCCGTCAAATTTGCTCCGGAAATCCCCATATTGTCGGTGTTTACAGTTACCCGTATACCTGCCTGCAAATACTGGCGGAAAGGGTAGGTGGGCATGGCCTTTCCACTGGCATCCATCATGGGCGCAAACCCCTTGATCTGGTAATTGGCAAAGGGGCACATTTCCACTGTAATCTGCCGATCAGCCACCGTGCGCATCAAATCATTTGCCTGGTATAGGTGCAGCGCATGCCCCAACCTGCGCGTATGCAAGTTGTAAACAGCCTGCCAGATGCCCTCGGCATCGTCGTTTTCTCCGGCGTGTGCCGTAACCGCCAAACCACAACGGTGCACAATCTGGAACTCCTGGGCAAAATAAGCGGCGCGTGTATCCCTGTGCTCAAATCCGGCTAAATCCACCCCCACTACGCGGCAGTCGGTATCCTTCTCCGTTGCGTCCGGCGTGGCTGCCGTTACTGCCAGCGCCAAATGCCGGGCAATATCGGAAAGATCGCCCCCATCCTTGCGCGTGGCAATAATCAGTAAGTTTACTTGACAGTAAAAATCACCCAAATGCTTCCTCCTGCGGGCACAGGCGGAAAAAGTCTTCTGAATGTCTCCAAGCACATCCAGTGCCGAACGGCTAAACTCCGGTACGGCATAGTTTTGCGGAGAGCAGCGAATTTCGGCATAAACCACGCGATCGTTGCACAATGCCTCATAGAGCAACTCGCAATGCTGTTTCAAACACCCCGGGTCTCTCAGTAGCTTGCGCCCATTGCCATCGCCCAGGCGCATGTAATCATCCAGCGGGAGCACCTGCTTCGGCTTTGGCCAATCCATGGGGTAGGGCACCTCTTCCGGCTCCTGCAGCTTTTCCCGGTGTGTTGCCGCTTCCACCACCCCTTTACGCAAACAACCATGCGTGGCAAAGCCCCCTAGGTGGCAATGCAGCTCCACCTTGGGCAGCGCCTGGACAAAGCCCCGGTCCTCACTGCCCCGCACCTTATCCTTTAACTTGTGCAAGGCGGCATCGTCCCAACTGCCCAGCGCCGCAAACGCGGTTTCCTGCAACCGGTAGGACCTCGCAGCCCTTTGTTCCGATACCTGAGCCTCTGTTAATGCGCTCAGTAGGCTGTGCTCGGCCCTTCCGGGCAAGCCCAGCGAACGGGGAACCGCATTACTGAATTGCAGTAATGCGTTCACCTCCAGTTGCCTGAAGCTGTGCCAGCCCCTCTCTCTACCCACCACAGGTGCAAAGAGTGCATCCTGTTGTGTCCAGGCTGCAAAAGCCTCCGGTGCACATTTCGGGTTTTTGGGGGCATCGGGATGGTTGCGTGGGGCACAAAACTCGTCGGGAATGTGCTCGGTATTTCCGCCGGATACCACGTGGAAAATCGCCCGTGCACCAAATAGCGATGCCGCCTTTTGCAGCGAGGCGCTCATTGTCTTGTAGCCACCGGCCAAGCACACCAGCAGATTTTCCGCACCGTGGGCCTTAACCTGAGTCAGATACCAGTTAAAGAGCAGCTCATCGAACAGATTCTGTTCTTCCGGAGTATTGATCTCCCTAATGCCCTTGCTTACGGCAAGTTCCAGTGCCGGGTAGCGCTCCAGGAAGTTGGCTTCCAGCAGATCTGTTGTTTTAGATCCCTCCGTTCCCAGCACATATACCTTTTCAGGCCTCGCAAAATCAAACCGGTTGTAAGTTTTGCTATGCTCGGTCGCCCAGCGCGGACTTTGCGCAAATGCGCCCTCCACCCCCAGGCACCATTCAATGGCCTCAAACACCACCGCAGGAGACGTCCCTACCGTACAGAGTAATACAGGTTTATTCATTTGCTTAGTACCGGCGGGTTAAAAACTCATCATTTTTCATTGCTTCATAAAGATCTAAACTAACACCAATTTCTGAACCTTTTGCCCATTTCTCACCATTTTTGATGATAAGAGAATTAGCGTTGTCGTTCCATTTATACTTCTCCACAAAGATGATTTGAGGATGATACTTGGTTCCTTCTTTTGTGACTCGAAACATTATTGGGGATGCAAAACGTCCATCTTTTTCCTTGCCGTGGTTCCAGAGCGCTTTCTTTTTGTTACTGTAAAGTTGGATTATGGGAAGGCCTAAGGCAGCACGATAAGAGTTCATTTCCGGCTTCTCGGAACGTATGATCTTAACGCCTAGGTCATGATCATTTTCTGCATATGGAAATCCGATGTTATCAGGTTGTTTTTTATGATGGTCTATTGTTCTTCCATGCGACCTCCACTCTTTTAGCCAGCATCCCAGTTCACCGATGGCATCTTCCCAGTTTTCTTTGTTGCTGTTTTCTTTCTCTTTAAAATCAAAAACCAAAATACTTTGTGGTTCTGAAAAGTATTGTTGAATGTAACCAACATCTATGGGTTCTTTGGTTGGTATAGAACTGATCGAGCCAAAACCTCTTCTTGATCTTGTTCCCAGAGCTCCAAAGGTTGTAAATACATTCCACAATGCTACAATTGAATCCCAATAGTGAGATGGCCCTTTCCATATAAGTTCTACATTTATGGTTGAACCAGGCTCAATGAGGCCTCTTTGATTTGATCGTAAGTTGAATAAGAGATATCCGTGAGGATCTGTAGGATGATCCCAACCAAAATCCTTAAGCTCTTTGGTTGTTGTCTCTATGCTTTTTGACCGAATTCGAACTAGTAATTTGCTTTTTTGTGGGTTTCCGTCAGATGCGTCTCCAAATACCTCTGCTTCTTTTTCAGCTATTTTGAGTGTTCTTGACTGAATACTAAAGCCCCCCAAAGTTCGGAACCACCAGCGAAGCTGTCCACGTATAGAAGGTGCACGGACTTCTGCCACCGTCTGGTCTGCGCCGGCACAAAAGCAAGGGGTAATGAACTCTATTGTAAATTCCTGTTTTTTCATACGTTAGGTTCCTTTAAGTCTGTATACCAGTTTTTCCCGTGTAAGGCTTTGTAATTTTTCCCCGATTCGGTTTCTTCCAGAAAACGCTTCAGCCAGGTTTTGTTTTCCGGCTTTTTAAGCGTCTCAAGTTCGTCAACTAACTTGTTAAACAGGTTTGGTTTTTTCGCTAACTCCATGATCTTGTTCTGAAAGGTGACTTCCGTGTAATCGCCTTCGTATTTGTTTTCGATAACCTCAATACCCTTTTCTATGGCAACCGTATCTATTCTTGGAGATGCTGATTGCCCGCTTCCCTCCCCAAACCAACCGTATCCGGCGCTGGTCTTGGCCCCAATGCCACAGTTCTTCAGGCCTTCGCTGAGCCAGGCAGCGGCATTTTTCGTGTCCTCATCACTGCCACCATGCAGCGTCAGCACATAAAAACAAAACTCCGTGCCCTCAGGCACCGCAGGAAACAGCACGGGAATTGGGTTTTCCGTATCGGTGGCAGGTATACTCCCGCCGTAATATTTCTGATGGTGCGACGTCAGCACATCCAGCTCCAGTTTTGTGCCGGATTTTCTGGGGTAGGCCGGGAGAAAGGCTACCTTGCCGGCCAGAGATTGCACTTTATCGGTAAGGCCCAATGCTTTTTGGGCCGCCGCCATCACCTCAGTATCGTCGGCTACAGCCCATTTGTAGTCACCATCGCCTTTAAAATCCTCGGCAGACACACCGAACACGCGGGCAATCGCTACCAGGGCAGCTTTCTTTGAGCTGAACTGTTTCAGTTGCTCTCCGGGGCTCCCGCTCTCTGTGCTCCATTCTCTGAGCTCTGCCAATACCGATGCGCGGGAACAGCCCTTAACGGCCGAACCCGAGATAAATGGCTCGCCGGAAATACGGTCGAGATTGATGTTGGCGTTTTCCAACACTCCTCCGGCCATATCTATCAACAGGCGTGCTTGTGTACGCAGCGTAAAGGATTGCCTCCCTTTTAAATCTTTCGCCCAATCATGGAAGCTCTCCAGCTTGGATGTGTTTGATTTTAGTCCAACTCCTTTATTTAACGCATTTTCATTCGCTTGTTTTTTCCATTCCTGCTTATTATTATCAAATACTAAATTTGGGCCAGCATACTTACTCAGGAAGAGTCCCCGATTGGCACCTGATGGTGGGGTATCACCTTTTTGGTATTTATGGAGTAAAACGTAGTTGCGGCTACTCATCTTTCTGTCCTTCTGCTGGTTTCAAGCGTTTCAGATAAGTGAGGTATGCCAGTGCTTCATCTGTTGCCTGTTGTAAGGCGATTGAGGACACATTGGATAAAGTATCTAGATAAGTTATTCCTGAATTATCACTAGTCAGAGTAACATTAAAAATCTTTCTTTCCTGGGAGAGATACTGGCAAATATTATTTATGAGACGTAGATGCCCGCCCTTTTTATCTATAGCAAATGAGATCATTGATAAAAGTCCATTATTAATAATGGTTGCGCTGAGACCACTGACGACATCGCCACCATTCTTTCCTTCTGAAGTAGGTGCGTTCTTCCAATATTCTAAGGCGTGACGAGCTCTGACTTGTTCTAAATTATTCATATAAGGGCCTCCCGATTATTTGAGGTTTACCGTGCAGAACCCAAGCCCAATGCCGGCATCACCGCCGAACTGGAAGGTGTGTTTTTCGTCTTTAAGTTTCTGACCAAACTTTTCGACTGCTTCGGCGGCGTTTCTCTGCCCTCCGCCTTTCTTGCGCTCGTTGGTACTGTGCAATACCGAGTAGAACAACGTTTCGGCTGGTACGTTTTCCTGGTTAAACAGCGCACCCTTTGCCACCACTCCGGTATTATCGTCGATTTTTACCCGCTGCTGCACCTCGCAGGCCGCCTTGCAGAAATAGCTCATGATACCGTCGCTGACCACAATCAAACGCTCTTTTACGGTCTTCCACACATCGTCGTTAAACAGTGATCCTAATTCTTCGGCCAATGCGTGTAGCGGTTCACTTACCGGTGTTTCAAAGCTGTATTCTTCAAGAATGGTTTTCCCTGAGTTCGTCATGCCTTTGTCTGCGGCGAGCGCCTTCTCGTCCTCCAGTGACAAGTCTTTGATAAAATCACTTGAACCGATGATTCCGTCGCGGACCGCGCGTTTTAAGATCAGCGGGCAGGTAATCCAGGCAAAACAGTTTACCAGAGAGCGTACCGGAAAGGCCAGTATCCGGGCCTCGCCGAAAAGCAATGCACCGGCCGCCGCCGCCTGGTCGTCCTCGGACCCAAAGAGCCAGGCAACATCGCTGTCGTTAGGGCGTTTCCCCTGCTCGTTCAGATCAGCGTTCCAAGCATCGGCAAAAACGCCTTTGAGCCCGCTGCCGGGAATGATCGGGAATTGTGTGTGCTGATCGCGCTGCACCGGCATGTCTATAGCCCCGACACTCGAGCCGGAACCAACGTGTAATGGAGTACGGGTAAAAATAAGAAGATGATTTGTGTTCATAAATTGTAGTTTTCTGTTTTTGCAGGTTAGTTGCTTTTGCTTTCAACACCTTTCCAGGTGCCGCAGACTCCCAGGCCGAAGCCTTTTTCGCCTAGTAGAGTCGACCGCCGGTTTTTAATCGTATGCGTTTGATCCGCGTCGCCATGCCAGTTTAACTGAGCTGCCAGCTTACGGGCATCCTCCTCGGTATCTGCCTCGAAGTAATACACCGATCCGGGGGGTACTGCCAGCAGGGTGGGGCGTGGGCCTGAGTTATCCTTCAGCGTCTCTTCATCATCGAAACTGATGCCTTCTCTGGCCAGGTGCCATTGGGTAATGGGTAGAGGTTTGCCAATAATGGCCGCAACCAGCTTTGCCTGAATCGGTTTGCCGGCATTTATGCCCAGCCGCTTGGCCTTGGCCTTTCCAGGGCCGTCCAGTAATTCAACGCGCATGCTTTCCGGGTGAATCCAGTTGGGCAGCCAGCCGCCTGTTTGCTCTCCGATGTGTGGAAATATTGCCGGACTCAGCAACACCCACTTCACGCGCTTACCCTGGATTTCCGGCCCCTTTGGCAGTTGCATGCCCTTCTCTTCGGTGTTCCTTTCCACGGTGCAGACTTTCTGCTGCCCACCGACTACGATATGCCGGTTTTCCGGGATCAGAACCTGAATCAAATCCTTTTTCGTTTCTGGATTACCTTCGATTTTGTCCTGTGCTTCGGCAAGCACACCCATCTTCCAACCATCGGCCAGCCTCAGGTAGGTGGAAGAAAAGAACTTGGACCCATCTGCGTCCTCCACTGTTTCATTTTTATCCTTTACCGGGAGGTAGATGCTTTGGGTTTCCGGGTTAATCCCGATGCCCACGCTCTGCTCAGCTTTTTGGAAGCTTTCTCCGGAAATGGCGCCTCCATCGGGAAGCTCCAGTACTTCGCAGCCGGCCAGGTAACGGTTGAAGGTTTCTGTGCTCCACCAGGCAAGATTCTCGTCCTTGCTTGGCGGCAGCAGTGATATTGTTGGGAACAAGCCTTCCGGGAGGCTCGATTTATAACTCTCATGCCCCTCCAGAGGTAGTAACGGTTTGTGGCTCAATTTTAGCCACAGCTTCCCGTTTTCGTTCTTCTGGCAAACAGCATCTGCTGGTGTACTGAAATACCAAAGATCCTCATTGGAGACAGGCCAGGGTCCGGCGCTAACCAAAGAACCAAACTGGTAGCTGCGTTCTTCTTTGTGGGTGTGGTCCCGCTTCTTTACACGGTGCGCATGGACAGCTTCGATCTCTGCCCGGTGCAGTGCACTCCGTAGCGCGGCAGCAATTACATTTGGCGTTGGCCAGGAGCCACCATGTCCGCTCAAAGATCCGGACATTGGGCGACCGTCCTTGAAGAAAAGAACGTCGTTGGGGGTAAGCAGTAATTTATTCATGGCCATTTGTGTCTTTGCTTGAGATCCAGGCAGCGGTACGGCATAGCCCGATCAGTTTACTGAGTTGTGTTTGTAGCAAATGATTCGCTTTGTGATCTTTGCTCTTTTTATTATTCTCAATGGCTTCGATCTCCTTGAGGTATTTAGAAAAGCCTCTTTTGATGCCCTCGCAAAAGTCGCCGTAGGCTTTTGTGTCGTTAGCCTTCTCCCCTTTTTGCTTGGCAAACAGATTGTTTTCCAGCTCGCGTTCCAGATAGGTTTCGAGGTCAAAGCCTAGATCGTCGGATTGTTGGGACTCTCCAATATCCAGCAGTGGTGTCAGCACTTCTTCAAGGCGATGGGGGAACTTTGCCGAGAACATGGCCCTAGTGGTTCCCAAACCTTCCAGCAGTTTGTTCAGCAGGGCCAGCCCGTGCCCTTCCTCTATGCTGATTTGTGGATCATCGTTAGAGCGTTTTTCCTCTTCGAAAAGTTTGGCCCCCCATTCGGTGATTTCTCCGGAACGCTTCATTACCCGCACGGCAATGGCGTTCCTGCCATAGACCTTCTTAGCTGTTTTTTCCGCCTTTTGGGCGGCGCGCACCGCATCCTGCAAAGGGGACTTACTATGGGCTATAACTATGCCTGCAGAAGCAGTTGCCCGGAGACCCGGAAGAATAAAGACAGATTCATAATCCTGACCATCACCCTTTTTTGTTTTTAGGTATCCATGAGTAGGTATGCCGTCTTGCGAATATGCCAATATCTGTGTTTCCGCGTTTGGCTCTATGCCACGAAAGGCACGAGCCAAGTCCTGGGCGCAGGCAATGGCTCTGCGGGCAGGCAACAATGCCAGCACATCGTCACCCCCGGCATAAATCAGTTGCCCTTTGTGCTGTGCCACAATCGGTTGGGCGCATTTCAGCGCGAAGTTACTCAGCGCTTCGGAGAGTTGCAGGTGGTAACTGGGCGATACCGGACGTGGGGTCTTATTCAACACATCCAATGCTTTGATCTTGTCGTCGCTCAGCTTGGCCTCAAGGTAAGCTTCCAACCCCTTCTTTTTATTTTCACTATCGGTATACGAAGCCAATTGAGTGCCGATCTTGGGGGCAAGCTCGCCACTGACCCATTTTCCGATGCTGTCGCCGTCAAACGCAATCACGGCAAAGTAGCCCTGTTCCTGTTGCTCCTGCTCATCGTCTTTATCACTCTCGGTAGCGATGCTCGGAATATCTCGTATCGTTATTTTTTCAAAAACATCGCCATATCTTTCCTGTAGGTAGGCCTTATCCCATACTCGCTTGATAAAGGTAATGGCGCCCACATAATCATTGTGCTTGAACCGGTTCTTGATTTCGTTGGGCAGATTTTCCTGTTTTAAGTCGGGACCGCCCAACAACATTTCTTCTTTTCCGGTTAAGGCATCCTTGTGGTAGAGCTTACCGGGAATACCGGTATCTTCTGTTTCCCAAGCATCAAACTCCCTGAGCTGCCGAACCCCGTCGAGCAACGTGGCATTGATTTCGTAAAGCATGGCCCAGACCAACCCCACATTCTTCAATTTACCGTCTTCAAAACACCTTGTATCCCGGTCTCCCTCGAGAATGTATTCCTCGCAGAGTGTTTGAATGGCCTGAATCCGTTCGCCGGTTTGTTTGGCTGATTCCTTTTCATTAGTCGCTTTTTCGGTTGGCACAATAGCCTTATGCAGCGCGATGGCAGTGTCCAGATCGGTCGGCAAGGGGAATGCCTGCCAGCTGATTTGCAGATGCCGTTCCACTTGGTTTTGGAAGCGTTCCTCCATCACCTCATACCTGCAGGCACTTTTCTTATCCGCCTGCTCGAAGGATGCTCTGTAGCAATCCTTTAAAAATTTATCCTTACATTTCTGTGCGATTGCTGCCCATTCCACCCGAATGCACTGTTCTACGGCCTCGGCCAACTCTTCCTCTATCTCAGTAGGCACGACAGCCAGAAAAACATTCGGCAGATTTGGAATATGGAAATCTTCCTTTTTATGCCCCAACGCTTCCCATGCACTCTTCTGTTCTCCATTGTCATGTGCCCTCATCAACAGTTGATCCCACAGAGATTCCTTCAGGTGAAGGTCTATCAAGGGTTGCCCCCAAAGGTTCGGGAAGATTACACTGTCGGGGCCGATCAACTCGCTGAGTTTGGCCAAACCCTTGGCCATCAGCCAGGAAAGCAGATATGATCCACTCCATAAGTCGCGGGTGGAACGCGCCGCGGCAATAAAATCCTGCACCGGCCCCAGTTGGAATTTCAGGAAGGAAACTCCCAGATGCTTGCTATCTTTATAGGTTCCCGAAATTCCTGCCTCATCTCGATGCTTCCAGGCCAATCCATTGCTCAGTGCAGAAACAATCTGCATATGAGTCCAAATTGAGTGATCGGGAATGCGCGTGTCTGCCGGGAAGAAATTAAAGCGCCAATCTTTTTCAACGGCATTTTTCTTCCAGAAACGCCAATGCACCCAGAATTTTTCTTCGAACGAAAGCGCACCATCGCTGTTATCAAAGGACAACGGTTGAAAAATGCCATCTGCCTCCATTGAGCCATCCTTAGGAATCTCAAATTTTAACTCGGTCTCTTTTCCACCACCCAGCGGGTGGTGAAAACCGTTGTTTATTCCGTCAAAACGGCATGGTGTTATGTGGTTCTTCGAGTTGGGGAAAGGAAACCGGTCTGCTGCTGCCGCCATATGATCGCTTGCCCGATTGTAGGCTGTTACTTCCGTATCGACAAAGCCTGCGTTGAGCATGGCCGATCTGCTCTTATCCGTGTGCGAGGCAATATCTAAACACTTGCTTGGGGTATCATGGAGAAATGCCAGCAGTTTCCGCTTCCAGAAAGCATCATTTGTTTTTTCCATGAAGTCCCAATATCAATTTTTGTTTAAAGAATAAACTCAAAAGATTGCTAGAGTATTATCTTTTTATGGCTGGGCTTTGAATTCCCTCTGTTTTAAAGGATTTGGCCCTGATCATCCCATCAGAGCCGAAATCGTATGACGCTGTCGGCAAATAGAGCGGTTAGCGCGAAGCTGAAATGCAACATACAACAGTAACTTGCCACGCGTGGATCCTCCAAGCCTGCAAAACAATGTATTTATCCGATCCACTCATCGGAAGTCATGTCAATGGGGGCTATTTTGACTTTTGGAAAACAAACTGGCTTGGATACTCTGGATCTTCAATATAATCCAAGTGGATTGAACCATCTTTCTTTTTTATATCTATGGGAAATATAACTTTCACGTTGTTTGGATATATTTCTAATTCCCACTTGTATTTGTTCCCTCGATATTTGTTGTAATCATTCAACCTCCACGATCCCCTACCATTAATTATAGTTATTTTATCTTGTTGGTTTTCAACCCAACCCATGGTGATGGGGATTTTTTTTATGATTAAACTACCATCGCTTATCACTTCTAAAGTAATTTCAGTTCCATGATCCAGGTTGTATGTATCACACAAATAATCGGATGGATGACATGACCAGCTACCGATGATTAATTCTCTGAGCTGTTCTTCAGTGTAATCTTCATTGGTAACATTCTTACTACAGGCTGATAGGGTTAGTAGTAGGAGTATGGCCGTTACGTATGTGATGATCTTTGAATTCATGCCAATGGTCACCGTTTTAGCTGACGACCCTTATTCGTGAGCCTATAGCGCTGTAGTCTGCTGTTAGGTTTGTCAGGGATCGTTCTTTCAATGAGTTCTAAATCCAAGGCAGGTTTGAGATACTTCTCTGTGAAATTCTTCCGATCACTGAGCTTCAAAATTTCTTGTAATTCTGACCTGCTATGCTCTCCCGAAATAGCAAAAACCAGCTCTTTTACTTCCAATTCGACTTGGGGGGTGACTTGTAGGGCGACTTGGGGGGTGCCTGCTGTTTGGATGGCCTTCAAAACCATATTCAAGATGAACTCAATGAAGCCCGAACAGTCGCCTGAAATGTTACTTTGATTGATGGCTTCGTAGTAGTCTTGCTGGTGTTGAAAAACAAGAGTCTCTACTGGAACCTGGGTAAACAAAGCATTCCATTTACTCAAAATGAGTGTTTGCCACAAGCGTCCCATGCGACCATTGCCATCCTCAAATGGATGTATGAATTCAAATTCGTAGTGAAAGATGCTGCTTGCAACCAGTGGGTGAAGCTCGGTTTGTTCCAACCACCCCAATAGTCGTTCTAGAAGCATTTCTACTCTGTCTGCTGGGGGGGCCATATGAACGACCTCTGCGCCCTTCATCACGCCGACACCTTTGCTGCGTAGACTCCCGGGAGTGCTTAACAAGCCCTTGAGCAGTAACTCATGAGCCTGGAGCAAATCTCCTTTCTTATGGGCCGTCCATTGTTCCAGAGACTCGTAGGCCTCGATAGCGTTTTTAACTTCCTGAACTTCACGCTTGGGCGCGATTATGGGTTTGCCCTCCAAAATGGCTGTGATCTGTTCCTCTGTCAGCGTATTGCCTTCAATGGCCAAAGAGCCATGAATGGTTCGAATCTGATTGATGCGGCGAAGACGCAAGGAGCGCAATTCTTCCAGGGCGGAAAGTTTACCAATAGCCTCCGAAATATCAGCAACCAGCGATAGGATGCGTTCCGTTATTTTATATGGGGGCTGGTAAAAGGTCATGGCGTCTTCTTTTAAGCCTTAAATCTATGAAGATCTACATTCTTCAGCAACGATAAATTACCGCCTAAAACTCTCCCTCGTGAATAGCCCTGCAAACCTCGTCGATGGCGGCCTGGCATTCACTTTGGATGGAGATGGCATCCATGCCTGAGAGGATAGGGGGAAGTTCGTTTTCAAACTTGGCACGCATCAGGGCAATGGCTTTACCCACGTTGGTAGTCCATACAGTGCGAACCAAATCCAGGGATACATATTCCTCTTTCAGGATAGCTGTTTTCAGTTCTCTTTCTTCGATTTCAGCAAGAAGCTTTCGGGCTTTGAGAGCTTCGAATTTGTTCTCAACTTTGGTGCCAGCATTCAGCCCTTTGGTCTTCACAAACTGTCTCCATGCAACGACGGAGTGGCTGCCATTGGGATTTGCTTTTGGGGCATCCTCCATTTTCTTCCACTGGTAGAGAGTTTGTCTACTTACACCCAAGATACTGGAAAGCTCAGTTACATCCTTGGCGATGGTGATACTCTCATCCATGGAGCCACTGGCCTTTGATTGGATCATATCACGTTCAGCCTTGGTGAGAGGCTTTCCCTCTGTAACCTTGCGGACGATGTTTGCGTAGTCCTTGGCGAGGATCTTTTCAGCAACTTCAGGTGTAATTTTATCAGCTTGGCTCATTATGTCTCGTTGGTGTTAATGTGGAAGGAAAGTGTTACTTCCTGACAGCATTTACCTTACAGAAATGCCTTCTTTTCACCGGGCTGAATGTTGCGTAACCCGGCAAAGAAGAAGGACTTGTGTGCTATGAGGAGGTTCTTGTAAATTGAAAAAGTGTAAGGTGAATATTTTAGGCTCTCACTCGACTTGAGCGCTCTGCTGCGGGACCCCTTGACAGTCAACTGCTTACGGGGCCCCGAAACCATCCCCCCCTATATGCTTTCCTTTCTGTTTGCCCAATCTTGTCAACTTGCTTTGCCTTTAAGTGTTTCAATAAGTGCAACGGCATCTCGCAGATCGCTGAGAATTGCCTGTGCTCTTTGCTTGGTGAGCGTGTCAACCTTGCGCGTCATGGATCTGGACCAGCGGTTAAAGGCGAGCACCTCGGAGTAGGATTCAATGGGTGCGTTGCTGCCGTCGTCCAGATGTGGATCACGCCTTGACTTACGAATGGCAGCTCTGAGTTTTGGAACAGTGAGGTTTTCCTCTTCAGCCTTACGAAGCCACTTCTTACCTTCCTCCACACTGGATGAGTCGGCGAGCATGGCTTCAAGATGGTGGGTCCAGCTTAGCGTATTGCTTCGGTGCAACGGGCTAAAGAAGTTAGCAACCATCTTGTAGCGTCGCAGGGACTGAGGTTCCAGTTCTGCAAGCTCGGCATACTTTTGGGTATAGTGTTCACCATGTCGCAACTCTTGTTTGGTCAGAAAGTCACCCCACCACCAGGCTTTGCAGCCCTCCATGCGTTGGAGTGTTTGACCAATACAGGCCATGCTCTCGTCGCTGAGTTCACCGGTAAATTGCAGAGAAGTTGAGGTGAGTTTGCATCCGGGAAGAGAAATGGTCTGATTGAGAGGTTCGATGGTTTCCGTGCTCATGCCCTAGTGCGGTTTGTCAACTTGTAGGTGTCGCAAGCGCTTTCACTTTTCATGTATTCGGAGGTGGGAAGATGGTAGGCACGCTTTATTTCCCGAACCCGCTTTGAGACGGTAGCGCGGGTAACTCCGTACTGCTTTGCCACCTGCGTTTGGGTTTGTCCACGTGCTGCACCAAAGCCAAAGGCAAGGGATATGCATTCTGCCTCCAGGCGTGGGTTATCTTTGTCTTCGATGATCCGGTAAAGAAACTCCTTCAAAAGCTCACCTGCGGCAATCTCGAGGGTTTCTCGAGGCATTCCATCATCCATCAGGTTTGCCTCAAGTGAAGCCAGTGGGAGTTCAGAAATGTCGTGAGTTCTCCCATTTCCGATGTAGGAGCACTCGGCCTTGGCTAGTCCCAGCTTTGCGAGCTTTTGTTTCTGCTCAAAGGTTAGGGAGGAGAGCCATTGGTTGTAGGCTTGTTCGTACTGACGGTCTTTGGCTGCTTGAGTGTGTTGGGCTAAGTTCATGTTGCGGTTCATTGTGGCAGATCGGTTTCTTTGATGAGGTTCAACCAGTCCTCGGCTTTCATGGTGATCAGCCAAGGTGTTCTGGATTTTTTGTGGGCTACGACGGGAATCTGATCTTCGGAGCAGTCACGGCAGGCTTGCTCCATGGCTTTGTGCAAATTGAGGTTTTCTACGAACTTCACCTCGAAGTGGATGGTGGGAAGCTCCGGACAGATCACATCGGGTGAGTCCGGGGAGCCTGCGTACTGTTGGCCTCTTCTTGCTCCGGTAAACCCAGCCTCGCGAAGCTGGTCCCGCCACATACGCTCCCCCCTTTGTCCTTTGGCTCGGGAGTTCATACGCTGCATTCCTTTCCGGCTTTAGCCCAATCCTCAACATGGCCTCTGAAGGAGCCATTGTTAGGATAAATGGAAAAGGGAGATAAGAGATCTCCTTTTCGTATCTCTTTAGAGTATAGATACCACTCATGATACCACTTCTGATACCACCGGATATACCACTGCGTGTACCACCTGTGATACCATTTGAGATACCACCTGATACCATTAAAATAAAGTGGTACACGAGGTGGTATATGGAGATTAAATTGTGTCATAAAGGGAGCCTTTCCAAAGTTTTTGTGTGTTGTCGTAGATGATGATTTTGCGTCTGGAATTACGGATCATGTTGAAGGTGGATTGAGCCTTTTGAGGGTCCTTTCCGTGCTCATCTAACACCTTTGCTATGTAGTTTATCACTTGGCTTTCAGACGGGTCATTTGAGTGTCTTAAAGGAGGCATATGGGAGAACATATCCCGGTAGCTCCCTGCTTCGCTGTTACGCATTTGCTGGTGGGTTTTGGAGGATTCTTTGCCTGCTAGAGCACCCGGATGGGCGAGTGTTCTTTGGAACCTGAAACCATTCCACTGCACCACAAATTCATGGACGGGTGGGAGATCTCTGACGATGGGCGTAATAGTATAGGCATCCTCCATTTCGTGAGTGGTCATGGTTAAAAGCACATCAGGATCTCGCCCGAAGACAGAGGCACCTGATATGCGGTCCATGGCATCTCTTCCTGAAACGTTGCCTTTGGGAAAGTGGGCAGCGATCGCAACTGCCGCCTCCGCTTTGAGGGCTAACTTTTCCAGGGCAGCTAATACCTGCGCCATTTCCGTATTGGAGTTCTCCTGACGGTCGCCATAGGTCTTGTAGATGGGATCTATAATGATCAGGTCATAGCTCGATGCCTCAGTATGTTTGAGGATCTTCTCTACTAGCTGAGTGATCTCCACATCCTGACCACGAAGCGTCCACGTGTGGAAATTTGTGAGTTCCTGAATATGGATACCACGTCCCTTGGCTACGTGCTTAATACGTTTACGGTATGAGAAACTTTGAATCTCCAGGTTCACATAAAGCACGCGGGATTTCTTGGTGCTAAATCCGCACCAGGATTCACCCGTGCTCATGGCGATAGCAAGGTCGATAAGGTTCCATGATTTGCGAGACTTGGAAGGCCCGGCAATGATCATTTTGGATCCCTTGTAGAGGAGCCCTTCAATGAGCAGGGGAGGATCGGGTTCTTCAACTAGGCAGAAGTCAGCAGCGCATTGAATCTGAGGTTCCGAACTTTGTTTTTCCTCCCATTCAGCGTAGCTTTTGGGACCAAGATTAACGGCTAACAGCTTCTGCGTTCCAGAACCACGAAGACCTCCAGGGCAACGCGAATACCGAGAGGGATTCTTATTGGCTTGGTCTATTTCAAAACCTTTCAGAGATGCCCAAAGCTTCTCTCTACGCTCATGGTATTGTTGTAGGTTTTCAGCTTCTACTTTCACCCATGCGTGAATGCTGTTTCCTCCTGAATCAATGAGTGCAGATATGGGTAGACCACTTGTCTTCAAAATGCGCAGTTGGTCTTCTTTTTGCATCTTATCACTCTCGATGAGGGAGTGCCGAAGAGAGGTAACACTCTTGTCTGTGCCGTTGGACCTGAGCTCAACAGGGTTGATGCGAACGTAGAGACCATCTTTGCTGGAAAAGACTCTGTGGATGCCTGAACTTTCCTCGCTCTTTTGCATCCACTGATCGCGTGTGAAGAGATTGACACCGCTGTGCTCGGGAATGGCCCTCTCAGAACCCTCTGGAACAAAACCTGGGGCAATCGACACAATATCATCCGGCTCAAAGCAGGCCTTTAGAAACGTCTCAAATTGATAGGCCTCCTCCACTGGGTAATAGGATGTATAGCTGTTTGCATGGCCCTTTGCCATGGATCCCTTACCACCGGCTGGAGGATCTGCCTTTTGTGCACTCTCCAATTTGTGCCAAAGCTCTTTTTCCGTCCAGGCAGGTTGGCAACGCTGATTATACTCCAGTAGTAAGCGCCAGGCATCCTCCGTGCTAAGGGCAAAACCTTGAATGAGCACACAGGCAACCGTGTAGGTTTGGTTGTGACCTCCTTGACCGGAGATCGCCCCGGGAATGGCGCTTAGATACCTTTGGGCATGTTCTACCACGTTGTAGTCCCCAGGAGGTTCTCCCGAGCCTTGTGATGTGTAGATAAACGCCATCAGAAGACCCTCACCTTGATTCGATTCGTTTTTGATCCCATATCTATGGCCTGCAAGTGATGTTCATTCATCTGTTACTTGCCGCTATAGAGGTTCCCGGGAAACGGTTCAGTTTGGTCTCAGTTTTTTGAAAAACTTTATCTTGTTTCTGATGGTTGTATTTGGACCAATAAACGTTAAAGTGATGGGTAAATGGAGGAGCTACCGATATTCAAAAACGAAGATGAAGAGCGTGAGTTCTGGGCTGAGCACGACTCAACTGAATACATTGATTGTTCTAAGTCTGAGAAAGTGAGCTTCCCTAACTTGAAACCAACCAAGGCTTCTGAGTAACAATTTTCGCCAATGCTCCATCCTACAAGGTGGGGCATTTTTATATAGGCTTTTTTTATAAAAAAACCCTCCGTTTGGAGGGCTCTTTAAGTGCTTTAGTTATATGGAATAGATGACGGGTCTATTCTCCACCAGAAGTCTGGTTCTAGCCTAATTTCTCGATTCTCTCTAATCGAAGGAATTTTAATAGTCCCATTTTCCATGTGAGCTTTGGTTAAGTCAAAATAACCATAGGCACTGATTGAAAGGACTGGGAATATGCCTACGACAGAGAAATACTCTTTATTTTCTTTTCGTATTCCACCGCAACTGTTTTGGAATAAGACAATGAATTGATACGTATTGCTTCCGTCGCAGAACCCATATGTCGAGAAGGATGCAATGCTTAGGAAGTTTTTGTCACCTTCAACGGGTGTTTCACTATTCTTATAATCGCTTTGGAGGCTTTTGTATTGAATGGAAGGTTCGCAGAACTCGGCATATCCATCACTGTATAGTGTGTAGATCGTTTTTAATGCTTCTTTTTGTTTCTCAGATATACCTGAAGATGTTGATCCTTGTGCGCTAAGTTGGATTGAAACGCACGAAATGAATGCGATGCAGAATAATAAGGTTTTGTGTGTTATTTGCATTTTTATTGGTCTTCCTTGATATAGAATGATCACGTTGGATCAGCCTCAACTACGTTTTGTGCTTCAGATCTTAAAATGTAGCTTTCTGTGTCTCGTTTAACATATGAATTACCCTTTTTTTGTTTGTTTTTTAAGATAAAAGGAATTTTTTATTATATGTTTTTATTGGCAATATGTCGGCCCTGAAACGGATTTTATAGGCTCTATAAAGGATTATTAGTCCTGATTTATTAAGGGTTTGGCTTTTCACAAAGAAAAGACCCTCCTTTGTTTGGAGGGTCTGAAGAGGGATTGTTTAATGGCCTTAGAAAGGCACGTTATCGTTTTCCTGTGTGTTGGTTGGCTCTAACCATTGATCTACTTTGTTGCGGGTTTTTCCTCCGTATGCTTCGGTGATCAGCTTTGCTCTGGCTTTTCGGCCAACGAGCAAGTTTGGCATGAGTTCAACCTTTTGTCCTTCTTTAGGATTATCACCGATGGAGCGCCTGAACGCGTCCACTTTCCAGGCGAAAGAATCGCTGGCAATGAGGTAATCAAAAAGCCTGCAACCGTGTCCTATGACTTCCATGTGTAGTTTGATCATTGTATTGCCGCTGTTACGTGAAGTGGTTTCAACAGCATCAATAATGTGCAGATCATAGTTGCCTGTAGGAACATGGTAGCTCTTTTCGTTTTCAGATGAGGATGTATAAATAAATGCCATATCTTTGAGTTATTTTGGGTTAAACGATGCCCATTGACCGGGCACACTTGAAGGTAAGCTGAACGTCATTTTTGAGATACCTGAGTGCCTGCTCGGGGTCTTCCTTGAGCATTTGAGCAAACAGGGCTCCGTGACCATTCTTGGCTCCAATGCCTAGATACTTGGATAAGTTATCCAGACTGATACGATCGCTTGTCACCCCGCAGCGCCATAGATCGAGGATGTCAATGCACTGCTTGCACAGGTAACGTCCACTCATGAGCACGGCAGGAGGCCGCACTCCGAGCTTCCACGAACGCCGGGCCAGAAAGGGCAAGTCAAAGCTGTTGGAGTTAAAGCCAACTAACTTTGAAACAACGGCTCCATGGTAGGTGATCAGATCCCAGAAGGTGCGAATATCAGTGGCTTCGTCACCGCTGCACAGCACCTGTGGCTCTTCATCAGGATACATCCAGCCAATGGCCAGCACTTTCCCAGTGGTTGCACTTAAGGCGCACTTTTCGTACCACTCGGCTTGTTTACTCTGGATGCATTCCTTGATCTTATGAGGGTCCTTCCAATTGGAGGGTGCTTCAAATTCTGGCTCAAATTGAGCAATCTCTGTTCGTGGGAGAGGTCCTGTTTCGATGTCGAAGATAATCGGTTTCATTAGCAGGCCTCCTTTTCCATGAGTTTCTTCTTGAGGAATTCTACGGCCTTACCCTGTTGCTCCTGAGAAAGGTCACTCCAGGATTCAGTTCCTTTAAGAGAGTCCGCACCAAGCCACTCAAAGAGTTTGCCCATTTGTTCTTGGCCGTATTCAAGCTTTTCCCAGAGGCTCAGAATGACCTCTAGGTGGTTAGTATTTTCGGTTTCCGTGTGATGAGCGGATGCGCTGCTGAATGCCTTGGCAATGGACGCAAAGCTGAAGGGAAGTTTCTCCGGGAATTGATGCCGGTTCTTAGCATCCCAGGCTGCCGTGTGAGAGGTATGAATGATGCGTTCTTTGCCACCAATGCCGCGCTTTTTGCCGTCAACTTCAACAACCTTGGTTTCAAAGGTGCAAAAGAGCATCATATCGCACCACTCCTTGAGCAGCGGTGCAATTTGCTTACTGAGCTTGAGCTCAAAGCGGTCAAAGCTTCCACTTTGATCGGGTTGCTCAAACTTGCGGATTTGGCTGTGCGCGGTGAACACCACATGCATGCCTTTAGCACGCAGTGATTCCAGCAATTTTAGGAATTCCAGAAAGGCCTCTGCAGCGAGGGTGTAACCCTTACCGTAGTTGAACTCTTCAATGGATTCTTTGTTGTGAGTGGAGCACAAATCCACGATGAGGAGTTTCTCAAGCCAATCTGCCGTATCAATGACCAGCGTTTTGAAGGTGTGCTGTTCACTGATCAGTGCTTTAACGGCAAAGGTAACATCCGACCAACTTTCCGGGCAGATGCGTTCGACGTCGAGGTGGTTGCTGCCTTTTTCCACGTCCATAAACAGTGGGCTGGGGCATTTGCTGGCCAGTGTGGTTTTCCCAACTCCTGAGGGGCCATAGATGCAGGCTCTTGCCGGCGTGTTGAGCAATCCTTTTTGTATGCCTAGCAAAGAAGCAATGCTACTCACTTGGCACCTCCTGTCTGTGCTGTTGTGCTTTGTGTTTGCAGCTTTACCTCAAAGGAATGTTCTCCCAGGTGGTAGGTAAGTAGCCCTGCATAAATGGTGGCTAAATCTTGGCTAACTTTGCTTTGTGCGCTGATTTGGCACTGTTTTTTAGGAACTTCCAATAAGAAGTCGGCGTTGATACGCAGCGCGCTTCTGCCATGGAGGCTTTCTGTGGCTAGCGCAGAGAGCAGGAGCAAGTCGCTGGCTTGCTCCATACTCGTCTCGCTGTGGAATTTGTATACATAGCGGGTTGGTGTCATATCTATGCCCGCCGGGAGGTGTTCATTCACCTAGTGCTCGGCGGATATAGGGCTTCCCGTTTTTGTTCTGCATTTGGTATCAGTGTTTTTTAGGATCCGGAGAAAAACTTCTGAGCGTGCGCTCTTAACTGTTTGAGCCTTCTAAATGCGGTGGCCCTGGATGCGCTGCTTTGGCTTACCGCTTCAATGGTGGATAGTTTCATTAAACGCGTTGCCAGTTCACGAAGCTCTTCTGGGAGGGAGGCCATAAAGTCTTCTGCATCGATTTTAACCTCAGCGGCCTTTCCGGGTCCTATTGGGGTTACTCCAGTAAAGGCAAAGTAGCTCTCTTCGCTGATGACTTCATCAGCAGAACAATCAGTCTCGCTCTTTGCCTGAGCGCCAAAGTAAGCTTCCAGGCTGATGCTTTGGGTCTCGCACCTGCGTTTTTGTGCATTTCTTCGGCGGATTTCATCTATGTAGCAATCTTTCACCATTCGGTTTAAGTGGTGACTAAACTGCGGATCTTCTCGGTTCTGGTATTCTTTTGAGTGCAAAATACGTATGAGCCAGTTCTGCTGAAGGTCAGGTAATTCAGCTTTGCTCAATCCGTATCTGGTGATGAGCTTTTTGCTTTTCTGGGTAACGGCTCTGACGGCTCGTTGATCAATTCCGGGATAACTATTTTCGTTCAAGTATTCCTTTCCCTGGCCGGGAAGGAGTTACTTGAAGGTGCCGTCACCATGCTGACTTATGCTCACGAAAAAAGGCTCTTTGTGGATCGTCAAAAATGACGACACCCACAAGAGCCTCCCTTTTTCGGCCAGCTGTATGTCTGGTGTTCTTTAGTTTGTTTTTAAGACTGTCTCTGAGAGATTATTCGATTTCCTCCACGCTCATTTCGGCTGGAAGACCATCTCGAATCTCGATGTTTTTGATGCAGCCATTTTGCTGCTGCTCTAAGTAGGCAAAGAAGCTGATGTATTCCTGTTTTAGTTCAAAATCGGTAGGTAGTTGAGGCTTACGCGAACTTGGTCTTTTTAAGCGGATGATGCGTTTGACCTTTGGGGGAGGTCTTAAAATGGGCTCCCCGCCAAAGTAAGCCAAATACTGCATCGATCCCCATTCGATCTGTTTGAATTTGAGGACAAGTTGCTGCTGGCTGACGGTCAGATTGCTGAAATAGCGCACACGCGCTGAGAGGAATTCTATACGATCCTGATGGTCTGTTTGGCCTTTCATTTAAAACCGGGTTTAAACGTTATAAGTCCTGATCAGAGGCTACAGCTCATGCGTGTCTACAAACGTGCAAGGGCCAGCATGACGGGGAAAATCCCACTGAATATGTGCTCCGTTCTTTGGCTGAGCACTCCTAACTACAACACAAATTGCCTCTATGCAGAGGAGCTTTCTTTGTGGGGTTTGGTGGTAGGTTTCATGCCCTGTATTTCTTGTAAAAGAGCGTTAGAGTCAAGTTTGTAGTGTTCTTATGTTCACCTATTGAGCGTAAACCATTCTTTTTGAGGAAGATTTAGAGAAGGGATTTTTTCTGATGAATTTTGAGACTGTTTTGAGATCCTTTGCAGGAGGGTAGGTATGCACGAGATAAGACAGCAAATACACCATATAGAGCTTTCCCAGGAGGATCGCTTTCTGGAAATCAGAGACCTTTTCGTCTGCGCCTTGCGACGCATCCTGAAAAGCGAAAAAACAATGCAATCTGCAGATAATGAACTGGATAAAGATTCAGATGTGAGCGTGTATGCGCGTCATGATTAACCCACCCAAGAGAAAGGAAATACGATGAGTCCCAATGCTAGAATGCAGATTGATGCCTTAGAGGATTTAACTGTGGGCGAGCTTAAAGATCGCTATGAAACGCTCTTCGGAGATACCACCAGGTCGCGCAATAAGGACTTTCTTCGGAAACGTCTTTCCTGGCGTATTCAGGCCATAGAGGAAGGCGCTCTTTCGGATCGGGCAAGAGCAAGGGCTGAGTCCATTGCCAATGATGCCGATCTGCGGATTCGGGCACCTCGGAGAGTTTCTACAAAGGTAAATGAAGCCATCAGTGTGGTTACCCCCAAGGGCTCCATTCGAGATGAACGCTTACCGCTTCCGGGTACCATGCTCAAACGCAATTATAAAGGGCAAATGATCCGGGCGTTGATTCTGGAGAATGGGTTTGAGTGTCAGGGCGAAGTCTACGATTCCCTATCTGCTTTGGTGACTCGCATCACGGGGACGCGTTGGAACGGGTTCAAGTTCTTTGGGCTAACATGTAAAGAAAAGAACAATGGTTAATCACAGAGCAAAATTAGGTGAAAAGCCAGCAGTGCGCTGCGCCATTTATACGCGAAAATCGGTAACCATGGGCCTCGAGCAGGAGTTTAGTTCTCTGGATGCTCAGAGGGAGTCTGCTCAGGCATACATTAAGAGTCAGGCCAGCGAGGGTTGGACGATGGTTCCTGAGGTCTACAGCGATGGCGGGTATTCGGGAGGAACAATTGAAAGGCCTGCCCTTAAGGAGCTTCTTGCCGCTGTTTGCCGCGGAGAAATCGACTGCATTGTCGTTTATAAAGTCGACCGGCTTTCTCGCAGCCTCATGGATTTTACCAAGATTATGGAGATCCTGGAGCAGCATAACTGCAACTTTGTTTCGGTTACCCAGCAGCTTAATACGACCAACTCCATGGGGCGTTTAACGCTGAACATCCTTTTGTCCTTTGCGCAATTTGAGCGAGAGATCATTTCAGAAAGAACAAGAGATAAGATCATTGCCTCTCGCAAGAAAGGTCGATGGACCGGTGGGTGCCCTGTGCTTGGATACGATATTGGACCGGATAAGAAGATTTATGTGAACCACCGGGAGGCACAGGTCGTTAAACAGATTTTCGAACTCTACCTCAGGCATGAAGCCACCTATGGCGTCGTCAAAGAATGCCGAAAGAACAACTGGAAAACTAAGCTCTGGGTGACTCGCAATGGCAAGCAGATGGGTGGAAACTCGTTTAATAAGCCAAGGGTTTATGCGATCATCACCAATCCCATTTATGCCGGAAAAGTCAGGGTGGGAAAGTTAACGGTTGATGGAGAGCATGAAGCCATCGTGGACAGTGCAACCTTTGATCAGGTAAAGGCAATCCTTACCCGCAACAATAACAATTCTGGAGTGAAGGTTCGCAACAAGCATGGGGCGCTCCTCAAAGGGCTTCTTTTCGATGCCAAAACCGGATATGCTATGGGGCATAGCTTTACCAAGAGTGGAAATAAACTCTACCGCTACTATGTGAACATTATGGCGACTAAGGAGGGTTGGGATTCATGCGAAACAACCTCTGTTCCGGCCAACGAAGTGGAGGCCTTTGTGGTCGATAAAATCCGCAGTCTTGGAAAGGATCCTAAGCTTCAGGAAGCGGTTCTGGACGAGGTGGTGCACGATTTGGATAGAAGGAAAAACACTCTCGAAGCTGACCGCTCAAAGCTATTCAAAAGCCTGACTAAGCTTTCCTCAGATATCCGTGAGAGTGCCCAGTGCGAGGATACTTCCAGACTCAGGTATTTGCGCGAACAGTCTGCACAAATGGAAGAGCGGCTGAATGTTATTTCTGAAGAACTGCGCCAAATTGATTCAGATAGGCTTAACAGCTCTCTGGTGCTTGAGGCGATGAACAACTTTGATCCTTGCTGGGATCAGATGGTTCCGAGGGAGCGTTGCAGGCTTTTGGAATTAATCATTGAGAAAATTCTTATCGATACGCAGGCCGGAACGCTCGCTATCGAGTTTAAACCTTCAGGAATTAAAACACTTTTAAAAGGAGATAATTAATGAGCACGGTTGTCTTTAATTTTCACTGTAAAACGCAATCTCAGGGGCGTATCCGCATACGTAAGGGTAATGCGCCTGAGCCATTTATTGGAACCACTCCGCGGATTACTAAGCTGATGGCTTTGGCTTTGAAATTCGAGAAATTGATCCAAGATGGAGATGTTACAGATTATGCGGATTTGGCCCGACTGGGGCATGTAACACGTGCCCGAATCACGCAGATCATGGGCCTGCTCAACTTGGCTTCAGATATTCAGGAGGATATCCTGTTTTTGCCTCAAACCACAAAGGGTAGGGGGCTTAGCGCCAGAGAAATCCTTAAAATGGGAGCCATTGTCGATTGGCAGGAGCAGCGGAAGGTTTGGGAGCGTTATAAGACTTTTGTCGCTAAATGATGTTTTTCGATATTTCGCAAGGAATTGATGATTGATGGTATGCGTGTATTGCTTAGGCGTTTTTTGTTTTTTGATTGAAATAGTAACGTGTGATTTATAATTTTAGTTTTTACTTATTAAAAATGACTCCCAAAATTTTTATATCGTACAGCTGGACTAACAAAGAGTATAGCGATCAAATCCGAGAATGGGCTGATCGTTTAATATCAGATGGAATTGACACAATAATAGATCAATACGACTTAAAACGAGGTAATAACAAGTATGCATTTATGGAAAGCATGGTTACCGACGAAAGTGTAACCCATGTGCTTATATTCTCAGATAAGGCTTACACTGAAAAAGCAAATCAAAGGAGCTGTGGAGTCGGAACAGAATCCGTGATTATTTCTCAAGAAATTTACGAAAAGACTAAACAATCAAAATTTATTCCTATTGTAACAGAGTTCGATGAGAACAATGATGCTTGTCTCCCAGTTTTTTTGAAAAGTCTTATTTGGGTTGACTTTTCTACCCCTGAAAAAGTTAACGAATATTGGGAAGCATTAATTAGAGACATTTATGGAAAATCGCTCTTCGAGAAACCAAAGCTAGGAAAAACACCGAGTTATATTAGTGATAATCAAGATTCTCCCAGGCTAGATGCAAAAGTAAAATATGAAGTCTTTAAGCAAGCATTTCTGAATAATAGACCAAGTTTACAATCTTACAGGTCAGATTTCTTAGAATCAGCATATGATTATATCGATAAGCTTCGAATACGAGAAAAGCCAAAAACAGATAAGCTTTCAGAAAAAATACTTGAGGATAGTATGCATCTTACAAAAGTGAGAAATCTGATTGTTGATTGGGTTTTATTAGAAGGGTCTTCAAGTAATTCTGATTACTTCAATGAAATAGTAATTGATTTACTAGAAAAACTTATAGAACTAAGATCAAGGCCTGAAGACATACATTCTTGGAATGAAGGTTGGTTCACAGCACATCGCTTGTTTGCTTACGAAACCTTTATTTATATAATCGCCGCATTAATCAAAATATTAAGATTTGATATAATTCACGATATCTATAAAATGGATTATATATCGCCTCCAACCGCAGATTATAGAAATGAGAACGGTTCCTGTCGCTTTGATGTTTTCTTTGAGTCTTCTGATATCCTTAACGAAGTATTAGCTCCTGAGGGTATTAAATATCATTCAGCTTCAGCATCGGCTGAGTTTATTAAGCGTCATGCAAATAGAAGCGACTTAACCATGAACGATCTCATACAGGCAGATTTACTCACATTCATGATGTTTTTACTTTCAGAGGACTGTAACTACTGGAAAAATGATTTAAGATATTACGCGCAACACAACAGATCATATCCCTTATTTTTTAGAGCTTCTCAAAGGAGGTTTTTTAAGAAAATTGCCATTATTACCGGAATCGATAATGCAAATGATCTTCGCAAGGAAATAACAGAAGGTATAGAACGCAACCGAATTATAATGGTACCATATTCTATGGGAGGGAGCATTATAAAAGCTATAAACATGGCTAATTGGGATACTGTTAGTTAGAGCGTTGACACAGTAAAAGGGCCATGAAGCCCTTTTTTTGTCTACCAAGTCGTCAAGAACGTTTATGGGAAGTTGCCCAAAGCTGGGAGGGTACGCCTTTTCGAGTACACAACAGGGCTAGGGGACCTCGCGGTGGCGTTGACTGCGGAAACCTGATTCAGGAACTATTGTTGGAATGTGGGTTTATCGAAACGAGGCTTAAGCTACCCACTCCGCCCATTGATTACGGACAGCACAATACCGCCAGCCTGATTTGCAAGTTCATCGAGAGGATTTCAGGAATGGATGATCTCTTCTCAATAATAGAAGATAAACCGCAACCAGGTGACATCCTCGGTATTCGTGTTGGCCAATGCGTGCACCATATCGTCATGGTATTGCCTGATAATCAGTTTATTCAGGCGACGAAGAAACATGGGGTTACTATCCAGCCCTTGGGAGAAATTCTGGATCGTGTGGTTATCACTTACCGCCCTTTAGAGCATGACGCGTGATTTACCTTCATCTCCTGAAGCTGCAGCCACAGAACCTTGCCTTTGGGGCATCGATGGCACTCGCACCTCCACCAACGAAAAAGGCATTGTGTTGCCCTATATCGCTGGTCACCGCAAGGTGGCCTTGAAGTGGATTTCTCCGGCTTATGACTACTGGACCAAGAACATCAAAGAAACGGTCGCCAAGGATGTCTTTTGCACCATTGCAGGTGCGATTTGTCATGGACCGATTAATCGAATCAACAAGATCTATTATGGCGGTGATGTTATCTTGAAAACCGGCTACACGTTTCGGTATGGGCAAGCATCCCAGACGATTCTCACGGATATGGGTAGTTTTACCGTTTACCGTGGAACAGTGGATCAGCCTTACGATAGTTATCTGCAAGGCAAGCGTCAGGCCTGGAGCGTCGGACCCACCAGCCAATGGAATCAGAGCTATGGTAGCATGCAAAACTATATCAAAGCCCGTCTGGGAGAGAGTCCTACGGCTACCAATTACAGCCACGGGCGTTACCCGGGCGTTGCATATGTGATTTGTAGCGACCTTAGTTGTGGACGTAACTCCAGCTCCGTGCCCAATATCGAGGTCTCTGTCAGTCGCAGTGTTCAAGTGCCTGAATGGCTAAATATAGATACCACTTTAGCGAGCAACGGCTGTAACCCCATCGCTATCTTGGCCGAACTGCTCACCCGCCCGGAGCTTGGCGTGGAATTACAGGAGGAAGACATCAATGTGGCTGCTTGGGAGACCTTGGCTGGGGCATTTCAGAGTAATAAGCTTAGGTATTATCTCTCTGCGTTGATGGAGTCTCTGCAGACTGCCGATAAGGCTATTGAGGAGGTGCTTGCGCATGTCGATGGGTTTCAGGCTAACCGCAACGGAAAGCTTTCACTGGGATTTTTTCCAAAGGATGGTGTTACGCCTTACGTTTCGACGCTCTCTGCTCACGAAATGACAGAGGTGCCCAAAATGACGCTTCCTGATTGGGCTAAAACAAGCAACCGGGTTGTTGTGAAGTATCCAGATCTTGCCGGTGACTTTGAAAACGAAAGCGTTGATGCTAAGAGCAGCTATAATCGAAAAATTCAGGGGCGTATTGTCAGCAAGTCGCTGGAGGCAAAATTTATTGTAGATGCTGCTCAGGCTCTTACGTTTGCCAATGAGCAAGTGGAAATGGAATCGCTTCCGGAGGATACGGGCCGCATTAGTGTCTTAGCCCACGAGGCTATCAATCCGGATGGAACCAGAATGCAGCCGGGCGATCGTTTCCGCATCCTTTATGCGCCTTGGGAGCTGAACATGATTTGCCGTATTACGGAGGTTGCTCAAAAGAGTCTCGGCGCTGTGCAGATCAGTTTTGTTCGGGAGCGCGGCCTATTTGCTCAGTCTTATGAAACGCTCACCGAGCCTGCCTACGAAGCAAAAACACGAGCAATCCCTCCCGTCGCTCATGCCCGGGTTTTTGAACTGACTCAAGCACTGGCCGAAAGCAGTGCCACATGGATTGGTGTTGTTGCCGAGCAACCTGCCGGTGATGTTGCTGGGTATGCTTTGTGGTATTCATCCAACCCGGGAGATGAACAGACTCGCAGTTTTGATTCCCTTAGTTCCTCGGCTTACTGGGCGGGATACGGTCAGGTAGCCGAAGATGTAACGGGGCAGGGGACTGCTGTTCTGTTGTACTGTGAGCAGCCTCTGGATGACTTCGATGTGGTAAGTCGCCAGGGGCAACTAGACGATACGCTTTTACTCCTCATCGATGATGAAATCCTCAGTGTTGGGCAATGGAGCGCAGATCCAGACAACGAGGGCTACTACGAGTTCTCCGTCCTGCGCGGTCGCAAAGGAACCAAAAATGCGGAGCATGTTTCTGGTGCTGGAGTGTTTCTCTTCTATAAGGATCAACTCCTAAAAGTAACTCACGGCAGTTTCTCAACAGACGATGCTCCACAATTCAAACTACAGTCCATTGGAGTTAAAGGTGCGCAGGAACTTAGTGACGCCCTTCTAATCAGTGAGTTTAGTTTTGCTGCTAAACAGGAAACTGAATCTGCATGGATCAGTGCCTCAGATCTCAACTTCACCACCAGTTATAATGAAAGCGGAGTGTCTTCGACGACACCTTCAGTAATTACGCTTACCTGCCTTTCCCAGGGATTAAACAATCCAACATACACCTGGCAAAAGTATGAATCCGGTTCTTGGAATACTCTTGAAGAAACCAGCAATGAATTGTCACTGAGTCCCGGCTCAGAAGGTCGCTACCACTGTGTAACAAAAGACTCTGAACATACCCTAGAAACGACTGCCGTAGACATCAATCGCATCACTGAGGCTCCCAGTGGCACAACGCCCCTCTCCTGCGGTGCTCTGTTCGTTGGAGGAAAGCAGGTAGTAGGAGCAAGGCTTCCGGGAATATCTCTAAATCTGGATCTCACGATCAACGGAGTCGATGGCGCCGAAAGCAACGCCGCCAGCCAAGCTGATGTCCAAACTGCAATAGAACAAATCCACACTACTTTGTCTGAGATACTTGATCGCCTGGGTTCCGCAAGTGGCCACGGGCTGATAGAGTAGGGTAGCCTTTTGACATTCCCAAGATCACATGAAGCTAATTTGTGTGATCTTATTTTTTACCCTACTCTCTGGTTGTAGCACTCCTCGAAAAATGGAAGTTATCCAGCCCCAAACTACCACAGATAAACAGCCAAAACTACGTTGGGTTACCCGAGGAAGCATAACCTACCTGGAAATCATCAAGGAGGACTGAGCATGGGCACCTTTGAACTCATAAACGCCATCTCGAGTCTAGTTCTTGGTGGAATCATGACTGTATGGTCGCAATCCATTAAGGACAGAGCCGAACGAGAGAAACTAGCCTTACAGATCGCCTTAGAGCGTCACCAGGCAACCGAAACCTCCCAAATCAAAGCTCGTGAATTCCAGGGAAGCTCTGGTTTCCACATGACCCGGCGGGCAATTGCTTTGATTGTAGTTATCGCGGTTGTTCTTCTACCGATCCTCCTTCCAGCGATCTATTCGGACATCACCATCATCATCGGCTACTACGATACCACCCAAAGCATCTGGCCTTGGTTAAATACCTATGAATCCATCCATTGGATCGCAGCAGGCTCAGGTACTCGCCCAATAGTCATCAGCCCAGTGATGAATAACATCCTCATCACCATCATTGGCATGTTTTTCGGCAATCAGATGGTGAAGAGATGAGGCGTTTTTTTGCGGTTTGCGTATAAAAAGGGGTGGTTTTGATTGTTGGCAACATTTGTGGGCTTACTTCTAAATTAATATTTCATTACAGATCAATTAGTTAGTAAAAAGTTTTCGATTCTTCTTTACCGATGGTTGGGGTTTTGTTTTTTTTGGTACGTTAGTGACCAAACGGATTTACATATAGTAGTAGTCCTGTCTTTCCACTTACCTTATACCCCATTCTGCCCATGAAAACTCTTGGCAAGCTGTTTGTCTGT
>JAFGCZ010000013.1 GCA_016932335.1 Opitutales bacterium | reverse complement strand
TTTTCATTGGCGCAGCAGATATAGTCGCTACCATGAAATCTAAAAAGCTGCGAGGGATCGATTACGAAGCTATTTATGCATCGTAAAATGCTTTTTTGAGGGCCAATGAGGAGCCTATTCACCTTCTCAGAAGGGGGTTATGCGGACGGATCGGTAATAGATCTCGGCGCCTTCGCTTTGTAGGAGGATGCGGCCGGCGGCTACATCGGTGCGGGTGCCGGTGTTTACCAGATGTCCATTTACCCAATGCTCGATGGCGTTTCCGTTGGCAATGACCTCGACCACGTTCCATTCGCCGTTTGGTTTCTCGAAGTCTTCTGTGCGGAATACATGTTTCATTCCCCAGGCTTGTTCATCCGCGTTTGGGCTTTCCAGTTGGGTGCCAACACACCAGATATCGCCGCAGTCACCTTCCTGCACCTGGCATTCTATGGATTTCGGCCACACGGAATCTGCGACACCGTCGGCAAAGTGGTAGAGTATTCCGCTGTCGCGCTTGCCTGTTTCCCGCGGCGGCCACTGCGCCTCGCCCCATTTGAATTCGGCCCGCAGGTGGTAGTTCTGGAAAGATTCCTTCGTTGCTAGGTAGCCAAAGTCCTTACCGAGAATGTGCAGCACTCCGTTTTCTATGGAAAAATTCCCGTTGGGATCCTCATAGCCCTGATGCTCCAGAAAGCTGTACCAGTCGTCGAGATTACTTCTATTGAGCAATTCCTGTGAATGGCAACGGCGAATCCAGATGTTGCGGAAAGCCACCGAGCAACCGTGATCCTGCAACGATATGGGCAGCTCAAAGGCATGTTTATCATACTCGGGCAGGCCAATCCATCTGGTTATGCCTTGCAGTTCCACATGGTCCTGCACCAGCACACCGTTGTGCAGCATGGTAACAAATGCCGGTGCTTTCAGGCTTCCATCGGTGTTGAAACGTGGAGCAGTAAAAACAATGTCGTAACTTTGCCATTCTCCGGGGGGCCGGCTGGCATTCACCAGGGGGGCGTACTGCTTATATACCGACGCTGCTTGACCATTGACATAGGTGGGGTTGTTGTAGCTGTCGAGAATCTGCACTTCGTAGCGACCTCCCATAAAAAAGATGCCGCTGTTACCCCGCATTTGACCTTCTCCGGTTGGCAGATTGGGGCTTTTCCACTCCACATGCAGTTGGCAGTCGGAGAATGCTTCTTTGGTAACAATGCCGCCCTTGGGGCCGGTGGTTACTGTCAGTAGACCATCCTGAACTTCCCAGTTAGCCGGGCCACCGCTCTCGGACTCCCAGGCATTCAGATCTGTCCCGTCAAATAGCACCACAGCATCAGAGGGTATGGAATGTGCCGTAGCAGAGATTACCGGAGGGGTAGGGTTCCATACCTCGGTGTCTTCCGGTTGCATGATCTCGGGGGATTCCTGAGCCATCAGGCACGGAAGAGGCAGAACAAACAACAAGGAGAGGAAGGGGGGAGGCTTCATTCAATGCAGGATAAGTTTTCCGCATGGAGCGGCAACCTGAAAAGAAGGGATACAAAAAAGAGGAACGCCGGGAAGCGCTCCTCTTTTGTTTGGGTACAACAAAGGGGTAAGTCTTTGTTTATATGTCTATCCGATACGGTATTTCTACCTCCGTAGCAATAAAAGAGTGAACAAATTTTACTTGTAGGTATATATTTTAACCTTCTGCAGGCTGAACTTACCCGGAACCAATCGAATGTGTCGCCCCTGATGGGTTTGGTCTCCATTCATGCGAACTTCAGTTACCCAGGTGCCGTGTTCAAAGCGACCTTCTTCTGCGCTGAGGATGCCAACGGTTTCTCCGTTCAGCGCATCAAAGGTGATGATCAGGCCGGTGCCGGCAAAAATAAATTCATTGGGAGCGGTTTGAATCACCAATCCACCGGCCGGCTTTACTTCCGGGGCAGATCGTTGCTCATGGAAGATAACTCCATCAGCCAAGGCTGGAGGTTCCGATTCCTCGTAAGTGACATTTAGCTGGAAATCCCCCAGCCGTATGCGCTCTTCACGCTTATGCTCGGGGCTTTCCTTGAGTAAGCCGATCATGCTGGGTTTGCCCCAATGCTGGATCATCAAGGGCTCCAGTTGTTCCAGCAGGGCGTAGCTCTCGGCTAACCGTTGACCAGCTTTGTCTTCAATCGATTCTATGCCAAAAGGGGAAAATCCCAGGGCGTTGTGCTCCCCAAAAGCATACAATGCGTTTACCGATGCGTAACTGCTGCGCAGTGCTTCCGGGATAAACAAAGGATTGCCCGATTCTGCGTAGGCGCGGGTCCATTCCGTAAAATTGGGAAAATAAATATCCGGGGCAATAAAATCCAGATTTGGTGCCGCAGCTCTCCAGATATCTGCTAAATGTGGCAGGGGGCCGGCTGCTGGATATTGACCCGGGCGATATCCGGGACGAATCAGTGCTGCATTGGCATACATCGGTAACGGGTAGGCTGCTTTTCCGGAGGAGGCAATTTTCTCTACGTATTCAGCAAAATACCATGCCATGAACAGTTCCTCGGTGGTATCTGAATCTCCGAATACGTCTATCCAAGTTCCCTCGTGCCGAAACCCTTGACTTTGCCATAATTGGTAGAGGTGTGGCATCAGCGACTCTTTGTGTTGTGCCAAATACTGTAATAGTGACTCCGGTACCGGCGAATAAAAGGCTTTGTCTGCGCTTTTGCTGTGGTCTCTGGCACAGGGAATCATTCCTATTTCGTTTTCTACCTGAACCATCAGCACGGTATTGGCTTCATGATCTGTTTCCTTCAGGTGTTCCATAAACGCAGTAAAGGCTTTGCGGTCCGCTTCCAGATTGCGTTCGCTGAAAGGGCTGAGGATCTCCAATGCATTGCCCTGGGCGTCTCTAGCTCTGGGGAAGCGCTCTGAGTCCGTTTTTACCCAACCGGGAGCATAGCAGGACATGCTGTTTTTCCAGCTGCCAAACCAGAGGAATACCAAATGCATGTCGTGCGCCCGGGCATCTTCAATCAACCCATCAATGAGACTGAAATCAAACTGTCCTTCCTCCGGTTCGAGCAACTCCCAGTAGGCTGGAATCACCAGCGTATTCAAATTCATGGCCTGCAACTTGTCCCAATACTGTCCCATGTATGCACGATCGGATACCGTTGAGTTACCGGTTTCACCTCCACGGATGAAAAACGGAATTTCATTTACCATAAGTTTTGTCCCCTGGCTGTAATCCAAGTATGGGATGGATTCTCCTGAAACGGTTATGCTGAAAGCGAGCGAGAGCGCTCCGGCGCCGGCTAAGTATTTTTTCAAGAACATGGTCACTGAATTATTGCAGGTTAATGATTGTTGTTTGCGGTTTTGGGGCGCCCAGCACTTCTGCTCCGGGCAGTGGTGAGGCTGAGCCGATTGAAAGTATATATCTTCCGGGCGTATATATTGCTTCTCCATCTGCGTTGTATTGCAGGAACATTTTATCCGGGATACAAAAATGGATCTGCTTCATTTCTCCAGGGGCAAAAGCGATCTTTTCAAAGGCCACAAGCACTGCCTGGGGGCGATCACTGCCTGGAGGAGGCGTCAGGTAACATTGAAGCGTTTCGTAGGAGCTGAACTTACCTTCGTTGCAAACATCAACGCTGAGAGAGAGCGATTCTCCACAAGTCAGGTGTGTCTGGTCTGTCTGTAGGTTTGAGTAAGCAAATTTACTGTAACTCAGCCCAAATCCAAAAGGATACAAAAACGGTTTTTCAGAAAAGCGGTAAGTCCGCCCCTGCATATTGTAATCGTTAAATGCCGGCAAATCTTTTGTCGAGAAAGGCACGGAGACAGGCATTTTTCCAGAAGGACTGATTTCCCCAAAGAGGACGTCTGCAACGGCTCGTCCACCTTCTGCGCCTGGATACCATACCTGTAACACCGCGTCGCAATATTCGTGCTCTTCCGGGATGGAAATAGCACTGCCACCCGTCAGCACCAGAATCAATTTTTTGCTGTGTTTGCGCAGTTCTTTAAGAAATTGCTTTTGTACGGCGGGCAATTCAATTTCTGTTCGGTCGCCACCTACTGTCGAAGCCACAGTATCTCCTTCTTCTCCCTCTAGAGAAGGATCCAGGCCCATAACTGCAACTACGTAGTCGGACATCTCTGCTGCGGGGAAAGTATAATTGACTCCCGGTGCCTCCTTACCGACAAGAGGGCACCCCTGGCGATACTTCACGCGTGTGGTTACCTTGGCTTTCTCTACCACACCTTCAGCTATTGTCACCATATTCGGAGAAAAACCGAAATAATTGCCGAGCAGTACGTTGATATTGGCGGCATTGGGGCCTACGACCAATAAGCTGCTGCCGTCATTGGGCAGAGGAAGTGTGTTATTGCTGTTCTTCAACAAAACGATGGATTCGGTCGCCGCTTTTCTTGAAACATCGCGGTGTTTAGGAGAATCAACAATATCGGTGGATAATCCAGCCCAAGGCGTCTTGTCTTCGGGATCCAGTAGCCCCAGTCGGAACTTGGTAGACAGTAAACGCTTGAGTGAGATCTCCAGATCCTTTTCAGTAATCAATCCGCTGCGAACAGCTTCCAGCAAATCGTTGTAAGTACAGCCGCAATTCAGATCGCAGCCATTTTTTACAGCTAATGCGGCAGATTCAGCAGCGCTTTTCGTTACTTTGTGGTGTTGATGAAAATCGTCAATGGCACCGCAGTCACTAACCACATGCCCTTTAAAACTCCAGGCCCCACGGAGAATATCAACGAGCAGGAATTTGCTGCCGCATGCCGGTTCACCAAATACTCGATTATAGGCCCCCATTACGGTTTCAACGCCTTCGTTTACCAGTCGTTCAAAGGCCGGGAGATAAGTCTCATAGAGATCCTTCAGCGAGGGTTGAGCATCAAATGTATGCCGTTCATCTTCGGGTCCACTGTGAACGGCATAGTGCTTGGCGCAGGCTGTTGTTTTAAGATAATTCGGATCATCGCCCTGGAGTCCTTTGACATATTGGGTTGCCAGTTCAGCAGTGAGGTAGGGATCCTCTCCAAAGGTTTCCTGACCGCGTCCCCAGCGAGGATCTCTGAATATGTTTATATTAGGGGTCCAGAAGGTAAGCCCCTGATAAATGCTTCCGCGTTTTTCCGGCTCGACTGCGTTATACTTCGCGCGGGCTTCATCGGAAACGATGTTACTGACTTCTCGAATCAGTTCGCGGTTCCAAGTTGCGGCAAGACCAATGACCTGAGGGAAAACCGTTGCTTTACCATTGCGTCCGACTCCATGACACCCTTCATTCCACCAGTTATAAGCGGGGATATTCAGCCTTGGAATGGCATCATTAGTGTGAAGCATCTGATTGATCTTCTCTGGAAGCGTCAATCTGGAGAGCAAGTCAGTCATTCGCTCTTCTGTTGAGAGAGATGGATTTTGAAAAGGGTAGTCTGTAGTCATTTTAGGTAACAAAAGGATTAACCCGCAAAGGGCTTCGATAGTTTCTCTAAGTAAGTCCAATGGAAAAGGGGGTAGTCCATCGAAATACGTTGATGAATAAGGCTGCCGGTATTATTTATTTCCAGTCAGCAGATGCAAAAAAAGGGAAATACTAACAGTTGAACTCAATCTTTACTTGATTGCTTGTATGGTAATGAGTTTATTCCGAAAGAGCTTCCCTTTCTCCGCTGAAAAACTCCGACAGGTATCTGCGGAAAACAAATTTCCAGCCCGCGATTAGGAATGATGTCAGTGGGATAGCCAGGAGCATTCCGGTGATGCCATTTAGTGCCGCACCCCAGAAAAAGATGGAAATAATAATGACCAGCGGCGAAAGTCCGGTTTCTTTTCCCATAATCCGCGGGGTCAACACATAGTCTTGAAACATCTGTACCGTAAAGAGTACCAGCAGGGAAAAGAGCAGGGTAGAGAGTCCGCCTTCAGGTTGGAAGAATGCGACCGGTAAAACAACGATCACGGCAAAGATCGTCCCCAGAAATGGAACCATATTGAGCAGTCCTACGGCAATACCCAGCACCAGTCCAAATTTTAGACCGACAAGGCTGAACCCGACGGAAAAGAGAACGGATAAAATCAAGGCGATGATAAACTGCCCGCGGAAGTAGGCCACAACGTTACGGACAAACTCATTGACGAGAAAAAGCAGATCCTCACGTGTTTGTTTCCCCAAGAAGTTCATCTGGGGTTCCAGCTTACTCATGGGGTTATTGTCCATCTGCAGGAAGAAAATCAGATAGATCGGGACCAACAGCAGACTTGTCGCAAAAACGACTCCTTTATTCACGATTCCTCCAGCATTTTTCGCAGCTGAAAGTGCGAAGTTCCCCATCTCAGAAAAATGCCCCTGCAAGGTTTGAATCCACTCCGTTAAGGTTTTCTCCGGGATACGGTCAATGGCCGATTGCAGCACAGGAACATGTGTCAGGAGGAATTCTTTGGAGTTTTGCCAGACTCTAGGAAGGCTTTCTATAAGAAATACAAATTGGTCGATGGCCGCCGGTACCACCAATGCCAAAATCCCCGCAAGAACAACCACAAAGGCGCCGTAAATCAAAACGATGGAAGTCTTACGGCCAATCTTCAGGCGCGATTCAAGCAACGTTACCAGAGGTTTGAGCGACAAAGCAATAATCCCCGCGACAGCCAAGGGCCAAAGAACCGAAGCAAAATGGTTTACAAACCCTTGGGTAAACTGAAGAATGAGGATAACAAACCCGGCCAGCACGCAAATGGAAAGAGCGGTCAGGGCCAGCCCTACGAAGCGCACTTGCAAAGGGGAGAGAAAGGCAGAAAGTTTTTTCTCCGACATGCATTCTAAACTTGAAAATTTACTTTCAAGCGTCAATCAAAATGCGTCCATAGAGCTGCTTCTTAGGTGCCTATTGCCAGTCTTCTTCTTCACCGAAACCGAGTGTTTTCTTGATTTCGGGTACCTGTTCCAGCTCGTCAAGAAACTCGTCAACACTGAAATCAGCCACTACAAATTCACCGAATTCAAAGGTTGGAGTAAGTGACTGGCCGCTGATTTCCACCATACGGTTCATATCCGATTTGCTTTCGTTGACATCGCGGATATCTACGTTTACTCCATGTTGGCTGAAGAAAGAGGTTGCTTCACGGCACCACGGGCATCCTCGTTTAATGTATAGGATTGGGGTTTGTTTATGACCGTTTTTCATCGTTTTTCGGGGTTTAATTACGGAATAGTCTTTAGCGGAAGAACAATTGGCCCGGGTTGCTTGTGTTACTGTCTTAATGTTCGTTAATATATAGCAAAGATCTCACAAAAGCTCAACAAAATGTCGCCGAAACCGCATGAATCTTTTATCCACGTGAGCGGAGCCAGAGTGCATAATCTCAAGAATATCAACGTGGATATTCCCCGGGAGAAAATTGTTGTCTTCACCGGTGTCAGCGGTTCGGGAAAGTCATCACTGGCCTTTGATACGATCTATGCGGAAGGCTACCGAAAATACATGGACAGTCTTTCCACGCACGCGCGCCAGTTGATGGAGCAAATGGATCGACCTGATGTGGACTATATTCATGGACTCTCTCCGGTAATTGCCATCGAGCAGCGAACCGGCGCTTCCGCCAATCCTCGTTCTACGGTAGCTTCTGCTACGGAAGTGGCCGACTATGCCTCACTTATCTGGGCCTTGTGTGGTCAGGCGCATTGTCCGGACGATGGTGCCCCTATCGTTCAACGCAACCTCGATGATTGCATTGCCCGGCTGTATGAGGAGCCGGAAGGCAGTCGCCTGATGCTCCTCGCTCCGGTTCTCAGTGAGAAACCATCTGTTTTGCGCGATGAGATTCCGCGGCTGCGTCAGAAAGGTTATCAGAGGATTCGTATTTATGGAGAAATCCGTGATTTGCAGGAAACCGACTTGATCCGTTCAGGGAAAGAGAAGGTCGATGTCGATGTTGTGATTGACCGTATTGTGCTTCAGGCGGATCAGAAGAGCCGTATTGCCGACTCGCTAGAATTGGCCTTTGAGGAGGGAAATAACCGCGCCATTGCCTTGCTGCAGATAGAGAGGGATGCACCCTGGCAGGAGATTGTCCTCAGCCAGCACCTTTCCTGTTCTCAATGCGGTAAAGTCTATCCGCCGATTACCACCAAGTTTTTTTCCAGCAGCCACCCGGATGGAGCATGCCCCACATGCGGAGGCTTGGGGCATACGCTACAGTTTTCACCGGATCTGGTGGTTCCGGATACGTCACTCAGTACTAAAAATGGCGCTATAAAGCCTTGGAGGCTTGGTTCCAAAGCCATGATCATCAAACGCAATGCCATTCTTAAACAGTTGGCGGAGCAGGTTCCGTTTGATCCGCAATGTCCTTGGGATCAATTACCCTCTGAAGTGCGTTTGCTCATCCTTTCAGGAACCAGAGAACGCATGTTTGCGTTTAAATTGAAGGCGGGAAACAGCAAACCTGTTGAGCAGTATTTTAGTGGTGTCTTAGCCGATCTGGAGGAAACCCGACGGGAGACTTCCAGCGATGGCCTGAAGGCCAAACTGATGGCCTATCAAATCAAGGGTGAGTGCCCGGAATGCCATGGAAAGCGACTCCGCAGGGAGAGCCTTTCCGTTTATCTGAATGATCTGGACTATGCTTCTTTCATGCAGCTGCCCATTCAGGATGCTTTGGTATTTGTTGAGCGATTGGAAGATGCGGTTCCACAGGTGAAACACATTATGGATGCCTGGACGGGGCTTCGTCAGCGCCTTCAGTTTCTCTGCCGTGTCGGGTTAGGATATTTGCAACTGAACCGTCGCTACGCCACCTTGAGCGGGGGAGAAGCTCAGCGAGTGCGTTTAGCCACGCAATTGGGCATGGAACTGGTTGGGGTTACCTATGTGTTGGATGAACCCACAGTGGGTTTGCACCCGCACGATACGCGGAAATTGTTGCAAACGCTTAAAGAACTGAGAGATCACGGTAATAGCGTTTTGGTTGTTGAGCATGATGATGAGACCATTTCCTGTGCCGATGAGTTGATTGAGCTCGGACCCGGTGCTGGAGAACGTGGCGGGCAGTTGATTTATCAGGGAACGCCTGAGATGGCAAAAATCGATATCGCATCCATTACAGGACCTTTTCTTTCTGGAAAGGATCGAATCCGTAAAGAAGCCGCCACGCTTACTCCAGGAAAAGTATGGCTGGAGGTAAAAGGTGCCGCAGAGCACAACCTCAAGCAGGTGGATGTATCGTTTCCCGTGGGGCTGCTAACCGTTGTTACAGGCGTCAGTGGCTCTGGCAAAAGCAGTCTGGTCAGAGATGTGTTGAGTAACGCTGCTGCCTTTAAGCTGAACAGGGCCAAGACTATTCCCGGAAAGCATGAGGGGATTTATGGGCTGCAATTCTTTAAATCGGTGGTCAGGGTAGATCAAAGCCCCATCGGGCAAAGCCCGCGCTCCAATCCAGCCACATACACTAAGCTCTTCGATCATCTGCGCCAGCTTTACGCGTTGTGTCCGCTTTCACGCATTAGGGGTTATTCTGCCAGCCGTTTCAGTTTCAATGTCAGTGGAGGGCGTTGTGAGCGTTGCAAAGGCGATGGGCAGATCAAGCTGGATATGCAGTTTCTTTCCGATGTCTATACCGAGTGCCCCAGTTGTCATGGGCAGCGTTATAACCGTGAGACACTGGAGGTTCGGTTTAAGGGATTCAATATTGCCGAAGCGTTGGATCTAACCGTTGACGAAGCCTGCCAAGTGTTTGCCAATCAACCAAAACTGATCAGTCGGCTGGAGACATTGCAGGCTGTCGGGCTTGGATACATTCGCCTGGGGCAGGCTGCCAACACACTTTCGGGGGGGGAGGCGCAACGCATTAAGCTTTCACTGGAATTATCCCGTCAAAATCAGGGCGATACTTTATATATTTTGGATGAGCCGACGACCGGCCTCCACTGGTTGGACGTGCAACATTTGGTTGATTTGCTCTATAGGTTGAGGGATCGCGGTAACACCATTGTGGTTGTCGAGCACAACAAGGATATGATTCGCACTGCGGACTGGGTCATTGATATGGGGCCCGGCGCAGGCGAAGAAGGAGGCACTGTTGTTTATGAGGGAACGCTTTCAGGGCTCATGCAGTGCCCGCAAAGTCTTACTGCGCAATGCCTATAAATGACAGCCTTCTTTATCGGTGCGCCCTTCGTGGTTGGGCCGCGCCAGCACTCCTTCGTAGGGTTCATCCCTAAATGCCAACTTATCCTTGCCATCCTGCAGCATAAAGCGGTCGCATACCTGCATCATATCAGTGTGGGAAAGTGTCCGTCGAACCGTCTTTAAAAAATCGCCTTCGGCATCAACACCTTGGCCGATGAAGTTGAGGTATTTTTTCATCTTGCTGACATGGTTTTGTTCGGGAATATTTCCATTTCCGGTGATTTCCCAAAGCTGATCCACATAGGCACGAACATCGCTCAGGGTAGGGCGGAAATAATCGCTTTTTCCGGAAAACAGCTCACGGCATTGCCGAAAGATCCAGGGATTGCGGATGGCGCTGCGGCCGATCATCACTCCGGAGGAACCGGTTTGCATGAGCACTTCTTCTGCTTTTCGGGCACTGGTAATCTCTCCATTGGCAATCACCGGACAATGCAGGCGATCAACTGCTTTCTTGATGAAATCATAATGCACCGTTCCACGGTATAATTCTTTCACGGTTCGACCGTGCAGGCTCAGTAAATCAACCCGGTGCTTAATCAACAGATCCAGCACTGCTTCAAAAGGGGCTGTGGAGTCAAACCCAATACGCATTTTTACGGTAAAAAGCCCTGGAATGGCCTCTCTCATCAGACCGAGGATCTCGTCGATTTTGGAAACGTCTCGGAGTAAGCCGCCTCCTACGTTTTTTTTATAAACTTTGGGGGCTGGGCATCCCATGTTCAGGTCAATCCCAGCAATAGGAAGGTCCAGTAAATCGTCAATAGTGCGGCGGATATCCGGCAGGCTTTCTCCGATGATTTGGGCAAACACTGGCCTTCCTGATGTGTTTTCGGTGATGGAGGCCTTGATGTGCGGCTCCAGTCGTGAGGTTGCGTAGACTCTGAAATACTCTGTAACAAACCAATCGGGTGCTCCGAGCTCGCCAATCGTGTTCATAAAGGCAAGGTCGGTAACATCTTGCATGGGAGCCAGCACGGTATACGGTTGCTCTGGTTGAATGGCTGTGGGAAGCTCCATAATTTATGGGCGTGGATGTTCAATGCGCTCGTAATGTCAATGCAAGGATGGTAAATGCTGACGGTTCAGAGATTATCTTCCTCTTCAGTTTCTTCCCCTTCTTCAAGAATGCGCTCAAGCAATTCCGTCATATCTTCGACTCCATCCAACACTGATTGTACCACATAAATCGGTCGCTTCATTTGCAATGCCAGAGAAATCGCGTCACTTGGGCGGGAGTCCAGCTCCAACACCTTAGTGCCAAGCTCATTTTCCATTTTTAGAAAAATACGGGCATAGAATGTATCTTCTTCGCGGTCGTTGATGATGATCCTATCCAGATGCACGCCCAAACCACTTAACATATTAACCATCAAGTCGTGGGTGAGTGGACGTTCTTTAGTGACCCCGTTCAAGGCCATCTGGATCGTGTTTCCTATGTATTGGTCTACATAGATAATAAACGTGAGGTCAGGAGGGCCCAGGAAGAGGGCACATCCGTTGGTGGTGGGCATGACGCCTTTAATCGAGGCTTCTACGACGCGCATGTTTCCAACTTATTTGAGCATTCAATGAGCGCAAGCTCATAGAGTGAATAAAGAGAAAGAAGCTGCTCTGTAAATTAGGATTGATGTAACCTGCTGTAGCTGAATTAATAGGCCCTATGACGGTGTCTGATGATCAGAAAATCAATATCTACCTCATTGGCTTTATGGGAGTCGGCAAAAGTGCGGTCGGTCGTAGCCTGGCGCAGGAGCTGGGGTATGAGTTTATTGATTCCGATGCCGCCATCGAAAGCGCCCAGGAGTGCTCTATCAGCGAAATTTTCAATAATCGGGGCGAACAGGCCTTTCGCGCTATGGAACGCGAGTTTATCGAAAGCGGGCACCGTTCGCGCGGCTGCGTAGTTTCCTGCGGAGGTGGCTTGGTGATCGAGCCCGGAATGGCCGATCTGTTGCTATCCAAAGGTGTTGTGATCTGTCTCTTTGCCGGAGAAGAAACCATTTACGAGCGTACTGCGCGTTCACGCAAACGTCCGCTTCTGGATGTGGCGGACCCTATTACCAAGATTCGTGAACTCCTGGAAAAACGCCTGCCCATTTATCGTGCCACTGGTACTGGGATCTGTACCGAAAATCGTAGTATTCGCGATGTAACGGCCCATATCTTGCGTGTCTACGAAGAAGACAAATGGCGCTATATTCCACCGGAAAAATAAGTAAAAAGCGCATTCCAAGCCATTTAGGGTCTGGGATAAAGCGATGATATTCTATAACAATCACCAAAAATGGTGGGCCAAGAGGGGTTCGAACCCACGACCAAGGGATTATGAGTCCCCTGCTCTAACCGCTGAGCTATTGGCCCGTTTGCTAAAAGCAAAGCAGGGAGAAAAACGCACTGTACCGGAAAAGGCAAGTGCACAATTCAAACATCAGATAAATTTCAATTTGCGGCTGGCGTAAGCCACCATGCGCAGGAGAATCATCCCGTGCCGGAAACGACTGATGTTGGTGTCTCCATAGTTGCGGTTGCGGTAACGGATGGGAATATCCACAATCTTCAGATTTAGTTTGCTGGCACCAAAAAGTAGATCGAAGTCGCCAAAAGGATCGAAGTTTCCAAAATAAGAACGATTGGCCGCAATCTTTTGATAATCAGTTTTGTAAAGCACCTTGGTTCCGCAGAGGGTATCCTTGACAGGTTGGGAGAGCAGCCAGGAGAAAACGATGCTGAAGAATTTGTTGCCGCACATGTTGAGGAAGCGCATGGCTTTATCTTCCATCGGATAAACTAGGCGAACTCCGTTGACGAATTCAGCCTTCCCTGAGGTGATGGCATGGTAATACTTGGGCAAATCTTCTGGGGGCATGGTCAAGTCAGCATCAAGGATCATAAGAATATCGCCCTGAGCCGCATCAAAGGCATCGCGAACGGCGTTCCCTTTGCCTTTACCCGACTGCTGCATAATGGTGATTTTATGATCGGGATACGCTGCTTTTACCCGTTGGATTTCCTCCCAGGTGTTATCAGTGGAATTTCCTTCAATGAAAAGCAACTCTGTCCACTTGCCCATCTTAGGAGTGCGCTTAACCGCATCTTCAATGTTGCCGGATTCATTGCGGGCAGGAACCACTACTGTAACAGAGGGTTGATCTTCATTGGCCACTCCCATGGGGCGGGCTACGGTAAAGCAGGTCAAGTTACAGAAAGAGAAAAAGGGCGCCATGTAGCGATTTAGAAATGTCTGTAATACAGGGACCTGCAGTGGAAAGAGAATGCGAGGCTCTTCGCGGATGACATCCCAGTTGGCCAATCCAAGCAGGCTGCGCACATCGGTGCACGAAAGCCAGCTGCTTTCTGGACGTTTGGCTTTGAGCCCGAGCATCGTTAAAAGAGATAGTGCTGGGCGCCACAGGGTATTGTAAAAATTGATCACCAGACGGGTAGATGGAGTCGCCACACCTTGAATCTTTTCCAAAAGAGCTTGTACATCGGCGGCTTCATTGAGGGTGTCGGAAAGGATGATGAAGTCGAACTTGCGATCAAGGGAAATATTCTCTCCGCTCATGCAGAAGAATTGTCCGTGTGCTACGTTCTTTTTTGCCGCCTCTACCTGTTCAGGTGCGACATCAATTCCGGTAACATCTTTATTCTTTAGCAGCTTGAGTAGGGCACCGTGTCCACACCCGATTTCTAGCACGGAAGCATTACTCGGAATAATGTATCCCAATGAGCGGGCGATCAATTTTCTGTATCCCATCCCGAATGAGTTGGTCGTCAAACTGTTCTTTCCGTAGAAAGCTTTGATTTTTTCCAGATGCTTCTGTGTCAGTTGGTTTTCGGGTAAGTCTTGATTCATAGTGGCAAAATGTGGGAGTTGTGCCATATGAAAGCGGTAAGAGAGGTTAAGTAAAGCGTTAAAAATACGTAAATGCCGATTCCGTTGGTTTGCCCCTTAGTGTAAGAATGCTTTTGTTCACGTTAAATAGTGATTTTATGATATGAACTGATCAGCAGATCTCTTAACTTTTCTGGATTGATCGGTTTGGACATGTAGTCATTAACACCTGCATCAAAACATTTACGCTGGTCGCACGACATAGTAAATGCGGTGACAGCTGAAATAAAAACGGACCGGTTTTCATCGCCAGCTTCTCCTTTACGAATTGCGGTGGTTGCCGAAATACCATCCATGACCGGCATCTGGATATCCATAAGGATTAAATCATAGCGTGACTGTTTGAGTAATCGGAGAGCCTCTGCGCCATTGTTGGCCAAAGAGCACTGGTATCCCATTCGAAGGAGAATTCGGCGCATCAAAAGCTGATTCATGGGGTCGTCTTCTACCACAAGAATTCTTAATGGATAGATACTGGCTATCTCCTGTTTTCCTTGAATAGTCGGTTCACTTGCCACGCTGGCCTTCTGGATCACGGCTCTGGTTGAAAAACGAACTTTGCAGTGAGATTCTTCTGATTCAATCACATCAAGCTTAGCCCCCATTAACTCACTCAAACGTTGAGAGATTAGCAGACTTAATCCAATACTTCCCAGCCTTCCAATTTGTTTTTTATCTCCGGCATGAAAAGCACGAAGGCATGCGACCATATTACGGTTTTGCAGTGGCATATCGCTTTGGCACAAAATATCGATTTCAAGATTACCGACATGTTCTTCAACTGGAAATATACTCCAACCGATAGATAGATATACTTGCTCGGCCAATCCTGATAAAGTTGAGATGAGATTGCTGATAATTCCTTTCACCTCATCTTCATCAATAAATGCTGTAGTTCTAAAACTTTCCTGTTTGGGAGATTCGGCGTTTATTAGAACTTGTGGATGACTGCTCTTATAAAAGCCCACTATTTGTGCAATCATCTCGGGAATTTTTACAGGTTTTAAATTTAGCTCCAGCGAGGTTACGGAAATGCGTGCAAGATCAATCAAGTTTTTTGATTGATTCAGTATCTCTTTAATGTTGTCCCGAATTATCTGCACATAATTTTGTTGCTCTACCGTCAAAGGACTTTCTTCCAATAAGTCGGAGAAACCAATAATGGCATTCATCGGAGTGTTGATATCATGGCTAAGTGCGGCCACAAAGGCACTGTTAAGCACGAGCGGGTCATAACCCTTAGGCTTTGCTTCTACCAAGAACAGGTTGATTTCTATATCGCCGTTTTCTTTTTGCCGTTTTAGCTCAACTTCAGACTGTAGGAGAAGTCCATAACTGCCTAAAATGCATTGTCCCTGATACATGGGAAGCTCTTCTGTGTTCATGATACACATCATCAAGTAGAGCTTCCAAAGACTGCTGTGAGTAATCTGGCATAAATGCAATCCGGGGATTTGATCGGGTGGAATCGATGTTATATGGGAGAGTGCTGGATCCCATTTCTTTACGATTCCATATTTATTACAGATAATTCTGAAGAAACGATTAGTGGTACTGCCGCTGTTGGTGGAGGTTGGAGGAGGCGCCGAAGCTTGGCACAATATAGAATGCAGAACCGCAGGCGTTTCCACTAAGATACGCCTTGGAAAAACTGCATCGATCATGGATTCATCTTCCAGAATCGATTGGGGAACTGTTTTGCTCGAGCAGATACAATAGAGCCGAATACTCTTAAAACGCTCACGAAAGCGGCGAATGTTCTCGTGTTGTTCTTCCCAGTTGTTAATATCTCCTGCAAACAGTATGATGTCGGTTTTCCTGAGTCCGGCTTCTTTTAATATCTCAGCGTTAGGTTGTATCTCCTGATAAGAAACTGATACGTCCTTAATTCCATCAAGGGTACTGCGAAGCAGGGGCTGAGGAATCCCATACACATCGATTATTGGGAGTCTTTTTTCGTTTTGGGGAGTCTTCATGTGGAAAGGTTCTACTCCGAGTGGTGTTCGCGTACCAACAGTATGTAGCCATTCCATAAAATTGCAAATCCCTCATCATAATAGAGGAGCTCTGTACAGATTTAGCCAGAACGTTTTTTACAAGTGAGAATCTGGCCTTTTTTAAGGAAAAAGAAGAAAAATCGGCACAGAAAAAATGAGTGGTACACCAACTGCTTAATCCATTCAGATATTTGAATTAGTTTTGCTGAATAACTTGGGGTAACAAATTAATCTCAGATCTGGGATTATGCTTGAGAGGGTTCGATGTTAGGGGTTACCGTCGAACCCTTTCGCGTGTACGGAAGGCAGCTTTATTCCAGTTGGGACCGGTCGGTATTGGTCAGGGTGGAGATAAACTTCCTCATGGCTGGAGTCAGCACGCGGCCTTTTCTATGAATAATTGCCAGAGGGCGGGTTAATTGATTCCCTTCAATATTTACCGCACAAAGCAATCCCTGTTTGATTTCGTTTTGGATGGTCGTCTGTGGCACTATGGCCACGCCGGCATCAATTTCAACCGCTCGTTTTACCGTTTCAATATTATCGAATTCCATCACCGGTTCGATTTCAATCTTGTTCTCTTTAAAGATAACGTCGGTGGCTTTTCTAGTGGGAATATCCGGATCAAATCCAATGAAACGTTCTCCCTGCAAGGTTTCCACCGACACTTCTTTCATACTGCCCAGTTTGTTCTGTGGGCTGCAGATCAAAACCAGGCGATCTTCCTGAAATGGAATCACTTCCAGTTGTCTCATCTTTACGGGAAATGCAACTAGACCGAGGTCTACTGAATTCTGCAAAATGTCTTCATAAACCAAGTTGGATCTGCGGTATTCCACCCGTACATTGACCGAAGGAAACTCTTGCAGGAAAATCTTGATATAGGGTGGTAGCTCGTGTAGCCCGATGCTGTACACAGTGGAAATATGGATGGTTCCACTGATGACTTTTTTCATCTCCTGCAAATCACTGATCAATTTGTCGTAACGGTGTAAGATTTCTCTGGAGCTTTCGTAAAGTTTTTGTCCTTCGCGAGTTAAGCGGAACTGTTTTTGACTGCGATCAACAATGAGAATATTGAAATATTTCTCCATTGCGCGTAATTGTTGACTTACCGCAGACTGTGTTACACCATTTAGTTTTGCCGCTCTGGAAAAACTTTGACTCTCAACGAGATCGGAGAAAATTTTGAAGTTTTCAATATGCATGGTCAGGGTGGTAGCTATAATCGCAGCTAATTCAGATGTAAACATAAAATTAGCTAATCGAATCCACATCGTTTTTGAACTCAACCCTTATGGAACTAACTTTTGAGTCATTTCAAATGAACCTCGAAGAGGTTATTAGTGAAATTAATAGCGCATGTTGTGCCTGTAATCGTCGGCCTGATGATGTCACTTTAATGGCAGTGACCAAAACCCACCTGGTGCAAGCAGTGGATTTTGCAGAAAGAGCCGGTTTAACTTGTGTTGGGGAAAACAGAGTTCAGGAAGCTGCTGCTAAAAAGAGTGAGTGCTCCGTTTCCATTCGCTGGGAGTTGATAGGGCATCTCCAGGGAAACAAAGCCCGCCAGGCAGTGCAAACGTTTGATCGCATCCAGAGCGTGGATAGTCTGAAGTTAATTCAGCAATTGGACCGCCTCTGTCATGAACTTTCTCGGCCAACGTTGCCTATCTTACTGCAAGTTAATGCGGGGAACGATCCCGCTAAATTCGGCATGGATATGGATGATGTGCCCCCGCTTCTGGCCGAGGCGTTGAAGTCCAAATACTTGCAAGTTGACGGGTTTATGACGATTGCGCCGCTTTCCGACGACCCGAAAGTAGCCGAGTTTACGTTTGAAAATCTTAGTAATTTGCGTGATGTTATGGAGCAACGCTTTGACCATAAATTCCCAGAGTTGTCCATGGGAATGTCGGGTGATCTCAATTTGGCGATTCGCCATGGAGCAACAATGGTTCGAGTGGGGACAGCATTGTTTGGGCATCGGGATAAAATATGAATAAAGTCTTCCTGAATGAGTTGATCATTCGCTGAATTGTGACATGCTTATACCGTTACTTAGTATGCATGACTTGTCCACAGATCTTAAGGCTGATGCCATCCTTTCGTTGATGGACGATCCCTCCCTTTCCGTTCGAGATGCGTTGATAGCCGAATTGACAAGAATGGGCAGCTCTCAAGCAAAGCCCTTGTTGAAGAGGGCTATGACTCAGGATGATGAACTTGCCTACGCTGCAGAGCAAATTTGGGAAACCCTCTATGGGATTTCTCCTGAAAAACAGTTTGAGCGTTATATCACGGAGTATAGTTTTGATTTGGAAACTTCGTTTCTGGTTATGAGTCAGATTTATAACCCCGATTTGGAAACATATCGGGTAATTACCCAATTGGATGACATTGCGGACATCATAACTCCACAGTTGTTTGTAGACCAGAACGACTGGGATAAATGTCGAATTATCTCCCGGGTTATATTTAAAGAGTTTGGTTTTGGCTTAAATAAGATAGATCCACAACATCCCTGCAATTGGTACCTTTCAGAGGTTTTAAGAAACCGAAGCGGGGTTCCTTTAAGCCTCGCGGTTCTCTATGTTTTGGTTGCTCTCAGATGTAGAGTTGACCTTGAATTGATCCGCCTGCCTAGCTGCGTCATGATAGCTTGTTTCAGTGAGGGGATTCCTCTTTATATTGATCCGGTCGAACAGGGAACGTTCCGTTCTCAGGGAGAGTTGATGAATTTATTGTATGCCGGGCATACGCTTCCCAAGGCCGAATATTTTGCCCCTGTCTCTATTGCACAAATTTTGATTCATTGTTGCCGTGAACTTTCGCTGCAGTACCGGCTGCGCAATAACACGGAAAAGGCGGCGTTATTCAATAATTATCTGCGCCTGTTCGAGGCTCGTAATCTGTTTTAGAAAGTTAATGGAAAAGGGCTCGATCTAAATTTCGGTATTGAATGGCCTCCAAGAGGTGCGGAATCTCTATTTCTTTGCTTTCAGCCAAGTCGGCGATTGTTCGGGCAACTTTCAGTATCCGATCGTAGGCTCGGGCCGATAGTTTGAGCTGTTCCATGGCCTGTTGAAGTAAGGTTGCTTTATTATGATCAATCTCGCAGTATGCAACGATATGCTTTCGCCCCATTCGGGCATTGCTGCTGATTCCCAGCTTGCTGAAGCGTTCTTTTTGAATGGCACGGGCCACTTGTATTCTTTCCCGGATTACGTTGGAATTCTCACCGTTTTGCTCATTCCTGAGATCTTCAAAGCGGACCGAGGGTGCTTCCACATGGATATCGATACGATCCAGCAGGGGGCCACTGATGCGCGACCGGTAACGTTGAATTTGCGCCGCTGAGCACATATTCTGTCGCCCATCTTTACTGGAATAGCCGCTTGGCGTTGGGTTCATTGCTGCTACGAGCATAAATGCAGAGGGTAACGTGATTTTTCCGGCACTTCTGGAAATCGTTACTTCACCGTCTTCCAGCGGTTGACGCAGTACTTCCAATGTGTTGCGTTTAAATTCTGGTAACTCATCTAAAAAAAGTACTCCATTGTGAGATAAACTGATCTCTCCAGGGCTGGGGATAGCACCGCCTCCCAGTAGCCCAACATCGGATATGGTGTGGTGCGGAGATCTGAAAGGGCGTTGAAAAGAGATGGAGCCCTTTTCCAGCGTTTTACCGGCAACAGAGTATATCCTCAGGATTTCTAAATATTCTTCCAAACTGGGCTGTGGCATTATGGTCGGAATTCTTTTGGCAATCATCGATTTTCCAGATCCTGGAGGTCCAATAATCAGAATATTATGCGCACCGGCAACGGCAACTTCGACTGCTCTGCGCACGGAATGCTGCCCTTTGATTTCACTGAAATCCATTTCCGTAATCGCCATGTCGGAACATAATGTGCCGTCATTGAGTGGGGACTCCAGAGGCGTCAAAGCTTCCTGGCCGTTTAGAAATTGAATTGCCTGAGAGAGTGAGGTAACCTCGTAAACATCAATCCCTTCCACTAAACTGGCTTCCGTTGCCGTTTGCGGTGGTAGCAGTAGGCCTTTTTTTTCCAAATCTCTGGCTAAAACAGCCAGCGATAGACCTCCTTTGATGGGGCGTGTTTCTCCAGAAAGGCTCAATTCTCCTGCTATAAGATAATTCGATAGTTCACAGGCAGCTTGTTGCCTGATTTGCCCGGTGGCGGCCAGCACTGTAAGTGCAATGGGTAAGTCGTAGAGTGGTCCCTCCTTGCGGATATGTCCAGGGGCCAAATTGATGGTCATTCTGGTTTCCGGTGGAATAAAGCCGCTGTTGGAAAGCGCGCTGATCACCCGGTCGCAGCTTTCTTTTACCGCAGCATCCGGTAACCCTACGATGATCAGTTTCGGATCCCCTTTTTGCCCACTGTTAACTTCCACATCAACAGGAAATGCATCAATTCCCTGCAAGGTTCCAGATTGGGTAATAGCGAGCGACATAATATAATATAAAGAAAAATTCTTATTATATATACTTAAAACCGTTTGCTCGGTTTCAGTCAAGAGTGTGTTTTGTTTTATCAGGAATCAGATGTCGCCCATTTCTAGGAAATTCCGAATTTGGTTGAATTCCATGGGGGAGCAGATGACCCAAAGCATATCACTTCTGTAGTCCGCAGAAGCGTCTGGAAAACGACTGTTGATTTCTGCAATGAACATCTGTGACTGCTGCTGACTGCAGGGAAAGCTCCATCCGATAGGCTCCAATGTTTCTACAGAACTTTTTCTGATAATGAAAATATCCGAATAAACTTCATAGAAACAGCAATTGATCGTTGGGAGAATCATTTCCAGAAAATCATCCAGAGACCGTGCTTCAAAAGTTCCGCTGATTCTAAACCCTTCGGTTTCCGGTTCCAGATAGATATCGTGAGCGTAAATAGTTATCAGCGAATCAATGACTCGTTGCAGGGGGATCTCTTCCGCTACAATCAGACAATCTGAGACGTGACCGTCTCCGGCCTTTTCATAGCGTAAAGTTAAGGCTCCCTGTGTATACCCCAAGGGTTCCTTTTCCGGAACGATAAAATAAAGCATAATCCCGATACCTGCTAAAACAAACAGGTATCCCCATCTCAGTAAAAAATGTAGGGCGGGGTTTCGGGGCATTCTGGAAAACTATAAAGATAGGCCGGATGTGGTCAAGCGACTAAGTATTTATGAAGAAATGCCATTGATCTTTTTCACAGATAGGTGAGTATTGCCCCTTCCATCATGAAACGTTGTCTCATAGGACTTACCGGCGGTATCGGGTGCGGCAAATCTACGGTCATTCAATTATTCGAAGAGTTGCTGCAGTTTCGTACCTATGAAACGGATGCCATTGTGCATCATTTGTTGAATGATGATGCGTCTGTGGTGTCTGCAGTGAAACAACGCTGGGGAGATGAACTTTATGATGAAAAGGGAACAGCACGACGGGATTTAATTGCGGTTAAAGTTTTTAATAACAGCGATGAGCTTATCTGGCTGGAACAGTTGCTGCACCCAAAAGTACGTTTATACTGGATGAATCGGGTAAATGATTCACTGCACCCTAGGCATATGGTTGAAATTCCACTGCTTTTTGAAAAAAAACTTGAAAAGAACTTCGATTTGATTGTTTGTGTATCTACGAGCCTTGAACAACAAATGGAACGACTCGAACGTAGAGGGATCAGTAATGAGCAGGCTCGGTTGCGTATTCAAAAACAACTCCCTCTATCAGAAAAAGAGCAACGTTCCGATATTGTCATCGTAAACAACAGCAATCTTGCATTTACCCGTCTGCAGATTCAACAGATTGAACAGCAATTAAAGTTACGCTAATTTAGCTGTCGGCATAGTTCAGAGTCTGCAGCATTCCCATTCCTTAAAATCCGACTGTCATGAGCGAATCTACCAGTGAATTGCCCTTAGAATTTGAATTTTCCGAAACAGCCGCTAAAAGTCCGAAAAAGACTGCACGCAAAACAGCTGTAAAAAAAGTGGCCACAAAGAAAGCCGCCACCAAGAAGACCGCTACAAAAAAGACCACCGTCAAAAAGAAGACGGCGGCCAAGAAAGTAGACGATGTTCCCGTAGAAGCCATCGCTCCGGTCAAAAAAGAGGAGTCCGTGGCTAAAGAAGTCAAGATTCCTGCGGTCATTAAGGTCCCTGCTCCGAAGTTGGAAGATGAGGTTCCGGCCCGCTATTCATCAGATGATGATTATGATGAAACACCGGTTAAGAAGCCCGTGAAAGATGTTCCTGTTGAAGGTTCCTCTGAAAAAGAAATCAGAGAGCCTAGCAAAGAAGAGGGGCATAATCGTTCTCAGAATTACAAGGGTGGTTTTCAGAAGAAGGACCGCTTCAACAAGAAAAAGGATTTTCAGCGTAATAAAAACTACGAGCGGAAGGGTAACTACCCTCAGAATAATAATCAGCAAGGGAATAAGCCGCAGAACCAGAACAAACAAAGTTTTGGGAAACAAAACCAGAAAAACCCGAACCGAAAGAATAAGTTCAGTTCTTCCAGAGTTCGGGCGGATGCCTTTGGAGCCGAAGAAGGTGTGTTTATTGAGGTTGGTTCCTTGCCTAATTACGAACTCTTCTCAGATTTTGACGCATTGAACGCATTGGCTCAGGAATGCAGCAAAAAATCCACCGTTTTTTATAACGACCTGGCTGTAATGCCTCTCATGGACTTGGTTGCTTATGCGAATGAGCACTTTTCGATTCAGTGGAAAAGTGCCCCTGTCAGGCAGCAACTGATCGAAGCCGTTTTTGATGCTGCTGCAGAGCAAAAAGTAGCTATCGAGGTTGAAGGGATTATCGAAACCAATGAAGAGGGGTATGGGCTAATTGTCTACGAACATGATAATTACCGAATCAAGCCTTTGAATGCCTTTGTTGCTTCTACCTTTATTAAACGCTTTGGCCTTAAACGAGGGCATATTGTAAGAGCACAAATGCTGCCAGCTCGTAAGGATGATGAAGAGAATAATATTTTCGGTGAGACAACGCCATATGCGATCCAGATTCTTTCCATCATGGGTAAGGCTCCTGAGGAAAATCTGCATGTAGTTCCTTTTGAGGATCTTACTCCATATTATCCGTTGGAACGTCTGCTCCTGGAAACCAAGCCGGATGTTCCCTGGGATAATATTTCCATGCGCACCGTGGATTTATTGACACCTATTGGTAAAGGGCAGAGAGGCCTTATCGTTGCTCCGCCGAGAACCGGTAAAACTGTTCTCCAACAAGGAATTGCCAATGCTATATTGGAGAATAATCCGGAAGCTCACTTAATCATTCTGCTGGTTGACGAACGTCCAGAGGAAGTAACAGATTTCCGGCGTCAGATTAAGCGTGGTGAGGTTATCGCTTCCACATTTGATGAAACGCCGGAAAGCCATGTGCATGCGGCGGAAATGGTCATTGCCAAAGCCCGCTGTATGGTGGAGGCGGGGCAACATGTGGTTATCCTTCTGGATTCGATCACCCGCTTGGCCCGTGCATACAACGCCCTTGCAGCAAACAGCGGTAAGATTCTCTCGGGTGGGGTAGAGGCCAATGCACTTCAGCGTCCTAAGCGTTTCTTTGGGTCAGCACGTAACATTGAAGGCGGCGGTAGTCTTACCATTTTGGGAACGGCTCTGGTGGAAACCGGAAGTCGTATGGATGAGGTCATCTTCGAAGAGTTTAAGGGAACCGGCAATATGGAGCTGCACCTCGATCGTGCCTTGATCGATAAGCGTATCTTCCCGGCTATTTCTCTGGAAAAATCAGGCACCCGAAAGGAAGAACTGCTCTACCATCCTGATGAAATGCGCAAGGTCTATGGTTTGCGCCGCGCCATGAAGGGCGTTCCATCCACAGAAGCAATGGAAATGCTGATTCACCGCATCAAAAAGACCAAGACCAATGCGGAATTCCTGGTAAGTCTCCAGGGATAATCAATTTCAGAAAGCCCCCTCATAAAGAGGGGGCTTTCTTGTGCTTGCGCTAAATTACATCTGAGTTCTTAATACCGAAATGAGGCATCTCTCATTTCTCTATTGGCCGTTGCTTCCTGTGCAGGTTTCATCATCTGACCGCACAGAGAACAGCATATCCCCGGAAAAGGCTTACTGGGAGCTTTCTGATTGGATGGAGGTTTTTCTTGAAAGCCAGAAACTGAATCAAGCAGCATTAACAAGAATGCTCGCCTCACACTTTGGTATGGCCTACGGGGAGCACATGCTGGCGCGAATTGACCGTAAACTGATCTCATCCTTAAGCGCGATAGAATGGCAACAACACAGAACCATTCCGCTTCGGATTATAGGGGATGTCTTGGAGGTCTTGATTGATCACCCGGAGAATTACGACGGAGTAAACAAACTTTCGGCTGAAACAGATAAACAAGTAATTCCCTACTTAATTACGCCAGAATCATTAAATAAACTCCTGCAGGAATATGCTCACCCGATTCCTGATACGATTAAACTGGAAAAAGCACCGACACAACAGGTTCAATCTGAGCTGACTCATGAGGCTCTTTTTCAGCACTGGATAAGCGAGGCCATTGATCTAAAGGCCACAGATATACACATCGAATCTGGAGATGAGTCTTGTGATCTGCGTTTTCGCATTTTTGGAAAACTTGAAACGCGCCATTCCATTACCCCCGATTTAGGGAAACAGATTTGTGGATACATACTGCAAAAGGCCAAGTTGGATCCAGCAGAGCCGAAGAAGCCTCAGGATGGAAGCTTTCGAGTCCAAATCAGTGATCAGCAGATAGAAATCAGAGTCTCTTCGCTGGTGGGACTTTCCGTTCTTAGTCTTGCCTTACGCTTGCTTCCGGCAGAAATCTGCGGGTTGGGGCTGGATCAGCTGGGACTGACGGATATTCAATTACAACAGTGCCAAAACTTGCTCACACTCCGGGAAGGAATGGTTCTTTTAACAGGGCCGACCGGATCGGGTAAAACCACAACGCTTTACGCCTGGCTACGAGAACTGAATGATGTTTCTCAGAAAATAATCACCATCGAGAACCCTGTTGAGATGAAAATACAAGGGGTGAATCAAATAAGTATCAATCCCAAAGCAGGCTTACATTTTAAAGATGCACTGAAATCTGTCCTACGGCAGGCTCCTGATGTGATACTTTTGGGAGAAATTCGCGATCCAGATACTGCGGCATTGGCTGTAAGTGCCGCGCTCAGTGGGCATTTTCTCCTTTCCACATTACATGCACGTTCAGCTTTCGGATCCCTTGATCGGCTCTATGATCTGGGCGTTGACTGCTATCAACTAAGCATGGCTCTGAGGGCTGTTTTATCGCAACGGCTTATTTCATGCCTCTGCCCTCAGTGTAAAAAACCAGCTGAACATAGGAATGCCCTTCTTTTGTCAGAGATAGCGGCCCACCATAAGGGCGATGGCTGCCCTTTATGCAGGTATACAGGATACAGTGGACAATCTGCGGTTTTTGAAATCGTTTTAATTGATGAAATTCTATCCGCGGCAATTGCACAGGGGATTACTGGAAATAAATTGTCCGCTCTGTTATCGGAAAGCGGTGTAGAATCGTTGGGCAATATGTTGAAGGCTAAAGTAGGAGAGGGACTTTTAAGTGTGCAGGAGTATTTAAGCTTATTGTGAAAAATAAGAGGGCAAGAACTCTGCTAATTCTTGCCCTCTCTTTGTGGAATAAGGAGTGTGATTCTTCTACGGAAGATATTATGGTGCAGTGCTGTCCCACGTTCCGCCGAGAGCGGCATACATCGATACCGAATTAGCAGCTTTTTGTCTGCGGAGTGAAATCAGGTTTTGCTGGGCACCAAATAGATCCTGCTGCGCTTGCAGGAGTGGCAGATAACTGTCCAGCCCTGCTTTAAAACGTTCAAGCGAGAGCTCGTAGCGACGTTCAGCCGCCTTCAACAGTATCAGCTGCGCATCCAATTGACGCTCCATGGATTCATTTATGGCAAGGCAATCGGCAACATCCCGGAATGCCGACTGTATGGCCTGCTCATAAGTAGCAACTTGAATCTCTGTAGAGATTTTGGCGACATCCAGTTGTGCTTTATTGGCACCTGCTTCGAAAATAGGGATGCGGATAGAAGGGGCGAAGCTCCACATTCCTGAACCGTTCTCAAACAAACCGGATAATTCACGGCTGGCAGTTCCGCCAAATGCGGTAAGAGAAACAGAAGGGAAAAACGCCGCTCTGGCCGCGCCTATATTTGCGTTTGCTGCTTTCAACTGGTGTTCCGCAGCGAGGATGTCCGGCCGCTGCAACAATACCTCGGAAGGAATGTTTTCCGGAAATGATGAGATAACCGGCATATCCTGCATCGATGGCAGTGTATCGATCGTCGGTAAAGAAGTCCCAACGAGTAACTCCAGGGCATTGCGTGTAGTTGTCAGGTTCTGCTGTAGCTGCTCTACAGAGATTTGATAGGCTTCCCGCTGAGACTCAGCTGTGCGCAAATCCAATTCGGATGATGTTCCCTGCGCAAACATACTCCTGTTCAGTTCCAGCAGATGGTTTGCATTTTCCAGAGAGGACTCAGCCAGTGACAATTGCTCCGCGGTAGCAATATACAGGAAATACTGCTGGGCTACCGAGGATATCAGGGAGATCTCAACACTTCGCGATGACTCTTCTGTTGCCAGGTAGGTTTCTAGTGCATTCTCATCCAAGCTCGCAATACGACCAAACAAGTCGATCTCGTAGGATGCAGATGCGCCCACCTGATAGCTGCTTCCGGTTACAGATGTTCCACTGCTGCTCAAGTCCCACGGAGTTCTCTGACGGCTGCCACTGCCTGTGGCGGCGATACTCGGAAATCTGTCCGAACGTTGAATCCGGTAGAGCGCCCGGGTATTTTCAACATTCAGTACAGCGATCTTGAGATCTTTGTTGTTTTCCAGAGCACACTGTATCAGTTCCCGTAAATACGAATCGCTTACGAAATTCGACCATGAAAGTTCACTGATCCGGTTGGTTGCAGCATCATTTCCGATTGCTGTAACATTAAGGGGAACTTCAGGCCTGGAATAATCAGGGGCCATTGAGCACCCGGAAAATGCAGCCAGAGAGATCACAAGAAAAGGAATTGTCTTATGCATTGGAGGATGCCTCCGTTTCAAGATTGATTGGTTTAACCCGGAACAGTTTCAGGATTAGAACGAAGAATAGAGGAACAAAGAAGATCCCCAGAAGGGTAGCGGTAACGGTCCCTCCAATAACACCGGTTCCGATGGCATTTTGGCTGCCAGATCCGGCACCGTTGCTGATGGCAAGCGGTAATACGCCTAAGCCAAAGGCCATTGATGTCATTAAAATAGGACGCAGACGAATTCTTGCAGCACATACGGCCGCTTCCACCAGTGTTTGCCCGGAGTCGTAACCCTTCTTGGCAAATTCTACAATGAGGATGGCGTTCTTTGCCGAAAGACCAACAATCGTCAGTAATCCTACCTGGAAATAGACGTCGTTTGGCAATCCTCGGAAAAAGGCACCGAGCAATGTTCCAATAACGCCAAGGGGCACAATAGTCAGGACGGCCGCAGGCACAGACCAACTCTCATACAGGGCTGCCAGACACAGGAATACCACCAGAATGGAGATCGTGTAAAGAGCCGGCCCTTGTGACCCCGATAAGCGTTCTTCGTAGGATAGGCCGGCCCATTGAATGCCAATACCTGCCGGTAGCTGCTTGTGTATTTCCTCAATCGCCTCCATGGCCTCACCAGAGGTAATTCCATCTGCCGGTTCACCGGCTATAGCCATTGATGGAATGCCGTTAAAGCGTTCTAGGCGAGGGGAGGCCAACGTCCAACGAGCACTGGCAAAGGATGAAAAGGGAATCATTTCTCCTTGGTTATTTCTAACATACCATTTGTTGATATCTTCGGGGAGCATGCGGTAGGGTGCATCGGCCTGCATGTAGACTTTCTTGACACGCCCGCGATCAATGAAGTCGTTCACATAGGAAGATCCCCAGGCTGCTGAGAGTAAACTGTTGATGTCGGAAATAGAGATGCCGAGCGCCGAGGCTTTTTCCTGATCTACGTCGAGTTTAAATTCAGGCATATCGTCCAACCCATTGGGGCGCACATTTTTCAAACGTTTGTCCTGCGCTGCCAGCATAAGGAACTGGTTTCTGGCATTGGTCAATGCCTCGTGCCCAAGGTTTCCATTATCGGTTATGCGAAAATCAAAACCATTGGCTGTTCCCAGCTCAAGCACCGCCGGAGGAGCGAAGGCAAATGCGAAAGAATCTTTATATTGGGAGAATTCCCGCATTACTCTTCCCTGAATTGCCTTAATCTTCTGGTCGGGGCGGGTTCTTTCCTCCCAATCCTTAAGGCGAATAAAGGCGAATGCCTGATTCTGCCCTGAACCAGAAAAACTGAACCCGGTAACCCCCATCATATTCTCCACATTTTCCTTCTCCTGATTCAGGAAGACATTTTCCATTTTCTTGAGAACTTCCAATGTCTGTTCTGTTGTGGAACCAGCAGGGAGCTGGGCCTGGGCAAACATCAATCCCTGGTCTTCATCCGGTAAAAAGCCGGTAGGTGTTCTGGCAAAAAGAACCACCAAGCCTCCGACGATGAGGGCATAAACCAACAGTGAACGCAGTTTTCCATGAATCACAGCATTCACCCCATGGGCATAGCTGTTGGCACTGCGGTCAAAGTTCCGGTTGAACCAACCGAAAAAGCCGCGCTTGGCCTGATGATGTCCTGCCTTAATTGGCTTCAAAATAGTTGAGCACAGAGCCGGCGTCAGAACAATTGCAACAATTACAGACAGCGCCATAGCTGATACAATCGTGATGGAGAACTGACGGTAAATGACACCGGTTGAACCTCCGAAAAAGGCCATCGGCACAAATACAGCAGAAAGAACCAAGGCGATCCCAACCAGTGCCCCGGTTATCTGATCCATTGACTTTCTCGTAGCCTCTTTAGGCGAAAGACCTTCTTCTGTCATAATACGTTCGACGTTTTCCACCACTACAATGGCATCATCTACGAGGAGACCAATGGCCAGAACTACGCCAAACATGGTCAACGTATTGATTGAAAACCCTGCTGCGGCCATAATGGCAAAAGTGCCTAACAATACAACTGGAACAGCAATCGTGGGTATGAGTGTTGCTCTGAAATTCTGCAAAAACAGATACATGACCAAAAACACCAGAATAACGGCTTCGACCAATGTCTTAAACACTTCATGAATGGAGATGCGAACGAACGGTGTTGTATCTAGTGGATAGCGTACTTCAATCCCTTCCGGGAAGAAAGGTTCCAATTCTTTGAGCTTAGCGCGAATCAAATCAACGGTTTCCAGCGCATTGGCACCGGTTGCTGGACGAATAGCCATACCCGAAGAAGGCATGCGATTAAATCGGGACGAAGTTCTGTAGCTTTCACCTCCGATTTCTACTCTGGCAACATCTTTCAGGCGTACCTGAGATCCGTCCTGTAGAACTTTGATCAAAATATTGTTGAATTCTTCCGGGGTTTGCAGAAGGACTTGAGCGGAAATACTGGCATTCAATCTTTGACCCTCGATAGCCGGATCGGCACCTAATTGCCCTGCGGAAACCTGAGCGTTTTGTGCACTGATTGCCGCACTGACATCGGAGGGAACCAAGCCATAGCTCTGTAGTTTTTCAGGATTCAGCCAAATTCTCATGGCATACTGGGCACCAAAAACCTGTAGCTCACCCACACCTGATACTCGGCTTAGCGGATCCTGAATCTGGCTAACGACGAAGTCTCCGATATCTTGAGCGTCCATACTGCCGTCAGTCGAAACAAAGCTGACCACCACTAGAAAGTTCCTTACGGATTTAGTAACGCGCACACCCTGCTGCTGCACAGATTGTGGTAGTAATGGAGTCGCCAAGGCCAACTTGTTTTGCACCTGTACCTGAGCGATGTCAGGGTCTGTTCCTGCATCAAATGTCAGGGTAATGCTGACACTTCCGGTTGAGTCACTGGTCGATTCCATATAACGCAGGTGGTCCAGCCCATTCATGCGCTGTTCAATTACCTGCGTTACAGTATCTTCCAGCGTCTTGGCTGAGGCCCCTGGATAGGTAGCCTGAATACTGATACTTGGCGGGGCAATACTCGGATACTGCGCAATGGGAAGCATCTCAATAGAGAGAATGCCCGCAAGCATCATAATAATAGCGATTACCCATGCAAAAACAGGGCGATCAATAAAAAATCTGGCCATAATGAAACCTTTTATGGAAATTAATGATTTAAATAATCACCGATTCGGTGATTATTTTGTTTCGGTGCCTTTATCCAATACAGGCACAACAGGCATTCCCGGGCGAAGGCGCTGACGGTTTTCCAGAATCAGACGGTCCCCTGCTTCCAAACCATCTTCAACCAGCCATTCATCTCCAATGGCGATGGAGGCATTAAAGATCTTAGTTTGTACTTTGTTGTCGGCAGTCACCGCAAGAACGGTGGCATTTCCTTTTGAATTACGGCTGACAATCGCCTGGGGGACCATGAGCGCATTTTCGGCAACACCCTCGTCTAGTTTTGTTTTCACAAACATACCGGGGAGCAGCTTGTAGTCCGGATTTGGGATAATGCCCCGAAGCAGGACCATCCCGGTGGTTTCATTTACTGTAATGTCCGAAAATTGCAGTATTCCTTCTTCAGGGAACTGGGTTCCGTTGCTCAGGAAGATCTGGATACGGCTGCCTCCATTTTTATCTTTGGAAATTTCTCCAGCCTCCATTTGGCGCTTTAGTTCAAGCACTTCATCTGCTGATTGTGTCAAATCCACATAAAGAGGGTCCAATTGCTGCACTGTTGCCAGAAGAGTTGCCGTTCCCTGCTGCACATAGGCACCCTCTGTAACTTCGGCTCTGCCGATACGTCCACTGATAGGGGAGGTAACTAGCGTATAACCCAAGTTAATTTCTGCCGTTTGCAGAGATGCTTTAGCAGCGGCAACATCTGCCTTTGATGTCAGTTCAAGGGCAATCGCATCATCATATGCCTGTCGGGAGATAGCAGAGCTTTCGATAAGCTTTCTGCAGCGGTCAGCTTGCGCCTTGGCAGTCATGTAATTTGCTTGTGCTCGTTCCAGACTAGCTTTGGCACTGTCTCTGGCGGCTTGATAAGGGGCTGGATCAATTTCAAAAAGCAGATCGCCTTCCGATACATCAGCACCTTCCACAAAATTGCGCTTGAGGATGATTCCGCTTACGCGTGCTCTGACTTCGGCGATTCTATAAGCTGAAGTTCTTCCCGGTAGTTCTTTCGACAAAGAAACCGATTCAGGCTTTAACTCCATGACACGCACCTGCATCGGTTGGCCGCCTTGTTGGGCCTGAGTAGCGCCTTCTTCATTACAGCCGGTGAGCATCAGTCCGGTAACAATCGTTGTCGCAACAACCGGTGTTAGGTTTTTTTTAATGGAAAGGAATGAAAACATCGCTTGATTTCTGGTTAGTTAATGTAAAGCCAAGTATTCTACTCCAAAAACAATTAAAAATTGTTACTTAAAACGTTGCATCTTGATAGCTATAAGGCATCAATAGAAGTGTGGACTTGAGGCACTTCAGATATTTTGCCGCTGTTGCGGAAACGCTCAATTTTCGCAAGGCGGCAGAACGGTTAAACGTCACCCAACCAACTCTCAGCAGGCAAATTAAAGAGCTCGAGGATTTCATGGGGGTCCGCTTATTCGAGCGAACGACAGGAAAGGTTATGTTGACTCCCTCAGGGAATGCCTTTCTTGAAGAAGTTTATGATATTTTCGAGCGAGTGGAGATGGCTGTGACCACTGCTCAGGATGCCGCCAGCGGCTCAATTGGTAAATTGAGTATTGCTGGGATTGGAGCTCTTTCATCTGCGTTCCTGCCACCCGCATTATCAAAATACCGCGAGCTTTATCCATTGATCGAAGTTACTCTGGAAGAGATACATGAATCAGACCAGTGGGAAGCTTTACGTTCTGGAAAAATCCAGGTTGGTTTTTTCTTCTATAAAGGTACCCCTTTACCGTCTGATTTTGAAAAAATGGAGTTGGCAAAAATGGATGTGTTGGTGGCTTTAAATAAAGATCATCCCCTGGCTAAAGATTCATCTGTCTCTTTACGAGACTTGATGGAGGATTCTGTTGCTGCCGTTGGAAAGAAAGACACTGAAAGCATGCACGCGAAAGCGATAAAAAATATCTTCGCCAAGCGAGGGATCAAGCATAGGCACATTCGGAGAGTCGGCGGTTACGATGCTTTGCTGGCGTTGATTGCCGGCGGGCATTGTGTCTCCCTGCTCCTGAAAGCAGACTTTTCTGTCTATTCGGACAAGATCGCCTACCGGTCTATCCGTGAGCAGGGGGATGACTTATACGTTATGCTGTCTGCTATCTGGTGCCGCGACAATCGCTCAAAGGCATTGGATAACTTTATTGGGGTGCTGGAGGAAAAGGCCGTAAACTAAGCACTGGAGCCGGTTTTCTTATACCAAACATTCATGCTTTCAATATCCCCGGAAATATGTGTGTTTTGTGTCAGCCTGCCCGAGAAAATATAATTATGGCGGGCGAATGTGATGTTCATACCAATGGATTTAGCGCGGGCAATGGTATAGGCAGTTTGGATGTGCTGGCATAAATCGCTCTCCATAAAACGCAACAGATAGCCGCTTAATCCATGTCCTCGCCAATCGGGGAGGGTTGCAAAGTCTGTCATTTCAGCGGTCCGTGACGCTGCATCCATCTCGGCAGACGAAAGCGCGATAACCTCATTGTTATATTCCACACAATAATAATATACATGCGACTTCATGGTTTCCTCTAGGTAATCAGGAGAGTCGATGGGAAAAGGGTAACTCGGGAAAACAATCTTATAGATACGGACCATTTCTGGAATGTCCGGTTTACCGCAACGCCTTATCTTGAAGGCTTTTTCTGGGAGTCTTTTTCTTGGCGTCTGCCGAGAGGCGCAAGCTAAACTCAGTATGTCTCTGTATTGTTTTAGGTTCTTTCTTTCGGCCCTTTCTTTACAAAGGCAATAAGCCAAGAAAACGCAGGAGTCATTGCCGGTGTAAAACTCGGGAATCATCGCCTCTATCTGGAATCCTTCCAGAAGAAAGGGTTCGCTCATCTTTTGCGGGATTTTGACGAAGATCTTCGTGTACCCCTTTTCGTTGGCCTTCTTAATTAATTCTGCAGGGATTGTCGGCGGCATGCCTTGAGCCGCTTTCATCAGGTAAATCCTATTATTATATTTCCCGTGTTGTATCATTGTTCCGCAGGCAAGCGTTTCAATTCTGTCCGACTGACATTTTTCTTTCATCTTAAGAATGCCTCCTTTCGTGCCTCGAATTGTTGGCCGGGATTAGTGAGATCGTTTCGTTATAGTCAGACAGTAACTGCTCAATGCCAATGGATTTCCGTTCATCAGCGTCTTCGAGTGAGAGGTTCAGATTGCACTCTTCACAGTTGCGATCACAAAATGTCGGTTCATAAGAATCCGGTTCTTTGTATGTTGTTATAACCCCTTCGTAGTTCCTCAGCACAACCTTGTTGGTAGACCAGGAGATCAAGTAGTTCGGCATTATCGGGATCTTTCCACCGCCACCTGGAGCATCAATGACGTATGTTGGGACACAAAAACCACTGGTATGCCCAATAAGACTTTCCAATATCTCAATCCCTTTGCCCACGGGAGTGCGAAAATGGCTGAGCCCTTCAGATAAATCGCACTGATACAGGTAATAGGGGCGAACTCGATTCATCACCAATTTGTGAACCAAGGATCTCATGATTCTGGGGCAATCATTTACCCCCGCGAGTAATACCGACTGATTTCCCAGAGGTATGCCTGAATCAGCAAGTCTTTTAAGTGCCATCCTGGAGGAATCGGTTATCTCCCTTGGATGGTTGAAGTGTGTATTGATCCAGATCGGATGGTGCTTCTTTAGCATCTCAACCAAATCATCGGTTATGCGATAGGGGAGGACTACAGGGGTTCTCGTTCCTATTCGTATGACTTCAACGTGCGGAATATGGCGAAGTTCCGTTAGAATCCAGTCAAGGTAATCGTCTCCCAACAGAAAAGGATCTCCACCACTTAACAGTACATCCCGAATTTGCGGATTATTTCTAATGTAGTCTATGGCAGCGGCAATTTGTGATTTTCCTGGAACACTGTCGACATCGCCAACCCTGCGCTTGCGCGTACAATGCCGGCAATACATCGCACATGTATTACTCACCAGAAGTAATACACGGTCCGGATATCTGTGTGTTACTCCTGCCACGGGGCAATCCTCATCTTCATGCAGAGGATCGTTCATTTCGGAGGAATCGATCGTCAGCTCTTCCGCGACAGGGAAGCTTTGCTTGAAAATGGGATCATTTTCTAGATCATCCGTATCCATTAGGGATAAGTAGTATGGCGTAATGGCCATGGGGAACCGTCCCGTTATATCCTCGAATTGTTCCCTGGCGGAATCTGAGAGCGTTACTCCCAGTAGTTTTTCGAAGGTATTCAAATCGCGGATGGCATGGCGAATTTGCCATTTCCAGTCTGTCCAGCGATTGCCTTTGTTCTTGTCAATTTGATTGAATATATCCTGTTGCTTTTCAGTAATAACCATTATTCTGATGCACTACCTGTTTCGCCTTTTTCTAGGGAATCAGGTTGGGGGATGCGTCAATTCTCTCTGCATCCATGAGTTCAACAACTCGTTCCAGTGCGTTTGTAATTTGCAGTTGCTCATTTTGCGTTAACGATGCAAAACGTTGAGTAAAATTGTCCTGTAGAAGGGATGGCGCCTTGTTGGCGATGGTACGACCAGCTTCTGTGATTTCTACTTTAACCTTGCGTCTGTCGGTATCTGAGCGAATACGCTGCAGCAGCTTTTTATGCTCTAACCGATCTACGATCCCAATGACGGTGCTGGCACTTAAATTGATGGTCCGTGCCAGATCAGACATGACCATATCATGGTCTTCGGCAAGGGCAGAGAGGCAAAGTAATTGGGGTGTCGTAAGTCCGAATTCGCTGTTTAACTTACGGGAGTAAATATCAACGGATCTGATGATTCTGCGCAAAGAGAGCAGCACTCGCTTGTCAAAACAGGATTCTAGAATAGGCATGGGCAATGTATTATTCGTACAGAAAAGATTAGATCAAGAAATATATATAGAATGTTATTATGTTTGACTAATGGCATTATATTGCCACTTAAGGTCGTGCTTATGGCATTAATTTGTCAAAAAGTTAAGCTTATGAATATCCTGTTTCCTTCTGCTCGCCACGCAGCCTTATTCGCTCTGCCGCTGCTGGCATCCTCCAATATTAACGCTCAATCTTTAACCTATCCGCTGAAACACGGAGATATTGAAGAGTTGGAGCCCTTTGTCATCACGGCAAATCGAGTCCGGATGGATAAAGTAAATGTAGTTCAATCAATTGATGTAATTGATGGCCTTGTGCTGAATAGCTTGGATGGTGTTTATGCTACGGACCTGTTGAAAAAAACCACATCCGTGGATGTCATTGAATATCCGGGTGGAACTTCCGGTGTTTCCCTGAGGGGGTTTAGGCCCCAATATTCCAATGAAACGAACCCATACACATTGATTCTGGTAAACGGTCATCCGGTTTCCGCAAGTATGGGGAACATTCCTTCAGTAAATATAGAACGTATTGAGGTACTTAAGGGGCCCGCATCAGCTATATATGGCCCTTCGGCCATGGGTGGTGTAGTTAACATCATTACAAAAAAATCCAAAGGAGACGTTTCCGGAAGTGCCTATGCCAGCTACGGCAGCTACGATGAGAGCAAAGCCGGGCTTTCAGTCGGAGGCAGTCTTACCGATAAATTCTCTTTTGATGCAGCTGTAGCTTTTACAGATCGCGGAGAATCCTACCGTGTTGGAGATGGAGATGCCTATGAGGTTGGTTCGGATGGGGGTGACCGCTATCAGAACACCGAATTTACGCGCACCGATTGGTCCGGACGCCTTGGGTATCAGTTGAATCAAGTTTGGAGTGCAGACTTGTACTTTAACGGAAGCATTCAAAATAATATTGGTGTTCCCGGAGCTTTGAGCAATCAACAGTTCCATGCTTCCAATTACAGTAACAGAGATATGCAGCGTTACGATCTTTCGCTGGATATTTCGGGGAAGTATGAAACTCAAACACTTTCGGCTCAAATCTATCTCAATCAATTGGATGCCCTGCAGACTTATGCGGATGATTGCTATTCTTCATCCTACAATGGCAGAACAAACGATACAGATATCACCGAGCATGGGATACAACTGCAGGACTTTTGGGAGATTACCGAGCACAATGATTTAACCTTTGGCATCGACTACAATAATCAGGAAGAGGATTACTTATCCAAGAATGCCGATGGCTCTGTCAGAACCTATTACCGCCCCAATTCTGAACGCGAAAAAATGGGGATCTACATGGAGTCTATCAACCGCTTTGTCGATGATCGCCTGATTCTAACGGCCGGTGGACGTTTTGATGAGATTGATACCACGGTGGATTCATCCACTTACGAAGGTACTTCGTATATGTATCAGGGAGGGAAGGTCGACTTCGATCATTTTAGCCCTCGCGCCGGATTGGTTTGGAAGTTTTCCGATCAGTGGCGTTTGCATGCGTCTGCCGGAACGGCATTCATTACTCCGGATGCGGAGCAGTTGGCAGGTTTTTATGAAAGCTTCTACTCGACCTATACCAAGGGATCTTACGGTAATCCCGATTTAGACCCGGAAAGCAGTGTTACTTATGATCTGGGACTGGAATACAATGGGAAATATTTTAATTTGGACGTTACGCTGTTTTCCACAGACGTTGATGATAAAATTACAAACATCAACACTGGAGAGCTCGATGCTGAGGGACGCAGAAAGTACCTCTACGTAAATGCAGACACACAGGAAATGCAGGGCGTTGAATTTGTCTCTTCAATTGATGTTGGCAGGACATTTGGTATGCATCCCAATATCTGGAATATTGAAGCGAACTGGACTTATATGGATAAGGCGGAAACGTGGGTCGATGGCTCTCTTGAAGCGGTCAAAAACATTGCCAAGTGGAAGGGTAACATTTCTTTGGCCTACAGAGGAATCAACCTTTGGTCTCGTCTAACTGCCCGTTACAACGGACACCGCTGGGACATCGATTATACTTTTGATGACTACTATGGCGGTGACTGGTACGAATATCCCGATTACTGGGTTTTCGACTGGAGCGTCGGATATCATTTCCTCTCAAATCACGAGATTTCTCTGACAGTCGGAAATATCCTGGACGAGTATTACTACGAGAAGTTGGATTACCCGCTGGAAGGGCGCCATTTCTCAGTCAAATACACCTACGAATTTTAAGAACGTTGAGTTTTGGTTCGATTATAAAAGTCGCAGAGAAATCTGCGGCTTTTTTTCGGATTAGCCGGCGTAAGTGGTGGGATCATACACTCCCGCAAGGGAGAATGCTTCTTTGCGTTCCCGGCAGGTTCCACATTTCCCGCAATGTATATGCCCACCTTTATAGCAGCTCCATGTCTTGGCGAATGGAACGCCCAGCTCCATTCCTTTCTTCACAAGATCAGTCTTGTTCAGATGCACATAGGGTCTCCATAAGGTTACCGGGTGCCAGTCCGCCAGCTGAATGGCTTTATCCAACGCATCCGCAAAGGATTCTCTGCAGTCCGGGTAAATGGCGTGGTCACCGCCGTGAGCCCCATAGGCGACAGCATCGCTGCGTGTAGAGATGGCCCAACCTGCGGCAATCGAAAGTAGAATCATGTTACGGTTGGGTACTACCGTCGCTTTCATATTCTCCGCCTCGTAATGCCCCTCGGGAATCTCCTCATGCGTAATGGTCAGACTGCTGTTGAGTATTTTTCCAAGACAGGAGAGATCAACACAGCGGTGTTCAATCCCGAGTTGGGTTGTTGTTTCATGAGCAACAAGAAGCTCTTTACTATGTTTTTGCCCATAGTTAATGCTTAAGGTGCGAACTTTTATTCCCTGTGCAAGGCAGTCGTAGAGAAGGACTGTGGAATCAAGGCCACCTGAATAAATAAGAACAACACTTTTCATTGGCGTAACAGGCGTTTGGCTAATTGTTGGGGATGTGCCAAGGGAGGGGAGATTAAATCGCTGTGACTACAGCGTTGAGGGCAGATATCAATTCCTCCGCGCCGTGTGTAAATGCAGGTTACAGAGAGTTTTGGGGGTGTGATTAAATCATAGATGCGTTTGTAGATCATCTCACAAACCTCTTCGTGAAAATGGAACTCTTCCCGGAACGAAACCAGATACCGTAATAGAGATTGAGGGGTAATGCCGGTGTCGCCTTCAACATAAATATACGCTGTCCCCCAGTCCGGTTGGTGGGTAACCTTGCAGTTGCTCCTTAATAAATGACAGCACCAGAATGCGGGACTGGAGATCGATTCCTTCTTCAAGAGCTCAGGAGTTTCCTTGAAATGAACAAAATCCAATAACGCTGCAAATGATTGATCCTCCAGCACCGGATAATGATCGAAGCCGCCGCTCAAGAACTCTTCTTTCTCGTGAAATGCTGCCTGTACATCACTTTCCAATAATGCGCTCAGATCCTGCTGAATGATGGAAACATACCGCGAGATGGCTTCGCTTCGGCTGGCCCCCAGCGGTTCCATGTTGAAGGAATTCAAATACAGTTTTAGCGATTTACTCTCAACCAGGTAAGGAGAATCTGCCGGTATGACGATTTTTAACAAGCCGGCTACTGGAAGGCCACTTTCCGTAATAAAACCGGATTCGTAGGCATGCCAACTATCTTGGCCGATGAAGGGAAGCGCTCCTTCATTGATGGCGTAACGCGCTCGATTTTCACTGCGCGGGATGGCAAATAATAGAGACTTGTCGTAACGGGTTCCATAGCTGACGCTTTCGCCCAGTCGACATAATCCCTTAATAAATGTTGTAGATGGGTGTTTCATTGCTCAGCAAAGCGTCATTTTTAATCAATTCATCCTGTGTATGGTCCTTTAACAGATAGACTAATAAATACACAAAAGGCGTATCGAAAAGTGCGATAATCAACTTACAAATATATTGCCCAATGATCATCTCTACAATCGGAGCCCCGGTTCCGGCAAAGCCTATACCGACAAATATGGCTGTATCCAACATTTGAGAGCCCATTGTAGATAAATTGTTTCTGAGCCAGAGCTGCTTGTCTTTGGTCAGCTTTTTCAACAGATGGAAAACCCAGACATCGTAGGTCTGACTGGTATAGTATGCCAACAAACAGGCAATTACGATTCTCAGATTGTTTCCTAATACAGCCTCATAAGCATTTTGGTTTGACCAAAAAGGAGATCCAGGGGCATGCACTGCCAGATAGATAAGCGCTCCTGCAAAAAGAATGCAGGCGACACCCAGATTTACGACAAACTGTGTTGTTTTTCGACCAAACAGTTCAGCCAGCGTATCAGTCAACGCAAAGGTGAATGAATAAGCGATAATTCCAGCCGGACCAACCAGTCCGAACAGAGAAATCGTCTTAATGGCAATTACATTACTGACGACTAGTGCCGCAATAAATGCAGCAGTAAGCGCCAAGAGAATTCTGGTGTTACGTTTCATAGCCTAGTTTTGTTTTACGACAGGAGGGTTTCGAACTGTCGGCTGCAGCATAAAAAACGGAAGTAATTCGAGGTCAAGTATTATAGCAGATTATCTTCTCAATCAGTTTTCTTTAAACCAGTTCTTGATTCTGCCTTCCGTATCCCCTAATGAGAGAAGACCACATCATGAATACCGACTCCTTTGCTGCGATCTTTGGCATTATTGAACAGATCAGGCGACGGCACCCGCTGGTGCACTGCCTAACCAATAATGTCGTTAAAAACTTTACTGCAAATACATTACTGGCGCTCGATGCTGCACCGGCAATGATCGAAGACCCGCAGGAGGCTTTTGAATTTGCGGCATTAGCTGATGCTTTACTTATAAATGTTGGAACACTTACAGAGAGTTTCATGACAACGGCCAGATCTGCCGTATCATCCGCTGTTGCCGCCGGTAAGCCATGGGTTTTAGATCCGGTGGCTGTGGGGGTCGTTGAAAAACGAACTCTTTTCGCCAGAGAATTATTGGAGAAAAAACCGACCTTAATTCGAGGAAATGCCTCCGAGGTGATTGCCTTGTCAGGTCGTTCAGGAAAAGGGCGGGGTGTTGATAGTGGAGATACTGCTGCATCAGCATTAAATGCGGCCAAGTTGCTTGCTCAAAGTTATGAGAGTACCGTTCTGATCACTGGAGAAGTTGATTATATTACGGATGGGAAACAGGTTGCAACCTGCCGAAATGGTCATCGCCTGATGACTCGTGTAACCGGTGTCGGTTGCGTCCAGGGAGCGCTTGCTGCTGCATGCGCTGCGGTGGCCTTGGATCCATTTTCTGCGGCGGTTGCTACGGCTCTAATTATGGCCGTATCCGGGGAACTGGCCGCAGAGCAGAGCAAACTGCCGGGGAGTTACCAGATTGCCTTGCTTGATGCCTTGAGCACAGTAGATCTGCCTACGCTCAGTAAAATGGCAAAGATAGAACTGTTGTAAACAGATCTGTTTCCCCTAAAAGAGCTTGCCCAGCATAAAGCCCTTTGCATAGTAAAAACCTTTTAAAGAATATTTAGTCCCCTTAGTTCAACGGATAGAACAATGGTTTCCTAAACCGTAGATGTGGGTTCGATTCCCACAGGGGGCACCATGCATCTATCCATATCCTTTTCGGTAATTTTCTCGGTTAAGGTATTTTAATTAACCTCCCAGTCTCTTTCTCATGATTATAAAACCCAAAGTAAGAGGATTTGTTTGTGTTACAGCTCATCCGGAAGGCTGCGCTGCAAATGTTAGAGAACAAATCGATTTCGTTCGCAGTAAGGGCTCTGTTAAAGAAGGTCCTAAAAACGTCCTCGTGTTGGGCTCGTCCACCGGTTACGGACTGGCATCACGTATTGTCAGTGCATTTGGCTGCGGGGCCAATACATTGGGGGTCTACTTTGAGCGTCCCGCTGATGCCAACAAGCCTGCATCTGCCGGTTGGTACAACACTGCAGCCTTTCAGAAGGAAGCGGTTGCCGCAGGACTCAATTCCTGGAATATCAATGGAGATGCCTTTTCTGACGAAATTAAAGCCCAGGTTGTGGCGTTAATTAAGCAGCATATGGGTAAGGTGGATTTGATTGTTTACAGTCTGGCATCCCCAAGAAGAACGGATCCTGAAACTGGGATTACTTACAAATCATGCCTCAAGCCAATCGGCCAAGCCTATTCCGCGAAAACAGTGAATACGGATACGGATGAAGTTTCTACGATTACGGTTGAACCGGCTTCTACAGAAGAGATCGAAGGAACCAAGAAGGTTATGGGGGGAGAAGACTGGGAGCGTTGGATTCAGCTGCTTGATAAAGAGAATCTTCTGGCAGAGGGTGTGGCCTCTGTTGCGTATGACTACATTGGTCCTTCGTTGACATGGCCAATCTATACACATGGGACCATCGGCATGGCCAAAGTTCATCTGAAAGAAACCGCGGAGCGCATCAATTCACTCTTAAAGCTGCATCGCGGGGTTGCGTTTTGTTCCGTAAACAAGGCGTTGGTCACTCAAGCCAGCAGCGCTATTCCGGTGATCCCGCTATATATTTCGATTCTCTATAAGTTGATGAAAGAAAAGGGAACGCACGAAGGCTGTATAGAGCAAATCGATCGCCTTTTCCGTACTCAGATGTATAATCAATCTTGCCTGGACTTTGATGATGAGGGGCTGATACGTATGGATGACTTGGAAATGCTTCCGGAAATCCAACAGGGGGTAGAATCGCTTTGGCCTCAGGTGACCACGGAGAATGTATTTAAAATCACAGACTACGAAGGTTACAAGAAGGAATTCCTAAAGCTCTTCGGTTTTGGAATCGAAGGAGTTGATTACGAATTAGATGTAGAAACAGAAGTCGATATTTGACCCTTTTAGGCTATTCGTTAGCCATGAATCCCCGGTTAAAGGTTACGTTACCTTCCGGGGATTTTTCGTGGGTGAATTGCTGAACCAGAAAAAACTCCTGAGGTATTCCCTCATGTGTCAAATTAGTGCTATTGGTAAAGCCAAAGCGTTTATAGAAAACTGGATCACCAACCAAAGCGCATCCGACTGCCCCTAAGGATCGAATCTGTGTCAATCCCTCTCTTATTAAGGCAGAACCAACGCCTTGTTTTTGGTAGAGGGGGCATACCGAAACCGGTCCGATGCCATACCACTTTTCTGTTCCATCGGAAATGGTGATGGGAGAAAAGGCGATATGGCCAATAACGGCCCCCTTATACTCTGCAACCAAAGACAACGACAATGCTCCGTTGCCTCGTAAAGCGGCTATGATAAACTGCTCAGTCTGACGACTGAAGGGGTGATTCTTAAACGCCTTTTCCGTAACCTCTGCGATGACCTGAATGTCTTCAAGCGTTTCTTGACGAATGCTTATGGGTAAATTCATAAAAAGATAGCCCGACCTTAAAAAGATCGGGCTATGCTGTAAATCCAATATGGAGTTATATTATGCCGGTTTCCAAACGGAAAGCAATGTTTCCCCAATGGAGGAGGGGGTCGGCGCTACGGCGATACCGGCATCTTTCAATGCGGCAATCTTGGCCGAAGCTGTGCCCTTACCACCACTGACGATAGCACCGGCGTGACCCATACGGCGTCCGGGAGGCGCTGTGACACCGGCAATAAAGGCGGCAACAGGCTTCTTTACGTATTCCTTGATATAGGCTGCGGCTTCCTCTTCTGCTGTCCCACCGATTTCACCGATCATGATGATCGCTTCTGTTTCAGGGTCTTCATTGAAGAGTTTTATAGCATCCAGATGGGAGGTTCCGTTTACCGGGTCACCGCCAATACCGATACATGTGGACTGGCCTTGCCCTAAAACGGTCAGCTGATACATTGCCTCGTAGGTAAGCGTTCCGGAGCGGCTGACTACACCGACCTTGCCGGGTTTGGCAATATAACCGGGCATAATTCCGATGTTACATTCTCCGGGGGTCATAATTCCGGGGCAGTTGGGGCCGATCAAACGCGTTTTGCTGTTTTTCAGCATGGTTTTCACACGGGCCATATCCTTAACCGGAATACCTTCTGTAATGCAAACGACCAAATCGATACCTGCCTCAATGGATTCCGCGATGGAATCAGCAGCAAATGGAGGAGGAACAAAAATCACGCTGGTATTGGCGCCTTCTTTCTCAACGGCGTCGCGAACTGTGTTAAACACAGGAATTGAGCCTTCGAAAGTTTGTCCACCTTTACCGGGAGTTACTGCTGCCACGTAGTTGGTACCGTAGGCAATGTTATTACGTGCATGCAGGCTTCCGGCTTTTCCGGTAATCCCCTGACCTACAACGCGTGTGTTCTTATTGACTAAAACACTCATTCTGAAATCCGGTTAAAATTAATTTTTTGCCTGCTTGACCAGTGCTACGATTTTCTCGGCGCCATCGGCTAGGGAATCTCCGGACGTAATGGACAATCCGCTTTCAGCGAGAATGGCCTTGCCTTCCTTCACTTGATTTCCCTCGAGACGAACCACCAGAGGCACCTTGATTTCGACGCTCTTTGCGGCAGCGACAACTCCTTCGGCAATTGTCTTGCAGCTCATGATTCCGCCGAAGATATTTACCAAAATACCTTCAACATTGGGGTCGCTGAGAATAATGCGAAATGCGTTTTCAACCTGTTCTGCTGTAGCACTGCCACCCACATCGAGGAAGTTTGCCGGATTTCCACCAAAATGCTTGATGATATCCATCGTGGCCATGGCCAGACCTGCACCGTTTACCAAGCAGGCGATATTTCCGTCCAAGGCAATGTAGGACAGTCCATATTTGGATGCTTCAACTTCCTTGGGATCTTCTTCGCTGAGATCACGCAACTCTTGGATTTCCGAGTGACGGAAGAGCGCATTGTCATCAAATCCAATCTTGGCATCCAGAGCAATGATGTTGCCATCCTTGTCGGTTACCAGCGGGTTGATTTCCACCAGGCTGGCATCCTTATCCATGAAAAGTTTGTACAAGGCTGGGACAATCTTGCTGATTTGCTTCATCTGAGCTCCATCAACAAATCCGAGACCAAAGGCGATTTCACGGCAATGGAAGGGCTGGATACCCAGCGCGGGATCGATGAAAACTTTGGTGATGGCTTCCGGCTTAGTTGCAGCCACCTCTTCAATGTCCATACCGCCTTCACTGGAAGCAATAATCACATGCTTTGAGCTGGATCGATCCAGCGTAATTGCCATGTAATATTCTTTCTCAATGGAGCAGGGGGCATTGAAATAAATTGTATTAACCTGTTTTCCTGAAGGGCCTGTCTGCTTCGTTACCAGCGTATTGCCGAGCATTTTTGCGGCAATGTTTCTGGCTTCATCATGTGTTTTGGCAATTTTTACGCCGCCTTGATAGCCGTTGGTAAAGGTGCCTTTACCGCGGCCGCCAGCATGAATCTGCGATTTTACAACAACAATGCCTTCCGGCATCTGTTGCAGTGCTGTTTCGAAGTCTTTTTCGCTTTGTACAGCAATTCCTTTGGGGGTAGGGATGCCATACTGCTCAAATAACCCTTTAGCTTGGTATTCGTGTATATTCATTGAAAAGCTAGATGGTGTTGTCGTTCTGGTAGAACGCAGTATCTTTTAAGGAAACAGATGACAATCTTTTTGTGTTAAGTTGTAGCAAAAATTTACTAAACAGCGAAATTTCGCAGGGAAATCACAATAATTTCCCCTTTGTTGGCAAACGTTTTTTTTAGATTAAGCGAAAAACAGAGAATTCTTTAGGCTAATACAGTTCGCTGCTTTTCAGAGATGGCTTCAATCCCTTTCGCGGCCAAATCCATCAGTAGATTCATCTCTTCTCTGGAATAGGTGGCTTCCTCTCCGGTGGCTTGGAATTCAACAAACCGCCCGCTGCCAGTCATCACAACATTTGCATCAACACTGGCATCTTTATCTTCGAAATAGTCCAGATCGAGAACCGGATTCCCTTCGAATATACCAACGCTGACTGCCGCAACGGAATCAATGAAGGGGTCCTCCTGAAGCATTCCGTTGGCCATGAGCTTTTTAACCGCCATTTTTGCGGCCACATAGGCTCCACTGATGGATGCTGTTCTCGTGCCACCATCCGCCTGTAAAACATCGCAGTCGATCCATAGCGTGTAACCGGGGAGCTTTTGCAGATCAACCACGGCTCGAATACTTCTGCCGATCAGTCGCTGTATCTCCACAGACCGACCATCCTGTTTGCCTTTGCTGATATCTCTGGCTTTGCGATCCAGCGTGGAGTAGGGCAGCATAGAATATTCAGCCGTAATCCAACCTCCCTCAATATTTTGCGCCCGCATCCATCCGGGGACTTTCTTTTCCAAAACAGCGGCACAAATAACGCGGGTATCGCCGAAAGAAACAAGGACGGAACCGGATGCATTGGGAGCAATGCCCGGGGTAAATGTAATGTCACGTAACTGTGTGTTGGTGCGAGAGTCGTGTCGGATGAAATTTGTCATTACCCACAGATTACTCAACTACAGGGCAGGGAGTCAAAACTAAGACTTCCTTTTTCGTTCCGCAATTTGGGTAAAGGCAAACTTCAACTTTTCAGAAAGCGACTCTAGGGTAATTGGTTTTGCCAGATAATCATCCATACCGGCGTTGAGCATTTTTTGTTTGTCGCCTCTTAAGGCAAAAGCGGTTAAGGCTATAATGTATGGCTTTTCGCTCGCCGGCCAGTTTGTGCTTATCGCTTTAGCCGCATCAAGCCCGTCCATTTCAGGCATCTGTATATCCATTAGAATTACATCGTAGGCCGTTTTTCCCAATGCCTCAATGGCTTGAAGTCCATTCTCGGCAATTACCAAATCATATCCGAGACTTCTTAACATAAGACGGGCAACCTGTTGGTTGTTGGGATCGTCCTCTGCCATCAATATCCTCAATGGATACTGACGCGACATATTCATATCCTCTGAATGTTCTTCCAAGGATACCGTAACCTTTTCTTCATTACCTCCCCATAATGCCTTTAATTCTGTATACAAAAGATCCCTACGAATCGGTTTTTCCAGATACAGAATCGTTTTGTCTTTGTACGTATGTTTTGTCCCGCAGGGTATTAGATACAATATTGGTGGATGTTGCTCTTTTTCCTTCAGCTTTTTCAGAAGCTTTCCAGATGGATCTTCCTCAGCTTGCAAACAAAGGAGAGCAATATTGCTTTGCTCAATTTCCAATAGCAGCAATTCCTCTTCTTTTATTTGCTTTGTTTTCAAATGAAAATAGGCAAAGTCTTCGCTCAAGCATTCAGCCAATAAAGGATCTCGAGTGTAGAGCAGAATATCTCCGCCAAGAATAACCTCCTTGTCGGAAGAAGCTGGAGTGGTCGAAAGGGACTCCAACTCCTTCAGTGGTATTTCAAAGAAGAAGATGGAACCATTCCCTTGTTCACTGGTAAACCAAAGTCTTCCCTGCATCAGGGCGCTTAAGCGTTTGCTGATAGCCAACCCTAAGCCGGTGCCTCCATACTTTCTTGTTGTCGATGTATCAGCCTGGGAGAATGATTGGAAAAGGTGCTTTTTTTGCTCTTCGGAAATGCCTATCCCGCTGTCAATCACAGATATCCGGATCCAGATTTTATTATGCGATTCCAGTTTTACACTTACATTTAGATGCACATGTCCTTCTTCTGTAAATTTCACCGCATTACTCAATAAATTGGTAACCACCTGTTTGATTCGAACAGGATCCCCAATCAATACATCGGGAATTTTGTGCGCATAGCGGCAGGTTAGGCTCAGTCCTTTTTCCACTGATTTTGGGGCAATGACGGTAAGTGCATCATCAATGCAATTTCGCAAACTGAAGGGTACTTTCTCAATTTCAATTTTACCGGCTTCTATTTTTGAGAAATCGAGAATGTCATTAATTAGAGCCAGAAGGGTCTCACTGCTGGATTTTACTGCGCGAATATAATCCTGTTGTCTCGGTTGCAATTCAGAATGTTCCAGCAACGACGTCATTCCAAGAATTCCGTTCATCGGTGTTCTGATCTCATGGCTCATCATCGCCAAAAATGCACTCTTGGCTTTGCTGGCTTCTTCAGCCTGATTGGCAAGATCTTGTGCTTCTTCCTTGGCCAGATTCAGTTCTTGTGTACGCTCTTCAATTCGCGATTCCATCCGTAGGCTGAGTTCTTCGGAAAGGGCCAATGCTTTGACAAAACGGGCAGAAAGGAAAATGCTTTGAGCTAGAATAAAAAGAAATACGCCGATGTGGATTTGATAACCTGTGGAAATCACCTCGTGAGAGTAGAGCATATCATTTAGGGCTACAAAAAAGAGAACTAAATAGGCCCCCAAAAACCATTTTGCAGATTCTCTTTGTCGAATCACCGCCAGAATCAGGGCACCGATACAGTAAAGAAAAAGAGCAATGGTATACACCATGTGCAACGCTAAGGTTTTAGTGAACACATCCACTGGTCTCAGCAGCACAACGGCACAAAATGCTCCTGAGATTATATAGATAGCGTTCTGTACTTTTTTCGACATCTCCTTGGGGAAGATGTAACGCAGATATACTGAAAATAGAGCCACGCAAAAGTAATAGGAAAAATAAAGCAACCGGTAGTGCAGTTCCCATGGAAAATGAAACCATTCTTCCAATGGCAACATGTTGTCCGTCATCACTCGTATACTTAGGCTTAACGCAAAAATTCCAAAATAGAGATTAGCCCTGTCTTTTGTCCTCTGGCAATAAATGCCCACATGATACAGGCCGATTGTAATTAGGCACCCAAAGAGTAAAACATCTACACAGATATTAATCAGAACTGATTTTTCCAGTGCTGGTGTAGATCCCAGTAGGATTCTTCGCCCAAATCCTCCCTGATCATGATGGAAATTGCTAATTTGAAGGCATAGTTTTACCACACCGGCTTTGGGCTCTATCTCTATCACCCGGGATAGTCGCGAGGGGATAGTCTCCGCTTCAGTCATTCCAGGATCACCACATTCAGAAGCCATCTCGTTATTTACCCACAAACGATAGGATGTCATCATTTCAGGGATTAGTAGACTGATAGAATCAGTGTTATCATTGACCAGTATTGTCAGCCCGTAGGTAGCAAATCCCTTTCCCTCATCCTCAACTGAATCACTTTTAGATTTAGACCAATATGCCGGAACGTGGGTCCATTGCAGTCGTCCTTCCTGTTGCATTAATTGCAATTCCTGGGGACTTAATAGCTCTTTCCATACAAAAAACCACTCTCCTTCAAGGGGTACAATAGTGGATCTGCTTAAATCTATTTCGCGAAGGTTCAGCACACCATTAACCGCCTCAGGTAACGGTTCTCTTGAGAATAAAGAGATACCGGAGAACCAAAAGAGAAGAATGCACAGTCGTGGGAAAAGCCGAATCATGCTTGCTTACAGTATCTACAGTTTTGTAAATCTATCAAGAGGGAATATGTCTTCATCAGAAGGTAATTATCAATATGAATGAAAAAATTAAACAGAATCGGAAATTGCTCTTAGGTAGTGGTGGTATTGGCGAACCGGATCGTATGAATGCATGGAGATATGCACTGTCAGCATTTCTTCAGCCTAAAACAACCATTCTGTTTATTCCTTACGCCATAGCAGATTATGATGCTTACCTGAAACGCATCCGAGAGTTTGGCCTTTGCATGGATTTCCCGATCGTCAGCATACATGACTGTGCTGATCCCGTTCAGGCCATAGAAGGGGCGGATGCTGTTTTTGTCGGAGGAGGTAATTCCTTCAGATTACTCCATACGCTGTATCGATTAGGATTGATCGACTCTATCCGTAAGCATGTCTCTCTGGGGAAACCATACATGGGCATCAGTGCCGGAACCAACATGTCCTGCCCAACCCTTATGACGACCAACGATATGCCCATCATTATGCCACCATCATTTAACTCTTTCGATTTGATCCCATTCCAGATAAATCCTCATTATATGGATGGCGCAATCTATCTTGAAAAGAATGGCGAATATGTTCCCCATAGAGGAGAAACAAGAGACCTGCGTATTCAAGAATATTTAGAGGAAAATAAGGGACCTGTCCTGGGAATACGTGAGGGGGAGATTCTCCATGTTTCCGGTTACAGCGCAAAACTGTGCGGACTGAATGGAGCCAAGTTGTTTAAGAAAGGTGAGTGTCCTCAGGAAATTGCTCCTGAGAGTGATTTAAGCTATCTCCTCCAATAGAACTCTCTTTTTTGTTCAAATGTTATGATTCCACAGAAGTTCAATCTGTGGTCAAGTTCTGTATCCTTCTAAATTGATATTTCACTTCAATACCATTGCCATGAAACACATACCCTTCTTTTTCTTTTTTGTCTGTTTCCTCACTTCTCTGGATGCGCAACCAACAGGGGGGCCATATGGACCCGTTCGCCGACATTATGATACAGATCAAATTAATGGAGGTATCATCTATGTTTCTCCAGATGCGCTGGATACCGGTGATGGAACAACGATTGAGTCGCCAATAACACTTGAAGAGGCAATATCCAAAGCGAATACAGGAGATGCCATTATTCTTAGAGGAGGCATTTACCGAACCGGAGACTTGAAATTCAATCAAGGCATCATTCTGCAACCCTATAGAGATGAGATACCGGTTCTCAAAGGAACTAAAACGGCAACGGATTGGGAGCAACTAAGAAACGGACTGTGGCGCTGTGATTGGGCAACGCTATTCCCTCAATCTGCTCCGGAATGGTGGTACAGGGAAAGTAGCGGTCGTGTGACACCTCCCTATGCCTTTAATTATGATATGGTTTTTTACGATGGTCGCTTATTGGATGCAGTAGGGTGGGAGGGGGATCTGGATGACCACTCTTTCTACATCGACTATGAAAGTAAGCAGGTTTACCTTTCTCTGGATCCCACAGGTCACGAGGTGGAAATAACAGCCTTTGACAATGCCTTGACCCGCACGACCGAACCCTGTAACGGAAAAACATCTGATAGAGTGGGACCTGTTATCCAGGGAATCACTTTTACTCAATATGCATATAGAGCTTTGGAAGTAGAGGGCACGGAAGGTCATAGGCTTACTGCACCTGAAAACATGGGCAAAGAGGTAATTGGAACCAGGCTCGAAAATGTAACTATCTCCTATTGTTCCCGTGCCGGTTGCTATTTGCGCGGAGATGATTTGGTGGTTCGCAATTGTTTGGTATCTGACACTGGGTTTGAAGGCATTTATGTGATCAGCTCAGGCAATATTCTGTTGGAGAAGAACATTGTTACCAAGACCAATATTGAGAATATTCAGGGTGTTTTTGCCACTGCCATTAAAATTTTCAATCAATGTCATAATGCCGTTTGTCGAGATAATTTAATCATCGATAATCCAAACAGCAGCGGTATTTGGTATGATGTAGGCAATGTTGATGGTCTTTTTTACAATAATTGGATTGAGCGAACCGACAATGGCTTCTTTTTTGAAATTTCCAATGGTGCTGTTTGTGCCGGAAATGTCTTTGTCGATTGCGGAACCGGTATCTATGTCTTGAACAGCCGCGATGTGAAGATTTGGAACAATACGTTGTATAACAGTTCAATAAAAGTGAGCCGCAACGAACGCACCAGTGAGGGAGATGTTTTTGGATGGCATGCTCAAACTGGTCCCGATATACCGGAACGCGGTGACCATATAATTGCCAATAACCTACTTGTTGCTAGTGCTGAATATACTCAAGCCTTGGTTCAAGTCTTACAGGCTCAGGTCTTGCATGGCTCGGTAAACACCCCTCAGGTTGCCGCCATGGGACATAATGTGTATATCGATAACAGAGAATCTAAACCTCTTATAAAATGGAGCCCATATGTTGGGATTGATGAGGATAGCGATTCCATTGCGTTTACCTCACTGAATGAATTTCAGGATAATGTGGTAGAGATGGGGCAACACAGTTTACAGCTTAAAGCAGATACAAAACAGGTCTTTAAAAGTATTCCCTTGCATAATTTTGAACTAAACAAAACGTTCATTCTTTCCTACAAACCAAAAGCGCTTCCTGAGGAAATCCATAAACTGCTTCCCTGGATGAACGATAAAGGAAGTATCCCCGGAGCCTTTCCTATAGAGTAATCTTATACTGACCCCGGTTAAGGAAAGCATTGAATTAAGAGGTACCGAATATAGAAATTAGGACAAATGACACGTCGCAAATGGAGCAGT
>JAFGCZ010000012.1 GCA_016932335.1 Opitutales bacterium | reverse complement strand
GGGCGGTAGTTCAGTTGGTTAGAACGCCGGCCTGTCACGCCGGAGGTCGCGAGTTCAAGTCTCGTCCGTCTCGCCATGAAGCCCGAAAAGCGAAAGTTTTTCGGGCTTCTCCTTGTACCCATTAACGGGTGGGCTCGTAGGCACTCTCCGGTAGAGGATCCACCTGCTCCGCCGCAGACCCTACATCCAGAAAGCGCAAATCGAATACATTTCCCAGTGAGGCGCCGGTAATCATGACTCTGGCTTTGGATTTGTTTACCGCATCGATAAAATTGAATTCCTTAACAATCCAGCACTCTCCAATTTTCTTCAGGCTGCCCACCTGAAATGTGCGCATCAGATTCCCGGAATGGTCCAAGACTTCCGCCTGGAGAATCACCTGATAATCCTCATCAATATAAACACGCACGGCACCGATGGCCCCATAGTCGGCGGAGTCCTCGGGATAGAGAATAAAACGGTGGGCGGGACGGCCCTTAACGCGAGTAGGTCCCTCATAAACGGCATCCGTCCAATGCAGATAGGGCATTTGCAAGTCAAAAACAGTCAAACCCATGCCAGGGATCAATTCTTCTCCGGTAGCAGCCAGAGACACCGTCTTAACCGGCTCTGAATCTTCCGAAATAAAAGCTTTGGGGCTTTCTCCGCTGTAGCTGAAACAAGTTAAAGACTGCCCCTCGCTGATCTGCGGAAAAAAGATACGCAGTGCATTTCCCTGAACACTCCATGTTCCCCAAAGCGAACCTGACACCCAACGATCATCCCCGCGATGAGGCATGTAGCGCAGCTGAAACCTCAACGCATAGTATGTCGGCAGGTTCATCCTACGGATCCCCTCAAGCAACTCCCTCCCCTGTTCTTCAGAAACCGGATCCGGTCGCATCAGATTTGGTTTTGGTCGATTCTTATATTGAGCGGAAAGCGGCTGGCTCAATAGAACCATAATACCAAGAAAGCAAGGAAGTAGGCGGAGTTTCATAACGATCTATTGATAAAGAAAAGGCCGCGCTATCGCACGGCCTTTTTTGAAAATCTAAGAATATTTTATTCTGCAGGAACTTCATCCTGAACAGGAGCAACGGGCTGTTCCGCCGGTGCACTCTGCTCTGCAGGTGCGGCATCAGCAGTAACCGTCAGCATATGCTCATCAGATACCTGTTCGGGTTTTTTGTGTTGCGCCAAAAGAAGCATGTAAATGCCAAGGCTTAAAACAAAAAAAGCAATAGCGGAATAGACAGTCAAACGACTTAAAAAGTTCCCGGCCTCTGCTCCGAAGGCAGATTCTGTAATACCGCCGCCAAAGGCAGACCCCAAGCCACCATCAGTATTGGAGCGCTGCATAAGAACTACCAACACCATAAAGAGGCTGACAAGAATCAAAACAAAAATAAGAAAAGTCGTAAGGATGTGTATCATAGAAGCCGTTTCCTTCGTAATGAAAAATGGGGAAAATGTAGCACAGGAGCTTATGAATCAAGCTTTTTATGAAATACCTATTTTTTCTAAAATGCGCTGCAAGTCTTCATTGCCAAAGTACTCGATGACAATTTTACCCTTTTTCGGAGAATGTTTCATCTGAATTTTCGTATTAAAATAAGCGCCTAGCTTATGTTCCAAATCCACGATGGCGGTCTGCTCCTGGGCAGAGACCAATTTGGATGACTTGGGAGCGTTGGACTTTGCCGAGCGCAGAGCCTGCACCAGGCGCTCAGTCTCGCGAACAGAAATTCCTTTTTCGATTATTTTACGGGCCAGCATCAACTGCTGCTCCGTTTCCTCCAAACCAAGCAAAACCTTGGCATGCCCAACTGAAAGCAGTCCTTTGGCAATGTAGCCTTGAACCTCTCGTTCCAACTGCAACAAACGCAGCGAATTGGCAACAGAAGAGCGTGGCTTCCCCACCCGTTCGGACACCGCTTCCTGCGTCAGGTCAAAGTCACGCATGAGGCTAGCATAGCCGAGTGATTCTTCAACGGGGTTGAGATTTTCCCGCTGAAGGTTCTCAATCATGGCAATCACCGCCGCGGAAGCCTCACTTGCCTGGATAACCCGTGCAGGAATGCGAACCAGCTTGAGCAGCATACAGGCACGCCAACGACGTTCACCGGCAATCAACTGATATTTTTTATCTCCGGCTTGCCTGACGACAATCGGCTGCAACAAACCTTCCGAACGAATACTTTCGGCAAGTTCCTGCACCTTTTCCGGCGTCATCTCTCGACGCGGCTGATAAGGATTAGGCTCAACTGAAGAAATCGGTATTTCCACAAACCCGTCAGGTGTCGGCAACGTATCTTTGGGTTTATCAACCGTGACTACAGCCTTTTTCTCAGGGGCCTGTTTTTTAGAAATTTTCTTAGTGGCCTTTTTAGCCGACACTTTTTTGGCAACCGGAGTTATTTTTGTTTCAACGGGTTTAACCTGAGCGGAAATACCTCCGGAAATGAGACTGTCCAAGCCTCTGCCTAATCTACTGTTACTGCTTGCCATGATATATATTACTGCGATTGGGGAACAAAAATAACACTACCAACCTGAATTTTTGCAGGGTCGAGAATCTTGTTGGCGTTCTGAATATCTTTTACTGTAGAATTATTCCGTTTGGCAATACTGGATAGTGTATCCCCGGGCTGGATCGTATAAGAGATACCTGACTTCGGGAAATCGTCGCTGAAACGAATTTCAGATACAATCTGCGGTTGAGCTTCCACGGTTTTAGCTAAAGCCTGCATCGCCTTTTGAGTCTTCTCGGCAAGCGAGGCCAATTGCTGCCCCACCTCAATGGCTACTTCGTTTTTCAGTTGAGCATTTGCCGAGGCCACTTCCTGACGAAGGCTCTGCAACGCTGAATTCATCTCATTAACCGTAACATAAGCCACATTATTGCCGGCACGCAACTGAGCATTCTCCCGTTGCAATTCCTCAATCTGAATTTGCAAACGGCCGACAATGGCATTTGTGCGTTGAAGATCCTGCTCCAGATTAGCCAACCTCACATTGGTATTGTTATAAGTGGATTGTGCCCAAAGAGAAGGCAGACAAAAGAAAGAAAGCAGCAGGATACGATAAATACTCATGAGAATAGTGATCTGATAGTTCTCCGCCTATGATGGGAAGAATACACTATACGTCAATGCAAGCCTTCAAAAAGGTTATCCGTTGCGTTTGCGATAAGGAAACGGCTTGGATGCCACCAAAGGAATCATATCCACCTGATCCAATACAGCTCCCTGATCTAAGGAATAACCTCTGAGAAAATCAGCCACCGGCATCATACGACCACCCGGGCGCTGCAACTGCAGGCAGAGCAAAGCATCCTCGCCACAGGCCACAAGCAATCCGGAATTATCCGCAGATAGAACAGTACCCGGCGTTCCTGAAACATTGGACACGAACTTCAGTTCTCCAATGCGAATACGCTCGCCCCGGTATTCAAACGCACTCCCCGGCCACTCTTTCAATGCACGATAGCGATTGTAGAGTTTTTGCGCAGACTGACGGAAATCCAAAAGACTGTCCTGCTTCGTTAGGATTCGGGTAAAGGTAGCCTCATCTCTGTTTTGCGGAACAAAGGACAATGCTTTCGAGGCAATCCCATCGATATTACGCTTCAACAGGGGGACACAGGCATGGGACAAAGCATCTGCCAAAGCGCTTCGACAAAGACTTCCGCAAACCGGAATTTTCTCAACGTCCAAAATAGGACCGGCATCCAACTCACGAATAATCTGCATCAGGGTGACTCCGGTTTCGTCACAACCCTCACTGATAGCGCCCTCCAACGGAGACGCTCCGCGATAAGCAGGAAGTATGGATGCGTGAAAATTGAGAATTCCATGGGAGGGCAAATCAAGCAGAGCTTGCTTAAGGATCTGCCCATATGCCATCACCAGAATCAGTTGGCATTCGTTTTCTTGCAGCCACCGGTATTCGTTTTCGTTCATGCACTCCGGTTGCCTTACGGGAACCCCCAACTCCAGCGCCAGTTGCTTTACGGGCCCCTCCTGCAGCCTCATCCCGCGCCCTGAGCGTTTGTCCGGTTGGGTATAAACAGCACGCAAATCTACACTTCCAGAGAAATCCTCTTTCAGGGATCGCAACAGAGGCAGGACAATAGGATCACTGCCCATGAAAATGGTTTTTAGGCAAGACATCAGAACAGTTACAGCTTACTTCTTACCCTTGGTTGGCTGTGCATAACGTACCGTTTTGCCGATCAGTTCAAAAGTAATGGGACATCCTTCCAGTCCAAAAGCTTCACTCAGACCTTTCTCCAAATATCGACGATAGGATTCCTCAAGTTTGGTAGCGCGGTTACAAAAAATCTTAATTTTGAAAGGACGTGCCCCGACGTGAACGCTGTAATAAATTTTAAAGCGCTTGTTGTCGATGTAGCGCGGCTCCCGCTTACGCAACAGTTGCTCCATTACCTGATTTAGCTTCGGCGTCGGCAATTTCTTTTCGCACCGAACATCAATAGCCCGGGCAACCTTCAAGACCTCTGCCAGATTGAAGCCTGTTTTTGCTGAAGCAAAAATAATGGGGCTGGAGGGAAGCGCGAAAAGCTCTTTGCGCACCGCCTTAACAAAAGCATCTCGGAACTCGAATTCACTTTCGTATCCCTTGAGCGGCTCTTCCTCAAATGTTTCAAGTGCGTAGTCCCACTTGTTCACAATTACCGCAGTGGCTTTTCCGGCTTCGTTCACTTCAGCCATCAGGGCCTTATCCTGTTTGGTTACACCATCGCGCGCATCCAGAACAATGAATACCACATCGGCAAACTCCATGGCTCTGCGGGAACGTACAGTTGAAAAGTATTCTACAGAACTGGAAAGCTTGGCGTTTCGGCGAACCCCTGCGGTATCAAACAAACGAAAGTACCAATGCTCCCCTCCCTTGTCGGAAATATACTCAAGATCCTGCTCAACACAATCACGGGTGGTGCCGGGAACATCACTGACCACGAGTCGCTCATTTTTCAACAATGCGTTACACATGGAAGATTTGCCAACGTTGGGACGCCCGATAAAACACAGTTTGGTCCTGCGCACATCGGGTTCTTTTTCCACCAATGGAGCAGGGCCCAGAATCTTTTTAATAATCCGCTGAAGTTCGGATATGTTGTAACCATGCTCTGCCGAAACGAGCACCACACAATCAAACCCCAAGTGGGAAAAATCGTCTTCAATAGGTTCCATCCCCCCCTGGTCAACCTTATTAATAACAAGAATAGTTTTCTTGCCATAACGTCGCAAATCAGAGGCAAGGGTTTCATCCATCGGAACACAGCCTTGACGGCCGTCCACCACAAAACAAACCAGCGTGGCGGCTTCAATGGCAAAGAACACTTGATCCTCCGCTGCGGCGACCAGTTCTTTTTCGGACATCTCTACCTGAAGGCCCAAACCTCCGGTATCCAGGAGCTGATAAGCCCCATCCTCAACTTCAGTTGAATTAACATCGCGGGTTACCCCCGGCTGATCGTGCACAATGGCAATGCGACGCCCGGCCAAGCGATTAAACAATCTGCTTTTACCGACATTGGGACGCCCGACAAGGGCTACGACTCTATCTTCGTTCCACATATTATAAAGATCCTACAAAGCGTTCAATACGCGAGCATGCCTCAACAATTCTTTCATAGCTGGTTGAGAAGCTGGCGCGGATAAACCCGGCGCCCGAAGCACCGAATGCCGTACCCGGAACCATCGCAACCTGTTGCTGCTGTAAAAGCTTGAGTGCAAATTCGTGTGAATCCAATCCTGTCTGTTGAATACAGGGGAAGGCGTAGAAAGTGGCTTTCGGAAGATGGCAGGGCAAGCCTATTTCATTAAAACGGCGAACAATATAGTCGCGACGCCTGCGATAAGCATCTCGCATACGCTTCACTTCCCCTTCTCCGTGAAGAAAAGCCTCAATGGCCGCCTCCTGACTGAGGATTGGGGCACACATCATGGCATATTGATGCACCTTGAGCATGGCATCGATCAATTCCTTAGGCCCACAGGCATATCCCAGGCGGAAACCGGTCATCGCAAAAGCCTTGGATACACCGTGCAAAAAGATAGTCCGCTCCTTCATTCCGGGAATAGAGGCAAGGCTGACATGATTGCCCTCGTAAGTCAGCTCGGCATAGATCTCATCCGAGTAGACAATGAGGTCTTTTTCGATGGCAAACTTTGCAATACGCTCCAGCTTTTCGCGATTAACCACACCACCGGTTGGGTTGGTGGGAAAACTCAACAAAAGGGCCTTACATTCGGGAGTCCAAGCAGCCGCCAGAGCATCGGGATTCAATGCAAATTCATCCTGAGAGCTGGTGGGTACCGGAACCGCTTCCGCATGCGCCAGCTTGGCACTCGGGTTGTAAGACACGAAACATGGCTCGTGATAGAGCAACTTCTCCCCTGGATTGAGTGTTGCGCGAATAGCAATATCCAATGCTTCGGAAACGCCAACAGTCACCAACATTTCATTTTCGGGGTTATACGACAGGGAAAAGTTCTTTTCCAAATACTTGGAAATAGCTTTACGCAGATGAATCAACCCGAGGTTATTGGTATAGCTTGTTTTGCCGCGCTCCAGTGCAAAAATAGCTGCTTCGCGAAAAGCCCACGGGGTAACAAAATCCGGTTCGCCAACCCCTAAAGAGATGGCATTTGGATTCTTTTCAACAATGGAAAAGAATTCACGAATTCCCGATTTAGGCAGATCGCGTACGTGCCTGGCGATAAACCGACTCATATCGGACATAATAAACCTTAAATCAATAACGGGTTAAGGGCTGACAGAGGGTTTGTCCGGGTCGCGTTGATCGCGCTCGAAAAGGAACCCCTGCTCTTTGTATGCACACAGCATAAAATGTGTGGCCGTGGAAAGCACTCCATTAATCGAGGCCAAGCGCACAGAAACAAAGCGGGCAACAGACTGAAGGTTATCTCCACGGACAACGAGCAACAAATCATAGGCGCCGCTCATCAGGTAGCAGGTTTCTACCTCGGAAAATTTGGCGATACGCTCAGCAATACGATCGAAGCCTCCTTCGCGCTCGGGAGTAATTTTTACCTCAATCAAGGCTCTTACCTGGTTATCCCCGCTGGCATTAGGCTGTAAAACAGGGCGCCATCCCAAAAAGATGTTTTCCTGTTTCAGTGTTTCCAATTCAGCCTCAACTTCAGAGACATTCATTCCCAGAATTTCTGCCATTTGTGCAGAATCCAAGGCTTGCCCCTCCAGTAGTAATTCCAGTACGCGACTCATAATGAACAACTAGTGTACGAAAAAAGGATAAGTTGCACGCAAATAATTGATAGCAGCGGAAGACATTCTCCTCATCAGGTGAAAAACTTCCGCTGCTTATCCGAGATAGGCATGCCAACTTTTTCCATGACCATCAGCATATCCTCCCAGATAATACGCTTATTGCGCATCGAACCGTTTCTTAGAATATAGGATGGATGGTAGGTCGGCATTAAAGGAACGTCATTAAAGGACAACCACGTCCCCCGAACATCTCCCATCTTGCGTTTGGGATCCGGCCCCAGCAACCCGGTAATCGCGGTATTCCCCAAAGCAACAATAACCTTGGGCTGGACGATTTCCAACTGTGCCCTGAGGTAGGGCAGACAAAAGCCCATCTCATCGGAAGTGGGAGGCCTATTCCCGACAGTCGAGTCCATTTCCGGCCTCCAGTTCATAATGTTACCGATATAGACGTCTTCCCGCTGAAGCCCCATGGCATTGATAATCTTGACCAGCAACTGCCCTGCTCTACCGACGAACACCTCACCCAGTGTTTCTTCTTCTGCCCCCGGAGCTTCTCCACAGAAGAAAACAGGAGAGTCCAGATTTCCGGATCCCACAACAATGTGTTTACCCGGCCGGACATGTGCCTTACAGGTTTCGCATCCGAGAATACGGTCCTTTAACCAGGCGTAGCGCTCTTCCTTTGAACCCTCCGGCAAAGTAAGAACCGGCGGTGGTGGAAAAGCGGAAACAGATGAGTCTTTAGTGGATTTGTGCACGTCTTGTTCTTTGGGCGTTGTGATTTCCGGTCTGGAACTGAGAATACGGGCCACCTCTTCAGGAGATACGATCGGTTGAGGCGGTGTTTTCTCATCAGCTACCGGCGACGCAGGTGAATTCACCGGGTCGGAGTCGGAAAGAGAAAGCGCTTCTGCCAGAGCCTGCAAAGAGGACTCTTCAACAAAAACAGTTTTCTCGCCATGCTTTTTCCGATCTTTCAACTCGGAAATGAGCGACTCCAGAAGCGTATGCATTACGCTATAGTTGCCTCATGCTTACGCGAAAACAAGCCAAAAGAGTACAATTGAAATGAACTCAACGCTGCGAGCGAGATGGAACACCTTCTATGATTGACCTCTTTTCCTTTTAAAGCACACTAGCGGTCTTTATTTAAAGATCATGGCTACAGACTGTAAGGACTATAATTTCAAGGAAATCGAAGCTTATTGGCAAAAGCAATGGGATGCACAAAAAACATTCCATGCAGAAGACTTTTCGGAGAAGCCAAAGTATTTTTTAATGGACATGTTCCCCTATCCTTCGGGAGCCGGGCTCCATGCCGGCCATGCCGAAAACTACACAGCATCCGATATCCTCGGTCGTTATAAGGTAGCCAGAGGTTTTAATGTGCTGCATCCCATGGGTTGGGATGCGTTCGGACTTCCGGCCGAACAGTATGCCATCAAAACGGGAACGCATCCGGCAGTCACCACGCTGAAGAATATTGATCATTTCAGAGAACAGACCAAGCGCATGGGAATCGCCATCGACTGGGACAGAGAGATCAATACAACCGACCCCGATTACTACCGGTGGACACAGTGGCTTTTCCTGCAACTTTTCAAGCACGGTCTGGCATTCGCCGATCATCGCCCGGTAAACTGGTGTCCTGCCTTGGGCACAGTACTGGCCAACGAAGAGGTTATTGACGGAAAATCAGAAGTGGGCGGTCACCTCGTAGAGCGCCGCAACCTCAAGCAGTGGGTGTTGAGAATTACCCGCTACGCAGACAAGTTGCTCAAAGGTTTGGATAAAGTTGACTGGCCTGAATCCACAAAGACACAGCAAACCAACTGGATTGGTCGCTCCGTAGGTGCAGAAGTCAGCTTCAAACTCAAAGGGCTTGAAGAAAGCCTGACAATATACACGACCCGCCCGGACACCCTTTTTGGAGCCACCTACATGGTTGTTGCTCCTGAACACCCCTTAGTAGGCAAATTGACTTCTTCCGAACAAAAAGAAGCAGTTGAAGCTTACATAGCCAAAGCTGCCGCCAAAAGTGATCTCGACAGAACCGACCTGGCCAAAGAAAAGACAGGGGTTTTTACAGGGAGCTACGCCATCAACCCCGTAAACGGTGCGGAAATCCCCGTCTGGGTTGCAGACTACGTATTGATCAGCTACGGCACAGGAGCCATTATGGCGGTGCCGGCCCATGATGATCGCGACCATGAATTTGCCACTACATTCAACATCCCCATCATTCGGGTCATTGAAAAGAAGGACGCCAAAGGGAATGACATCCCCCTGCCCTTCACCGATATCGGCACCATGGTAAACTCCGGCCCCTTCAACGGACTCAGCTCAGATGAAGCCAAGCGGCAAATCATCGAAAAACTTGAAGCTGAAAAAGTAGGTCACGCGGCGGTTAACTACAAACTGCGCGACTGGCTGTTTTCCAGACAACGCTATTGGGGCGAACCATTCCCCATCGTCTGGGTTTCAGAAGAAGCGTATGCCAAAGTTTTACAGTTGAACGGAGCGGTCGCCAAAGGGTCTCCCGAGGGGGGCGTCTGCATGAGCAATGACGAAGGAGTCATGGAATACGCCCTCCCCATTTCTGAGGGAAGCCTTCCCCTGCGTCTTCCGGAAATTGAAGACTACAATCCATCTGGAACCGGAGAGAGCGCACTGGCGAATGCCACTGAATGGGTACAAATCTGGTTTAACCTGAAAACAGGGGATGCCATTTCCCGCACATCCGAGAAACCGGAAGGCGACGAATGGGTTGCTGCCCGAAGAGAAACCAACACAATGCCGCAATGGGCAGGCTCCTGTTGGTATTACCTGCGCTACTGCGATCCCCGGAATACACAGGCATTGATTGATCCCAAAGTTGAAGCCTACTGGGGGGCTCCTGATTTTTATATCGGCGGCGCAGAACATGCCGTACTGCACCTACTCTATGCCCGTTTCTGGCACCAGTTCCTCTTTGACATCGGCGTTGTAACCACGGAAGAGCCTTTCCCGAAGCTGTTCCACCAGGGAATTATTCTTGGAGAAATGGAATATGTGCTGTTCAAAGATAGTGATGGTAAGGCCATCAGCGCAGACACCGTTGGCAGCAATTTTGAAGGTGAACGCGTCAACCTCCAGGAAAGTGACGTGATCAAGAAGGGAGACTTTTTCTTCTGGAAGGAAGATGAATCCATCCGAGTGGATGCCCGAGCTTACAAAATGAGCAAAAGCCGCGGCAACGTTATCAATCCCGACGACGTGATTGAGCGCTATGGCGCAGACAGTATGCGCACATATATCATGTTCATGGGACCGCTCGAAGACTCAAAACCCTGGAGCAGTTCCGGCATAGAAGGCCCGGCCCGTTTTATCCGCCGTTTCTGGCGCCTGATGACGGATGACAGTGGAACACTCTCTTCGAAAATAAGTGATACTGCACCGGAAAGCGGAGACGTTAAGAAAGCACTGCACGAGACCATCAAAAAGGTTAGCGAAGACATGGAGACACTCTCCTACAACACAGCCATTGCCCAGATGATGATTCTACTGAAGGCCCTGCAAAACGCAGACTCCTTCAGTTCCGCAACCGCGCGGGCCTTCGTCCAGCTTCTAGCTCCCTTTGCGCCTCATATCGCCGAAGAACTCTGGAGCCGCCTGGATGGAAAAGGAAGCGTTGCCTACGCACCCTGGCCAGAATACGATGCTTCCATTCTTGTTTCCGATGAGGTGAAACTGGGAATTCTCATCAACGGAAAACCCAGAGGAGAAATCCTTGTCTCGAAAAAGGCTACACAAGATGAGGTAATTGAGCTGGCACAGAAAATCGAACGTGTTCAGGCAAACATTGAAGGAAAGACGATCCGCAAGGTGGTCTACGTGCCCGGAAAAATCCTGAACATTGTGGCTAACTGAACCATGCCTGCCCCATCCCGATTTCTTCCGGAAAACTTTGATTCCAGCAAACCGGTTGCTGTTATTGCCGGTCGTCAGCTCTACCCTGTGCTGACGATCCGGGCAATGCAGACTGCGGGGATTGAGGTTAGACTGATTGCCTTTGATGGTGAGACCAGAGAAGACCTCTACGAATCATTTCCGGAAGAACACAGGATAAGAATTAAAGTTGGGCAGATGGGTAAAATGCTCAAAACCCTGAGGAAATTCGGAGCCGGTTATGCAATCATGGTGGGACAAATCACCCCGGGAAGACTTTTTCGTGATTTACATCCAGACCTGAAGGCCATCCAGATTTTAGCAACCTTAAAGGAGCGCAATGCCGACACTATCTTTGGCGCTATCTGCAGAGAAATCGAAAAAGTGGGAGTAAGCCTACTGGATGCCAGGGCGTTTATGGACGACCAACTGGCTACCCCCGGACTCATGACCCAGGGCAAGCTTAAGGCCAATATAGAATCCATTGAGTTCGGCATTAGAACAGCCAAAGAAATAGCCCGACTGGATATAGGGCAAGGCGTTGTTGTCCGCAAGGGAACAGTGCTGTCCGTGGAAGCCTTCGAGGGAACAGATGAAATGCTGGCCCGCGCCAACAAATACCGGACGGATAAACTTATTTTCGTAAAAACCCCAAAAAAGGGTCAAAATTGGTATTTTGATGTTCCGGTATTTGGCATGAAAACACTGGAGACCATGAAGGAGTCCGGGATCAGCACGGCATGTTTGGAAATAGACGGAGCCATTATCCTGGAGAAAGAGCGCGTGCTGAGGCAGGCCAACGAGTGGGAGATTGAAATCTTCGGTTACGAACGCCCAGCCGGTACATAAAATTTCCTCCGTATGTGCCGTAAGGCATTAGCATGCTCCTTACCTCGTTATGCTGAGGTGGGCGCCTCAACTCAAACTTTTGTCTTCCGGTAAGCGGCATGACAGCCATCTGAGTAAGTATTGGCTCCCGGATTGATTATATCAGGATAGAGCGCAAGGCTAATCTTACGTACACCACAGAGGATATGTATAGCATACGCTCAACCGGGCACAAGTCAACTCATCCCACCCTCTTGGATTAATTTTTCAGAAGAAAACAGAATACCTCAGATACCGGTCAAACCATAGCGGTTGGCCATAGAAATACCACTGAGCAGACTGCCGATAATCCCCAAAAAGCCTTGGTCTGTACCAATCAGAATAAGGTTCTCGTAATCCGTCTGTCCTGACTTTTTTTTCTGGGGGGCCCCGTAAACCGCACCATTGAAGTGGCGCGTAAAGCGCTCCACTGTTTTCGGCGTAAAAACATCGCGGGCAAGCTCCTGACGATTCAACGCGGCAAGGTCCAGTTTCGGATAGGCAAAAGTGAGCACCTGCTGAAGGCGCATAAACCATTCTTCCTTCGAACGCAGATAATCTGCGTCATTCAAGCGGCTCCAATAGTTATAATCTGCCTGGGCCGTAATTCGAATCATCCCTTCAGGAAGAGCGCGATCACTCCCGAATGCATAATTATTGGGAACGCAAATAACCCCGCTGCCCAAATCCAGTGGTTCGGCAGGTGTCTCGTAACGGAATTTATCGGAACGAGAGAAAAAGACAATGGTATCATCCATGCCCAATGATTCAGGCTGATTGGAAATCACCTGGATGCTCTCCACGAAACTCATAGTTCCGATATTATGAGTAGGAACCAATGCTGCATCCACCAGTTTCAGGGTTTCACCGAGCCCGGCAGAGGAAAGAACTAAATCGGCGTAGACCTGAGAACCGTCCTCAAGCACCGCACCGGCTATCCGTTGTCCGTCCTTTAACAAACGAGCTACGCCACAGCCCATTTTTCGTTTTCCACCAAGAGAACGGTAACGGTCGAGAAGCACCTTAATAATTTTGCGAACACCCTCAAAGGGACGACAAAAGCCCTCTCGGAAAACAGAACGGAACATGACAATGAACTGATCAAAATCCATATCATTGTCGTTACGGGCACTGCCGTAATAGCACAGAGGGCACATCAACATATCCACCAAAAGAGGATCAGAGATATAGGCACCTAATTCAGAACGTGCAGAAAGCACCGGACCTTCATAAGCCAACGCATCAAAAGCATCCATGTGCTGCACAAAGCGACGAAATCTATCAATTTGCGCAGGAAAGGCCTCCGCTATTTCCTGTTCCAATACAGTGAAGTCGTTGGTAAATCGCAGAGAGACTTCAGGAAAGGCAATCCTGGACCCCCATTGCGGGCATAAATCCAGCTCATCGCGATTAATGCGCAACTGGCGCAACAGCTTCTGGAGAGGGGTACCTTTAATTCCGGGCTCCACGTAGTTGGTAACTGCGTGAAGCCCGACATCAAATTTACGACCGTCTTTAAAATAGAATCCGTTAAGCCCACCGGGAGCATTGTGTGAGTCTACGATCAGAACTCGCTTCTGATACATGGATAAGCGAATCCCGGCAGCAATACCGGACATACCACATCCAATGATGAGGACATCAAACTGTTCCTCCAGGCTCAAAGCTTAACGATACGGTAATCAGGAATTGAATTTAGGAGTCAGATACTCGGCACAGCTGTCCAAAGAAGCCAACTGCATGTAGTCTTCCTCGGGAACCTCAATCCCGTGCTGCTTGCGCAGTTCCATAACGATATCCAGGAAATCCATGGAATCCAGATCCAGTTGATCTCTTAAGCGCACATCGGGCTTAACATTGCTGAGATCTTCATCCGCAGCAATTTCGGCGATAATATCGAGCACGATTTGCTTGCACTCTTCTTTCGTCATAACTCGTTCCTTTTACAAACTATCTGATTAAGCAAATTTTTTAATAATGACACAGGAGTTGATCCCCAACATGCCGAAGGAGTTGTTGAGTATGACCTCAACCTTGTCAACCTTCTTTGGCTCGTTGATAACAAGGTTTTTCAACGCACACTCTTCGTCCAACTCATTTACATTGATCGCCGGATGGATGACATTGTCTTCAAATGACGGCAGATTACCGGCAAGTTCCAAGGCCCCGGCAGCCCCCATAGCATGACCGATAAAGCCCTTTGTGTTGTTCACGTAAGTATGCGGGCAATCCACAAACACGGAGGCCACAGCCTTGCATTCCTGAATGTCCCCCTGAGGGGTACTGGTGGCATGGGTATTGATCAAATCAATTTCTTCGGGTTTTAAGCCGGCCTTGGCCAAAGCAGCCTTCATACACTCGGCTTGCCTTTCCGCATTCGGAAGAACGGAATCGGTAGCATCCGAATTGATGTGGTATCCCACCAATTCTCCGTAAATCTTGGCTCCACGGGCTTGCGCATCCTCAAGACGTTCCAACGTAAAGACACAGCCGCCTTCAGAGATGACAATGCCATTACGGGTTTTATCAAAGGGACGGCTGGCTTTATTGGGATCTTCGCAAACAGCCAAAGCCCCCTGACTCTTGAAGCCGGCAAAAATACCAAAACTGCGTATAGATTCGCTGACACCTCCGGCAAAAGCAAAATCGACTTCTCCCAAACGGAGCATTTGAGCCGCCTGAATCAAACCTGCATTACCTGCGGCACAGGCAGCACCGATGGTATAATGCGGGCCGGTAATTCCCATATTCAGGGTAATTTCACCGGCAGGGTTATTGGCTACAGTACGTGGATTATGGTGGTGCGTCCAGTAGCGGACATCATAATCGAACTGAGAAATATTGTAGACCTCGTTCTCGGTCTCAACATTTCCATGCTCGGTCAGACCAATGTAGACTCCTACCCGATCTTTAGGAAGAGCGTCCCAGTCAATACCTGAATCAGCAACAGCTTCACGTGAGCAATAGATGCCAATACTACCGGCACGAGTGCTCACACGCAATTCTCGGCGCGTTTGATACTTACGGTCATCATAATGACAAACCCCGGCATGAACCGTACCGACATAACGATGATCCATATTTTCGATACGGACCACGCCATTCAGCAAATTACTGCGAAATTCGGATAGGTTGTCTCCGTTGGGAGCAGTCAAACCAACACCAGTGATGACAATTCTTGAGCCACTTAAAGCCATAGCAACATATAGGTATGTGTCGGCCCAATCTGTCAATGGTGAATCATTTGTAAAGAAGAACCGAACCTATTTTTTTTCTGCGGAACGACATACTGCTTTATTTTTAGCAAGGATTCCACTATCTGTGAAGTTATGAACGTACTAGTTATCGGAGGAGCCGGCTACATCGGTAGCCATTGCGTCAGACAACTGATTGAGGCAGGACACCGTCCAGTTGTCCTCGACAATATGGACTTCGGGCATCGCAAAGCAGTTGCCCCGGAAGTGCCCTTCTATGAGGGAGATCTCGGAGACAGCGAATGCTTGGGGAAAATCCTGGAAGATGAAAAGATTGAACTGGTAATGCACTTTGCTGCCTATTTGAACGTAGGCGAAAGCGTTAATGAACCCCTTAAATACTACAACAACAATGTAGCAAAGCCCATTCGCATGCTGCAAACCATGCTGAATAAGGGGGTTAAAAAACTTGTTTTCTCATCAACATGCGCCACCTATGGCATTCCTGAACGTGTTCCAATGACAGAGGATTTGCCGCAGAGCCCAATCAACCCTTATGGGCAAACCAAACTCGATGTTGAGAATATGCTCAAGCTCTGTGCCAAAGCTTACGGGATTTCTTTTGCCGCATTCCGCTACTTTAATGCATCAGGAGCCGCTGCCGACGGTATCATTGGCGAAGATCACACGCCTGAGTGCCATTTGATCCCTCTCGCAATCTGGGCTGCCCTCGGCAAAATCGACCATTTGACGGTATTCGGCGATGATTACCCTACCCCGGACGGAACTTGCCTGCGCGACTATATCCATGTAGACGACCTTTCCAGAGCACACATCGCGGTGTTTGACAAACTCAACACCCCGGGTGCACAATATTTCTACAATCTGGGCACAGGAACCCCGGCCAGCGTGATGGAAGTGATCAAAACCGTGGAAGAGGTGACCGGACTGAAAGTGCCTTACGAAATGGGCAAGCGCCGCGCCGGCGACCCTCCCGCGCTCTATGCCGACAGTAGTAAAGCACAGGCAGAACTGGGCTGGGAAATCCAATATCCTACGCTCAAAGGAATCGTCGAAACCGCCTGGAAATGGCACCAAAGCCATCCCGACGGATATAAAGACTAAGATTCGTATCCATTTTCCGTAACATTCTGCCGCATAAGCGTTGTTAATCTTTCAGAAAAAAGAACTCTCAGCGCTTTTATGCGGCAGAATGCTATATAATAAGGAAGAAAAACAAAGCTTCATCTCATTCCACCACAGGAGATGATTGACTTTTTCAACAATTGCTTCTTATAGCACCCAAGCCGTTTAAAATCAGTAACCTCATAATTCGATGTTTGAACATATTCAACAGGCTGCACCAGACCCGATATTGGGCCTGACAGAAGCATTCAAGGCTGATCCACGCCCTGAGAAGATTAATCTCAGTGTCGGTATTTACAAGGATGCCACAGGAGCAACTCCTGTGATGCGCTGCGTAAAGAAAGCAGAACAAAAACTGCTGGATAAAGAAACGACGAAAAATTATCTGGAAATCCCCGGCGCTGCTGAATTTGCAGAAGGAATGAGGCGTTTGAACATCGGAGAGGCTTCACTCGCCGTAACCGAAAAGCGCGTATTCTCCGCACACACCCCCGGGGGAACCGGAGCATTGAGGGTTGCTGCAGATTTCATAAAGAGCCAGCTCGACGGTAAAAAAGTGTGGTTAACCTCCCCCACCTGGCCGAACCATGGGCAGGTATTTGCCGCTGCCGGGGTAGAAACAGACAGTTTCCCCTGGTTTGACGCCGCCAACAATGTGTTTGCCGAAGAGAAGGCCCTCGACGCGATCAATAAGATCCCTGAAGGTGATATTGTTCTGCTGCACGGCTGCTGCCACAATCCCTGCGGAGCTGATCCAACAGGCGAGCAGTGGAAAAAAATCGCTGAGGTATTAAGCACGCGCAACCTGCTGCCTCTGGTCGACTTTGCCTACCAAGGCCTGGGAGACGGGTTGGATGAAGACAGAAGAGGCGTTGAAGCCCTGTTGGAAACCTGCCCGGAAATGATTATCTGCAGTTCCTGCTCCAAGAATTTCGGTCTCTACCGCGAACGCGTCGGAGCAATCCATTTGGTGTGCAAGACCGCAGATCAAGCCAAAGTGGCCGGAAGCCAATTGAAGCGTGTGATTCGCTCCAACTACTCCAACCCACCGGCCCACGGCGAGCTGGTTGTGGCCGAGGTACTGCAGAGCGAAGAGCTGACCAAGATATGGATTGACGAGCTCGACGAAATGCGCGCCCGCATCCAGTCCATGAGAACCCTTTTTGTGAAGACCCTCAAGGAAATGGGCTGCAGTAAAGACTTCAGCTTCCTCGAAGATCAGAGGGGCATGTTCTCCTTCTCCGGATTAGGCCCGGAGCAAGTAGATTTGCTTCGCGACAAGCACGCGATATACATCGTCAGAAGCGGGCGAATCAATGTCGCCGGCATGACGGAAAGCAATATGCCGAAACTTTGCCAAGCAATTATGGATGTCCTTTAAAGGACATCCATTTTTTTGCTTAATAGCGTAAAGACCACTGATCGATGCGTTTGCGCAGCGTTGCCCGGGTAATCCCGAGAATGGAACTGGCTTTGACCTGATTGCCGCCGGTCTCCTTAAGGACACGTTCGACCATGGCCCGCTCTATCGACTGCAGGATAGACTCATCTTCCTCTTTTCTCAGCCGGTCATAGAGGATGTCGTAGGCTTCCCCCAAAGAGATTTCACCGGAACCGATCGTTGCCGGAGCAGAGGCATATGCCGCGACAGGCTCAGGCGTAGGGACAAAGGACTCCAGCACATCTGCGTGCGTTCTCGGCTTAGATTCGACCGGTGTAGCCGAAGGCGCAGGCGGAGTGTAGACCAACTCTTCGGCAAGGTCGTCCAGATCCTCCTCCGTGTCTGTAAGCGGCTCTGCAGAAGCCACACTCATGCGAACATCCTGAGGAAGATCATTTGCCAAAATAGTATCGCCCTGGGCGATCACCGTAGCTCGCTGGATGACGTTCTCCAGCTCGCGCACATTGCCCGGCCAGCGATAAGAGCGCAACAGCTCCATGGCCCCGGAGGATACCTGCTTGAGCTGTATCTTACGGGATTTTGCCATCTTCTGGAGCATGTAATCGACCAGCAGAGGGATGTCTCCGGGGCGTTCTCTGAGTGCCGGCATACGGATACGAACGACATTCAGGCGGTAGTAAAGGTCTTCGCGGAAGGTTTTCTCCGCCACCATCTTTTCCAGATCCTTATTGGTGGCGGCAATCAAGCGAACCGAAACCTTGATGGTTCCCGTTCCGCCAACGCGCTGAATCTCCCCTTCCTGAAGGGCGCGGAGAATCTTGGTCTGGGTGGCCAGCGCCATATCGCCGATTTCGTCGAGAAAGATGGTACCTCCGTCGCACTGCTCAAACACACCGATGCGCTGCTGTGCGGCACCGGTGAAAGCACCCTTCTCATGACCAAACAATTCGCTCTCAATAAGGTTCTCATGGATGGCGGCGCAGTTAACGGCCATAAAAGAAGTTCCCGACAAGTGGCTGTGGCGGTGAATTCCCCGGGCCACCAGCTCCTTACCGGTGCCGCTTTCTCCGGTGATAAGCACCGTCACGGGGCTGGCCGCCACCTGACCGATCACCTTAAAAACCTCCTGCATCTTGTCGGACATACCGACGAGCCCCTCTTTATACTCATCGCTGTTGAGCAGAGGGCTGTATTCACCCTCGGAGGCAACAATGTCAGCATAGGCCTTGGCGGCGTTCTGTGTCAGGTGCAGCACCTTCTTAATGTCGAACGGCTTAATGATATAGTCATAGGCACCAAACTTCATGGCCTCAATGGCTGTTTGGGTGGTACCGAAAGCTGTCATCAAAATCACCATGGAGCGGGGGCTGACCGTACGCAGGTGCTGCAGGGTTTCCAAACCGCTCATCCCTTCCATCCGGTTATCAAGAAACACCACATGCGGTTGTTCCTTTTCGGCAATGGCGATACCTTCCAAACCACTGGCTGCAGAAGAGACGGGATATCCGCGTGAACTGAGGACACGATGAAGGGAGTAACGAATCTCCGCATCATCATCGATAATAAGAATTTTTGACTGAGTCACAGGAAAAAATACTTTAAGTCATTACATCACACAAAACTCAGCAGTAAGGCTGATGTCGGGCAAGGTGGGCAAAATTAGACAGTTCACTTCTATTGGTCAATGTCATATTCCGGTGACAATCTCTCTGAAAATCATAAAAAAATGAATTTCCCCAATTTGAAGGCTTGACTCGAAGGCTATCTTTATTTGTTTTGTGGCCTTCCAAATTTGGCAGGATAGCTCAGATGGTTAGAGCGCGGGACTCATAAGCCTGAGGTCGCCGGTTCAATTCCGGCTCCTGCTACCACTTTCATAAAAAAACCTCTGAATTACAGAGGTTTTTTTATGTCGAGAAATCGGATTGACGGATCAGCAGGTTCCGACAGAATCCAAGCATCTGATCATAGATCAATGGGGCTGTAGCTCAGTTGGAAGAGCGCTAGAATCGCACTCTAGAGGTCGCCGGTTCGATTCCGGTCAGCTCCACCATTTATCCGATCACTCGCCCCCACCCCTGACTCCTTATCCAAATATGAAATCCAGACTCTTATTCGCTTTGGCGTGTACGGTTATCGCGTCTGTCGTTCTACTGTATACTTACGCAACAAAGAATCCGCCGGAGATCCGCAGCATAACACAGCTGAAAACCTGGCAGTTCACGGAGGATACTTCGGAAGAAAACGCTGCCATTGTGCTACCCCAGGCCAACGCCTCTTGGACAACAGTGGAGAGCCCGCATTGCTTCAGACTGTCCGATCTGCCGGAAAAATCCGCAGGCTTCTACCGCAACAAGATCAGCCCGGAAGCGACCGAACAAGGCCAGTCCTACTATCTCTTTCTTGAAGGAGCCGGCGCAGTGGTCGATGTCTTTGTCAACGGTGAGCACGTGGGCCAACACAAGGGAGCCTACACCGCCTGTTGGTTTGATTTGACCCCCAAGCTCCATTTTGGCACAGAAAACGAACTGATCCTGCGCATTACCAACAGAGATCTGGAGGCAACCAACTGCCTCTCCCAATCCAATTTGTTTTACACCAACGGCGGACTCTACCGGTCGGCATGGCTGGTAAAAACCGGAGGAGTCCACATCTACCCCGACAACGGTTCCTACGGCGTGTATCTGACCCCCGGCCACATCTCTGAAGAACAGGCGGAGCTGGGCATCACCGCCTATGTCAAAAACTCCCTGAACGATGAGGCCAAAGCGCTCGTCCGCAGCCACATTACAGGGCCCGACGGCAAAGCGGTGGGCACCGTGGAAAAGGAAATCACACTGCCGGCACAGGCGAATGAGGTCGTGGAATTGCAGCAAAACATCCCCTGCCCCATTTTGTGGGATGTGCATCAAGGGAACCTCTACACCGTGCGCACAGAAGTTATCGTAAACGGAGAAACGGTTGATGCGGTTACGGAGCAGACCGGCATCCGCACCATCGTCATGAAGGACAAAGATTTCATCCTCAACGGGCACAAGGTGCTGGTAAGGGGAGTTTGCAAACACCACCAGGACGAGCATGTGTGGAATGCCATGAGCAATGAGCAGTTGCAGTGGGAGATGGACGGGATGATGGATCTGGGGGTCAACACGGTTCGCCTGGCCCACTATCCGCACAGTCGTTTCGAATATCGCCTGACAGACCAAAACGGGCTGTTGGTCTGGGCCGAGAACGGCCTTGCCGGGCACCGCTGGGATAAAGGAGAACGCGCCCAAAGGGAAAGCAAACCCACCCCTGTCGGCGAACAGATCACCCGGGAGATGGTCCGCCAGAACTGGAATCACCCCTCCATCGTGTTCTGGAGCAGCGGCAACGAGACCCACGATAAGACGGCCCACTACTACGCCGATGTGATTCGCAACGAAGACAGCACCCGACTGGTGACCTATGCCTCTGCCGGAGAAAAGCCGGACAATGTGGACTTTGTTGCCGGCAACACCTACCAGGGCTGGTACTGGGCCACCTATGCCGACTTCTCCGAGCTGCCCACCAATGAATATGTATCCGAAACCGGAGCGGGTGCCTGGACAACCCACCACGTGCCCTACGGAACCGTGCAGTGGAGTGTAGACTCCTTCGAGCCGGCAGAATACACCCAGATGTTCTCCGAGTATCGCTTCCAGACAATATTCCGCAATAACCCGGACGGGCACAAGATGTTCCTCTGGTGGAATTTCCGCGAGTTCTTCGACCACAAATTCAAGAACAACCGCAATACCAAGGGACTGCTAACCCTGGGCGGCATGCCCAAAGACCACTACTACCTGTTCCAGTCGTTCCTGCGCCCGGAACACCCCGTGCTGCACCTCTGCGACCGCGACTATTTCTACCGGCAAATCGACCCGGCCAACGGCATCAAGGTTTACTCCAACGCCCAAAACGTTGAACTGTTTGTCAACGGCGCCTCACAGGGCATTCTGAACAACGGAGCGTACACCCTCCCGGGGACGGCCGAGGTCACCCCTCCGAACAACGACACCATAGAGCGCACGGCCGACGGCATTGTGGTGGACAATGTGTTTTTCTGGAAGGCAACCCTCCAGCCGGGCAAGAACGTGGTGGAAGTGCGCGACAACCGCAACCACACGGCCTCCATGGTCATCTACCAGAAAGGCGACACCATGCCCGTGTCGGAGGACAGTCCGGTGGTTGACCTGCAAAGCTCGAATCCCGAAAATCCCGCGCTTTACATAGAGCGCCCCATCAAAGCACAGGGTCCCATTTACTACGAGGTTGACGGCTCTTCGGACAACACCTTCGACAGCCTTCCCACCGAGCTGCAGGGCTCCTCCTGGATTGCCACCAAGCGCCTGAGCGATGCCGCAAACCACACCAACCTGACCTTTACCATCGGCAAGGCTGCCCGCATCTACGTCGTCTACAGCACCGGCAGCTTCCCCACCAGCACCCTGCGCAACACCGATGAGCAAACCGCCAAGGAAGCGACTGCCCTCGAAGCCGACCTACTCAACGCCGGGTTCACTGACACAGGGATTGCAGGCATCTGGCGCGGGCACGACCTCTGGCTAGCCGACAACAAGGTACTGGTGCAAAAAGCCCGCCGCGGCGACCAAATAACCATCCCCGCCCACACGCTGGACTATGTTGTCCTCATCAAGCCAGAGTAACAAAGATCGGTCATATCAATCTTAAGCACCTCAAAAAACCTCCGTCCTCAAGGCGGAGGTTTTTTGTGTGCGAGGCACCCCAAAGATGAAGTAAATGTTCAATAAATAGTTTGCGCATATCATGCAGATGTTGTCCCATAATCACATCATTTGGAGGATTTATGAGATTTTGTAGCGATGGTCCCAGCATTCCTGATTCACTCTTAGAACAACGTGATCAGGGTCGAGTCGTTTTTCTCTGCGGAGCAGGTGTGTCCATGGATTTTGGAATGCCTAATTTCGAAGGTTTGACAGAGAAAATAATAAATGAATTCAAACCTCCTGAGGAGTCTGAAATTCTATCAGCATTTTCCACATGGGATAATACGAGCCAATATCCTTACAAGGTTCCATTTGATCAGGTTTTCCACCTTCTTTATCAAGAATATCCTAGAAGGGAAGTTAATCAGGAGATAGAAAAAATCTTTGAAACAGATTTAAGCAAAATTAGTAAAAACCACGAAACGATCCGAAGAATTTCATCAAATACCGATGGTATTCCTCAAATTGTTACAACAAATTTTGATCGGTTATTCGAAAGAGATAACGAAAAACTAAAAATCCACGAACCTCCGGCACTTCCAAATCTAAAACATGGTGGTTCCATATCAGGAATAACTTATCTGCACGGAAGGTTAAACGGAGATAACATAGAGGAGTATCCATATGTATTAGGTAGTTCAGATTTTGGGAGAGCATACCTTGCAGAGGGATGGGCAACAGATTTTATACGCTCATTGCTCGAAATGTATACAGTAGTTTTAGTGGGATACAGCGCAGACGATCCTCCGGTAAAATATCTGCTACAGGGTCTAAACCACAACAAAAGAAAAGCAAGATCACATCTCTTTGTTTTTGACCGCGGCGAACCGGAGAAAGTTGAAGCTAAATGGGCGGACAAAGGCGTCACCTCCATTGCATACGCAGACCACCCGCAACTATGGGAGACTCTTGAAGCCTGGGCCAAAAGAGCAGAAGATCCATCGGCATGGAGAAATAACATAATCGAGAAGGCAAGAACCCTCCCCCATTTACTTGATCCACACGAAAGAGGTCAAGTTGCTCATTTAGTGAAAACATCTCCAGGTGCAAAAGAATTTGCGAATGCAAAGCCCCCATTGCCAGCAGACTGGCTTTGGGTATTTGATTCTACCTACAGAACAAAAGATATAATCAAGAACTATATCACTGAAGAAGAATTTGATCCTCTAAAAAACTATGGGTTGGATGATGATTTACCAAGAGATGAGAATAGCAAAAATGGCGATAAAAAGAGCAGTCTAAATCTACTACAGCGGCTGCCAACAGACGAGAATCAACCAGAAAGCAATCATTTAGTAAATTTTAACCCTTCAGGGTCGGAGAGCTTACCATCCAGACTGTTCCACTTAAGCAGATGGATTTTAAGTAGCTTAAATGATCCAATAACACTCGATTGGGCTAGCCGAGAACAACGATTACATCCTAACCTAACCAGAGAGATTCAACAAAATCTAAATTTCAATAATACAATACCTAAGAAAATCAAACAACTTTGGAGTCTAGTTTTATTATATCAAGAAAGTCGATCAACACAAAAAAATAATCAATGGATATTTTTCAATAATAATATAAGAAATGAAGGCTGGTCTCATTCTGCGTTAAGAGAAATAGATGAAATCACAAAACCAAGACTTAATATAATTAACTTTTCCATTCATCAACCAACACCACTCACATTAAAAGATGAAATCCATAACACGAATGAAAAACTACCTTACGAAGTTTTCTTTACATCATTTCACGGAAACGAAACAAATATCCCTGACATATATCTTTCAGATGTTGTATTTATTATAAATAATAATTTAAAAAAAGCATCTAGCTTACACAAAGAACTCGAAAACAAAAACAACTTCTACAATAACATCTCTTGTTATGATGTTTTTAATCCTCATAAATCCCAAGATCCAAGTAATCATAAATTACTTTTCCTATGGTTCATAGATTTATTCAAAAAGTTAATAGAAATCGATCCAACACTTTCAAAATCCATAGCAAATACTTGGTCAGAAAGTGACATTTATTTTTTTGGAAAACTAAAACTCTTTTCTCTTAACCAGAGAACACTTTTTTCGCCTGCAGAAGTTGGAAAAAACATTCTTGATCTACCGCAAGAAACATTCTGGGATTACCGCAATCAGAAAGAAATCTTGTTTCTAATAAATGTTCGATGGGAAGAATTGTCTCAAACAAACAGAAATAAAATAATCAATAGGATACTTCAAGGACCATCCGATAAAGAGGCATCTTCAAATTCAGAAGATAATCTTACCAGCATATGTAAGTATGCAAGGTGGTTGCAGCTACAAGGGAAAAAATTCACATCACAGCAAGAAAAAAAGCTAATAAGGCTTATATCCTCAATCAAGGGATGGGAAGATAGTTGGGCATCAGGTTTTCTAGAAAGTGGACAAAGAAGGTCTGGATTAATAGGTACCAATGAAAGTCCAGAAAGGATAATCCATCTTCCGGACAATGAAGTAATCGCAGAAACACAGAGGCTAACAGTAACGTTTCCAAATTATGATGTAATGACAGAGATCCGACCTTTCATAGGACTTGTAAAAGAAAATCCCAAGAAAGCACTATCCGCTCTCATTCTGGAATCAAAAAAAGAGAACTATCCATTAGACCTTTGGACTAATTTATTAGAATATTGGCCTAATGAAACTGATCCTGAACAAAGTGTTTTTCTCCTACAAACAACATCAAAATTACCAGAAAAAAGCATTAGGAATCTGTCACATATTACCGGGAGATGGGTTGAGCACAACATTGAAACCTGCCATAAGATTTCTCCTGAACAATCTTTAACATACTTTGACGAACTCATTTGTGCAATTAATTCTCAAAACGGTTCCGCAAATAGAAGTGGAATAGGTGACACTTACCTGTTTGGAAAGAAAAAGAAGACCTCACAGAAGACATATGAACATGCAAGAAATGGCCCCATCGGTGAATTCACAATCGGTCTCTTGAAATCAATAGACTCTCTAAAACTAGAAACCAATCAAGGCATACCACATCAATTCAAGACTCGACTCGAAATACTAACAAAGTCACCAAATGAAGGCGGATTCCACGCAGTAACGATACTTGCATACAACCTTTCATGGATAAATCACATTGATCCAAAATGGACAAAAGAAATCGTGTTTCCTTGGTTCGACTTCACCCATAAAAACTCAGAAGCGGCATGGCATGGATTCTTCTCAAATCCACGCTTTTCAGATAGCATTGGTATGGAGTTAAAGCCATATTTACCCAATCTTTTCCCAAAGATTTACACATGGAATCCAGCCGATGAAACAACGCGTAGAGCCGCACAAATCATAATTCATTTTTCAACAATTTGGAAAGATGATCCAGGTGGTTTAGACAGTGATCAAGCAATGAACAGCATACGCCAGATGAAAGAGGCAGCCAGAATAAGTGCAGTTCAGGCATTACGATGTATTGTGAAAGAAGAAGATGATTGGAAGAATTACGTTATTCCTTTTATCAAATCCACATGGCCTAAAGATATGAGCCTGAGAACATCTAAGCTAACAGATGGCTGGTTCATGCTACTGACTTATAGCGGAAATGCCTTCCCCGATTTATTAAAATCAGTAAAAAGGTTTCTATTACCTATTTCCACTGATGTTCATTATCACAACTTCGACCTTTTCATGAGAAAAGATGAAGTTGAAAATAGTCTAACAAAGAAGTTCCCCTACGAAGTTCTGGAACTTCTTGATGTAATGATCCCAGAAAAAGTATCAGCAATCCCATACCAGCTACAAAACATCCTCAATTTAATGATAGAAACAAAACCAAAAATAGTCGAAAAACAAGCATATAAGCGGCTCATCAGGCTAATAGAACAAGCATGAGTTGCAGTTTTCAAAAACAAAGTTCAGGATTTTGATTTTACACAGAATGAAAAAGCTACCCTACCCCAAGTTGAGCGGTTTTATCTGCTCTTTGTTGTTCATAGCAATGCCGTTGCTGCAGGCCGAGGAAAGCGGCACGGAAAAGACGGCCAAGGCCATTGGCGACATGCTGCGTACGAGCCGCACGGTGCATTACCGGTTTGCCCATACGCTGCTGCCGCAGTTGCTTAATGAGGATCCCTATTGGACGATTGGGTTTCTCGAGCTGGAGGGCAGCAAGGGGTTGAGACGGGTCTGGAGAGACTATTTTACGGATAAAGAGGATACCGACACACGTGTCGACGACATGAACCAGCTACAGTTGGAGTGCCTGCACGAGGAGGGCAACATAACGATTTATCTGATTACTCTGCCCACGCCTCAGGGAATGCCGGAGGCTTACTACACGGCCATTATTGTAGATAAAGAGCGCTATGAGCTGAATTACAGGGCTTACGAAATGTCTCTGCCACTATCGGAAGATCCGCCCACGCCGACTGTAGCCTACGGCGGATGGAATCAGGAGATGGAGCACATCAATATGGGCTTCTTTGAGGATACGTCCAAAGAAGCATTCCTGGATCTGCTGGTGAGGGAGTTTGTGCTGGGTGAAGAGATTCCGGTGATTGCCGGAACCATGCGCGCGGTCGACAAGGAAGAGGCGGGCGAAGAGGATTAACCTCCGCGGCGGGGAACGTATTTCCACCGAATAAAGCAGCGCCCCAAAAAACGGCCCTTATAAGAGGACGGACCATTCCCTTATGGGAGGACGGACACGGCTCTTATGGGAGGACGGTCGTGGTCCTTATGGGAGTTTTTCCATCTGGGGGGTATCCCTATTGAGAAAACCTTGCCGCAGGTATCAGGAAAAAGGAAGTAAGCAGCGACAAAAAAGCTCAGGAGTAAATTTCCTGAGCCTGAAAAGTGAATCAGTCTTCGACCAGTTCATCGGGCGTAAACACCTCGGCGTCCTTCCAAAGGGATTCCAGACCGTAAAACTCGCGGGTCTCGGGGGTGAAGATGTGGTAGATACAGTCGTAGGCATCGACCACCGTCCAGGCGACTTCGTTGGATGCGGTGTCCATGGTGCAATCGACCTTCATGTCGGACAGGGCCTTGTCGAGAGCAGAACCGAGGGCCCGCAGGTGGGGCGCGGAGGTACCGCTGGCAACAACAAAGTAATCGGCGATGGAAGACTTCTTGCCGAGGTAAAGCACTTTGATGTTCTCGGCTTTTTTGTCGTCCAATGCCTGACAAGCAATCTTGATCTGCTGGATAAGGGAGGTTGAAACGTCCTGTTGGCTTTCTGTCATGTATCTATATTGGATTGATGAGGATGTGAATAAAGGTGGTGTTTCCTAATATAAGCAAGAACCTTTTCGGGAATTATTTGCGAACAATTGCCGGCACGGTGCAGGGTCGCACGGATTTGCGACGAGGAAACGTCGTAATCGGCACCGGTAAAACACGCATAGCGGGCGCCGGGCAAATCGGGCAACGCGTCCGCTTCGAGCACGTATCCGGGGCGGCTGAAGACGAGAAAGGTGACCCGGCGGGCCAGCTCATCGATGCGGTGCCACTCCCCCAGCCTGGGCAACTGATCGGCCCCCATCATCCAGAAAAGCTCCGCATCGGGATGCTCCAGGGCCAGCCGATTTGCGATCTGAACAGTGTAGACGGGGGGTTCGAGGGAGGACTCCAGAGTGTTTACGGAAAGCTTGGGAAAGGGTTCCAGGGCCAGTTCCAACATCTCCACGCGCCGGTTAAAGGAAACGGCAGGGGCATGGTGTTTGTGTGGGCTGCGCTGTGCCGGGAGAAAATAGACATGGTCCAGATTCAGGTGTTGCAGGGCATCTCGAGCCACTGCGAGATGACCATGGTGCACGGGATCGAATGTCCCTCCGAAATATGCAATTTTGTGAGAAGGCAAGGCGCTGGCGTGTTTTCTACAGTCCATAAAAACAAGAGCGCTTTGGCAACTCTAAATGAAATTTGCATTGCCTAAGCCTGCGGCGAAAGCTAGCAAAGCCTGAAACATGAGCAGCGCAGAAAACCCCCACCAAAGTCTTTCCGAAGATCTGGCCAACGTTCTCGCCAAAACCGAGGGCAATATACCCGTAGGAACTCTTCTGGAGGAGATGGGCAATAAGGGCTTCGGTATTCTCCTGGCCATTTTCTCCCTGCCCAGTGCGCTGCCGGTACCGGCTCCGGGCTACAGCATTCCCTTTGGCATTCTTTTGTGGATTCTGGGGATGCAGATGATCCTTGGGGCTACCGCACCCGTGCTGCCTGAGAAGGCCAAAAAGCGCACCCTTTCCCGTGGGCTTACGCAAAAGATGATTGATGCGCTGAACTGGTTTCTGAAGAAAACCGAGCGCTTTATCCGCCCCCGCATGGAGTGGATTGGAAGCCGCGGAGGCAGAGTCCTAATGGGGCTGCTGGTGCTGTTTATGGCAACACTGATGATGATTCCCATTCCCCTGACCAACACGGCCCCGGCCATGGTGGTCTTCATCATCGGCATCGGCCTGAGTGAGCGCGACGGCATTGTCTCCATTCTGGCCTGCATTGCCGGAGTCTTTGCCGTGGGCCTCTATGTGGGCGTAATCGTGCTGCTCTTCCGCTTTGTCGAGGAATACGGCTGGCATGCCATGGATCAGTTCAAGGACTGGCTGGTGGCGTTTATCTCCTGATCGCAGCGCTGCAACAGCTGCGGAAGCGTCTCCAGCCAATCGCGGGTCCCCATGGTGGTGGTCGAGGCCGAAGCCAGGTGTGCGGAAAAGCCCAGCGCATCGGTAAAGGTAAAGCCCTGCTGCAGGGCATGGGCATAGGCACCGTGGAAGAAATCCCCCGCGCCCAGCGTATCGATGGCCGCAACCGCAGGTATGGCAACCTCCCCTGTCTGCGAACTTTGCCACCAGAGCGTGGAGCGCGCGCCCCGGGTAGCGGCAATCCGCTGAATCCCCGGATAGGCCCGCAACGCAGCAATGCTCTCCTCAATGGAGGCCGCTCCCGGAGTGCGGAATTTCTCCGAGGCCACCACATCGGTGCAATACACCAACAGCGCTTCCAACCCGGGTTTCCAACTCCCGGCATCAAGGATTACGGGGATGCCCTTTTGGTGGGCCAATTCCGCCAGAAGCAAAGCAGCAGGCAGGTGGTGCCCATCGGCCAGCAGGAAGGCTGCCCCGTCGACAAGCTGCCGGGCCCGGTTCACCTCCAGAGGCACCTGATTCATGGGCGATTTTTGGGTAAACACGGTGCGGTGGGCATTTGTTGTGGTGGACACAATGGAGGCAAACACAGGCATTTCCCCGGAATCGGGGGCCAAATCCTGCAGCCGCACGCGGTGCTTCGCCAAATCGTTCTTGAGCACAGCCGTTAATGAATGAGCCCCCACCGCGGAAACCAGCACCGTGGGATTCCCCAGGCGGGAATAGAGCACGGCCGCATTGTAGGCAGGCCCGCCGGCGTTCATAACAACGGTTTCCGCATTGTTCTTGGTATCTGACTCGGGATAGTGGGAGAATTCGTAAATCAGATCGATGGTGGAGATTCCTGCAAAAAGGCCATAGCTGCTCATTGGCATAGGTATGCCGCAAAGAGAGCGCGCACGTCAAGGTGTCTTTCGCCGGACCGGCTGCGGAAAAAACGGAATCGGTAATGAGTGGACTTGCCACTGACTTCAGAAACATTAGGCTGAAACGGTTTTTTAAGCGCAGCCCGTGTTTGCGCTTGTTAGATATACACGGAAAGCTTTAAAGTCTATCTTGGATATGAAACGTAAACCCGTAGTTCTTATTATTCGTGACGGTTGGGGCGAAAACCACGACGCCTCCCTCGACAAATACAACGCCGTCAAGATTGCAAACACACCTTGTGCGGACAAATTGACCGCCGAATGGCCCCGCACCGAAATCATGGCCTGTGGCCTTGATGTAGGACTGCCCGTTGGCGTTATGGGGAACAGCGAAGTTGGCCACCAGAACATCGGTGCCGGACGTATCGTTGACCAGGAAATTGTGCGTATCAACAAAGCATTTTCCACCAATGCCGTAGCCGGCAACGAAACCCTGAACGCCGCCGTTGATTATGTAGCCAAGAGCGGCGGCAAGCTGCACCTGATGGGCCTGGTTTCCGACGCCGGTGTGCACGCCATGAATGAGCACATCTACGGGCTCCTGAGCGTTTTCAAGGATAAGGCCGTCGCCAATCTCTGCATCCACGCGTTTACCGACGGCCGCGACACACCTCCGACCACCGGTTTGGGCTTCATCAAGGAACTGGAAGCCAAGTGCCGGGAAATCGGCATCGGCAAGATTGCCAGTGTCTGTGGCCGATTCTGGTCCATGGACCGCGACCTGCGCTGGGATCGCGTGGAAAAGGCCTACAACTGCCTGACCGGACGCACCCTTGACCGCACCGCCAAGAGCGCCAAAGAAGCCATTGAATTTTATTACAACAACCCGCTGGACAGCTCCCGCAAGGGTGACGAGTTTGTGGTGCCGACCACGATTGTGGACGATGCCGGCGCCCCGGTGGGCTCCATCCAGAGCGGCGACGCCGTAGTCTTCTTCAACTTCCGCGGCGACCGCCCGCGCGAAATTACCCGCGCCTTCATCCAAAACGACTTCGACGGATTTGACCGCGGCGAAAAGCTCGAGATTTACTACGCCATTATGACGGATTACCAAAAGGGCCTGTGTGATAACATCGTTTTCCGCAAGCCCCCCAAGATGAAGGACATCCTCGGCGGTTACGTAGCCGACAAGGGCATCCCTCAATTCCGTTGTGCGGAAACGGAAAAGTTCCCCCACGTAACCTTCTTCTTCAACGACTACCGCGAAGAGCCCTTTGAAGGCGAAGACCGCGCAATGATTCCCAGCCCTAAAGAAGTTCCGACCTACGACCAGAAGCCGGAAATGAGCGCGTTCGGAATCAAAGACGCTACCGTGGAAGCCATTAAGTCCGGCAAGTACGGTTTGATTGTCGTAAACTTTGCCAACGGCGACATGGTGGGCCACACCGGCAGCGTTGAAGCCGCCGTTAAAGCCTGTGAAACCGTTGATACCTGCGTAGCAGCCCTGCTGGCCGCAGTCGACGAGGTGGGCGGCAAGGCTCTGATTACGGCCGACCATGGAAACGCCGACCAGATGTTCCTGCCCGAAGCCAACAGCCCGCACACAGCCCACACCCTCAACCCGGTGGAAGTCGTTCTTTACGGCGAAGGCTGCAAGGGCTTGACCCTTAAGGGTGAAGGCCGCTTGGCTGATATTGCTCCCACATTGCTCTCCATGATGGAATTGCCCATCCCCGAAGCGATGACCGGCGACAACCTGATTGTAAGCTAACACGATTTACAGAGAGGAGCAGAATGCCCTATTCTGCTCCTCTTTCCCATTATGAAACTCCCGGTAACGACAGCACTTCTCTCGATCCTTTTCCTCAGCGGTTGTAATATGCAATCGGTAAAGGCGCCCTCGCAGGCGAAGAAGGCTGAAGCACTGGGCGCCGGAGAGGAAGAGGTTGCCCCCCTGACTCCCGAGCAAAAAGAGTTGGCGGCCCAAGAAGCCGCCCTCAAACCCATTTACGACCTGCCCAAGGCCACGGACCCCTCCTACGGGATGACGCCGCAAAAGCCGATTCGCTGCGGTGGATATGAACAGGTAGGTCTGGTGCGCCAATTCGAAATCATTTCCCGCCTGAAGAACAGCGAAGGTAAACCGCTTTTTGCCCAGCGGATCGGATCCTTTCAGGAATCGCCCCGAACCCCGGAATCCTTAATTCAGGTGTGGCAAATACGCGCTCCCGAAGCAGAGCAGGACACGTTCCTTTATCTCGATTCGCAAAACTGGGCTTCTCCACAGGTGCCCCAGGGATTCACTTACGACAATGAGGAGAATCCGACAGAGCGAACCATGCTCTACCCTTCTCAGAGCGATTACTCCCTGGAAAGCATCCACAATGTGGTCATTGATGACGGTGTCGATTATGAGGAAAGCATCAACATTGCCCAATGCTACCTCATCCAAAATCATCTGGAAGTTGATTTCGACCTGAGCAGCGCACAATACGAAGAAGGTTCCAGCGAAGACACGCACATTATCTCTTTCGAGCGGAGAACCCCAAACATCAGCGGGACCCAAGTCGTGGCCACCAATCTGAACGAACGCATCTACAAGCTGCTCTTCGAAGCCCCCAAATTAACCGTTTTCGTTCATTCCAGAAAGGATGCCAGCGTGTGGTCGCTTCTGGACGTTTACCGCTACAATAATTTCACTCAAACAAATACAGACTAATGGAAAGACCATTCAAAGTTCTCGGTATTCAGCAGATCGCCATCGGCGGCCTGGACAAAGGTAAACTCGCCACATTCTGGTGCGAAATGATGGGCCTGAAAAAGGTGCTTGATTTCCAGAGTGAGCGCGAAAACGTTGACGAAGACGTTTGCCGTCTCGGAGAAGGCCCTTACGCCGTTGAAGTCGACCTGATGCAGCCGATTGATCCGGAAAAAAGCCCGAAAGTGCACGAACCCAAGCTGAACCACATTGGTTTGTGGATCGACGATCTGCCCAAGGCCGTAGAATGGCTGGACTCCAAGGGTGTTCGTTTCACCCCCGGCGGTATCCGTAAAGGTGCCAGTGGATTCGATGTATGCTTCATCCACCCGAAGGGTAATGAAGCCAAGCCTCTCTGCTCCGAAGGCGTCCTCGTAGAGCTGGTACAAGCTCCCAAGGAAGTCATCGAAGCTCTCGGCTGAAATAACTGATCTTTAAAAAAGGGAGGCAGTCGCCTCCCTTTTTAATGTACCGAATGATTCTTTGAATCTTTTATTGAACATTGACGCCTAAAAGATGACTCTTCATTCTGAAACTAATTATTATGCGAACACTTAAGAGTTTTCTGTTTATCTCTCTCCTTGCCTGCGCAGCCCTCACCGGATGCCGCAGTAAACCCAAGCCGGAATGGAAGCCCCTGAGAACCGTACTGGTAGGCCCTTGGATCAGCGAAGACGGAAGTCAGCTGGTTATCAAAATGACGGGTAATTACACCCTTACCACCGGAGACGGCACAGTCTACCAGGGAAAAGTTGAACGTGGCAGTGATATGTTGAATTTCAGCATCCGCAACGACCCATTCGACTGCGGAAACCTGGGAGGAATTTACCACTTTGATGTAGATGAAACATCAGGTGCGGAAGAGCTCACGCTGACGGTTGAAGATGACACCTGCAGTGACCGTAGAAAACTCTTCGGTAAGACTTGGTTACGCCCTTAAGTGCTGCAATTCTTTCCTAACAAAAACTGCTATGTAATCCGTAGCAGTTTTTTTGTGTCTGCGTGCAAAAAAAAGTGCCGCTGCAAATCGCAACGGCACTGAAAGGTAAAGGCTGTTCTAAAAAGGATTACTTACGCTTGAACACTGCCTTGGAGGAGAGAGCCCCTTCGTCCATCGTCGAGTAGGAGTAGAGGTAGTAAGGGAACTCTGTGTCCTTGCTGACGGCATCGAGGTTCAAGGAAGAGAAAGTGCCTTCCTGGTCTTCGAAGAGCGCCGCCATTTCCGGATCATCCGCATACTCTTCGCGCATTGCCGCCATTTCGACATTCTGCTCTTCGATGAGTTTCTTCTGAACACGGAAAGAATCTATAATAGAGTGGATGAAGTCATTCACTTCCAGATAACTGAAGCCAATACTATCCTTGGGAAGACCACGATAGGCCTTGGCCACCTCACGACGTTTCCAGAAATCGGAAGATCCGGCATTCCCCTGATCCAGCGCAGTATGAAGCGGTGCATCCCCACCGGTAGAAATGAGCAACCACTCAGAGGATACGGCAAAGGCAAACTTAACCCCGGTTCCCTCACCCATCTCAGGGAAGGCATACACGGTTGCGCCCTTATAATCTACCGCGGGCACCATTTCCGAAAGGTCCATCGACTGGAAAATAGATTCCAAAGCCTGAGAAAATGCGGCTGAATCCTTCAATGAGAAACCGATTACCTGAGTCAACTCTCCATTCTCGCCGTTATAAGGCAATGCGGCTGTAAACATCTGGTTTCCAATGGAGCCAATCAGAGAGGCCTTCAGGTCTACACCCAACTGAGCATTGTAGTTCATGAGGTACTGCTGATACATCATGAAGCCCATGGGATAGGCATCGGAAATTATCTGCTCGATCCCGCTAATCATCTTGTTGAGGTCCAATCCGGCAACTGAGGCGGAGATGGAATCTCCGGGAACCAGGCTGTTCTCGGAAAGCACACCGGTTTCATAAGCCAGCAAAGAAAGAATACCGCCTTCGCTCTTGTTCTTGTAGGTAAGAGCGGACTCAAGAACAGACTCGTCGGAAGAAGAATTGAATGCAGCGTAAAAAGCCTCCAGATTGTAAAGCTTCAGCGCATTGATAATCTGATCGGCAGTGGGCATCATAGGATTGAAATCCTCCCCATCGGGAGCCAACTGAATGCGGATCAGTTCTTCCAGATAAGCAGCCACAGCTTCGAGGTTAACGAGCATGTAGGCATCCTTAGAAGACACCTTAGACGCCATCTTACGGAAAGCAGAAGAGTTCGGCAGAGAAGAATCCACACCGGACAAATCACTGATGAGGCTCTTCACGCTATCGGCGTCGGCAGACAAGACAAAGAAATCGTCGGCCACAGCAAACGCAAAGCCGTTACTTTCTTCCTCGTAATCATCATAATCGGAATAGTCATCATACTCATCGTATTCTTCGTATTCTTCATCGTCGGAAGCAGTCGTTTCTTCCTCCACAGATGTTACGGTGTAAATAGTCGTACCTTCAAATACTTCAGACTCAATGGATTCTTCTTCCTCAGATTCGGCAAGCGCCTTCTTAATGAAAGACTCTACGGAAGACTTATCTCCATTGTGTTCGACAATAAGTCCAAAAACAGGAGAATTCTCCATTGCTTGAGGCTTCTTTACGACAAAAGACCATTGCGTCGGAAAAAGGCGTAGGAGCTCTTTCGATTTTTCAGAGTCCACCAAAGGATTCAAAGAATCCAGTTCCTTAGCTTCCTCGTTATCTCCTATCACCATTTGCTGGAGACTCTCATTGGAGAACAGCTCCAAAAGTGGATCACTGTCTTTCTTATCAACGAGGTCTGACATATTCTCAACCTTTGCAAAGAAAAGTGCATCGGAAGAAACAAGGGATTCGATCGCCGGTGCAGCCAGCATAGCCACCGGAGAAGCAAGCAACAGCAATGCAGTTGTTACGCTTTTTTTCATAATATACTTCGAGTTACGGGTTTGGGTTAAATAACAGGGAAAAAACAGTAAGATCAACTAAATGAAGCAGCTTTCAACCTAAGAAAAGCCCCTGCATTGTCGATAAAAACATACTGATTCAAAGAGAAATCCAACAGATCAAAGCAGAAATGCCGAATAAAATACAACACCGTTTATAAACTGCTGATTTCCAGACACAAAAAAAGCATTCCCCAATTGGAAATGCTACCGCTTCTGCTAAATTTCACCTACTGACAGCGAACTGTCAACTTATCCCAAATCCGGTCCCTTTATTGATCACACCCGTTTCTATCCGATCAGATTTAATGGTATAAAATAGGAAAGAAATAATGAATAATATTCAAGAAAGTCTGAGTATTATCTGAGCAGATGAGAACGTTAAATGCAAAAATATGCAGTCGGTCAAGCACTTTTAATATGTAAGAATTGTTTTTTACACACACTATGAGGCTATCCACCTAGTGTATAAAGAAAGCGGCAGAACCTTTGTTGAGAATTGATGTGGCAAAACCAGCTCTCCAGACTGACAAACACCTGCCTTAAAAACAGATGAAATCAGATTCTGCACCATCAAAGCAGATGCCTCCAGATTATACATGGTAACCACTACAAAAAGTGGTTTATCGCTCAATAGTTCTTTGCACAACTGCATCAGATCAGCAATTTGCTCCTCAACTTTCCAGACTTCTCCATTGGGACCGCGCCCAAAGGAAGGAGGGTCAAGGATAATGGCCTCATAGGAACTTTTTCTGCGGATTTCTCTTCTAGCGTATTTCAAAGCATCATCCAGAATCCAGCGAATTGGAGCTTCACCGATACTGGAACGTTGCTGATTTTCACGCCCCCAGGCAATAGCCGGTTTAGAGGCATCCACATGAGTCACCTTGGCCCCGGCAGATGCGGCAACCAAAGAAGCAACACCAGTATACCCAAAAAGATTCAGAAACCGGATCTCCCTATTGGCCTCGCGAATCTTTTGATGCATCCACGACCAGTGAGGCTCCTGTTCAGGGAAAACGCCCAAGTGCTTGGACATATCCGTTAAACGGGCCTGGAAGCGAAGTCCAAACAACTCCATATCCCAGTTCGGCTGAACTTTACGGCCAAAGTACTTCCAGCGTTTAGAGACATCATCAAACTCTGCGACGGCTCTCCCCCACTGTTCTTTATCTGTGTCCGGGGCCCACCAAGCCTTTGGCTCACTGCGGATCAGCAGGGTATCTTTAAAGCGTTCCAATTTACGCCGATTGCCGGAGTCAATCAGCTGATAGTCAGACCAATCAGCCTGAAGGATATCCAGTTTTGCCATAGAAAAAAAATCAGTTCTTGCGGTATGCGCGAATAATGTAAACCGGAGTTACAGGGACCTCGTCGTAACCGTTGCGGCTAGTTGTTCTGGAATCGCTGATTTGATCGCACACATCAATCCCTCGGATGACTCGACCGAACACGGCATAACCGGGGGAGGATTTGCTGCGATAGTCAAAGCCAAAGTTATTACCCACGTTGATAAAGAACTGAGAGGTCGCCGAATCGGGCTCTTCAGTTCTAGCCATAGCAATAGATCCGCGAATATTGCTTATCTTCTCTGAAGCCTCATTAACGATGGGGTCATAAGTTTCCTTCCGCTGCAAATCCTCGTCAAAGCCACCGCCTTGAATCAAATGATCATCCACTACACGATGAAAAATCAACCCGTTGTAGTAGCCTTCATCAACATAACGGAGAAAGTTTTCCACAGACTTTGGAGCCTGCTCATCGTAAAGCTCGAGATAAATATTCCCCATAGAAGTCTCCAGAACGACCTCCGGTCTTTCGGGCGCATCAAAGGGATTGGCACGCGGCGGAACATAGGGGCTGCCACAACCGGCCAATACCAAAATAAAAAGAACAGTAAGTAGAGAAGTGAATTTTTGCATCATAATCCGCATCGCATAGAGGTGAATTTATCAACAAAGCAGTTTAGGCGGCCGGGATCAAGCGTTTCCAAGAATTCTCCATTTTTTCTGAATGTAGAACCTACAATAAACCCATCCGCCAGTGCTATGTAATCTTGTATATTTTCCTGCGTCATTCCTGAACCAATCCAAACCGGTGAAGAGCAGCTGGACTTCAGAGACTCAAGCTCTGACACCGATGGAGCCACTCCGGTTCGATCTCCGGTAAGAATATGTCCGTCGGTTTTAAAAAAATCTGCCTGTCTGGCCACATCAACCACATCCAAATCAGCCGTTATGGCGTGAGAACAGTGCTTTTTCTTAATATCACCGAAAATACGAATATGTTCCGCGCTCAATGCTCTCCTCAGTCGGTGAAGTTTTCCGGCACATCCCTCAATCAATCCAGCACCACCGATATGGGCAAAGACATAGCCCTCGACGCGAATGAAATCGAGATCGGCTTCTGCAGCGATTTTCAGCGCCTCCTCATTGGCGGCTTCGAGCAGTTGCAAGCCAATAGGACCTTGAAAACGTGCACGAATATCCCGGCAAATAAAGCTCACCAGCTCAAGCGCTTCTTCATCCAAAGGTGGCTTAATATAAGGAAGATCACCACTGTTCTCAATGAGAATGGCATCCACTCCGGCCCTCGTATAATATTCCAAGTCAAAAAGCGCCTGGCTAATAATCTCCCCGTGGGTGCCGCCATACATAGGGGAACCGGGAAGCGGTAACAAGCCAATCATTGCCACGAGGCACTTGTCTGGAATTTTTCGCATTATAGTTCGGGCTGAGTAATACCTTCTCTTAACGCATCCTGAATACAGGCAACAGAATCCGCAAAGGGAACTGTAATCTCTATTCCTGTAGAAAGATCCTTTACATTCAAGACCTTATGAGAAGCGCCTTCGTCCGTCATAATACCAACAATGCGTGCGTTACTCTGTGTTGCATTTTTGAATTGCTTCCCAAAGCCCACTTCCTTGATGGCATAATCCACAATAATGCCAACACGACGCAGGGCCGAAGCCAACCCAAGCATAAGATTGCGGGCTTTATCTCCGGAAATAACCAAATAAACATCCGGCTTATGCAGCAACGGTGGAATCAGCTTTTTCTCCTCAAGAAGCAGGGCCAGGGTAACATCGCCCATGGCGTAACCACAAGCCGGCATATCATTATACCCCATTTTAGAAACAAGGTGATCATAACGCCCGCCACCGGCAATGGCACGTCCCTTGCCGGTTCGCTCAAAGACTTCGAAAACAAATCCTGTATAATAGGCCAACCCACGAACAACCCCAAGATCAATACGAATCCATGGAGATGCGCCGAGACTATCCAGTGTCTTCAAAAGAAGAATCCATGTCTGCAGGCGTTCTTCAATGGCATTGCGCACATCATCTGCAGCGGACTGTTCTTCGCACTCCCGAAAAAGCACACGGCGGATAGAGTCCAAGTCCTGCAGCTTGCTCATTTCCTGGGTGCGGGCAAAGAAATGCTCGGCCCGCTCGCCGAGGTGCACCGTGAGTTTCTCGATGGACTTTGCCGGATCCTCTCTCTCCATTTTATCAATTATAGAAAGAACTGGTGTTACAGCATCGCCCTCAAGGGCGTAACAACGCAGGAAAAGCAACCAAAGCTCGCGGTCGCTCAGGCGAACAACCACATCATTGGCCGTCAGAGAAAAACCGCGCAAGGTTTCGATGCATTGAGCGATCAATTCCGCATCAGCGCCACACCCCGGCTCACCAAAAATATCGACATTAAACTGATAAAAAGCGCGTAAACGCCCTTTTTGCATGCGTTCGTAACGGTACTGTTCACCAATGGAAAACCACTTTACAGGACGCTTCAGGCTGGCCGCTTTAGCACCGACCAAACGGGCAAGACTGGGAGTCATCTCCGGGCGAAGGGCAACTTCTCGCCCGCCCTTATCGGTAAACCAAAACAGCTGTTCAGTGATTTCCTCACCGCTTTTTTCCTTAAAGAGCTCCAGTGCCTCAAGCACCGGGGCATCATATTCCTGAAAAGCAAAGCGGATGGCACTCTGACGCCAAAGGCGAAAGATGTAGTTTCTCTGACTGCATTCCTCAGGATAAAAGGAGCGAAAACCGGGAAGATTCTCAAACATAGCAAAGGAAGAGCCGCGCTCCTGAGAGGAAGGCGGCCCTATGTTAAAGGATAAATAAATGGGTTATTTCTGGATATTATCGATATCCAAGGACTTAAGCTCTGCCTTAAGTTCTTTACCGGCCTTAAACTTAATGACCGCACGAGTGGGAATAACAACATCCTTCTCCGGTTTATTCGGATTACGACCGATGCGGCTTTTGCGAACCTGGACTTCAAAGACTCCAAAATTGCGGAGTTCCACATTGCGACCTTCAGCAAGAGCGTCTGCAATGGTGTCGAGCGTCAGTTGCACGACTTCGCGCACTTCTTTTTGCGGGAAACCAGTTTTATCGTAAATTGAAAGGACGATGTCTCGTTTTGTAAGGTTTGCTGACATATCTGTTTGTCAATTAATGGATCTGCTTTATAAGAGGATAATTATCCTAAAAGTTATTTGTTATGTGCCACTTCGGTACGAGTCAAGCAAGCGAAAATTTAAATTATGAGCGATAAAGAACCAGAGAACCCCTTTGAGGAACTGCAACAAAAGCTTCAGGAAGCCCTTAAACACGGGCACTTTACAATGGTCCCGCCCGGATATGGAATGGGGGCCACGAGCCCCAAGAATGATCCGGAAAAGTTCCCCGAAGCAGACGATCCAGACACTGAAGAGACGCTCAAACGCATTCGTGAGTTTAATCTGAAGCCCAGAGAAATCCGGGATTACCTAAACCGTTTTGTGATTAAGCAGGACGAGGCCAAAAAGGTGCTTTCGGTAGCCATTTGCGACCATTACAACCATGTAAGGCAATGCATTGAGTCCCCAAAACTCATGGAAAAGGACTACCACAAGCAGAATATTCTACTGCTTGGCCCCACCGGTGTAGGCAAAACCTACCTGATGCGCTGCATAGCAAAGCTAATCGGAGTTCCCTTCGTAAAAGCCGATGCCACAAAGTTCTCCGAAACCGGTTATGTGGGTGCGGACGTAGAGGATCTTGTGCGCGACTTGTATAAACTGAGCCAGGGCAACGTGGAACTGGCACAGTATGGCATCGTCTACATAGACGAAATAGATAAAATAGCCTCCCAGCAAAACTCCAGTGGAGGTAAAGATGTCTCCGGACGCGGGGTACAGATCAATTTGCTGAAGCTGATGGAGGACACGGAAGTAAACCTATTCTCTCCGACTGATATGATGGCACAAATGCAGGCCATGATGAGCATGGGTAACAGCGGGCCTCAAAAGAAAACGATCAGTACAAAACATATCTTGTTCATCGTGAGTGGAGCCTTCGACAGACTCGGTGAACAAATAAAAAAGCGTATGGACACAACGACCATCGGTTTTTCCGCAGATCGCAACAATTCCGAAAAAGAAGGCTTTGAATACCTCCCCCATGTGGAAACGCCGGATCTGATAAAATACGGATTTGAGCCCGAATTCATCGGACGGCTTCCCGTTCGAGTCTCCTGCAACCCTTTAAATGCCAAAGACCTTGGAGAAATCCTTCTTTCATCAGAAGGCAGCCTTCTGGAACAATACCGGCAGGACTTTAAAGGCTATAAGATCGACTTCGCCATCACCCCGGAGGCGATTGATGACATCGCCCATAAAGCTTATGCTGAAAAAACAGGTGCCCGCGGCTTGATGACCGTGCTCGAACGCATTTTCCGCGATTTCAAATTTGAGCTTCCGTCCACAGGTATCCGCAATTTTGAGGTAACAACAAACACCGTAAATGAGCCTGCTCAAACATTGCTGCGTTTACTCAAAGAAAACCAGCACCTACAGCAGGCGGTTCATATGCAGGAAATCGAAACCTACACCTCACGTTTTGAGGAGAAATATGATCTCAGAATAAGCTTTAACGAACTTGCTTGTAATGCGCTAATTGACGAAGCGGTGGAAAAAGACCTTTCAATAAGAACCCTGTGTGAACAGAAATTCAAAGATTTCGAGCATGGGCTGAAGATCATCTCAAGAAACACAGGAGAATCCACCTTCACACTTGGTGAGGAGATGATCAAGGATCCGGACAAAGAGCTCTCCCGCATGGTTGTGGAAAGCTTTCGCAAAGACTCCGAGTAAGGCATGCTGACTCGTTGACAATTCAGAAAATGAGAGGCAAGGTCATCCATTTACCAGCCATGAAACCAGAAGGAAACGCCGTCAGAAAAATGTTTACAGGGATAGCCGGTCGCTATGACCTAGCGAACCACATGCTATCCATGGGGATAGATTTTTACTGGAGAAAACGTCTAGTTTCCACAGTGAGATCACTAACCCCTCAAATCCTGTGCGATTTAGCAACAGGAAGCGGCGATGTGGCCTTTGCCCTGTGCGATGGGTTACCTGCGAATGTTGAAATAACCGGGCTCGATTTCTGCGAAGCAATGCTGGAACAGGCTCGAGAAAAACAAGCCAAAAACCCGCGGCACCAAAAAATAGCTTTTGGTGTTGGCGACTGCCTGAACCTCCCTCTGGAAACAGACAGCGTGGATGTCTTAACCATTTCCTTCGGGCTGAGAAACCTGGAAAACCGCAAGCAAGGACTTGAGGAAATGCGGCGTGTATTGAAACCCGGCGGCACATTAGTCTGTCTGGAATTCAGTCAACCGGTAAAATTGATCAAGCCCTTCTACTACATGTATTTGAAAGGAATCCTGCCCTTTATAGCCCGTATCGTAACCGGCAATAAATCTGCTTACGAATACCTTGGAGGAACCATTGCAACATTCCCAAATCGACAACAAATGGAAATGGAAATGAAGGACGCCGGATTTGCCAAGGTTTTCTCCAAAGGAATTACCGGAACCATTGTAGCCATACACTCTGCGACCAAAGCCTAACCTATGGATGCAAATCCGGCTATCAGCTTCAAACAAATCTGCTTCTCCTACGGGGAAAGGCCCATCCTGGAAAATGCATCTTTTGAGATCAATTCAGGAGAACATCTGTGCGTAGTAGGCCCCAACGGCGGAGGAAAAACTACACTTCTTAAATTAATGCTGGGGCTCTTAAAACCCCAATCAGGAAAGATATCTCTATTTGGTGCTTCTCCTATAAAGAACCGCCGCACCGTTGGTTACGTTCCTCAACACATACATTTTGACCCTCTGTTTCCGATCTGTGTAAAAGAAGTGGTTTTGATGGGCTGCCTCGGGAACCACATAGGCAAAAGTTTTACAAACGAAGAAAAGACAAAAGCTGAAAAAGTAATTGAAGAGCTTGGTTTAACCGAACAAATCCACAGCCCATTCTATGCACTATCCGGCGGCCAACGGCAAAGGGTATTGATCGCCAGAGCTTTGATTATGAGCCCCAAGTTACTGCTTTTGGATGAACCAACGGCACATGTGGATGCGCAGGCTGAAGCCCAGTTCAGAGAAATCCTGGACAGACTGGCAAAGACGTTAACCATTCTCACCGTAAGCCATGATTTGAGCTTTGTATCCGCCCATGTGAAACGGGTGCTCTGCGTAAACCGAAAAGTACACATTCACCCGACAGAAGCACTTTCAGGAAGCCTTGTTAGTAAACTCTACGGACAGGAAATGCGGTTTGTGCAACACGGACATTGCGAAGGGGCCTGCAAACATGAGTGAACTTCTACGCCATATCCTTTCTCCAGAGATCCCCTTTCTAAGGAATGCCCTTTTGGCTGGATTACTGGCAAGTGTGCCTCTGGGAATGGTGGGAACGCATGTCATACTTCGCCGCATCAGTTATCTGGCGGCGGCAATCGCGCACTGCATCTTAGGTGGGATCGGCTTATTCTCTCTACTTCAGGTTCGCCTGAATCTCCCCTGGCTAAACCCAACTTATGGAGCGATTATCAGTGCACTGGCAGCAGCTCTGCTCATCAGCCGGATCCAGCAAAAGCATGCAGCGAGAGAGGACTCCCTGATAGGGGCAATATGGGTGAGCGGCATGGCAGTGGGACTTATTTGCTTTCAGGTCACTCCGTCTTATGTAGACCCCATGAGCTACCTGTTCGGAAACATCCTACTCATCAATAAGCAAGAGCTTATCATAACGGCAATCCTCGGGATTATCGTAACGGGTTGTTTGTTCAGATACAACAAGGAGCTAACCGGTATTGCCTTTGACCCAGAGTTCGCCGAACTGAGAGGCCTACAGGTACACCGCTGGAACCTACTACTGCTGACCCTGACCGCACTGACCATCGTAATCATGGTATCGCTGGTGGGGATTGTTCTGGTGATAGCACTTTTAACACTGCCTCCGGCGCTGGCCATGCACAAAAAGACCAGCAGTCGAGCATTACTTGTACGCTCAACCATTGCCTGCGCAATTCTAATGACAGGCGGCACATGTGTCAGCTATGCAATTGATCTCCCGGCCGGCCCTGTTATCATAGGCATTACCGGGTTAAGCTATCTGTGCAGCACCTTAAGAAAAGGGTATTAACCCTTCTTAGAAACCAACTGAACCAAGGCATATGACCGTTCATTCATCGAAAAAGGAACGGCGTAAACATCATAGAAAATTGAATTATCCGGTGTTGTTTCAAAAACAGAAAGGGTTCCTTCAATGGACGAATCACCATTCAAAGCATTCAGAATGGCTGAAAGCTCATTGCAGTTGGCACAAATGGAAGGATCACTGCAGGTATGATTATTCATGGCATGATTCCGTCCCAGAAATTCACCGAAGCGAAGCCCAAGAACATGATCTGGATGGTCATGCTCCTGAACACAGTCCAAGGCGGCCGCATTCGAGAAGATCACCTGCTTATGGTCGTTGATCACCAAAACTGGCTGATCCATACACTCAGCCAGAGCAATAAAAGCAGATTGGGCTTTCAAGGCCAATTGCTCCTGCATGATCGAATTGTAATCCAAGCGCTCCGTTTCACTGAAAGGAGTTTTATCCGAGTGAGAAACTTCAAATAGGTGGGCCATATAGAGATGAGATTTACTTGGAGTATAAGCGGAAAGAGCAATCTAGCAAGCCAAGAACAAGCCCCCTCCCTTCCTACTTCTTTCCTTTGGAAAAATAGATGGTTTCAATACTTTTTCTAACTAACTGCCCCATACTGGAACACTGCAAGAAATCTGTGTTTCCATAATGCTCGGCGAGTGCCTCCCTAAGCATAGCCACATTTTCATCCGGGGCGATTCGATCAGAGCACATACATTCGATAATTTGCTTAATACGAATCAGCCCGAGTTGAATACGCCGGTAGATAACAGCATGCTCTTCCCTCTGATATTGACGAGACGTCTGATAATCCAATTCTTTCAGACAAAACGTAACCAGCTTGTTGTTATCTTTGAAAAACTGGGGCAAATAAAAGTTCTTGCGGCCACTGTAGGATTGCTGATCAAAATCCATAGCCCGGAGACGAATTTGGATCTCCTCAAAGTCTGGAGTCAGCTCCACAACAAAATTATAAGAACGCATGTCTCCAAGCAGCCGAACGAAGCAACGCTCATTGAATTTCACCAGTTCTTTGGCAAGGCGAACCTGCTTAAAATTGGGGTTGTGCAACCAGTCACGTATAAAGATATCCCCAGGAATGCCAACAATGTGCTCCTCCACCAATGTATCATCGTTAGTATAGTAGTGCATACGGTTTGGGGATAGCAAGTGCTCCAACTCCAAACCATAAACACGTGATGCATCGGCTTTTTTGATGTAGTAGTAATCCTGGTTCTCGTTGTGGGTATTCACAATGCGGACGCGAAAAGGATTACTGTTCCCAAAGGTACAATAGTCAACTCGATCGACATACAGGTTATCCACGTAAGAGAGATCACCCTCCGTCTTGAGCAAAGCATAGATCTCGGTTAATGCTCTATTGAGCTGATCCATATCTTCTCGCGGATAAATCACTGTATTCCAAAGCGTTTCTTCTCCGTTCTTATCGTATAACGGCATCGACTCACTCCACTGAAGCAATCGACAGTAGGATACCGGGAGATCGCGCTCTCTTTGGAAGCGAGAAAGGTACGACCTTAAATCAGGACTGATGGAGTAGATGGGCTTTTTTTTAGTCTCAAGGATATCGATGGGCATGAAAACAATTCAAACAAAATGGGATAAACAAAAGGCGTGTATCAAAGATACACGCCTTTGCGAAAAATAAAAGACAATGAATCACTTATTGGAGGGATTTGAGGGCGTTGATCACCGCACTCTGTTCCTTAAGCATATTGTCGAGCTTAGATTTGAGATCGCCCTTGACGGAATCCAACTCAGAAACCGATTTTTCGAGTTCGGCTCTGCGTTTTTCAAGCTTGGCGCACTCCGCCTGCTGGGCTTCGTATTCAGACTGGCGAGCAATTAACTTTTTATCAAGGCCCTGAATTTCGATACGCTTCAAATCGAACAGCTCAGACTGCTCCTGAATATTCTTGCGAATCAATTCATTTTCAGAATTAAGCTCTTCTTTACGATTTTGGGCCAGGCGCATCTCTTCGTTAACTGAAGCCAACCGCTTTTCCATTTCCTCCATTTCAGAAGCCGCAACAGCATGGTTTTTCTCCATTGCAATAGACTCCTGTTTCAGCTTGGAAACCAGATGCTCTGTAGCTGTCTTAACTTCCGTCTGCTGCGTAATGGCAGACTTGATGGAATTGAGCAAATCGTGAGCTTTAGCCATTTCAGCTTCAAGAGTACTTAGCGCCTTGCTCTTTGAAGCAATACTATGCTCCATCTGGCTCTTTTCAGCCTCAAGATTCCCGGCTTCTTTCTGCATTTTGGCAAACCGAGACTGAAGCGCTTCTATTTCAGAATCGATATTCTGCTTACGATCTTCCGCGGAAGCACTCTGCTCTTCTAGTTCCTCAGCCTGTGCCTTCAACACGCTCAAGCTTTTGGAGAGAGCTGTATGCTCATCTTGAAGACTGAGCGTATCCCCCTCCAACTTAGAAAATGCCGTTTCCTGAGCACTAATGCGCGAATCCAAGTTGTTCAGGATGGGTTCCTTTTCGCCGATTTCTTTCTCTAACTGCTCCAGTTTTGCAGTTAAAACGGCCTCATTCTGTTTCAGCCCTGCGATATTCTTTTCTGCACGTTCTGCGCGTTCGCGGATGTCGGAAGTCTCAATGGTAAGTGTCTTTCGCGAGACTTCGAGCTCACTGACAGCAACTTCGAGATCGGATAACTGAACCTCCAGAACTTTACGGCGATTCTGCATTTCTCCAATTTCGGCATCAAGAGCCTCGCTCATCTGCTGGCTCTTTTTCAGAGAAACCTCTGCTTCGGCAGCCGCAGTTTCCTTGATCTGAACCTCCTTGGATAACGATTCAACTTTGGATGTCAGCTCAGACTCGTGCTTCTTTAATTCAGCAACGCGTGCTTCAGCCTTCTTTGATTCGTCGAACAGTGTAGCCTTTTCCATATCCAGGCGTTCCTGCTCTTCCCGGAGAGATTTGGCACTCTCCATCAGGGTCTTCACCTTTGAATTGAGGATATTAACCTCTTCCTCAAGTTCGGCTTTCTGCGATTCAAATTCTCCAATTTCTCCAGAACATTTGGTATGGGCCGTTTCTGCTTCAGCCAAAGCCTGTTGCTTTTGCTTCAACTGTGCATCGGTAACCCGCAGCGATTCCTCAATAGATAAAGAATCAGCCTTCAGCGATTGCAGGCGAGTGTCAGCATCCTTTACTTGCTTTGAAAGCTCCGCCTGCTCTAGGTCAAGCGATTCTCGAGCAGCCTGCAAATCATTTACCGCAGCCTCAAGCCCCTGCTTGGAGGCTGCCAGTTTGTTGATTTCCTCCTGGGCCGCATCGATGGAAGACTCCTGGGCAATCGCCTTCTTATTCAGGGAAATCAGTTCCGCCTCTTTAGCCCCCAACTGTTCTCCAAGGGAAGCGATATTCTTTTCAACCTTCTCCTGAGACGCCTTCAGCTTATCCAATTCCTCCTGAGCTTGGGATTTGATAATCTGCTGTTTTCGCTCGGTAGCATGGATGGCATCTTCCGTGGCAGAAAGAATTTGATTCTTTTGATTAATCTTTTGCTCGATTTCGGCAACCTTCTCGTCTCCGGAGGATAGCAACTCTTCGCGCTCACGAGTCTTATTAACCAAGTCTGCGAGTTTCTGTTCGCTCTGCTGAACAGAAAGTTGAACCGATTCCCGCTCTTCTTTGAGCGCTTCCAATTCACGTTCAAAAGTGGCTTTATTCTCAAGGAATGCATTGTATTCCTGTTCAAAGGAGGCACGTTCAGCCTTTAATTCCTCAAAAGAAGCCTCCGCATCATCGAACTGCTGCTGAGCAACCGCAGCAGCTTCCTCCAATTGAGCTTTTCTCTTTTCAGCATCATTGAGGGCGGCCAATACTTCCTGATGTTGCAGGCGCTCAATCTCGAATTTCTCCAATGCTTCTTTAATTTCAGCATCGGTTGCAGCAAGGTTGGCTTCCTTGCTCTTGATGCCTTTTTCACGGTCAGCCAGAGAATCTTCCAACGCCTTGAGCTCGATCTCGCGAGTTTCCTGCTCTTTACGAAATTGCTTTAAATCTGTTTCATAAGTTTCCTGATCCTTGATCAGTTCTGCCTCACGTTCGCGTAAGCGTTTATCCTGAGCAGCCAATTCTTCCGCTTGAGCCGTTTGCGAAGCGATGAGGGCATCGGTTTCCTCGCGTAGGGCTTCGATCTTTACCAGATCCTGTTTAAGCTTTTCGAGTTTCAGATTTTCTTCAGCGATGTAGGCTTCCTGCTCTGCCAAAGTGGCCGTCTGTTGCTTGATCTTGGATTCAGCTTCAACAACAGCGCCTTCGCGGGCATCAATCTCGATCCGAACTTGAGCTGTATCTTCTTTAAGTCGGGTAAGGCGCTCGATCTGAGAAGTAATGTCACTGTGTTGCAGATCCAACGCCTCCTTGCGCTGATTGAGCTCCACTTCAAATTCTTTGAGGTGAGCCAGCTGCTTGCGATCGTCCTCAAGTTCAGCCTCTCTGACGGCAAGCGCTTCCTCCTGCTGTTTCAACTTAACCTTAATGGCATTAGCAGCAGCCTGCTCTTCCTCAACTTCTGCGCGGACACGATCCGTCCACTCCTGCAGGTGATGGCGCTCAGACTCAACCTCCAGACGCTTTGTTTCAGCCTCAGCGGCAAGCGCTTCAGCCTCGGACTTCATTCGCGAAATCTCTGTCTGCATTTCTGCATGACGTGTTTCCAATACTGCCATCCGCTCTTCGTTAGTCAAAAGCTCCGCCTTGCTGGCTTCGAGCTTATCAACAGCCTCCTGCATGGAGGCCTTGGCACGGTTCTCTTCCTGCAGCGCTTCTCCTTTGGCTGATTCCAGCTCAGAAATTTCGATATTTAAAGACTCAATAGATTGCTCAAGGGTTGCCTTCTGAGTTTCCAAGGCCGCTTTCTGCTCAAGAAGCACCGCTTCCTGTTCCTTGAGGAGGCGTTCGCGCTCGGCGGTTTCCTCGTAACGCTTACGGGCGTCTAACGTATCCTCATCAAACCGGATACGATCTTCCTCCAGCTTTTTTTGAGCTTCAGCCAATTCAGCCAATCCAGAATCGACTTTGGTTTGCTTTTGAGCCAGATCCAGAGAAAGGGCTTCTATTTCTTGATGGTGGGACGTGATTTCCTGAATCGCTTTCTGCAAGCGATCCTCAGTAACAGCAATTCGCTCTTCTGGAGACATCCGCTTAATGGGAGTCGAAAGGGAAAGATTACCTTTCTTCTCTTTAAACAACGGAAAAGGCACTTCCTGCAAAACGGACTCGCAACGGGATTGCACATCGCCGGCAAGGGAACGCCCATCGAAAAGAACTCTTTGTATAAACTCTAGGAACACTCCAAGATCGGGAGTTCCTTCAAAAGCTTCAACACAGCGGAAACGAATCGCCTTAAGGACATCATCCAACTTAAGTTTTTCAGCGCAGACAACAACAGGAACACGGGGGAACAACCCGCGAATCGACTCAACCTCTTTAAATTTCTCCTGATCTCCATCACCAAGCTCAACAACGACAATGCGGGGTGCAGACCCACCGCGACGCAATTGGCCGGTAGACTCGAGTGAAGAAACAGAGCAGCCAAGCTCACTAAAAACGACAGAAAAATAACGCCGATACTCAGGAGACGAGGCAATGATATACACAAGACCGGTATTGATCATGGAATTATTGCGGGAATACATAACTGGTAGAAAAGAATAAACTGGTTGTAAAAAAGCGATAAAGCCAAAAAAAAAGAAAAATGACAATACTATCTTGATGATTCACACAAGGTTCCACATCAATCTAAGGCGTTTACCTCTTAAATTTGTTAATTTTAGCTTTTCCTTTAAGAAAAACTTTTCTATTGTTAACCTGAATTGAAGCAGATTGCAATCCTAAGAATTTACAGACAATAGTTTAGTAAGAAACATTAGTTCGCTAACAATTTGACATTTTCGTCCATGTTTTCAAATAAATAAGTATTTTCTCGTATCTAGAAATGCATTCTGTCTTGATGTTTCCTGTATTTTTTTCCAAAATAATTTACAAGAAGTTATTGTATCAGTTCCATTTGTGTTCAATTTAATCCACAGCATATCTGCTCCCTTGGCCTGCATAAAGGGTTAACCCTCCTCAAGCACGCCTGATAAACTTAACCTGTGCATATTATGAAGAAATCGCCAGACTCCATCCACGATAAAGCTGCCAATGCTGAAAAGACAGTAACTACGGCTCAATCAAAGGCGAAAAACCCCTCAACATCTTCTTCCGGGCTAACCCCACCCTCTTTGGTTGTTGATATCGCAGAGGCCTTCATCAATTTAACGGAGTTCACCCTCGATGAAGGAAGCATCAAGAGTGCACGTGCCACTGTTGTGCAGACTGGAACAGATCATCTGGTTGACCATTTGAGAGAGTTCAACCCCAAGAGCGCCTCAAGTGGTATCTTTTTGGCAGATATCCCTGTCCATCCGACTCAGCTGAATCTGAATCAATATCGTGATGCGGAAACATTGCTTTTTGCTCTTTCAGGAGAATCATCCATCCCCAAGGGATCCCTTGAAGGAGCGGTAATCTCATTAAAGACAGGTCAACCCTATAAAAAGGGAAGTAACAGTGCTGCCATTGGATTGTTATACGACAAACGTACACTGGATCAGTGCATGAGCAAGATTGGCGATGCTTGTGCCTCCGGCAAAATGGTTATCCCCCGAGCACTTGCCGGAATTTCTGCGGCACTCGAAGGCTTTGATCTGGCAAACGGTAGCGTATTGCTATTGGATCTTGGCCCGGAAAGCAGCCAACTAATCAATATTTCCAAGAGCAGTGCCACTTCACAGAACATTGAAGTAGGCATGAAGCAGGTATTGGAAAAAATCCAGACCATTCTAAATCTGAAGTTTGCCGGATCTGCCAACAGGCTCTTTTACGAAAACAGATATGACTTTGTAGACGATGTCAGCGAGTTGGTTGCCCCTCTGGTAGGTGCGCTTAAGCCGATCGTTGATCAGGAAGGCAGCAAGTATAACTTCAAGCGTCTCGTCATCTGCGGGCTTCCCTTCGGAAAAGACTACATGTCCGTAAAAATTGCCGAAGGGCTGGGACTGGAAGCAATTACGTTCCCGGCTATTGCGCATACAGAAGGTAGCAACACTGAAGTTAAGCCTGATGTGATTACAAGTTGGCTAGCCCAAAACCATGCCGCATTCAATGGGGCAGCCATGCCTGCACCTTGGTGCCTGAATCTGGCAACCGCACAACCATCGCTGGAGAAGACTCTCGGGGACATCATCAAGAGTGCACCGGCACCGGTGGTAAAAACCGAAACACCTGTGGTAAAGGCTGCCGAAAGCAGCAAGGGAGGTTTCCTCTCCTCTACTCGGGAAAAGGTAATTGTATTCGTCGGTCTGGTTGTAATCGGCTCAGTATTGACATTCGGTTACATCAGCTGGCAGGGACAAAAAAAGCGCTTGGAAGATGAGCGCCTTCGCACAGAACAAATTGAACGCAATAGACTCCAGGAACAACAGAGACTGCAGGAAGAGCTGGAGCGTGCCCGCCAAGGCAGCCAGCAGCAAAAAGCCATGCTGGAAGAGCTGGAAAAAGAACACCAACAGGAATTGGCAGCTATCGCCGAGCGTGAAGAACAAGAACGCGAGCGTCTGGCCAGCGCAACAGGATCTCTCCGCATGGAAACCTATCCTGAAGGTGTCGCGGTCTACATTGACAACCAGTATGTAGGTACGACTCCCTGCCGCATCGATGACATCAAGATTGGCAAAAAGGAAATCGAACTGCAAAAGGACGGATACAAATCCAGCACGATTCAGGTGTATATTCCTGCTGATGAGCTGATTGTTCCCGGCATGGTCACATTGGAACCCATGACTTGCAGTGTCCAGATCGAAAGTTCTCCCAACGGAGTTCCCTATATTCTTTACTTTACCGACAGCAAAGGCGAAAAAACAGAAATTTCTGCAGGAGTAACGCCAGATACGGTAAGCGGTCTTAACACATTCGGAGCCTATTCCGTTGAATTCAGCCGTCAGGGTTGGGAAAGCCGTTCTGCTCAGGCCAAGCTGACACCGGGAGACAGCCACACCTTCTCAGAGCACTACGCAGAAGGATCCGTTTTATTTGAAGTTTACCCGGCTGGCGCCAATGTATTCATCGACAAGGTCAAATTGAGCGCCGATGCGCTGGAACAGCCCTATGCACTGAAAGCCGGTGAACACGAAATTTTTGCAGTATTGGAAGATTACGAGCCCTACACGGCAACGTTTACTGTTGTAGATGGAGAAACAACCACTGAAAGCGTTCGCTTACAGAGCTTTGACCGAATTATTCCGTCCAGCAAGGTTGATGAACCTCCCCACCCCTTGAAGACGGTTCAGCCCAAGCTGCCCGACTCCTACAAGGATTCGATGACAGTGTATGCAGTATTTGTAATTAATCGTGACGGGACAACCACGGACATTCATATCCGTGATTGTGAAGATGAGGTGATCAGGGAAGCAACTATAACAGCCATTCAACAGTGGCAGTTTACTCCGGCTAAACGTATGGGGCGCGATGTAAGAACTCGCGTAGCACTCCCTATCCGGATTAATCCAGAAAAGTAGGCAACCTTTTCCCATACATTCCACAATCACATTCCTTCACTGATTCAACATGGCTAATTTTTACGTAATTGATAGTCTTAAAGATGATCGTGAGATCGTAAAAGACATGATCAAGGGTCTTGGACATAAAGTAACCTTTTATGAAGACCCCGATAAGGCCATGGATGCCATCCAGAAAAAAACGCCTGATGTGGTCATGCTGGAGATGCAGTTTGCCGGCGACGGGACGCCCCTTCGCCTAGCCCGTGATATTCGTCACGATTTTGAAGATATCCCACTAATCCTTACTTCAATTATTCCCTCCAAAGAGGAAGCGTTGGAGGCCCTGAGAATGGGCGCTTTTGCCTATTTCCCAAAACCCTTCAGGGCAGTAGAATTCTTGGAAGGTATCAAGCAAAGCACAAAAGAAAAGCGCCCCGATCTGGATAATATGAATGACACAGGATCTGGTCATCAGGAGACAAGCTCATCCGCTGCTACAGTGTCTGAAGAAGGATCGGTGTGCCCCATCCTTCAGGGAAATACAGCCAAAGCGCAAGAGCTGCGTAATCATGTTGAAAAGATTATCAGCGCAAAAAACTTTAAATTATTGGTATTGGAAGGCCCAAAGGGCTGCGGCAAAGAATCCATTGCCGAGTATGTACACAAATCCAGCCCGAATAAAGGGCAGCGCCTGAATGGTATCGACTGTGAGATTATTAAAGAGACTCAGGTCGAAAAAATGATCAAGGGTGAAATCGGAGTGCAGGCCAAGGCCATGGATTATGCACAGCAGGGAACTTTGATGTTGCAGAACATCGAGCTGATTTCTCTAGAGTTGCAGGACTACCTGTGTGATGAAATCAAAAAACTGCCCAGTACTGCCCAGATTATTTTCAGTTTCAGAGACAATCTGGATAATCTACTGGATCAGGAATTGATCAGTGCAGAGCTCTACTTTCTAATTTGTCCGAGTGTGATTAGCGTTCCATCGATAAGAGATCGTCTAGAAGATGCGTCAGAGATCCTGAAAGCGTCTTTGAGACAATTCTTTCCGATTTTATATAATAATCCCAAGCGCGATCAGATGATCGAAGCTTTTCTGGCTGAGCAGCCCGAAGGTGAATACCGCCAACTGCTTAATCAGATGATCAGTAATTATAAACGGTTAGAAATGTGAACCAGGAATCATCCAAATCAAGGACCCCAACCCCACCGCCGCAAAACGCTAAAATAGTATCTGAAGTAGAAGGAACATTGCCCATACGCAATGCTGCAGAAATGCACATTTCGCGTAAGGATGAATGTCTTTACATGAATCAGAACTATTTTTTTAATCAAAAACGCTTACGGTTGGCTATTTCATTGCGTTCCGGGGAACCCAGCGCAACAACCCGAGTTATTCGGAATACCCGAACAAATACTTATCTTACAATCAATACCAAGCACTGGCCGATTCTGAAGAAGTTCGTAAAAGGAGCCACTCTGCAGGAGATTATTCCACAGTTGATTGAAGAAAGACTTTGTCCAGAGCTGAATGATTTGTATGAGCTGATCATGCGCGCTTGGCTATCCGAAATCCTCGTCAGTGAAGACGAATCCAAACAGCTGCGTAAACTGTCCACAGACTGGAGACAATGGATACGTCCCAACGTGGGATGGTTTTTTGTATCTTTAATGACCTTACTCGGGTTTTACGCCATCTTGACGACGCCTGTAAGCATGCCGCACAACCTGTTTGCGGTAATCATTGCCCTGATCTGCCCGGCGTTAGCCTGGACGGCGTCAAATGCATTGGCAGCATGTTTATTGACCCATTTTGATTGCGACATCTATCCCTTTAAACTTGGTTTAACCGGGGCCATATTTGGATTGAGCGTAGACACACGTGAAGGACAGGTTCTGAAAAAGAGCCAAAGGCTGCTCATTCCTTTGCTACTGATGGCGGGACCACTGGGCAGCCTCCTTATGATAAAACTGCTGGCTCCAACGGCATTATCACTGGGAACACTGGTATTTCTAACAATATTGATACCTTCGGGCAAAGGACCGGCACGAAACCTCTTCGATAATTTAAATAGAACTCCAGTGGAATCGATCTACAAAGATCAGTTTTTTATTGAGAATCTTACAGTTAAGCGCTCCTGGAATAATTTTAAACGTAATTTTCAAATCGTTGCTACTGGATTAGAAGCCATCTACACAGTCGTTTATCTTTGTGTTCTAGCGCTGTACATTCAGGTGCATGTACAGATGAGTGATCTGCTTGATTGGGAGATAGATCTATTCCGCTTCCTCAATTCAGAAAACGGGATGCTCTATGGGTTAATAACCCTTGCAACCATTTTTGTAACCTTCCCTTTGATCAATAGCCTTATTGCCATTTTCCTGATTTTCCAGAGGAAAGCGCGGGTACTCAAAAACAACCATGTGCGCGTGGTAAAAGCAGTCATGCCTCGCAAGCGCTCCACACATTCTATCATCCAATCAATCCAGGTGGACACCCCGGAAAATCCGCTGTTTAAACTCAGCGTATTCAATGGACTCTCCCGTGAATCGGTGATGGAAATCGCCCGACATATCAAAGTAGCTAAATTCAGAAGAGGTGAAGTTATTGATTCAACCGAGAAAAAGTCTGGGCGTGTCTACATGTTATATCAAGGTGAAATAGATATAACAGTCTATGGTAATTCTGGACGTAAATTGATTGCCCGCAAATGCGTTGCCGACGAAGTATTTGGGTTCAGCATCCTCCCTCCCCTCGAAGCCGATGAAATCGCGTTTAAAGGTCGACAGTCCGGGGTTGCCTTCTACTTTACGCAAGAGGAAATCTTCAACGTATTGGTACCAGCACTGGGTGGCTACGAAGAATTTATGATTCGAGTCCGTGAAAGCTACCTGAGACATCTCGACATCACCAGAGGTTGGGATATTTCCACGCTGCGATATATGGCCACGAAGATGAGTTTCAATACCTTCAGCAAAGGGGCCAACATCATCCGCAGAACAGTATCCACAAACTGGTTCTACCTCTTGTTTCTAGGCCCTTGTGACGTCCTGAAAAAGGGAAAGCGTATATCAATCCTTAACCCAGGCTCCTGTATGGGGGAAGTGGATATACTCCGCAACACAGATCCTGAAAACGACATTGCCTCTCGAGAAGGCAGCATGGTGCTGGAAATGAAGAATGTAGACTTTATAAAGCTGTTGGCCAGAGATTATCGTGCCGCTCTTTATTTTGAACGGACTGCGTCCGAAAAACTGGGGATTCCATTGTTCCCCTTAAAAGGAAACAGGTTCAGCAACGTCAGCGATACCGATTTACGTTAAGTCCAACGAATTCATCAGAAAGACCGAACCCGAAAGGTTCGGTTTTTCTTTACCCTAAAAGATGAAGCTTCTTGCAGCTTAGCCAGCTTTTGGCTAAGGTTAATAGCTTTATAAGCAGGCTGATGAGTAAAGAAGAATTCGCACATTTCGGACGTAAAGACTTTGCCGAAGTCGTATCGGTGATCATTAAGAATGATCCCCGATATGAACGAGGTGCTTATTTTTTTATACGCAAGGCTCTTGATTTCACCATTAAGCAGATCAGCGAGCATAACGAACCGAGAAAATCCCATCATGTATCAGGGCAGGAATTGATGGAGGGGATACGAACCTTTTCTCTGGAACAGTTTGGACCAATGACTCTGACACTATTCCACAACTGGGGAATCAAGCGGAGCGAAGATTTCGGAGAAATCGTTTTTAATCTGGTAGATTACGGTGTCTTTGGAAAAACCGCAGAGGATTCCCGGGAAGATTTTATACATGTTTTTGATTTTGAAGAGGCCTTCACCCACCCCTTTCTTCCGAAAAGCAAGCGCCATAGCTGAACTCTACTATGAACAATCGAGATTCTCTCCTCACCGATTCCTTACTGGCTCCTTTTTTTAAAGAATCAGTAGACCGTTTTATTTTACCAAACGGTTTAATTGTCATCTTCAAAGAGGATCATTCTGCAGAGTTAGTCAGTGTTCAGGTGTGGGTAAAAACGGGCAGCATGGATGAGGCGGATAAAACGGGAGCTGGAGTTTCCCATTTCCTGGAGCACATGGTTTTTAAAGGAAGCGAGCAGCGAGAAGGTCCTGAACTGAGCGCGGCAATTACCCAAATCGGAGGCCAGCTAAATGCCTACACTTCTTTCGACCGAACCGTCTATTATGCGGATGTTCCTTCGGAAGGCGCGGAAACGGCATTTGATGTTCTCAGCGACCTGGTTTTCCGGGCAAAATTGGTGCAGGAGGATTACGAAAAAGAACGCGAGGTTATCCTGAGAGAAATTGACATGGCCTTTGATGAACCGGATCGCCAAGTCTCCCGAGCCATTTTTAGAACCGTTTTCCGCAATCATCCATTCGGACACCCCGTGTTGGGGAATAGAGACCTTTTTCTAAAAGTTTCCGTAGAGGACTTAAGGAATTACTATACCAGCCGCTACGTGCCCAACAATATGGTGGTTGTGGTTGCAGGCGATATCGACAGAGATGCACTCAACGCCTATCTGGAAAGCTATTTCTACGATGTGGAGCGGAAAGCGCTGCCAATGCGCTTCATTCCGGCAGAGCCGGCACAACTGGCCCCCCGAGAAGAGCGAATGATAGGAAGCGTCAATATTTGCCGTGGGGCCATCGCTTTTCGAATTCCCGGAATAAACCATGCAGACTCGGTAGCTCTGGACCTGCTGGCCGCAGTGTTGGGTGGAGGAGAAAGCTCTATTCTTTATCAAAGCCTACGAGAACGCAACGAGTTGGTACACAGTATCTCTACCTCCTGCTGGAATCCGGGAACCACTGGAATCTTCTGGATCTCTTATACTTGCGATCCGGACAAACAGGACGCTGTTGAAAATGCCATTCAGGATGAACTGGCCAGAGTATCGCGTCAGGGAATACACCCTGATGATCTGCAAAAAGCTCGTCGCCAAGCCATTGTTGGAGAAATCAATGCGAGAAAGACTATCAGTGCTCAGGCATCCCGACTGGGATTAGCAGAAGTCGTGGTGGGCGATCTGGAATACCCCAAAAGCTACTTTAAACTGCTCCAAACAGTTCATTTCAGTGATATACCCCGACTGATTCTAACGTACCTGACTGCGGAATCCAGAACCATAGTGTCACTCAACCAGGAGTTACCGAAAGAGACAGAGCGATCAGTAAAAAGAAAAGTTCAACTAAGTAATTTTGAGTTAATCACGCTGCCGAACGGAGCAAAAATTGTCTACCAACAAGATACCGCAATTCCCAAAGTTCATATTCGTTACACAGGGCTGGGAGGGCCTCTGTATGAGGACAAGTCAAACGCAGGAATCACCGGTCTTCTGGCAACGCAATTACTGCGCGATACGAAAAACCGTTCTTCGGAGCAAGTTGCCCGCCTAGTTGAATCGCGGGGCGGTATCTTCCACGAGTTTGTCGGCAACAACGCCTTCGGATTTGGCATCGAAATGCTCTCCGAAGATGTGATGACCACCTGCAATCTGATTGAAGACGCATTACTCCACCCCCTCTTCAGTGAAGCCACCTTTGAACGGGAACGAAATGCTCAGATTGCCCAGTTGAATGAGGATATGGATGATATCGTAGAGTTTGGGAGAAAACAGCTAAGGAAACATTTCTTCGGAGATCATCCCTACGGATGCGATTCCTACGGAACACTAGACGCCCTAAAATCTCTTACAGCACAATCGGTAAAGGAGCACGCCTTGCGTCTCTTGCTCAGCAGAAACGCCGTCATCAGCATCTGTGGTAATTTTGATCCGGATAAAATCCTGCCGGAACTGGAAGCCATTTTGAGTGTGATTCCAGATTACGCCTTCGAGAAGGAATCGCCGCCGTTTACGCCACCATCTGCGACGCAAAGCTACAGAGAACAAATGGAACGCGAGCAAAGCGTTGTGCTGCAGGCTTTCTCCGGCCCAGCGATTAATACGGAGGATTATTACACCGCCAACGTTATCGAAGAACTGCTTAATGATATGTCTGGGAGACTCTTTCTGCATGTTAGAGAAGAGCTTGGGCTGGCCTATTATGTTGGGGCCTACCGCATGACGGGCTTGCATACCGGCATGTTCAACCTGATGGCCGGAACCAGACCAGGAGATGAAGACGCTGTCTTGGACGTATTCACCAAAGAGCTAACCCGCCTGAAAGAAGGAGATGTCAGCGATGCAGACCTCGCCCACTCACGCTTACGCCTGCTGAGCCAGACTCGTTTTGCCCATCAGGCAATTGGATCGCGAGCCGTTAACGCCGGACTGAACTGTCTCTTTGGAGTAGATATCAACAACTGGAACAATCACAAAGCCTTACTTGAGCGTGTAAACAGAGAAAGCATTGCTCGGTTTGCCTCAGAGTATTTGGATCCGGCAAAGGCGATTTCTTTGATTGTCGGACCTGAGAAGTAAGTATTCCAGCTAAAGATGAAGCATAGGGATGAGCTTTTTCTTTCTTCAAATAACGCTTACGCATTATTTCTATCTCTTTTAATCATATTATGTTTGGGACTTTCACTCATGCTGCTCTCGCAGCATTTATCGGAGTATCTAAAGATTAATGCCCTGGAACGGCAACACATTGAGTTACAGGCGGCGCTGCAATTTGCTGAGGACAAGGCACTGCAACAATTAAAGCAAGAGACAACAGGTGCTTACGCCGTCTTCATCGACAATGAAACAAGCCTGCTAACCATACGTCATAATGGAATAAACTCATTCATGGGCGGCTTTACGAATAATATCGACACCCAAATATACCTGACAGAAGAGCTCGAAGTCTGTCCGATAAAGGTTAAGTCTGTAAACGATCCAAAACGATGCTGGTATGCGGCCTGGAGCTTTGATGAACAAAACAATAGAATAGGTAGTAACCTTACGATTACATCTACGGGTGAGTGTTACTCATTCGAGGATAGACCGGAAAACGATCAAATTTCCAGTGAGCCAAACAACACTTTTTCCCTGGGATTACCAGTAGACAACGAAACTGGTATGTTGAAACAGAGGTTGAGTGAGCTTGATGCCAAAACAGAAACTGTTGGCCGATTATGTAATGAAACCATCTGGGAAATACGTTCGGGAAAAGAACTGAACGGGATTCCGATGATTAAAAGGATTCCGAACAATGCCGAGCAGGCTCATCCCCTGCAGAACGGTTCTTCGGGTATTTATCCATATTACTCCCCTGTTCCCGTGGATCTGGAACTTTCGGCGGGCTTATTCTATACTAAATACGATAAATACCACCGCATACGGTTCCATCAAAAAGTAACCTGGTGGAACCCTTACGCACTCCCCATTGACATGGGCAATGACTCAAGAGGCTACATCGTTCTCTGGGGTGGACTTCCAGAAATGCAGGTAACCAACAATAACACCTACGCAACCTTTGTCTTTGATCTGAATGATTTCAATGCCCACAGCACCTACAACCAGCCAAGCGAATCACAAATACATGCCTGGATGGATTTCAGTGGTGGCTATATCGGGGCCGGAGAATGCCTCACCATGCTGGAGCCACAGGATCAGTCAGAAGGGTTGGCACGCACGTTGACAAACAATAAATGGACCTACTCTCCTTATGGATTTAGGCCTATTGGTGTCTGGGACAATAAGTGGATAGCCAAGGCACATTCCATTACCATTACCCCGACATCGACTCCTGCCGCGTATATACGGGTTTATCCGTTTGATACCCCAATTCCAGAGAATGCCTTGCCTGAAAACTATGGAAATCCGGTTCTGGAAATCCGCAACATTCCATTTGTCTATACATCTTGGAACGGCACAGCCAGTAGCTATATTCGGGAAACCAGCACTAGCTACGCTTATTCCAATAGAAAACTCGTCTGGCGTCTGAAGCTAAAAGATACACCAGAAGCCATCGACTTTCTCTTGAAGACAATAGATCCGAGAGGACCGGTCATTGATCTGGCGGTCCCTGAAACAAGATCCTGTTTTAAATGGAGCTGTGATTGGATAAGCGATGGACTGACTCCCATGGAGAGCGATCTCTTCCGTACTGAAGAGTTGAACAAACATGGCACCAACAGTCCGCTCATGCTGTTTGACTGCATCACAAAAAAGCCGGAATCCATCGGCAGTTTGCGAAGCCTAATACAAACAGACTATCTGCCTATGAGTCTGGGGGAAAAGAACGGAAACAATATGCTGTTTGATCGTTACCGGACAAGTAAAAGCTCAAAGAGTCCTCCTCTTTCCGAAGCATTTCTGAATATAAACACGATGTCAGAAACAACATGGAGAGATCTGTTGAAAAATCGATACAGCAAATTTCCATTCGCCTCGCTCTACGATGAAGCACTTCCATTCATAGAACTAAGCGCTGAGGATGCTGCCATATTGGCTCATGATATTTACTCAGAAATTGAGCAGAAAAAGCCATTCTTAACTCTGAGAGATTTTCTCAGTAGCGGAATTATTGAAGCAGCATTACTAAAAGCCGGAATCTCTGAGAAAACCAAAACCGACGGCATGACGTTGCACGCCTCAGATATTGTAACCCGGATTGCACCCATGCTGAGCACACATTCCGACACTCTGGAATTGACAGTGTTTGCTGCACTGGAAAGGCGTGGAAAGCCTTTATGCTCCGGACGGCGAAGACTTCTCCTACAGCGCTGTTTCTCTGCCGAGGGTGCTATAGAATGGAAATGCCTAAGATTCGAAGACCTTCCCAGTTTGTGATCAAACAAGGAGTCCCATCCACATCAGAAAAACGATTCCTGAGAGGATCTCACAACTTACGGAAGCAAAGCCCAAACAGTCCCCGTTAATACCTCCCAGAAAATAGCGGAATACATGCGGAAAAGCCACGGCAAGTATGCCAACTACCAAGGCAAAGGACAGCCCCAGCGGTATATAAAAGATGATGGATGCGATGAGAAAAAAAGCAGCTGAACCAGCCAGAAATGGAAGAGACGGATGCTGCCAGGCACCCGCCAAGCCTTTTCCATTACGGTGCAAATAAGTGCAGACCTTCAAGAGATAGGGAGCCAGCCAACGACCCCACCCTCCGGCCAGCACCAGAAAAGCGATGCATAAGCCAAGGTCAATCTGGGCGATTTCCACATAAATAAGGACTCGAAAGGTACAGGCCGCAATCAAAGCAAGCGCACCAAAAGCACCAACATGAGAATCCTTCATAATGTCCAGACGCTTATCCTTTGAACGTGCTCCAATAGCATCAAAGAAATCGGCAAATCCGTCCTCGTGGAGAGCGCCGTTAATCAACATTCCTCCAAAAGTGGTAACGGCAGCGGCAAGAGAATCCGGCAACAAAAGAAAAGCGATACCGGCAAGCACTCCGTTGATAGCCCCTAGCGTGAGCCCGGCGAGGGGAAGAAAATTAACCACTCTTGCAAAAGCGGCATCTGACGACACCTGCCAGCGTATCGGCACTGGCAGGCGAGATAAAAAAGCTAATGCTGTGCAATAAGGTTTCACCCGCGGTTAACTACGTCAATTACACCAACTTCGGCAAATGTCGCCATGTGATTGAGGGCATCCACCGCGTTGCGGATGATCCCCATGGCCACAGCAGCTCCGGTACCTTCACCAAGGCGCATATACAAATTGATCAACGGCTCGATACCATAGTGCTCGAGAAAAGAGGTATGCCCCGGCTCAAAGGAACGATGCCCGCCAATGAAGTAATTGCGGCACTGCGGAGCCAATTCAAATGCCAGCGCAGATGCTGCACCGGCAATAATACCGTCTATAACAACAGGAATATGACGTGCACAGGCACCCAGTAAAGCTCCCGTCATCGCGGCGATTTCCCGACCACCGAAAGCCTGCAAAATACCAAACGGAGTATTGCAATACTCCGCATTTACTTTGAGTGAATCTTCCACAACCTCAATTTTTCTCAAAACACCGGCATTATCCAACCCGGCTCCGCGTCCGACGACTTCTTTAGGAGAACGTCCGGTAATGGCACAAATGATTGCCGCGGCAGCAGTTGTATTGCCAATACCCATTTCTCCAACCGAAAAGAGGTGGGCCTTAAAGGGAACAGAGTTCCAGCCGAGGGCCAATGCCTGCAACGTCTCCTCCCGGGTCATAGCAGGGCCTTTACGCAGATTCGCGGTAGGCGTAGCCAGCCCGGCATCTATGGCTTTAAACTCGATGTTATTGCTTCGACAAATGCAATTGATGGCAGCTCCTCCAATCCCGAAATTGGCATACATCTGATCGTTAATCTCATCCGGGCAAGGGCTGACCCCTTCGGAAGTTACTCCATGACTCCCGGCAAAGAGGCGCAATGCCTGAAAAGTCATCAGAGGGATTCTGCGACGCTGCGCTGCACCAACAACGGCGGCCACTTCCTCCAAACGCCCTAGACTCCCCGGAATCTTGGTTCGAGTATCCCAATCTTTAAGGATTGTCTGACGAACAGATTCATCGGGTTCATGAATGGTGGCCAAAGCTGCCTGAAACGTGGCTAGATCATCGAACATGAACAGCAAATCTGTTCATTCTTAAGAAACTGTAAAGTCTATATGCAAAAACATGCCAGTAAGATCCCATGGGAAAACCCTTAGGTTTCATCAACTCAAATACGGTAGCGATGCCCCTTCGATCCAGGTACCTTCCACGTGTGTCGTCGTCGGAATTTTGGGTATACCACGAATACTTAACTGTATTTGGGAGGCCAAGGTCTCCACGGCCAGCTCTCCTACCCGGAAATGGTTTTGGCGCACACCGGCAACGTTTCCGGAAGTGTCTTCGTTAAACAAGTCAACAAATGCAACATCCTCCGGAATGCGCCATTGCAGTTGCTTGAGAATGCTTTCCACAAAGGATCCTTTACTGATGATCACTTGAGGGCGTATACGCTGCAACCAGTCTACCAACGGCTCTTTCTCAGGGATCAAGTATGGCGCGATACGGTCTTTGGGAGCCAGTTTCTGTTGCTCCCAAATAAAACCGGCACACCACAGATTATCGACCGTGATATCCCACCCTCGATCCATAATAAAGGCAATGCGTTTATACCCGGCGCGTATGACCTGTTGCATCGCCAAACGGACAATATGCAGTTGGTTGTTGGTGACTACGTGAAGCTCAGGCTTATGCGGAAAATAGTCAATTTTCACCGCACTGAAATGCTCCCACTCAAATTTCAGGAGTTCGTCAATTTCACGCACATGGGAAGCAATGATAATACCGTCGATGCCACGTGCCTTGAGGATGCCATTGAGACGTCCATGCGTCAAACCGGGCTCACGCATCCAGAAATGCTCAAGGTTAAAGCCGAGGTTTTCCGCAGCCTGGGCAGCGCCGGCATAAAACTCAGGGTGAGCCGTCGTTTCGCGCCATCCCCAGCGACTATTCCAATTAGTTACATAGGCAAGCACAGGTGGATTGATGCGATCCCGGTTGCGATCCCTATATGAGACCAATGCACGCATGCGGGGATCAGGGCGATACCCCATCTCTTTAGCCAATTTCTGAATACTCTCTCGTGTTTCAGCAGAGAGGCGCTGACTGTTACGTAGAGCCAAAGAAACAGTAGTTATATGCTTCCCGGCTTTTTCAGCGACATCGGCGAGGGTAACACGACGGTTTTTCATAGGGGTAATTAGAAATGGTTAAAAAGGCCTCAATCCTAACATTAGACATAGTACAGATTAGCGCTTTAAAAAAAAGCATTAATGTAAAAAAAACGCCCCCGGTTTCGGGGGCGTTTGCTATGTAAGATCAAACCAATAAAATCAGAATGTGAAGGAATTCGTAAGAGAAATCTTACGACGAGCACCAATATACCAAGCAGCGACTTCGCCATTTGGCTGTGTACTTAATGGAATTAGCTCATTTCCAGTAAAGGCATTCTTAATGTTCAACTGAATTTTCCAATCAACATTGTCGGTCAGAGCATGTCTATAGCCAATCCAGAAATCATAGTAATCCAAGCTTGGACCATGATATGGATTATCCAGATCGTATGTGATAGTATCATTCTCACCATTAATGAGTGGATAACCAATAACATTACGATCCATCCAGCGATATCCAGCACCTACGTTAAAGCCCTTTAACCAACCTTCATCGAAGGAATAGTTTGTAATCAGGTTAAAGTGCCATTTACGCAATTCATCAACGGCAGTGCCTTCTTTCAGTTTTACCAAATACCAGCTGGAACCCAGTGCACTCATGAAGTTCGTATAGGTTGTTCCTGCACTGGGATTACCCGACCAAATTCGCAGATCACCAGCAGCGGTATTTGTCAAATCATCGACGAGAAGGTCCATCCAAGCATTGAAGGCTTCACCGCCAACGTTTGAGCGGCTTGCTTCTGTCTTGGAAACATTGAAGGTAATTCTCCAGTTATCAGTTGGGTTTGCAATCAACTCAATTTCATAACCTTCGGATACCGTATCCTGCGTAATCGAGAAGCCGGATGGAGTTTGCGAAGACAAGGAAACCACATTCGCCGGATCTGTATTCAGCCAATTCTCATAAAACGTCGGGAATTCAGCGCGAACGCGAGCCTGGTGAGCTCTCCAGCCAGCAATAGCAGCGGCTTCACGTGCAGCAGCATCTGCTTCAGTCTCGCCAACGTCAGCACTATACTTATATCTCCAATCGCCGTCGTTACTGCCTTCAGCAACCTGACCATCCATGGTATAACCGTTTTGGAGGTTATACTCAAAAACATTACACCAGTTTCCACCCCATGATTCCAAAGAACCAATGAACCATGTGCTCAGCCCAGAGGCTGTATCGTTTAGCACGGTGGTGGTATACTTAGTAAGCTTCAGGGTATAGCGGTTATCCTTTGTGGAAAGGGCAATACTCTTATCCACCGTATTACCAGTGGGAGGAGCAATTGAATCACCTCTCAGGTCAACTCGACTGGATTCCGGCTGGAAGTTCTCAGATTCTGAATAGTAGAGGCTAATGTTAAACGGAAGAAAATCACGTTTCCCCAACAATTGGTTTACGTGAGCAACCAAGCTCCAGCTGGTTGTTTCGCCGGTTACACTGTTGTAATTATCATCTGAGTAGCTGTAATCGTCATCATCAAGAATGGCTAATTTAGTATCGTTATCTTCCTTAGCTTTCACAGACCATGATTTGGCCTTATCTTTACGCCAACCATAGGTTCCAACAAGCCCCTCATTAAAGAGATAAGCCTGATAAACAAACGCTTTAGAGTTAATAACCTTCTTAACTTTACTGGCAGAATAAGTAACAGAGTCTCTATCGCTTTCAGAAGCTTCTGACACGGTAAAAGGCATTTCGCTCCAGCCAACATAGTTATCCGGATTCTCGGCCTGATATTCGCCATCAACGTGATGAAGTGCTCCTGTTGCTGCATCCGCAACAACAAACTTAGTACTATCAGTAGTTACATCACCATTCTCATCGACGAAATCACCATTTCCATTAACTAAATAATAGACGTAGTTATTATCATCATCAACATCATAGACATATCCATTTTCATCGGCATCCCAATCGTCACCCGGCATTACGTCGGTCGCATTCCATGTGGAATCAAACATATAAGTTGAATCCGAGCTGGGATTGAGTGTTGTCGAAATGTTAGAGAGATGAAGTCCAGAAGCGCTATTCGCACCAGCCAAAGAATCACTGATGTAGTAGGTGAAATTCACAACGCTATCTGCGTAGCTCTTCGTTTGAATGTAATCACGATAAGCATCGTTAGCATAGTAACGGTACCATGAACGAGTTTCGCTATCCGACATATTTTCGCTGATCGTGCCACTGACAACGTGACGACCAAGAATGTCTGTCATCCAGTTTTGCCCCAAGTGGTCGCGAAAATCAAATTCTGCATAAGCCTGGAACTTCTTCGTTTCGCGCTCTTGGCTTGTATTTGAATTTGCGTACTGAAGACTATCACTGACAAACGCACGCCCAACATTCGGGTTTTCTGAACCATCAGTAAGAGTTTCATTCACATCCACATAAATGGCATAACGTGTTCCTGACATGAGGCTTTCCTGCCCCTGTTCGTAATCCTGGTGATCATAGCTTAACTCATAACCAACCTTGTTATTGAAAAAGGTTTGATTGAGATTAACGCTAAAATCTTCAAAATTCTGCCACTCAGTTTTGTTATTACCATCAAGCAGGTGGTTATAGAAGTCGAAAATGCTGGAATCAGTAAGGTGGTAGTCTTTGTATTGTCCCCACTCATAGTTCTCCAGCTTTGCATTCTGCGCATATGTGGAGTAGCCGGCAACGCTGGCAATACGTCCATAAGGTATGCCGCCAATATTTTGGTCAATCGCACCATTCTTATCGATACCATAATAGGTTCCGATATCGGTATCCATAACTCTTGTAGGCGTAGAGCTACCTGCATCAAAAATGACTAGCTGAGTACCATACAACTGAGCGTAATTCCCTAGAGCGGGGAGGTAGTTAGGATTAACGGTACCATCGGAATAAGCCGAACTTGTCTGACCCGCATTAGAGTCTGGATCGTTGTCGTTTATATCAAATGGGTCAAAAGTTTGTTTATCCAAACCATAGGCGCCGTCTTCCGAACTAGCGAACCAAGCAGAAATACAGTCGATAGGAGTTACTGTTCTCGGCGAGTTACGCTCAATATCACCATTTTCATAATTTGCTGAAATGATGGTACTAATGCTTTCTGTTTGGAGGAAAGAAGGCTTATAACGGACAGCCGCATAGTAACGCTGATCCTTTTCATAAGCTTCCTTCTGCTTATACTTTTCGTTTTCGTCCAACAGAGAAATGTGTACAGCTAACTCATCTTCCAGAATTACCTGATTAAAATTCCCCTCGATACGAAATGTTCCGAATTCATCGGTAGTAACTTTAACCTCACGGCTATCATAAAAATCAGCTGTTGCCAGACTGTTGTTGATGATACCAGAGGGACTTCCCAGACCAAAAAGAATAGAATTTGGACCGCGCTGCAAGTCAACACGGGAAACATTGTAGCCATCCCAGGGAATGCTCGTCAGGAAATAATTGCGTGTATTATCAGCAGCAGTTAACCCACGAACACGAGTGTTGGCATTAGGGTTGGAAAACGAATTTTCCTCTGCATAGGAACTGATGCTTGCACCAGTATAATTCCCAAGAGAACCTCCGACTTCAGTATTGGTAGTGTACACCAACAACGATTTATTATCTGTTGCACCAGTATCTTCGAGGAATTCTTTGGTGATAACAGACACAGCTGAACCCACATCTTTCAATTGTGTACGAATACGGGTTCCAGCGAGGGTATTTGTGGCCAGATAGCCGACATCCTGAGAGGATTCCACTTCAAATGGAGTCAACATCAGAACATCTTCCTCTTCCATGACATCTTGGGCATTGAGAGTACCAAGAAGTGACACGCTAAGAGCACAGCAATACGCTGCTTTTCGCGAGATTTGTTTCATGATATATTTAATTACTTGGTTACAGGAACCTAGTGACCATATAAATATGCCTTAAACAGAGGGTAAGAGGCGTATATTTATGAGGTATTACAAGAGAGTAGCTATTGAAGAGCGTGATTTATGCTAACGGTGGTGGAGAAACCAACCTTATATCAATGCTAACATTTGACGTAATAATGATTTACTATAAAAAAAAGGCCCTCTAAAGAGGGCCTTTGCTCTAATAAAACTAAATAAGGACTAATTTAGAATGTGAAGGAATTGGTAAGAGTCCACTCCTGACCAGACCTGATACGAACAGAAGCATAGCTTCCATCAGGCTGAGTGGAGATAGGAATCAATCCTTCATCCTGGAATGCATTACGTACATTCAGCTGAATCTTCCAACCGATTTTTTCAGTGATGGGACGTTCATAGCTAATCCAGAAATCGAAACCATCTTCCGTCGGACCGTAATATGGATTCTCAAGGTCATAATTGGCAATATATCCTTCACCTGGAAGAACTGGATAACCAATGATAACTTTGTCCTGCCAGCGGTAGGCACATCCTACCCCAGCCCCCTTTAACAAGCCCTCTGAAAAACTATAGTTTGTAATGATATTGTAGCGCCACTTGCGAATTTCAGAAGCGGCAGCGTTTTCATTAAGCTTCAAGAGCGTGTAGTTATTACGCCAGCTAAACCAATCGGTACGGATTTCAGAACCGAAATCGCCATTCCAACGACGCATATCTCCGGCAATACCACTCATTTGTTCATCCATATAATTTACAAATGAATCAAGAACCTCACCACCAACATTAAAGCGATTAGCGGTTGTTTTTGAAGCGTTGAAAGAGATGCGCCAATTATCGGTCGGATTAGCCGTGAATTCGAACTCATACCCTTCGGAAGCAGTATCAGACGTTACAGCAAATCCCGGATTGCTTCTCGTTCCGTAAGTACCTACGGTATTTTCAACAGGAATATATTGAGCAGCTGGAATGTCCGCAGTGCCATGACCACCAAGACCAAGAATACTAGTCGGTCCAACAGAAGTCATCGCTGCTTCGTAAGTGGAACGATCCGTCAATGCACTCGTGGTTGTCGGAGTATAATTCCAAGCGTCAAAATACCCTAATGCTTCGAGATAGCGTTGGATATCATTCCAGGCATTAATTACTGCATCGCGGTGTTCAATGGCCTGCTCACGAGTCTCAAAATAAGCATTTTCAGGGGCTGGGTTGAGATCATCATAGCCTTCATCGCTCGGATCATGCTCGGGATTCCAAGTATTACCATAACCGGCAACAGGACGCCCAGTGTCATTATCGATCCAAGCAGGGTGCCAGGTATTTCTGGTATAGCCTTCACCATAATCTTCTTTATAAGGATCTTCTCTAGTATCCCAAGTATAACTACTGAGCCTATAAAGGAATACATTACGCCAAGCCAAGCCACCGGCTACAGTGCTGGAGAGGGCGTTCGTATTCATATCAACACTAACTCCTGTCATATTTGTTTCGTACTTAATAGCACGGAACGAATAACGACCATCCTTAGTAGAAAGCAAGATACCGTATTCCTTTGTATCCCCTTGAGGATTGGAGATAGGAGCACCATATATGTTTCGGCGCACACTGGTTACCCTAAAGTTATCAGACTCATTATAGGTAAGGCTGATATCAATGGGAAGTGGATCCTTCGGGAAGAACTTATTCAAGTGCGCAACTACACTGTAAGAAGTACTATGAGCCTTAAATATTTGATCTTCAGGATAATCATCAGGAAGATTATACCCTTCTGTACCATCAACTTCCTCCGAACTCATATTGAGAATATTTCGATTGGAGGAGATAGCACTGGCTTTGGCATCTTTAGTTTTAACCGTATCATAGCGCCAGCCAAAAGTGCCGACAATGGCATCATTCAGCATAAATCCCTGCCAAGTTCCAGCGTAAGACTCAGTCTTACGAACTGTCTTTTCAGCAGAAGTATACAAGCTTGTATCGCCTGCATCATAGCTCAAAAGATTTAATGTTCTATTGGAATTCCAACCAACATAGTTGTCAGGATTTGATGCCTGAGTCGGAGGATTGCTCCAAACATCACCATACCGATAAGCAATATTATCTGGTACAGTCCAAGGATCACTGTAATTTACTCCTGTAGCATTCCAAGTTGACTCGAACAGGTAAACATTACCATCGTTCAAAGCAACATTTCCTGTAATCCCTGGAATATAAGCCCCGGATGCAGTATTGGCACTGGCCAACGAATCACCCAGATAAATATTGGCGACTGGAACGCGATCTGTAATTTCTACGTTATCAGAACGCTTCCAGAATTGCCCCCAGGCAGCATCATGTGCATACAAATTCCAGCCCAGTTTCTCGTAGGTATATGTTTCTTTGGAGTAGCTGCCATTCAGCCTATGCTTACCCAAAATCTTGGTCATCAGACTATCTTCATCAAATAAGTCGGATGCCCTAAATTCCCCAAAGAGAGTCGAGCGGAAAAATTCGCGCTTACTATCGTAGGACGATCCTGTTCCGGGACCACCAACAACATAAGCACGCCCGTAATTCGGATTCAGAGAACCATCCTGCAAATACTGATTAATATCAACACTGATCGTTGGATTCGATAATAAGCTTTGACCACCACTGGTGTATTCCTGATGATCATAGTCAACACTCAACCCAACACGATCGCCCCATCCCATCTGAGTAAAAGACAGGTTATAAGCGTTCCAGTCTTCCCATTCACTCTTTGTATTTCCATCAATAAGGTTATTGTAGAAATCAAAGATGGTACTGTCAGTCATAGACTGATTGCGATATTGGCCATACTGGTTTCCTTCCAAATCCGCTTCATAGGCATAAGAAGGGTAGTTTCTTAATCCTGTGAAGGTATTGGAATATCTCTGTCCCTGGATGCTTTCAGATACGTTACCAGCAGTTCCATCTGATTTGATCGCACCGGTATTAATGTAACCAGAATAAATACTCTGAGTACCTGTAGCACCATCAATAAACCAAACAGGTTGCTGCTGATTGATTCCTCCATTATTCAGCCATGGATTTGTGTCTTCCGGGGTAGAACCCAACTCATATGGATCAGTTACCGTATACTTACCCAAACCGCCATCTTCAACAGAAGTAAACCATGGTGTGATTAAGTCAATGGGAGTGGTGATTCTAGGGCGATTGGCTTTGACGTTTCCATTTTCAAATTTGGCTTTGATACTGGTCTTAAAATCAGAGCTAAAAATTTTCGGCTCAAATCGTACCGCACCATAGATTCGTTTTGCATCTTCGAAGGCTTGGTCCTGCTTATAACGTTCATTATTCAGTACCGCATCCACTCGAACAGCCAAAACACCGGGAATGATTTCCCGATTAATATCTACGGCCTCACGATTGCTTCCATAGGAACCGATGCGCAGTTCCACTTCACCAAAATCTGCATACTCCGCATTGTTAAGAGATGCATTAATGATACCGGCAGGGCTACCAAGCCCAAACAGCATGGAATTGGGTCCGCGCTGGATATCGATACGGTCTACATTGTAATTATCCCATGGAATATCAGTTCCAAAGAAATCACGGGTATTGTCAGCTGAATCAAGACCACGAACACGTTGTCCACCAGCGGGTTGACGCAGCTGGCTTGTTTCATTAATCTCTTGGGCATTTCCAAGACCAGCATAAGTACCTCTGGTTCCGGAAACTTCAGCATTCGTAGTATATTGTAGTAGGGTTGAATTATCTATTGCACCGATATCATCTAACATTTCTTTGGTAACAACAGATATGGCCGAACCTACATCCTTCATATCAGTGCGGATGCGGGTTCCTGCGAGGGTACTAGTAGCCAGATAGCCTACGTCCTGCGATGATTCCACTTCAAAGGGAGTCAGTAAGAGAACATCTTCGTCCTCACCGGCATCCTGGGCATTGAGCGTGCCAAGAAGTGAAACACTGAGCGCGCAGCAATATGCTGCTTTTCGCGATATTTGTTTCATTGTTTTATGGAGTAGTTGGTTACAGAGAATCGAACGATCCCTACAGTAGCCATAAAACAGGTACAGCAAGCTCTTTGTAGGGGTAATTCGATGGGGGTAGCTATTAAACTAATAATTTACACAAAAACCGAAAAAGGCAAAGAAAGACATTATTCTAATAATAGAAAAGCAATTAGTTAACCTACTCAAAAAAAACATTTTACAAAACATCAATAGATAGAAAACTGCCCACTGACTTGGATGAGGCCCAGCATGTAGAGCAGGCCATCGTAATAGCGCCAGTGGCCCTGTGGAATATCCGCATTCCACAAGGCTTCAACGAAAGGTTCTCCATACTCCTGCCCGGCAGCCAGACCCGCAACCGCGGCCATAGATACCAAACCGAGCGATACATCTTCGGACAAAGGGTTGCCATCTAGAGAAAACTGGTTGGGAGGCCTTGTTCCGAATGTAGATAAAAAGGAGAGCACTCTGCGGCTTTGTTTCACCTGCCAATAATCTTTAGCAAACCATGCATAATCGATGGAGACGTTTGCCAACGTTCTCCAGGCATCAAATCTAAAATCTTCGTGCCCCCCCCACCCTGTTTTGGGTGATCCATCAAAATTGGCATAGTCCGGCATTAAGCCTGTCTGTGGATGTGCCGTTTTTTTAAAAAACTCTCGGCTGGTTTCGGCAGCACTTCTCCAAAAGTCAGCATGATTTGAATCCTCAAGTGCCCACAACTCGTAGAACGCCGGCAGATGATAGGATGGATCCGTAAAATCAGCAGCCGTATCCTGAGGCACAAAAACCACCTGTCGCTGGCGACGATCGAAAATGCTTTTATAAAAAGAATCTCCAGGATCGGTCTTGTTCAACATTACATCGAGCAACTCAAGCGCTTCGGATTTATAATTGAAGATACCATCTCCATCGCCCCAACGGTGAGAGGCAAAAATAAGGGCCATAGCGATCCATTCTTCCCCATCGGAAGCAGTCGCCGGATCGATGATCCGGCCATCAAAACTGCACTGCCAGGCGAAATATCCCTTTCTGGGACCACTGGAGTGATACATGTAGGTTTTGGCCCATTTCCAGAGCCGGTCAAACTCTTCTTTATGGTTCAGTTGCACGGCAATCATGAGCCCGTATGACATCCCCTCGGAGCGCACATCACCATTTCCGACATCGGCAATATAGGCCATGTCTTCGCCAACCGGATAATAGATGCACTGTTCCTCATCGTCTCCGTAAAACAACTGATCCCAGGCTTGATCTATTTTTTGCAGCACTGCTTCAGGAGATTGATCAAGCCATTCAACAAATAAGTTTTTCTGTGTTAACGCTGCGGGTTGAGCCCATGCGGAAATTGTAGAGAAAAAGAGACTAAACAAAAAACAAATGCGTGTATTCATCCGTAAACCCAGTTATTGTGAAATAGGAGATTCCTGAGGACCAAGGTAAGTGTCGGTTGGTTCTCCAGTTTCGATCACTATTTTTTGAAAAACAACGCCTGGATCAACACTCCAAATATTAAGCGTATGCACTCCGGAATCACTCAGGTGATGAACACTTCGCGGCTTAATAATGTTCTCTCCGACCCATTGATCCCAATTGCCAAAGGATTCATCGTGAATATTTACCACTTGAGGCGTTTCCCCATCAAAGGAAACGGCATAGCGCAATCCGCCACGATCCTCATAATCTAAAGTGGGAGAAACATATACATTTACAGTTACAGTTCCGGGTTCATTCAGATATACACGGTACTGTAAACGAGAGCTATCCTCACCCGGTAGTTGTGACGCCACTGTAACCGGTGTAATGGTCACCGCCGAACCGGTTCTCCCCAGATCGGGAACAACAAGCCACCTCTGCCCTTTTGCCTCGATTTTCCTGGAGAAATGCGGAGCCTCCATAGTGATAAATCCATTTTGCTCGATGAACACACCGGTCTGGATTTCAGTAATAGGTAAAGTCACTGGTTGTTCAACACATGTAGCAACGTTATCTGCAGAAGTTCCAGATTCGTCAACATAAGCAACTTCCGGACATACCTGAGCTTCAGGTTCCTGCCAGTTTATGTAACCAATGTGGGTTTGAGCCATCATGTGGTGCCACTTCCCCTGCTTCATGCTGTGATAGGCTTCGGAAAGGTCTGCATCTTTGGCAAAGGCGGTCTTCACACGATCTGCCTGCGCGTTGGCCTCCAACATTCCACGCTTGGCAAAGAAGCGGTTACGGGCAACGGCGGCATACATCTCGTTGAGGTTACTCCCAGCCATAACAGGATAAGAGATCAACTGATAGTAGGCATCGGCAAAATCAGGCGACGGCAATTGCGCTGAAACAGACTCGGCCTCGCGTTGCAGTGCTTTATAATCGTTTTCTACACGGTTCCACTCACGACCCTCCTTCAGTGCATAAGTCTTGGCATTCAACATTTCCGGTTTTCTCCGGCTGTTAAAACGGGTATACTCTGTGAGCATATGAGCCACTGGAGCAGCGAGCGTTTCGCCGAACTGTTCGGCTGCCCAACGTTCGGCATATGCGGGAAGGTCCTTGGCCTGAATGGCATCGGGATTCCAGGCATAATCGAGAAAGAAAGAAATGGGATACTCCATCGGCTTAATATCGCCCACATTGACAATCCACAGTTTGCGAACGTTGTGCTCGTAGGCCAAATGCATTTGCTCCCAGACACGGGATATCTGCACCGTATTGATCCACTTGTAATTGCGCGGACCACCCACGTAATCAAAATGATAATAGATGCCATAGCCACCGCTACGCGCCTGCGCGTCCACCGGGGGCAGTTTTCGGATATTGCCCCAATTATCGTCGCACAGGAGCAATGTAACATCATCAGGAACGCGCATTCCTTTATCGTAGTAATCCTGAACTTCTTTGTAGAGCGCCCACATCTGCGGCGTTTTTTCTGCCGGTTCTCCAGTGACATCGGCAATGATATCGCGCTGGTCGGCGACAATCTGCTCCAAGAGAGCGATATTGCTTTCCTCGCTCATGGGCTCATCACCATCTCCACGCATCCCGATGGTAACGATACTTTCCTTGGCTCCCATGCGTTCAACACCTTCTCTCCAAAATCTGCTGAGCACTTGAGCATTTTTGGAATAGTCCCAAGGGCCGCTTCCATAACGCTGCCATTCCACATGCGCCCTCATCAGAGGTTCGTGATGTGATGTTCCAAGAACAATGCCATAAACGTCCGCCAGATCATCACTTTGCGAATCATCATCAAAAAGTGAACGTCCCCACATAGCAGGCCATAGGTAATTGCCACGCAGGCGCAGGATCAACTCATAAACCTTCTCGTAGAAATCTTTGTTGAATTCCCCAAATTTCTCGTATACCCAGCCGGATAATGCCGGAGCCTCATCGTTGATAAAAATGCCACGGTATTGAACCTTTGGCGACTCCATTCGATAGGAGCCCGGTTTAATATATAAATTGTCTGCATGGCGCACAGGAACATCGGCCCACCAGTACCAGGGAGAAACACCGATTTTCCGGGAGAGATCAAACATCCCATAAATAGCACCACGCTTATCGCTACCAACGATAACAAGGGCCTGCCTAACACCAGAAAATGGAGCTTCAACAACTTGAGTGACAGAGGCCTCCCATTTTCCAGAAAGATCATCAACCTGCAATTTTCCTGAAGCAATCAGTTGCTGAATCAGATCACTGTGCTCCAGAGTCCCAACAACAACTATATAGGGTGCATTGTCGGGAATGGCTCCTTGAACTACCTCTGGGGCAGTTCCGGAAACGGCCCCAATGTCTGCCCTTAGGTGGTCGGCTACAATAGCCACCCCTTGAAGCTCCTGTTTACTTAACACAACGGGGGCCGAAACACCAAGGGCAGACAATGGGAAAAAACCATCTCCTTGCTCGCTACTGACAAAACTGCCGGAATCAAAGTATGCCGGAACCGAACTTAAGGTATAGGCATGGAACGACGGAACCGACGCATCGATTCCTGCGGCTTGAACAGCAAGTGAGAGAAAATTTAAAGTAAAGGTATAAAGAACAGCAGAAAGAAAAGGTATATGTAAAGAAACGCGGACAAATTTCATGAAAAAGGCTTACTCTGAGGAATTTAATTCCGTAAGAATCTCTTTGTAGCGGGCCTCGTTGAGGCGGTAGAAGAAGAGGCTAAAGAGGCACAACAAGGAACACACTGCGGGTACGATATTGAAGAGCCAGCGAATACCCTCTTCTGCGGCAGGCACTAAATCCGTGTTGGCTTCGTAACCGGTACGGGCCATTACATAAGTGGCAAAACTACCTGCCAGAGCCATGCCGGCTTTCTGCATGAAGGAAAAGAATGCGTAAGGAATGCCCTCTGAGCGAACACCTGTTTTCCATTGACCGTATTCGATCGTATCCGGAAGCATGGCCCACTGAGTAACCGAACAGAACATCATCCCAACAGTGCTTACCATAGAAAGGGCAAAAATAAGGATTAATGATTCATCGGGCACAAAGTAACGGGAAAAGGAAAAAATTGCGACAATGATACTGCCAAGAATAAAGGTTTTATGCTTACCAATCAATCGGGTAAGGTAAGGCGTTACAATAACCCCCACCACATTACATGGAATCATATAGCGGAAAAAGAGTGACTGCAGGTCCGCATTGTGGAGGATATACTTAAAGTAGTAGAGAGCCACAGTATTGCCAATAACCCATACGCCTGTGTTGAGAAGCATTGCCAAAGCAAGAACCCACAGCTCGCGGTTTCCGAAAAGGATAGTTACAATATCTTTAACACCATATCGCTCTCTGGCAACTTCCACTCTCTCTTCGGATTGCGTAAAGGCCAACCAAAGGAGCGCCGTTGAAGAAACCCCAAGAATAATCGCCAAGAAGAAGAATCCCTTCTGTTCAGTCTCAAAGAGTCCAACGATAGGCTTTCCAAAGATGGCAATAAAACCAAGAGCCATAACCACCGCAAAAAACATTCGCCATGACGAAATAACGGAACGTTCCTGAGAATCTTGCGTCATCACGGCATTAATGGATGAATACGGAAGACCGACTGCGGTAAAGAGCATTCCCTGCAAAATGTAAGTTACATAGGCGTAAATCAGTTTGCCCGTATAACTGAATTCAGGAGTAAAGAAACAGGCAATCAGAAGCACATTCAAAGGGACGGCGCAGAAAAGAAGATAAGGACGAAACTTCCCCCAACGAGAACGTGTGTGATCGGAGATATACCCCATCAGTGGATCGTTCACGGCATCCCAAATACGAGCTACGAGAAAGAGAATAGTTACATGAGCCGGCTTCAGACCAAAGACATCGGTATAAAAATAAGCCAGATAGAATCCGACCATTTGAAAATTCAAATTGATTCCCAAATCGCCAATACTATAACCGAAGATTTGTGTTTTTTTGAGAGGGGGCAACATATTCACATTTTAAAGGGTAACAAATGTATGAGCAAGGACGCAGGGTAAACATCCAACCATCACGAGAATGCTCAAAGTAATAAAGAACGGGGATAGCAAATCAAACTACGTAGAGTTCTAACAATAGAAATTCATCAACGTGGCAGCTTTCCTATACGGTACATCACTTCCATGTAATGCCATAAAGGTCCCACAACCCCCTTTTTACGCAATACTGCTTCAACCCGTTCATAGTCACCGGGCAGCGGGCCATAAATCCAGTTGGAATTAGTTTCTCGGTGACGAAGCAAACGTTGATTCAACCACTCGTAGGATAAGTCTTTTTCGATGTAATATACCGGATTGAGGAGATCCGTGTCCGGGGTAATCACTTCCCTTTCCAGAGCCATGGAAAACAAAGGCGTCCCGGGATAGATACGCATTCCGACACCGGCAAACATGATCTTGCCCCCCAATCGAATGGAGTTCTTCAGAGATTCCTCAACGGTTTCCTCGGTTTCGTCAGGCCCTCCGAAAATCAAAAAATGGGATTGATTGATTTTATATCGATCCAGTAACTCACTGGATTCTTGAATATGATCAAAGGTAAAGCCCTTACCATAGGCCTTCAAAACACGGTTGGAAAAACTATCATCGCCGAATTCCGCATGGCTCAAGCCAGCCTCTTTCATCAAGGCAACCACCGAATCAGTTAACCCGCGAGGCCTAAGAAAACAGCCCCACTGCATGCGAATACCTCCCTGGAGCATTGCCCGGCAAACCTCTTCAACATGATTAGGACTCAGGTTAAAAACCGAATCCACAATAAAAAAATAGCGGCACCCCAGAGACTGGTAGCGTTTCAATTGATCAACAATGGCCTCAACATTTCTCGGCCGAAGGCACTTCCCCTCAATTCTGGGATAAGTGCAGTAGGTACAATACAAGGGGCATCCCCTCTGTGTCTGAACATTGAGCATAGTACTCTTCTGAAGATAATAGGACGCAACATCCTCGGGAAAATGAGTTAACGATGAGTCGTACACCCAACACTGTTTCAATGGCCCATGTTCAGCATTGGATGGATTACGTTCCAGAATACCGGGATGCGAAGGAATGGGAGCACCACGCTCCAACGCCTGCAGCAGCTCTGCCGCGGCGAATTCTCCTTCTCCCTGAATGCCATAATCGGCCACACTCATGCGCAACAGCTGCTCGGGGAAAAGAGAATAGCCACTCCCGCCCAGAAAAACAGGAACATCCTTTGCGTTTTTAACGCGCTGGGTCATCTCCAGTAATGCAGGATAAAAAGTCTCCCGGACATCAATTAAAACGTCGTCGATATTACGTAGAGAAATTCCCACGTAATCAGGATCAAACCTGCGGATAACCTCTTCCACTGGTTCAGTATGAACCAGAGCATCATACAGTTGAACAGAAAATCCGCGGCAAACAAGTGCATCATAAACATGCATCACCCCCAGAGGAAACACTGCGTAAGGGTTTCGGTAGTTGTTTACGGAAATCAAGAGGACGCGGGATGCCATAATCAGCTTTTTTCCAATAAATAAGTTATCTCTATTTCCACATCCAATTCCGCCCGGCAGATGTCGGCCTGGAGGATACACCATCCATCCTCTAGACTGAAAAACCCCTGTTTAAGCATGTTTCCAATACACTTAAGGTCACCCGAATTCCGCAAATAGACAACGATGTAACGCTTAAAGGACTCAGTCATCCCAGCTCGCAGCAGCTGGTTTTGCATCACCTGCAAATTATCCAAGGTGATCTGTAACTGTTCGGAAACATTCCCTCCCCCCAGTGATTGATGACCGCGAATCGCCGAGGTACCGGAAATGAAGGCAAGCGACGAACAGAGAGTAGCCCTAGCGAAACTGGGGCTTCGGGGACCATAGTCAACCGGGTAACAATACGCCGGAACCTGCCGGGGATTTTCCAGATGCTTTACCGGGGATTTAGAATAGAGAACAGCAACGACAAAGGATTCATTTTTCCCGCCAACGCCTGTAGCCGCAGGCATTCGAGCCTCCGCTGAGCACCCAAAGCAATCATAAAAAGCAAGAGAACGCCCTTCGCAAAACGAACGATAGTGCTCCATTCCATTCTGGATGGCGTTGATCTCTGGAATAAAATTCCACATGCGAGCCAAAAACCAGGAATCTGCCTCAGCAAAAATTGCATTATAGATACGATGCGTATCCGCAGAGATATCTTCAGAAACAGGAACCGTATAGTAGTGTAATCTGAATTCCTCCGAAAGAAAGAACACACCATGAGATTCAGACGAGACAGATGAATCAATCGACAGGCCCCAATGGGCAGATTGGTGAGTATCCAAAACTGGCAGGGGAAGCACAAAGGGGAAAGATAGTGTATTCTCTTTAAATATAAGACTAAAATAGTTCATTCGAAGCACAGAAAGAATTCAAGGCATTGAGACAGAGAACGCTCCATTTTTCCACGAAAAACTATTCCCGCATATGCTTTACTTTGGGCTTTTTTTGAAATATTGAATATTAATCCTCGTTTGAACGACATTTTAACAGTTTATGAAGAAAACACTACTGCTCGCATTATTAATGTTCACATTCATACTTACCGGGTGTGAAACAGGTTCCAGCAAACAAGGAAAAGAGATGGCTGTCAGCGGAGAAGACACCTTCTATATTTCCATTCCGGAAGAAATGCCCGCCAACGGTGCATTTCGTGCGGTAACCCAGGCATTAATCAACCGTGGGTGGACCGTAGAGGAAAAGACAGACGCCAAAATCGTAGCAACGCTGGCTCACCGCGAATATAACGCAAAACTGACATTTACGCTTGAAGACAATCAAATTGTCATCGTCTCCGATTCAACCAAAGATGGAATGCCGGACGTTCCCATTCGCTGGATCCGTTATCTGGAAAAGGATATCCAAAAATTCCTCTACGTTAACTGATACTCAGCGTTCCAATATTTGTAACAGTTTTTCCTTTTGATTTTTCCCCCGTTCGGTTTTGGGCAGGGCAGGCACGCAACAAATCCGACGGGGGATTTTCCATTTAGGAAGAAGTGACTGCAGAGCTCTGGAGATTTCCTGCGGCGACAACGCTGTAGCGGCTACAGCGCCCAGAAAATCTCGTTTATGTTGCAGCAAAGTCACCCAAACCTCAGCAACCCCCTCTATTTGCTCCATGGCACAGGCGACTTCGCTCAGGCTGATTCTTCTTCCGTCCAGTTTTACTACATCTGAAGACCTCCCCAACAGGGAAACCATTCCATTCGCGGAAAGAGAAGCCAGATCTCCCAATGTCCATTCATTAGGTGTTATGTTTCCAACGGAGAACACTGCTTTGCTGCGGACAACTAAATGCCTATCCGAATCCACAAAGGCAATCACCCCATCCATAAGGGTCCCCACCCCCTGCCCTTCTGCAGTAGCAGATCCATCTACATCATAGGCTATGCCGCCTGTTTCGCTGGACCCGTAGAAGTTGTGAATCGGCCGGTTATAGGTCTCGGCAAAAGCCAAATAAAGCTCTTGCTTCAACGGAGCGCCCGCCGAAATCAACAGGCGCAGAGAACTCAAAGAGGCTGGTTCCACCGCGGCTTGAATCAAGGCCTTAAAGACAACTGGAACCGAAGGGAACACGGTAGCCCGGGATCGCAAAATATCTCCGGCAATGACATGAGGTAAGACCGCAGAAGCACAGACCAGAGATGTGCCCTGAATCAGTAATGGCATCAACAAATTACCCAAGCCGTAAGAATGTCCAATAGGAATCAGTGCATAGTTGATATCACTGGGGATAATACCCATTGTTCGGCAAATCTGCTGACCGTCTGCCAACATTTCCACATCAAGAAAAGGCATTACCTGAGGGATACCAGAGCTGCCTGAAGTTACCTTAATCAGGCAAACGTCATCCGTTTCGTAAGGAATCCCGGCACCGGTCTTTCGGAGCTGAAAACCATCCCATATCCAATGGGCCTGCACATTCTCAGCCAATGATTCCAAAGCCGGATCCGGGGTATCTACATCCACAGGAACAGCAACCGCCCTCAGTTTTTGAAGGGCCAGGTATGTAACAAGCCACTCCCCGGAGTTGGGGATACGAAAAAGCATTTTATCTTTGCGCTGAACCCCCAACTCAATCCAAAGGTTGGCACGAGCAATCGCCGCAGAATACAAGGCCTTAAAACTGAAAGAAACATTTGATGACAGTTCTACCAACGCGATATCGCTCATACGGGTTTCCACGACTCTGCGGAATAACTCCCAATGTAATCCAGTCTCCATCACTATTGATTATTAAGGTAAATACTAAACGTTGCCTCAGCTAAAAGCAATCCACTGCCACTTTCTTCGACTCTTCCGCTACAGAGAGCCAATACACCAGCAGAAAGTCCTTCCAGTTTGGCATAAATAATCAGTTCCGTGCCAAAAGAAAAAAACGGTTGGCGGCAAACCAATGAACGGCATTGAGCCAACATTCCCGACAGAGGTTGTGCCCCGGATTGTGTCAAAACCAACGCAGCCGCCTGCGCAAGCATTTCCAGCGCATATGCAGAAGACAACCCCTGTAACACGGTAAGCGTGTTATCTGAAACAGTATAGCCACACACAGCACTCTGCTCCGAAACTTCATACACATGGCTAAGAAGCAACGCCGGTGGTTTGTGTGGGAGTCTGGAAAGTAATTCATTCATTGGTGACCAAAAAACAGTGACAAAAAACAAGGGCAATCCCAACACATAGGCAGACCGAAAACCCAATGGAATGCACTGCAGGAATACTGCTGAAAGCCAGTACCGCAAAAGCGGTGAGTGTTGTAGCTCCTGAAATTTGAACTGAAACAGGCAGACAACACTTGCCTAAATGAACCGTAAACAAGGCATAGTCCAGACAGAGACAAACTGACAATAATGCCGCAGCCACATGGAAAAGATTAAAAGGAATGCCCAGCCAGGAACATACTCCAACGCCAGCAGCGGTACAAATAAAAGCAGAAAGATAGGCTTTTAAACCCTTACGCAATCCTCCAATAAGAACCGTAACCAATGCCGCGAGCAACAGTCCCTTAAAGGCTGTTGACATCAATTCGATTCGGTAATGCTCAAAAGATTGATTCAAGTGACCAAGCTGGTCCAGGGGAATCGTTCCCTCAGGCAGGGCCACGCCCTCCCGTAGAGATGAAACAGAAGTCAGTATCCAGTTTCCATCGTCTGAAAAATGCGCCAAGTTGGATAAAGGTCCCTGCAGACTTCGACTCAATCCTTCAATGAGAGCAGGAACATCTTCCTCGGGAAACTGATCCCATTTGTCAAAAAATGGAGCAAACGCGTCCGCATCATATTCGGAGAGCATGAGTTTATCGCGAAAGGCGCGACTGAATTGCTGGCCATATTCCGCGTTCCAGGCAGTAAAAACGTCTCTTTGAGCAGGAGTTCCGGTAAATGTCAGGAGGTTAAACGCACCGGAATAAGCGCTTAACTGAGAGGCTCTGGAAACAACTTCATCAACGTCCCTTCCATATGTCAGCAAAGCAATCCTTCCGCTTTGCGAAAAAGCCGAACGAACAAGAGCATCCTCCTCATACAAGGCCTTTGTTGGCATTTGCAGCAAGCGAACATCGTCGTCGAAATGAATGCGCATCAGCCCCAACAAGGCAAAGACTAAGAAGCAGCCCAGCGCGCACCGGAACCACTTCCCTGCGGGTTTCCACAGATCAATTCGGCGCAAATCCGAGATATGCGTAAACCAACCGATACGGTGGTAGAGCAGAAACGAAATCAAAGCCAAGAGAAGCCCTGAACCAATAAATACACCAATCTGAGCAATGCTGCGCAACGGCGAAAACACCAGACAAAGGAATGCCAGCATACTGGTGAGACAGCCCCCCCAAAGCGATCTGAGCGCAGAGCCGGACAGATCGAACCGGTGCGCACTCACATGAAATCCATAATCCAGAGCAACACCAAGGATAATACCTCCGATAACCAGAGAAATCACATGTACATTACCAAAACAAAGGAAGGTCAGCAGCGCGGCCAGAAGCAAGGGAACTGGTAACGGCAAAAGGAGAAAAAATGCCGAACGAACATTGCCAAATGAAAACCATAAAACGCCTCCTAATAGAACGAACATGGCGATGTTCACCCACTGAACTTCTTTTTGAATGGCGACTCTATTAGCCATGGAAAAACGGTTTACTCCGGTATAATGAAACTCCACAGATTCCGGCAACTGCTCAGATAAAGCATCAATCAGGGTCATCACCGGGTCCTGCCCTTCTCTGGAAAGCGGTGCATTCTTCAACCTAGCCCAAACCAGAATACTTGAGTGACCACGATCGGATTGATTTGCCCCGTTAAGAAAACTCTCCGTTGCTTTTGGAAAAAAGAGCAACGGATCTCGTGGAATCCAATCATTAAAAAACTCGGCCTGATCGCTTTGCAGAAATTCATCGAGTTGCCGGATAGCGTCATCAGACAACCAGTCAAGAAAAGCCGCATCCGTAATCGCAGGGCATCCATTCTTAAATTGATAACGTTCGCAGGCACTCGCGAACCACAGAGGTGCCCCCAGAGGCAAATAGTGGTCTGCATAATAAGTCCCCACAGGAGCCACCCAATCATAGTCATCCAAGCGCAGCACGGAGAGGAAATGACCGGAAGAGTTAAGATCGCTGACAAACGAATCGGCAAACGTATCCGCAGCGTCTCCACTGAAAACAAAAAACATTTGTGCTGCCTCACCTGAAAGAAGCATACTTCGGGCAAGCGTGGCATCTTCCGATGCATCCGACCAATCAATCAGCGCCAGCATATCGTCCGTAATGTGCCCTTGGCCTACTCTTACCAGGATAGCGGCCAACAGAGCCGTCACCAGCAACGTGATTGCAAGTATCTGTAGACGATTACACTTCATTCAGGGAAATACCTTTGTTTAAGGGTATTTGAAACGGAATCCATCACAGAAACACCTTCCATTCGAATAACCCGCTCGAAACCGTTGGCATTGCGGATAGCAATGGTGTGCAACAGAGATCCCTTACCCTGCAAAACGATGGACGTAACAGCGATATTTTTTCCTTTCGCTCCCCTCACTACTTTCTCTCTGCGTTGCAGCCCCAGCAACCACTGATCATCCTCGGTTTGGAAATATACATTAAAATCATTTTCCAACGCCGGCAAATTGAAGGCCATGACACTTTCCAGATAGGCATGATCGGCATCCACAGGATACACGGAACGCTCATTATCTGCAGCCGCATAACGAATCAGTTCCGTACCTTTAAAGATCAACAGTCTTGAATCCCCCTCCTCATAGAGAAGGCTCAAGCCAACACCCGTAATATAACACAAAGTTCCCCTTAATCTAACCGGCTCTTTACGGAATGCAAAATAGCGTTCTTCGGTAAATCCAGATTCAACACAGCGGCGGGTTGAAAACAAAGCCAAGAGCTCCTGCAATGGAGAAGACTTCTCAACCAGCTCCACGCGAAATGAATCATCAAAAATCGCTGTATCGATTGAATACAATGGAGAAGACAGGCAGAGAAATAATAGAGGCAGCCACTTAATCATTTTCAAGGCTCTCCATTACGTGTTTACACCTGAAACCACGCAACAATAAGCGCAAAGGAGCCTCCAACAACAGTCGAATGTGTAGGAGGATTAAAACGCCGTTGTCTTTGACGTAGTGGAAGTGAGAAACGCCCCCCTCCTCTTCCTGAAAATAGGTAACAGGAGTCGACAGGTGACGCACACCAAATCCATCCCAAAACAGTCGAACGGATGCCTCGGTATCAAATCCATAACGCATCCCTAGGGAACGTTTCCTCATGACTTTCAAAAGCGGCTTAGCAGGATAGATCCGCATGCCGTAGAGCACGTCCTCGACGCCTCTGAAGGCCGTTTCGAGCAAGGCAAAGGTATTCCCCACCACGCGCCCTTTGACACGCTCTACAGGGGCTTCAGGACCAAAAACGGGAATCCCACTGATCATACAGTGCGGTGCAGTTAAGAGAGCCTCCATAAAGCGGGGGATATCTTGGGCACAGTGCTGTCCATCGGCATCAAAAACCAGCACATGAGTAAACTTTTCAGGAAGCAGCGCTTCTATGCCGGCGAGGACTGCTCCCCCTTTCCCTCGATTTTGCTCCAGAAGAACGAAACGCACCTGGCAGCCCAAATGTTTCAGTAGACGACGTCCATCATCTCCTCCATCAAACACCACCATAACATCGGGCCAGAAGTGAAGCACTTCTTCCACGGTTTCAAGGAGTCGATCTCCGGTGTTGTAGGAGGGAATAAGGACTATTGGTTTGATTTCAGTCATGGCTCGCACTCCTTTCAAGTCGACAAAAACAGCAAAGGGTATCGCCACTGTGGATTTCTGCGTAACCTGTTGTCGAGATACGGAAAGCCAGCACTGTGCCAGGTTTAACCGGACTCAGAAATTTGACTTTTTTCCACGAACAAACCACCGGAAACATACCCTGAGATTCCAACAATTGCTGAAGCCATTCAAGCATAACAACCCCCGGAAGAATAGGGTTTCCGGGAAAGTGGCCACGAAAAACATCCAAAGAGGGATCGACACGGCATAATGCGGTGAGACTCCCGTCATCTTCTCGAAAAACTGAGTAAAAAGATGCAATCATGGAGTGTTGCCTCCGGTTAAAGCATTGCAGTAGAGACCGCGAACCCTACGGGAATAGTCTGCCGCATTCTCATCCGCGCATGTCTCCAACGGATCCAATACATCAATGAAAAAAGAGATAGGCAACCCCTCCCGTTTGAAAAAGTGCCCTTTTTTGAGAATCACAGCATCGGTATGTATAACCAGAGGGATGATCTTTTTTCCCGATCGCTTGCTGATTAAAGCAAAACTGCTGTTGAAAGGATTGATCGGTTCCGTAACGGTTCTGGTTCCTTCGGGAAAAAGCAGCAGGGAATGGCCCTCGCGCAGCACATCTACGGCCTGAAAGACAGTCCCAACGCCCTTATCGTTGCTGATATACCCAGCCAGAGCAGCTGAACCGTTGAGGAATCTGTTTCGCCTGAGTTTTCCTTTGTAAATGCAGACCGGAGTCGGCAGGAAAGGAAGCAGAAAACAAACATCCATCAAATTGGGGTGATTCGAGATAAAGATGACCTCATTCAAATCGCGGAGATGGAGCACTTTCTCGCTTACCTGCAAACGAAGCAACCCCGTGGTCTTGAGCCAAAAAGCCCAAAACCGAAAAAGCTGTTCGATCAGCTTTCGCGTTGGTTTATCCAAATGTTTTTTTCCCGGTAAACTGGCAATTAATCCGCAGGATATGTTCAGCCCAAAAGCCACGCAGCCAAAAAGCGCAAAGCTAAGGTAAAAGGCAATCTGGAGCCACAACCGCTTCATACATCAGAGGATGGTAAGGGATCGTTCATGGGGCAGAAATTAAACCATTGATACGGGTAATCTTTCAAGAGTCTTTCCACATGATTCAATACTTCCTGAAAATGCCTGGCCCCCTCCAGCAAAACTTCCTTGCGGGACAAGCCTTCCGGAGAAAACGGAACCGAATGGAAGCACTCCACCTCTCCATTTGCTTTACGAACAGCATATGCAAAGATGACGGGAACGCGGCAAATGGAGGATAGGTTATAGATGGTGAATGGAAAAATGCGCTTTGCCCCCAGGAAAGAAAAAGCCCCCTGCTTCGTACTGAATTCCGCACGATCACATTGCATGGCCAGAGAGTTACCATCGCGCAGGGCATTCTTCATGGCCCAAACGAGGTTTTCCTTATCATTCACCCAGACAAAGCTAATGTTGCCGAATTGCTTCCCCAGATTTTCGGTATCGCTGGAATTATCCACTTTTAACCGTACCATATGGATATGCTGCTGAACATCGCTTAGGAGAAAGCCCAAAAGGTCTGAATACCCCAAATGAAAGGTTCCATAGAGTACCGGATCATTCCCCTTCGCCAAAGGCCAAAAAGAGTCCCCGTAACCCTCGGCAAAAGCAATAGGAAAACTTTCTCCATGCCCCAGACGCAAACGATCGATAAGGTACTGGGTGAAGGCAAAGAAATGCTTCCATTGATCCTTAAAACCTATGCGTCCGGGAAGCACCGTTTGCAGGTATGCTCGCGATGCACGGCGTTGCGACGTCATCAAAAGCAAGGCCACCAAGGCTCCAAATCCCTCACCGAAAACAACCATCCAACCCGGTAAGACACGCAATCCGAAAAGGACAAGAGAATAGCCCCAGGAGGGTCCTGGATTACGCCTCTCAGGGGTTACAGCCATATCATTGAAAGAGTTCCCAGCTCGGGAGCAGACAGTTGCAGGTGTTCCCTTTTTTGCAGGAGATTGATCCACTCAAACAAATCGGGAGAAAAATAAGCAGTTTCTTCTGCTGACCACTCCAGCTCGGCAATGGCTCCTGACTCATCTGTAGAAAGCGCCATCATACACAAAGCTCCCCGGGGATAGGCCATACCCAGATCAACCAGCCAGCTTCCTGGTTCTTCGCCCAAAATCAGCAAAGGACTTTGTTGAAGCGTAAGAGATACCTGCAGCGCTTTGAGGATAGAATGCGTAGATCCGGCAAGCGGTAAAAAATAGGGAACAGGTTGCTGAAGAGCTATAAAGACCTGCTGTACAGAGCTTGGGTGAATAGAGGTCTGAAACTTAGCAGGACTGGGGTGCGGAAAACTGTCCATATACCCTTCCAGCGCATTGGTTTCGCCGTGTCTTGATGCATAGACCACCTGCTGAACATCATTTAAATTCATCTTTTTCAGCAAGTAACAGATCATCACGCCCAACGATGACATACGGCGCAGAGAACCAGAAGGAAGCCCTTCGCCAAAAAGCTTACGCTCCTCACGACTCAGTAATTGAAAAGGCTCCGCGATCTGTATCTGCTGTAAAAAAAGCTTATTCATAGCTCAATAAAAGGCCTGCATGCGCTCCGCCAAAAGCATTCGCACAGCACAGAACACCATCAAAAGATTCCGTTGAAAAAGATGTTTCTGCTACGTTATCAGTAAAGAAAGGCTTTGCGGATCCGACACACCCCGGAGCCATTCCTTTTTCCATAGAACAACAGGCAAGGGCCAACTCCACGAGCCCGCAACTGCCCAAGGTATGTCCCAAAGCTCCTTTCCATGAAACCAGGGGAGCCTCTGGAAAAGCAGCAGCCAAAAATTCAGCCTCCAGTTTACCGGTTTCCAGGGTTCCGGTTCCGTGTCCCTTGATCCATATACGCCGCCCGCCGAGCTCTTGACTCAAAACGGATGCCATCGCAGAAAATCCGGTCCCATCTGGATTGTTTCCGGTAAAGTGGAACATCTCGTTCCATAAAGCATGAGTTCTTGCGCAAAAAGAAGCTTTTTCTCTGGAAAAGACGGCAAAAGCAGCGCCTTCTCCAAGCGCTATTGCTCCAGAATCTCCCGCATGAAAAGGCATTGGATGCTGACCATTGAGGATCTTCAATGAATAAAATCCTGCGGCTACAAAGGGACTGATGAAATCCATTGAAAAGATTAAAGCCTGCTCAATCGAAGATGACTGCAGTAGTTTATCGGCTAAATCCATACCCATATGAGCAGAGACACAAGCATCGGAAACAACGTGACAGTGCGGCCCCCACCCTGCGAGATCGCGCAACAGATCCAAGTTCTGCTGGATCTGAGTATAGGCCAAAAATCCGCTGTCTCCGGTTACTCTATAGGAATAAAGACTGCCAACGCCAAAGTTGCTTCCGGTCAAAATTACCGGGAAACGTGCAGTGCCCCATGGCTGATCGGGTAGCTGGCGAATAATGGGTTGTATATGCTGCAGCCAGTCTGGAGGACAACCATTCTCCATTTTGGAGAAAAGAGCCAATGGAACCAAGTCTCCACCTTCCTCACCAAAAACCGGATACATTCGCAATGCCGAACGGCCTTCTAGCAGAGCATTGTATGTATCGCTCGCATTCCCCAGTGGAGTCAAACATCCATATGAGTTGATGTATGTCTCAGACATAGTTGGATCAACGCTGCTTGGATTCGATAAACTCAGCTAGAGAGGCAACAGAAGCCAATGCTTTGCGGGCTTCCTCGCTGTTTTCGATTTTTATGCCAAACTGCTTTTCCACCTGAACCACCAATTCAAGCGCATCGATCGAATCAATTCCCAAATCGGAATTCATCAAAGGGGCATCATCCTGCAAGTCCTCTGGGCTAACATCTTCCAAGTCCAGAGTTTCGCATATTAAATTCTTCAGATTCGCTTTCAGTAAATCGCTCATCAGTTATATTTTCTTAAAAACGTTCCTATATAGCTACAATTCAACTGTCTCTTTTAGAGAAGAAAGAATGACAACAGCAAAAAAATCAGTGTGCTGATAAGACACTGTTTACCGCGACCTTGTAAAGGTAAAAGACAGACTCGTGCAAGCAGTTTTAGTAAGAAAAATAAGGGAAAGCACTTGGTTTCTATTATCAATAATTTACTCCCACGTTAAACAGCAGCAATTATGTCATTGCTAAAGCTGATTATCAGCAAAATGCCATTGACTATTGACAGTATTATGCCAGTAAAAGTCTTCCTGCCCTGCTCAGTTATAATGTCCACCTTGCGCAAAACAGATCGTTACCATTTGTTGATGGTTACATTAAGTATTTTTTGTCTGCTCAGTTTCATCTCATCGGTTCTGGTCGGCACGACAACAATCAGTCCATGGGAACTCTGGCATGCACTGATCTCTCCAGAAGACAATATGCTGCAAATGGTCTTCTGGGAAATTCGTTTTCCCAGAGCATTTCTAGGCATATGCGTTGGGTTCAGCTTAGGGATTACGGGAGCGGTAATGCAGGGATATATGCGTAACCCTCTTGCAGACCCCGGAGTCTTGGGTGTAACCGGTGGTGCGTCCATGGGAGCCGTAGTGGCATTTTATCTAGGTTTTGCCACAATCTACAGCTACGCACTTCCCATCGGAGGAATTCTTGGAGGCTTCATTGTCCTTTGCCTGGTGATTGTCGCTTCGGGTCGCAATGCAACCCCTCAAACCCTCATTCTCGCAGGAATTGCCTTTTCTTCGCTGGCAGGCTCTGTCACATCGCTTGTTTTAAATTTCTCTCCGAATCCGCATGCGGCAATGGATATCGTATTCTGGCTTCTCGGATCACTAAAAGACAGAAATATGGGGCACCTTTACCTGTCTCTGCCTTTAATGATTCCAGGATGGCTATTATTGCTCTACTGCTCGCGTCCTTTACAGGCACTGACACTAGGTGAAGAAACAGCAAACTCTATGGGGTTCTCTATGAAAAAGGTTCGCAGCTGCATTATCACAGGGTCTGCACTGGCTGTAGGACCTGCGATTGCAGTAACCGGATCCATCGGTTTCGTCGGGTTGATTATCCCGCACCTGCTCAGACCATTAGTCGGTGGCGACCCGGGAAAGCTCCTTCCTGCAAGTGGTCTGGGAGGGGCTATCTTGCTGGCCTGTTCCGATATCATCGTCAGGATAGTACCTTTCCACAGCGAATTGAAGTTGGGGGTCGTTACATCCCTGGTAGGAGCCCCCTTCTTTCTTTACTTGCTGCTGAAAGTGAGAAAGGAGGCGTTATGACAAGCAATCCGGTTATCACTATGCGGAACATATGTCTGACCCGCAGAAACAGACAGATACTCAACCATATTGATCTTGATGGTTTTCCCGGGCAGGTGTTGGGACTAATTGGAGCCAATGGATCTGGCAAATCAACGCTTCTTAAAAGTATGATTGGGCTGCTTCCGGCAAATTCCGGAACGATTTTGCTGGAAGGAATCCCACTGAACAAGATCCCTGCTCGGGACTCTGCCAAAAAAATATCCTATATGGGTCAGGAAAACGAATGCCAGTGGCCTCTGCAAGTAAGGGATGTTGTGGCACTCGGGCGCATGCCCCATCAGGGCACATGGTCCCAAAAGCGAAGCACAGAAGATGAGGCAAACATCGAAGCAGCGATGCAAGCGGTTGATATCTGCCATTTGCAGAACAGAACTGTGACACGGCTTTCTGGAGGAGAACGGAGACGCGTATTACTGGCTAGAGCTCTGGCCGGAAAGCCAAAACTGTTGCTCGCAGATGAACCCACATCAGGGCTTGACCCCTACCATCAGTTGCAACTGATGGAGTTGTTTAGAAAACAGGCAGAAAAGGGCATCGGTATTATTGTGGTCATCCATGAGTTGACTCTGGCATCGCGTTTCTGTGATCGAATTATTCTACTGAAAAGCGGAAAGATTTTGTCAGACGGCCCCCCTTCAACCGTCCTTAATCAAACAAACCTGGCAACAGGCTACAACATTCAGGCGGCGCTATTGGATTATAACGGTGATACCACTGTAGTGCCTTGGTGCTGCTGTCAGAAAAAGGAAAACCATGAGTAAAAAAGACGCCAAAGCAAAAGCCCAAGCACTGCGCGAGGGAAATGAAAAAGGATTGTATTTGTTGCACACGGGAAACGGCAAAGGAAAGACAAGCGCCGCAATGAATATGGTCTACCGTCACCTTGCTCACGATTTACCGGCAGCAGTAGTGCAATTTGTAAAGAAGGACGGCGACTTTGACGATGGCGACCGAAAAATGCTGAGGAAGCTAAATGAGCTAGGGTTTCCAGTGACCATAGAGACGCTGGGCGCCGGATTCTCTTGGAACACACAAGACCCAGATGCAGACAGAAAAGCCGCTCTGCTGGCACTGAAAAAAGCAAAAGTTTATTTAACAGATGAAAAGCACCGCTTAGTGCTGCTGGATGAATTGCACATTGCACTGCGCAACGGAAATTTGAAACTCGAAGAAGTCATCCCCGTTATCAGTGAACGAACACCACTTAAACACGTGATTACCACCGGACGAGGGGCACCGGAAGAGTTGATTCAATTGGCCGATCTGGTAACAGAGATGAAGCTCGTCAAACATCACGTAAGTCAGAAAATTCCGGCACAACAGGGAATAGAATTCTAAAAAAGAAAAACCATGATTGAAAAGAAGGGAAAAACCGACATACTAACTTCATAACCAGCTAAATGTGATGAAGTTACCCCGGATTATCCTTCTCCTTCCCGGTATGTATGCTCCAACAACCGTATGGGCGCAATCCGAGAACCTACTCAATGACACAGTCAGTGATCTAACCGTATCCATGGATACGGCAGGCTGGATTACGTTTTCTCAAGCCGTATTCTATATTTTTGTGCTCTCCGTTCTCGTGGAGACAGCGCTGAAAGTTTTCTTCCGCTGGAGAGTCTGGATACGCTTTCTGGATGCTCGCGGCATAAAAATCCCCATCGTTATCACCGTTTCGCAGATCATGGTGTGGAGCTGCAACTATGATCCTATCTCCGTTATGCTGGAGGCTGTTATTAAAGACTTCAAACCGCTGGAGAATAACTATGCGATGATATTGACGGGCCTCATTGTGGCCGGTGGAAGTACTGCCGTGGTGGAAATGTACAAGAAACTACGCCTGAGCGACGGAGGAAAGTCCATTGAGGAAAAGCGCGAAAATGAGCGCGAGAAGCGCAGATTTAAACTGATTAATGTAACAATAAAAGAGAGCGACAAAAAGTCCCCGATCCAAGTGATACTAGACGATGACATCATCGGTTCTATTGCACCTGGAAAAAATGCATTTGCCAAAATTGCAGGTTATGAAATCTCATCGGGCAAGCATACGTTAAAGCTTTCCACATACGATAAATCGGCAACCCCTCTGCTCATTACTGTAGCGGAGGCATTTTCGGTTGCCGAAGGTGCTACAGCTACCTTCAGCAGCACTCACTGAATCAAGGCATAATCCGAAAAAAGAAGGCGGCCATTCGCTTCAACAATGAAGATTTCATCCGTTTCATCATCCATTGTTCGGCAACGCGTTTACTGAGAAATCCCATGGTGGGAAAACTGTGCTGTAAGAACATTATCTGGTGCATACGCAGTTTCTGCTGAACAGCCAAGGCCCATTCATTGATCATTTCTCCTGAACCTTCCCCGACAATTACCACCCCAAAGATACGTCCCCGCGGATTAGTAAAGACCTTAACAAAACCTTCGGGAATCTCTTCGGCAATAGCCGCTCCATAGTCTCCGTATCTGACCACAATGCTCTCAAATCGTTTGCCCATCTTTTTGAGATCCTCCTCACCCAGTCCTACCATAGAGATCTGCGGCGTACTGAACACGGTGGAAGGAACAACAAACTTCTTAAAATTCATACGCATGGGCTTGGGGATCATGCTATTCATCAGAGCAATCATCCCCTGATGCATAGCCGCATGAGAGAAGAGGTGATAGCCATTGCAGTCTCCTATCGCATAAATGTGTTTGGCAGAGGTCTGCAAATGCTTGTTCACTTCAATCCCTTTATCGGAGTAGCGAATACCGGCATTCTCCAACTTCAGAGAAGCAAAGCTCATCTCACGACCGGATGCCGCGAGAATCTCGGATGCTTCCAAAACCTTGCCAGCATTGGTCTCCAAACGAACCACCCCGTTTTCGCGAATAATCGATTTTGCGGTATCTCCGGTAACCAGTTCCACACCCTCCTTTTTTAACGTTTCTTCGACAACAAGGGCAGCTTCGCGATCGTTTTTGGAAAGGATATGCGAACTGCGCTGTAACAGTGTTACCTTCGTCCCAAGACGAACAAACGCCTGAGCCATTTCCACAGCAATAGCCCCCCCACCGAGAACAATCAGGCTATCAGGCACCTGTTCCAAATGAAACAGGTTTTCATTGGTTAACGGCTTCGCTTCGGCCAACCCGGGAACAGGCAAAAGAGCGGGCCGGGTACCCGCAGCAATAAATATACGCTTTGCCGTCAAACGATGCTCACCCACCTGCACTGTGTGCGCATCAATAAATGACGCTTCTCCCTGACCAAGAAACAGATTCACCTTGTCGAACATGTGCATCGTTTTCTTCTCGTTAATAAAAGTCAGGTCTTTCTGGATTTTTTCAAAGAGTTTCTGAGGCTCCGGCAACTCCCGTGGAGTCAACTGCATTTTGGCCAACTCACCCACCTGATGTCTGAACTGAGCCATGCGCAAGAGTGCTTTGCTGGGGATACACCCGCAGTTCATACATTCACCACCGATCTTATGCTTTTCAACGGCAGCTACTTTCAGGCCCATTTCAGAGCCCATAACAGACACCGCCATACCGGCAGGCCCAAGTCCGATGCAGATTAAATCGTATTCGTATTTCATGTGTGAATGTTTTCTTTCAGTTGTTTGCACTCAAAGTAATTGTGCTCACGAGAGAGCAACTCCAGCAGACCCACAACAAGAGTCGGTCTGCAAAGAAAATAGCAGCGTTGAGCACCGCGTTTGCGACAATCAATCAGGCCCGCAGATTTCAGCGCCAGCAAATGCTGAGACAAGTTTGGCTGAGAAACAGACTCCAATTTAAGCATCGTTTCCTGCACACACGCAGGCCCCTCCCGCAACTGGTCCAAAATCTGGAGCCTTACAGGGTGGGCACAATGCTTTAACAAATATGCAATCTGTTTCCAATTGCTCATTATAATACATCTTCCAATAAATCAGCAGCCAAAGCAACACAGGCGTGACAATCCAGACGGCGCTCGCTTTTCAAACCACGGCACAATGTACTGCCGCCATGTTCAATGAATGCATCCATCATTTTTGAATGTGCATCCCTGGGAGCAAGGTCCAATGCAGCATACAATGCTCCACAAGTGCCTTCCGGGGCCCTCCCCCCACCAAATGCAGAAGCGCCCATAATCGTGAGCTCAAGAACATTACATTCCTCTTGGAAGCCACGATAAATAGCTTGAGCACAGTTTGGTGCGAGTTTAGTTCTAAAAACCTGTTTTGCGAGTGTAGATGCCATACTGATATTTAGGTAATCATGTGGCAAACTACATAAAAAAAAGTATTAATCAAATCTTTATATAAGATTTTTATTATACTAAATTCAATAATTTAGAGAATGTTCTTCAACGCTAGATCCAAAGAAGAATCCAACCATTCAAATCCAGAGTCGCGCAAATAGGCAGGAATAACATTCATGTCTCCCAACAAAAGCTCTTCGCCCATCTGCCCGTAAAGCAATTTGACCACATAGCGCGGTAGAGGAACCAATGCCGGTTTTCCCACGTATGAGGCTAGGACAGATGCAAATTCGGCCTGTCTGACCGGTTTGGGAGAAACCGCGTTGAGAGGGCCTTGAATAAACTCGTAATCAATGCAAAACTGAATGATGCGAATAAGGTCCCTGACTGTAATCCAGTTAAGGTGTTGTCGTCCGCTACCAATGATCCCGCCAAGGCCTTTTCGGTAAAACGGAAGCATCTTGGACAAAGCACCTCCATGAGGATCCAAAACCATTCCCATACGCATATGTACGGTACGAATACCAGCCTCTCTCGCAGGATGACAAGCAGCTTCCCATTCTCGAACCAACTGAGCCAGAAAGCTGCGACCGAGGGGTGAGTGTTCATCGTGGATAAAACCATCATCCAAATAACAGCTGGCACCCGAAGCAGAAATAAAAACACTTGGATTCCCTTTCTTCTGAGCCATGGTTTTAGCCAATAACTCTGTGCCAAGCACCCTACTCTCCCTAATGAGCCGTCTCCGAGCCTCTGTCCAGCGACCTTCTGCCAGATTTTCTCCGGCAAGATGAACAACAACATCCACCCCATCGAGGGCCTCTGTTGGGAGAACTCCTTGAGATGGATTCCATGCGATATCGCGGGCATGGTGGGGCGCACGAGTCAGATTGCGAACACGCCAACCAGCAGCTTCCATCGTTAAAATGAAAGATTTACCAATCAGACCGGTTCCACCGGTAACCAAAAGACGTCTCTGGCGAATCATGTTTTTCGTTCTCTTATGCTTTTGTAGGCACTCAAGGCTTTGATACGCATTTCCGGATGATCAACTATCGGAAAAGGATAATCAATCCCTAAGGTAATCTCCGCCTTTTGCAAAACATCAGCAGGGGCCAGATGGGGAATATGAATCCACTCATCGGGTAGCGCAGCCAACTCGGGAAGATAAGTCCTGAGGAATTCCCCGCCTGAATCGTATTGCTGAGATTGTTTGTATGGGTTAAAAATACGAAAGTATGGAGTCGCATCACTCCCCGAACCGGCAAGCCACTGCCATCCGAAGCTGTTACAGGCTATATCGGAATCAATCAAGGTATCATGAAACCAAACCATTCCATGCTGCCAATGCTGTAAAAGATCCTTAACGAGAAAAGAGCCGGTAATCATCCTCAGTCGGTTATGCATCCAGCCTGTCTGCCATAATTGACGCATAGCGGCATCGACAATAGGAACCCCGGTTTTACCATATTTCCAGGCATCTATATAATCGCCGTTCTCCTCCCACGGAAATTGCTCAAATTCCGGTCTAAGAGACTGGTAGGTCATATAAGGGAAATAAAACAGCGTGTAATAACAAAACTCTCTCCAATAAATTTGCCGTATAAAGTGATTTTGTATTCCTTCTGAAAGATCTGATTCGACCACCAAACTGATAAGCTCATGAAGACTTATTTGTCCAAAATGCAGGTAAGGGGAAAGCTTTGAGGTTCCATCTACTGCGGGGAACTCCCTGCCCTCTTTATAGTTGGCAATGGAGTCTTCCATGAAATGGCGTAAACGAGCCATCCCCCCCTCCCTGGTAGGATTCCATGAAGCAATGACGCTTTTCCCCCAAGGCTGTAGCAGATCCAGATCATCAACAACTTCTCTATTGAGATTAGGTAGCGAATGCGGGAAATAACACGCGTAATGCCTTCTGCAAAATTCCTGATTATATTTGCGACAATGCTTATAAAAGGGAGTAAAAACCCGGTAAGGTTGGTTTTGCTGGTTCTTAATAGAAAGCGGATCATTTAAAACCCGGCTGTTATAAGACTGCACATAGACACCACGTCCTCTCAAGGAACGCTGAATGCGATCATCTGCCTCAAAAAGCCCCGGTTCGTAAACTTTATTCCAATAAACCGCACAAACACTAATCTCCTCAACTAATTCATTGAGTACATCTTCAAATGATCCCCGACGGATAATCAACTTTGAGTTACAGCGGTGCAACTGTTGATCCAAATCCTGCAAAGCGTGTGCAAGCCAAGCTCTAGCACATTCACCCTCCAGCGAGTCATCCCAAATGTAGAGAGGAATAACCGGCAAATTGTGTTGCAGAGCCTGCCGTAGGGCAAGGTTATCCTCCAGCCGAAGATCTCTACGAAACCAAACAATGACATATTGCTCTTGAGAAGGCATAAATCAAAGATAGGCATATTTTCTTATTTTTCCACCTAGGTAAAAGATATTACTGTACAAAAAAAATGCTGCCTGTAAAAACAGGCAGCATTTGTGAAAAATCAGACAGATTCCGTAGTCAATGCGAGGACTTCATTTCTGATCGTCTCCGCCAGCGGAGTACTTAGGTAGCGCTCACTCGGACTTGCCGCAATGGCCACAATATTTTTTCCGGCCATTTCCTTGCGACTGGCAACCTGTAATGCTGCCCACACGGTAGCTCCAGAAGAAATACCCACCGAAATACCATCGGTGACACTCAATTTCCTGGAAGTATCAAAAGCAGCATCATTGCTGACCTGAATGACTTCGTCCAAAATATCTGTATTCAGATTCTTTGGAATGAAGCCAGCGCCAATGCCTTGAATTTTGTGTGGACCAGGTGCCCCGCCCGAAATAACGGGACTGGCCTCCGGCTCCACTGCAATAGCTTTTATCGAACGTCTCGATTTCAGCGCTTCAGAAACACCGGAAATGGTTCCGCCAGTTCCTACACCGGCAATAAAGGCATCCACCTCTCCGTCCAAATCTTTCCAGATTTCTTCGGCAGTGGTGATTTTATGAATGGCCGGGTTGGCAGGATTTTCAAACTGTTGCGGCATAAAACCGCGATCGCCATACTGGGCCAGCAACTGATGCGCTTTGGCGATGGCTCCCGGCATTCCTTTGGCACCAGGTGTCAGGACAATTTCTGCACCAAGCATGCGCAGCAATACACGGCGCTCAAGAGACATCGTTTCGGGCATGGTGAGAATGCACTTATATCCTTTTGCTGCACTGATAAACGCCAGGGCAATACCTGTGTTACCACTGGTTGGTTCGATAATAACTGAACCGGGGCCAATTTTGCCTTCAACCTCGGCAGCTTCAATCATGGCTTTACCAATACGATCTTTAATACTAGCGAGTGGGTTAAAGAACTCACACTTGACGTAGACATTGGCGAAAAGGCCATCCGCAATATTGTTTAATTTGATAAGCGGTGTGTTGCCGACGGTTTCAACGATGTTTTTTGCGAGCATGATATTTAGTGGATTAAAAGTGTTTCCATTTTATACATTTGTATCTTAGGCAAGATACCACACTTTTCAAGTGGAAATAGATTTTCCTTCAAAAAAAAAATATTCAGGCACAAAAAAACATCAACTGCTTAAAGTTGATGTTCCTGTAAGAAAAAAGAGAAAGGGTCAGCGCCTGTTATTACGAGGACCGTAACTGCGGATGGGAGCATTTGTTTTGCGAACCGCGTTGCGCAGACGATAAACAATCCTGGCTTTCTCCAAGTCCTGAGTGTTCATTTCCATCTTCACCAAATCACCCACAGTGATCTTAATAAAGTGCTTACGCAATTTCCCTGAAATATGGGCCAGTACCTGATGCCCGTTGCTCAATTCTACACGGAACATTGTTCCGGGGAGAACTGCGACAATCTTACCTTCTACTTCTACCGTGTTATCGTCAGCCATATATTGTGTAATAAACTAAATGCGTAAGTGTTGAAAGGTTGGCAATTTGTGACTTTTATTCGGCGGTGGCAAGCTCAAATACACAAGGATTTGGCAATCAACAGAACGAAGCTGAAGATAAATAGCGCCAACACCAGCTTGACCTGAGTAAAATGTCATGAATGCTGAGGGACTATGGCACAAATGGTACCCGGAGGAATGGAATGTCCCTTTGAGAAGATTTTTCCATCAGAATTGCTTAGAGATGATCGCTATTATATGTCGCTGGCCTATAATTGCGCACTGGAAGCGTGGAAGGAAGATGAAGTACCCATCGGTGCTATCGTGGAATATCAAGGGCAAATCATCGCCAGAGCACACAACCGCGTGGAAATGACAAAGGACCCCACAGCACATGCCGAAATTCTGGCAATAACCGCTGCCAGCAATGCGCTGGAAGATTGGCGTCTAAACGAGGCCACCCTGTATGTAACCAAAGAACCCTGCCCTATGTGTAGTGGTGCCCTGCTGATGTCCCGCGTGGGACGCGTTGTCTATGCCGTGGGTGATGATAAAATGGGCTGCCTTGGCGGAGCCACCAACTTAAATAATCTAGAGCATGTAAACCATCATCTTGAGATCACTCAAGGAGTCATGGAAACAGAATGCAAAGAGTTGCTGCAGGCTTACTTTCGAATGAAACGGGAGCAAAGCAAAAAGACAAAACTTGAGCCATAAAATCGAGATTGCTTTTTAAAATCCGATCGCTATGGAAAACTCTATGCTTCAAGTAAACGAATACTTTGACGGAACAGTAAAATCCATCGGCCTAACCACCGGAAAAGGCCCCGCAACCATCGGAGTGATGGAAGCCGGAAGCTATAATTTCGGGACGGGGACGCCTGAACTGATGACCGTTGTCAGCGGATCTCTTACCGTAAAACTTCCCGGGAGCGATGAATGGGAAACGTTCACCGATGGAACGTCCTTTAATGTTCCCGGAGAAAGTCGTTTTGATGTAAAGGCCGACGTCGACACCGCCTATATCTGCTACTACGGCTGAATCCAAAATCAGTAGACTTTATACCGCGAACCCGTCATTTGTATTTACGAATGACGGGTTTGCTGTTTGCAGAATTTGAATTCAACTGGTCTACGTCACCCAGAGCGTCCTCCAGGGATTCCAGAGAGTCGAAATAATCCAATGTTTGCTGCAATCCTTTGCGTGGTTTTACCCCACCATCGTAGCCATCCATCACTGTAGCAGTAATGAACATAATCAGCTGGAAGTTATTCTGGGAAGTTGATTTACGCTTAAACAGATAGCCAAAGAAAGGAATATCACCAAGGATAGGCACTTTGTTTTCATCTTCGTTTTCCAAGAGAGCTTCGAGACCGGCAATAGCCAGAGTGTTGCCGCTGCAAACAATAGCCTGGCCCGAATAGTCGCGGGATGAAGTAATGGGCGTCTGAGCATCCCCTATCGTGGTATAGCCAAGCAAGTCCGATACATTGATGAGAATATTCAGTTCCACATTCTCGCCTTCCATAATACGGGGTAACAAACTGATAGTCGTGCCAATGGGCAGGTATTCAGTATTGTTTGTAGTTGAAGAAGTACCACTGCTGGCATTGGTGGATGAACCGCTCTGGAAAGGCTCCTGACGAACACTGCGCAGCACCACTGGTCGGTTGTTAACGGTAACCTGACTTGGATGCTGCAAATTGCGGGCATCCGCATTATTTCTCAAAAAATTCAACGCAACATTCAACTCAGGAGCAGAAAGGATGGCTCCGCCGATGTTTTCTGTAAAGAAAGTCCCCCCCTCCAATACATTAATTTCGCCAGTGCCATCAATGCCTGGAGTTGCGTCTGTAGCTGTTATGTCATAATTCCCCGAGAGAATGCTCGACCAATCCAAGCCCAAGTTCATGGACGGCTCCTTGCGCACTTCAATAAAACGAGTCTCCAGAAGAATCAGCTTTCGAGGACAGTCCACCGCGTCCAGATAAGCACTGATCCACTCGTGCTGATTACGAGTAGCCACAATAAAGAGACTGTTACGGTCGGGATTGGCAATAACAGCTCCTCTAGGTGTTTCACTACGGGATTCTTGAGTTGAAGCCGGAGCCACCTTCAACGCCTGAAGGACATTGGCTTTCATATCCTCCGGAGATGTCCCCAGAAGAAGTTCGGCGATGCCCGATTTGGAATCACTCAAAACAGATGAAGTTTCTTGATTCTTCATCTGAACACTGGCGGAGAGGACATCCGGATCGATAGCTAAAAGTGTCTCGATGTCATCAATCAATTTGCTGGGAGCCGTAGAGAACACATTGGTCATAACACTCTGAGGGCGAGCTGAGGTGGTATCACCGTCCACATCGATGCGCTGTTGATCCGGTTCAACAGAACTGAGATGAATATTCTTTAAATTGTATACCTTCGAGACGAGTTTTGTTTTTACCTGCTGGATCGGTCGGAAAAGCCAAATCCCCTTCTGAAAGACCAAGGCATAGCCGTAGGTTTCTGCAACCTGCTCAAGGCTTTCGAAGGCATTTCCTTTTACAGTCATATCGACCAGCACTGATTCGGAGCCATCTCTGGGAAGTCCAATAAAAGGCATGTTGGATGCTTCTGCCAAGGCCCTGAGCACATTTGGTAGAGGTGCATTCTGGAAACGCATACTCACCTCAGGCATTTCCATCAGACGCTGGATTTCGTCTGCACTCAACTCGTAATCCTCACTGATGATTACGGCAGAGGCAGAGATTGACGAAAGAAGCAAAAAAAGGAAAGGGAACGTTTTTTTGATATTCATTGCTGAAAGGGAATTTCGATTTCGCGCACTTCTGCATCCAGAGAGACAGATATTAGCATTTTACGGGATTCAACACGCAGAACATGGATAGACCCGGGGAAATTAAACGATGAAGGATCTACATCCATGTTTTCAGAAAAAATATAGTCCCCGAGTAAAACGAGACATTCCCCATCCCGATCAGGATGAGAGATAACACCTAGAAAGGGGAGAGAACGCAACTGTTTGGCCAAATCAAAAAAGTTTTTTTGCCGCATTTTCTGGGCATCGTTGAGCTCAGGAAGTGCTGTATCTGACGTTTCAATAAAACCAGACGGGCTTGCCACCTCGAAGGGGTTTCTCAAATCATTGGGAACAACAACAGAAGCCCAGCTGCTTAAAGACGCAGTCATCAGAGAGCCAATAATAAAGCAATACGGTTTCATTTGGATGAAATCACGGTTGGATCAACACGGGGGAAAACGAGGGAACATCGCAGATTGATTAACTCCCCGGAAGGAGTCATGGAAATGTGTTCTATGCGAGCCATGGGGTACATATCTTCAACAACACCAAGCCAAGTCAGGCAGTCCTTGAATTGCCCAAGTAAACTGATGGTGTAGGTATGCGCAGAAATCTGCGTAATATTGGATCCGGGGCGTCCGGGTAAAAGAACATCTCCGGTTCTTTGCTCCTGAATAGGAATCAGCAGTGATTCCGCCTGCCGGTTTATACTCTGAGCAATTTGAGCAACATCCTGCATACTGCGAAGAGTTTGACCAAAGCTTACCTCAAAAGCCGCGGGATCATCGTCCCCAAGCTGGGCCTTTAACTGAGCACCTTTATATTCAATATTCTTAGAAGTGATCTCCGCCTGAACCTGTTTTCCCTGCATAATAATCTTCTGTTGCTCAAAATGCTGGTAACGGGAATAGGCAAAGTTTGTGCCGAGAAGCAGCACTGCCAAGAAAACAATCATGCTGAGAAAATAATCCTTCATTGCATCCCTTTCTCCTGAAGCATGGCCACGGCCTTCATCAGACTCATCTGCCGCCTGGTGTTGATGCGTGAGTGGTCAATCATCATGCGAGCTTCAAATACAGTAGCGCCAATGGCCTGTGTCTGCTGTATGGAAACAATCTCCAGCCCCATATCCTTAAAATAGGTACTTAACTCACGAAAATATTGTGCGCTGGTATTCTTCTCACTGTTGATGGCAACCTTCATCTGCAGGGTTTTTCCGTCGGAAGCAAGGTTGAGAGAGAGCTCCGAAAGGTGCATATCTTCCGGTAGTTTACCAAAGAGTTCAACTAAAAGCTCCTGCATCGGCAAGGTATTGTCTTTCCAGTCAAAAAACCAAAGGATGCGCTCTTGAGACTGAATCTGTGCCTGCTTTTGCGCGATATCCAAATCCATCTGCCGGGTTTGCCAACGCTGGTAAAAGCCCCACCCTGAATAGAAAGCAAAAATAAGGATATCAACCACCAGCAGGGCATAACCGAGCTTCATGAGAATAGCCAGACGAGGATTCAGATAAGCTCTATTGCCTTTGGTTTTGGCATTCGATCTTAAGTCATAAACCGGTGAAACCATACATGTTCTCCTTAATTACCTGCCAAGGTGTGAAAGATATCAAATTGAGTATTCTGCATTTTGGGTAAGGCAGAGACGAGGTTAAGCTCAGGTCTCATTTCCTTAATGCGGTCCTCCCAGTGGTCTGCATCGTTCAATTCATCCGTATAAAAGAGCACGTTCCCTTCCCGGGGAAGGATTTGTTCCACAAAATTCAGTTGCCTCTTGGCCTCCAGAGAGCTGTTTACCGGATTTTCCGAACGGTTGCGTAAGAGCATCCATTCGCGATCAGAACTGCCTTCAATATCCAGATAGAAAACAGAAGAACCGCTCATAATAATAAGTGGATAATCCATGAGACCATTAAATTTCCGACAAATCTCAGAAAACAGCGATCCGATGATATGCTGGAGACGAACAACCTCCACTTCGCTATGATCAAAAATTTTCTCCAAGTGCGTCGAGTAATTCGCATCGTAGGAAAAAACGATGGATACATCCCGGTTGGGGTGATGCTCTAAAGAATACTGATGGCCATTCTCAAAATCGTCCCCCAAGACCATCGCCGGATTGTCTTTCAACTGGGCCCAGAGATTCTCCGATCTTTTGATGGAAAAAGACTTCAGAGCGTTAAATCCATAATTATAACCCACCAGAGCATAACAACATCCCGTTTCCCTATGGGCCGCATTAATCAGTTGCACCAGTTCTTTATCATCGCCTGTTTTGCGGCTCATGATTCCAATTTCTTTGACAGATAGAGAGGAGCCAAAAGAAATTTGAGCAAATTTGATAGCTCCAGGATAAATACAGACCCCAAGAATCGGCTGATTATGAAAACGAACGGAAAGCGGAGCCGTCATATCAAACGGATCCGGCCTGAATGCCTTAAGACTAAACAAGTTGGTTAGTTGATTGAGAAAGGGGTCGTTAAGTAATTTCATGCCTTAAAACCGTTTCAATTTAAGCGCTTCTTCCACCGAGGTTATGCCGAGTTGAGCCTTACGCAAAGCAACCTGATACATGGGTTCATAGCCCGCAAGTATGGCCTGTTCCAAGAGCATTTCAGTGGTTGCCCGAGAACTGATGAGGTCTCGCATACGGTCGTTTACCGGGCACATTTCCATGACAGCAACACGCCCTTTATATCCTGAATCAAAACACTCAGGACAACCGTTCTTGATAAAAGACATATGCGTTGAAGTATCATTCGAGCTAATCATTCCGGCTTCTATATATAAATCGCGGTATTCTTTACTCATGGGGACTTCTTTGCGACAGCGGCACAACCTACGTAAAAGGCGCTGTGCATGCAGCATGATAAGAGAATCTGCCAACATGTAAGGCTGCACCCCCATTGCCAGAAGACGGCCTATAGCCCTAATCGCATCCAATGAGTGCAGCGTGGTCAAGATCAAGTGTCCGGTAAGGGCAGCCTCGGCCGCAGTTACCGCCGTTTCCTGATCTCGGACTTCCCCAACCATAATTACATCTGGGTCGGCACGGAGAATGCGTCGGAGCACAGAGCTAAAGGTAAGGTGATGGTTAATATCTACCTGGGTCTGATTCAAGCCCTCCATTTCATATTCAATGGGATCCTCAATCGTCTGCACGTTTACAGTGGATTGATTCACTTCCTGAAGAGCAGCATACAATGTAGTTGATTTGCCGCTCCCCGTGGGACCAGTAACAACAATCATTCCCTGAGGTCTGGAGATAGCATGTCTAAAGGTTCTCAGCTGCTGTTGATCCAATCCCATTTCCTCCAAAGAACGAACACTGCTGCTTTTATCCAACAGGCGTATGGTCAGTTTCTGGAATCTGCGGCGCCATGGAATGGCACTGACACGAGCATCAATCAAACGACCGGAAAATTTAATGGAAAAACGTCCATCCTGAGCATCATTATTGTTCAGAGTCATATTACAATAATTCTTCACAATAGACACGGCCGGCATAAGCATCTTCAAGGGGCCGGTATAGATGGTAGTGAGAATACCGTCGACACGCGTACGGAAGCGGCATTGCTCCTTATACTGCTCGATATGAATGTCGCTGGATTTACCAAGAATGGCGTTATAAAAGAGCCACTCCAGCAATTCTTCCGGTGTAGTGTTGATGCTCTTGGGATTAATCAAACGAACCGCATCTTCGTTCAGATTGATATCGCCTGAAACCTGTCTGGATGCATGCTCGGCTGCCTCCGAATCTTCTACAGTACTGACAATGCCCACACTCTCGAAACGTTCGAGGTGAGCCATAATATCATTGAGGCGCACTTCAACACGAACCAGTTCCTTATCCAGACGAAGACGGTTGATGATCTGGTCCTCACATTCAAAATCCTCTAGCTTGGGAACAATAACGTAGAGTTCTTTACTTGTCTCCAGATAGGAAATAACTTTGTAGCGGTCTACAATATTACGGGGTAATTTGTCATAGGCATCGCGCTGCAGATACATTTCGCGAATGTCCAGAATCGGAGCTTTCTCCTGAAGGAAGATCAATGCCGAAGCATAGCCAGACGGAAGCATAAGAATACCTTCATCCACCGAGTCAACGAGAGAATCGCGATCATCTTCCTCCATGGGAATCGCTTCAAGCATCCATTGCAGGACAGGAATCGGACGGTTTTCTTCGTCATACTCCAAAAGCTCGTTGCGCATCTGAGCAACAGACCGACAGGAGTCAACCTTCACTGAAGGGTCTTTCTTCTGTTGACTCAAAAAACTGAGTGTATCACGAAGAAAATGATAATAAATCTTTGGGGTCAGCCAAACCTGAGGGAACATATCTGAATCCATCCCCCAGCAATTAGTGGCCGGAGGGAAACAGTGCCCCAAAATAATCAGAGGGCCACACATTCCAACCGGAACCGCAGGCCATTCGCTAGGAGGAACCGCTTTTAAAGATTCAAGAGTTGGAACTTCATCTATATCGGAGTGGAACTCCAAATAACGGAAAAACTGCTCCAGAACAGACTCATCAATACCTCTGCTCTGAGTGGGAAAAGGTAAAATACCATGCTCTTTTCTAAGGACATGCAGAACCTCATCAGGGTTAAGCCCCACTTTTACCGTGTAGGCAATGGCATCGATAAAATAATCAGACTGCCCCCCCTCTACGATACTGAGGAACGCATCATAATCCAAATTGCTGAGCAATGGTGTCTTTTCTGCCATAGGGTTAGCTAACGAGAGTAATGTTGGCCTGCCGGTCAAGTCTTACAAAGGTAAGGCTTTTTTGCACAGACGCACTTCCTACCAAAATCCCCATACGAGCTTGCTTCTTTTTAACAAAACGGCACAAAAACACGAGGAAATTTAGCCCGGTGGAATCAATCATCTTAGCCTGAGTCACATCAACCACCAATGTATCCCAAGGTCCTACGGAAGGGTCCTCTCCGTTGATCAACTGAAGCGATTCTTCACGCAATGCTTTAATGTTGGTGCTCAGAACATTCCCATCCACCATCAAGGTGAGTGTTCCTTCTTTATTTTCAAATGTAAGTAGTGACATGGTGTTTTTATACCTCCAGATTCTCAGGCTTTTTGAGATAGAAATCCATAATAACGGTAGCCCCTCTACGCTCAATATTTACGTGATCGGGGAAGTTTCTCATCAAAATTAATCCACTGTTGCGTTCCTGTTCAAGATCAGGTTCTTCGTCAACAAGATAGGTATCGTCATACCCCTGTCCAGGATCAGAGATAACAATTCTAAAAGTAGAAAAGGAAGGATGATAATGCATCTGAATGCTGCATTTTTTCTCGGGGTCGCCGCTGCATCCATGCCTGATAGCGTTAAGGAAGCCTTCTCTGGAAACCAGTAAAATACCGTAAAGGGCATCTTCGGAGATATCAGGGAGTGCATAGGTGATGGAACGGCTCCAGAAATCTTCAATACTGTCGATATCTTTAGCCTGCCCTCCATGCGCTTCAAAAAGAACGATAGGACGAAACTGATCAAAAGAATCCTTCAGTCTGAAGCGAACAACCAAGACATCATCTTCCGCTTCTTTAAGTAAATCTATCTGGGCATCACGGTTGGCACAGTTCAGCAGGCGATAAGCCAGTGCCTCCGAGGCAATTTGAACCTCACGGGCAAAATCCTCCAACCCGTCGCTCCAGACAAGGATTTCTCCATCGGTTCCGGGGAGCTCCATGACCTCGGTGTCCATCTCATCATAGAGGCCTAAGGGACACCCGCGAACCCCCTGAGTCTCACTGCGACCGTTCGGCCGGGTATAAACGGGCTCAGGAATACCATTGTTATGCAACACAACTCTTCCTGTAGAACGATTCATCTCCACGAGTAAACAGCAAACGGATGCCTCATTTACTCCGTCGGCAAAATCTTCAAAACCACGGGCATTCCACTTTTCCAACAAAAAGTGATTCAGTTCTCTCAACAATCGAGCGGGATTATAGCCCCCTTTGAGCAGACCTGTGGCAGCCCCTTGCATATATGCGGATAAATAGGCGGAGTCCAAGTCATGCCCGGAAACATCGGCAACCATCAACAAACGGCGGCGGACCGTCTCGTCCATTATGACAAAATCACCTCCTGCTTGATGCATTGGGATAAAACACATATCGGCTTGTGGAGAATCGATAACCCCATGCAACTGGAAAAGGTATTGATAGACTTCGGCAACCTGAAGAATGGAGTGACGCTGCTTATTCTGTTCCCGTAAATCATTCGTTTTCTTAACGCCTTTATCCAATGCTATCCGCATGACATCAAGCGGAACCGGCTTATTCAGGACATCGAGCGCACCATGACGCAGCATGGACGCAACGTCTTTATGCCCGGCATATCCGGTGCTGACGATAATGGACAGGTTCGGATCAAACTGCCTGAGCCATTCCAGCAATTCCAGCCCTGTTTTGGTGGGCATTTTGTAGTCGGTAACCACACAATCAAATGTCCTAGTGCCCTCCTGAGTCAATATACGCTCTGCTTCGCTGACACTGTTGGCAGTAATTGCGGTGTATCCCAGTAATTCAGCAATATCTTTGCTCGATTCAAGAATAAGAGCCTCGTCATCAATGAGTAATACAGTTCCTTTCTTAGGAGAACCGGATGAAGCCAAACTGGAAGGTTGAGTAAGGAGCATAACCAAAGAAAAGGCATTAATGCTTATTCAGCACACTGCCCAAATTAAAGATGGGGTAATACACGGCAAGGATAACGCCGCCAACAATAACGGCAATCATCCCAAGTAAAATAGGTTCAATCAAACGCTGCAGCACATCCGTCTGCTTTTCAATATCATCTTCGAGGTTGGCAGCAACACGATTTAGGATATCGCCGGCGGCACCGGTATGTGCGGCGAGACGAAGGTAGGCTATATAGCGGTCTCCGTTAGAACCGAACAGGTGCTTGTTGTGGGTAAAGGCAATGTGCAGTTCATCACCTGAAACGATGCGTTTACCTGAATCCAGAAAGGAATTTCGGAAATCGGAAAATCCCGTAGCCAGCGCGGTGATTTCAAAAGCGGTACCCACACGAATACCACCGCTTAAAAGCATAGAAAGCACTCTGAATGCTCTAGCTATCATGGTTTTGCGCAGCAGCTCCCCCAGCACAGGAATGCGTAAAGCAAGACGAATAAAGAAATCCGACTCCATGATTCGTTTCAAATTCATCGCCAGATAAACAATCCCCCCCACCAGCACGACCCAAAAAAGCGGCTGAGTTCTAGCCATCTGGGAAAACCACAAAACCATTTTTGTGGGTAAAGGAAGCGTGGCATGGAACGAATCATACATCTTAGAGATCTGCGGCACCAGTTTTAGGCCGATAAACATTACCGCAAAAAAAGTGACCACGCAGACAATCGCCGGATAATACATGGCTCCGCGTATTTTGGAGGCAATTCTGTTATAACGTTCCTCAGATCGAGCCAAAGCCGAGAGCACCGACTTTAAATCGCCACTGGTTTCCCCTGCCCTGATAATGGCAATAGTAGGTTTGCTGAAAACTCGAGGGTGCTTACCCATTGCCTCGGACATGGACACACCTGCCGACATATCGTGAACAATGCGCCCGATGACCCCCCGGAAATAGGGGCTGGGCTGTTGCACAGAGACGATACCAAGGCTTTCTACCATCGTGGTGCCAATGTTCAGACATTGAACCAGACCATCGTAAAAATCAGCAAGATCTGCGGCATTGGGTGACTTATATGCGGAAATCAACCCAAGCCCCAGATCGAGTGGGTTTATGCGTTCAATTTCGGGAAGTTCCTCCTTACTGAGGCCACAGCCTCTTAAGGCGACCTCAGTGCGATCAGCCAAGACGACAACTTCGCGATATGTGTGCGATATAGTGTTCTCGATCTTAACTTTATAAAAGGATGCCATAAAAATGCTGAGTCTGATTTATAAGGTATTTGACTGTAGAAAGCCAGTCTTTCATGCGGAAATTACTTATAAAAAGAACTAGGAATAAACCATCTTATGCAAATGTAAAAAATGCGCTAATGAAGCTCATCATTTCCGTTTAAATAAAAAGTGCCCCCCTCCATCGTCATGTCGCTCCGATCATAGATCTGGTTATCCTGCAACAGATGCAATTCCGTACCGTTTTCCAAAGTAATAACTCCCCTTCCCAAGGCCGAGCGACTGACCCCGGAAACGGGATCCACATCCAGATAGATATTTCCTTCCAGCAAGAGCGTATCGCCCCGATAAAGACTATCCACATCGCCGTTAACGTAGAGATCAAAGGCATCTTCCTTGGTAAGGCCACCATAGCCGCTAACAACTCCGTTAAGGTTGATTCTCCCCTGATCTCCGGTAAATCTTAGTTCGTATCCCCCGTTATCAATCGCGCCGTTCAATGTCATGGGGTATGGATTTGCAATATTGATGGTCAACAAGTCTGTGCTCACGATATCCGCATCCACGGTATGGGCCGCCGAACCGTGCCGACTGGTTGAATTCAGAGACAATCCCTTTACGGCAGACTGAAACAGTAGCGTCCCATCATAAAGGCGGTAAGCAAAGGGCGCATCCATGGTTACCGTGCGCAAAGGGTGGCTCATCAGGTTCAGATTAACATCCTGGCGTAAAGTCAGACCCGTCTGATTATCGAATTTAACATCCTCCAAAGGACTCTCCTCGGGCAGGACATCCCCTACCCAATTATCCGCAGTATTCCAATAGAAATCACCGGAACCATTATCCCAGCGCAATGCATCATATACAGTGACAACCACATCTCGAATCTCAGCATATTGCCTACTGCCACCTGTAGTACCGGCAAACCCAAAACGAAAGGTTTCGGGTCTGGTCTGACCGGACAGATCCGCGGTGAAAAGTGGAGCCATCTTACCCGTTCCCACCTGCATAAAAATGGTGAGCTGATTCGTCGGGGTAAGAATCATGGCCACTTTGCGGGTAGACACAGCATCTACAGGGCGTGAAGATACCCTTGAAATAGACATAGAACCACTCAAATCAAAGACATTGGAATCCGAGGTTCCCATAACATAAGCATAGTTACTGGCCTCATTCCCGCGCACTGAAATGGTATTACTGTTAGAGCCAGTGCCGCCAACACGTCCCTCGGTAGGATTGGAGTAATTACCAAACACATCGAAACCGATACCAACATAGCCTGAGCCAAGCCCTGGAACTCCTGTTTTCTGAGCATACCCCAGGGAACCCCCATTTGCCCCGATACGGAATGTATTACGGGCACCATCAAAAAGGAAAAAAGTAAATCCGTCTGCCAGAGTAGAATCCGGCCCCCACATTTTATACTCAAAAGATACATAGAGTGTCTTGTCTGCTGCCGGAACGGGAGTTCCCATGTAGGCAGCATAGCCAATTTGATATGTTGTATTGGCGGTTAAACGCAACCACCCACTTCCCTCCTGATCTAAAGAACCTCCGGTAAGTGATGAACTCCCTCCTCTGCTCCATCCGGGCGTTGAGATCGTCGAATTACGAAATTCGGTCTCCACGGTAAACGTTTCACTCGTTTGCGCGTAAGCATTTTTGACGTAAAAACCTTCACCAATAAGGCAAAGAAACATAAGGGTATGTACTAGTCGGTAGATCATCTCCTCCCCCCTTGTCTAATCGTTCCGTCAGCATCCTGAACCGCGTAATAGTCCAGATATCGCCATCCCCAAAACCAGTTCCAAGTTCGCGCGCGGATAATAATTCTGCTCAGCGAGGAGGAATCCAGCATTTCAACAGAATGCAACACTGAAGTGGAATCGTCCCAGTCGTAAAGAATAAGGTTAGCACCACTACTGATCGTTATGCCCTCAACCTCGAGAGAAGATCCACTCGCAAAATCGATGGTAGAAGTCTGATTCACCTGCAAATAGCCGATTCCCTTACTGTATCGAGGCGCTGCGGGAATTATATGATACAGCCAATTATTAATTAAAACAACTCTAGCTCCTCCATCGTAACCAGGGTCTACTGCCTCCCAACCTTCGAAATCTATGCGCTTTAAATCATCATCGCTGGGTTTGGTTGTTGTTATCAATTTTGAACTGCCGCCTGTTGATTCATAATCAGAGCCTGGAATCCAGTTCTTAATAATCAGATGGACTCCATCATTTAAATCCAGATAATTCATCTGAAACGAAAAAGCATCACTGGATCCTATGTATGGATTCAGCTGAGATCCCATATCAATGACAGAGTGCGACTGAACAACAATACCCTGCGCCCAAGAAGTTCTATTATGCTTGTTCACATTGAGCGTACCACCATCCAAATAGACTGTTGTCTGAGGAAACGGATCGTCTTTACCCAAAATCAAATTTCCCTCATGAACATAAAGAGGCGTCTGGGAGCCATTATCATCGGAAGTCCAATATGCAGATCCAGGTCCCCGCTTATGAATACCATAAGAGCCTCCATCCATTTGATCCACACGAAGTGCTTTATACTCAAGACTGGCACCTTCCTCAATAAAAAGCTCCAGCTCTGAGTAAAGATGAATCAAACACTCAAAAACATGCGGTTTATCCAACCCTGTTGATGTTTTCGGACTGGATTCGACCCAGAAACCGGCTGTTCCATCGGGATCGTAAAAATCGAATCCCTGCCAGTTGCCATCAACAAGAGTATAACGGTAAAGATCATTGTTGAAATGTAATTCAGAAAGGAATCGATCAGAAAGTCTCCAAGAAAGAGTTACAGTAACGTCATTCCGTAGGTGACGCCCCAGCAAGAAGCTTAACCCTACGTGATCTGTATCAGTTAGCGCTGAAGAGCTTCCCGGAACAGGGTCCCAATTAGCCGGAACCTCCCAGTAGCCTCCGGTTAACACAGAGGGATGGTTTGGAGATGAAAGATTTCCCCACTGAAAATCAGCATTGACGGTATCGGTTGTATAAGTGGCAGCACTTGCAGAACCATCCAGAAGAAAGACCTGAGTAGATACACTGTTGCGGAAAGCACGCGCACGAAGCGTGAGAGAATCGCCGGAATCGATGTTCAAACTGAAAGGTGCCTGATAGAGGGTCGAGGTCTCCATCACAGTCGATCCGTCGTCGGTATAGCAATAGTGGCAATAGGCGGCATCGGCCACACCGGAAACCAAAGGCAATGCGGACGCATTGGAAATAGTCACGGCGGATCCATCGTAATCGCCACCAGGGGGAGTAAACGCAGGAGTCGGTAAAGTGGAGGCAGAAACAACGAGGCTTCTGGAAACGGTTACCCCGGCCAACAGAGGGTTATTTTTGGTTACCGTAGTAACCCAGGGCTGAGCACTCCCTGAGGCATTGAAGGCTGCAACCGGAGCATTGAAGCTAATCGCACCGTTTGCCGCATCATAAGTCTTTCCCACAACCGTGATACCGTTAATGGTATCAGTAAAATACGAATCGTTGAAAAAGGCCGCTGGAAGCAACTCTCCTGATGGACCGGTTACAACAACCTTCATACCGTTGGCATTTACAGCGCCGGAAATACCAAGACTCGGGCTGACATCCGCAAGCGTTACCGTGTTACGATCCGTAAGGATGCGGGTTTGCACTAAAGTCGGGGTTATGCGGTTATAAACGATATAACCGGACCATACTGCCTGAGCAACATCCCCCGTAGCGGAAACAGCGCGAACCAAAGCCTCAAAGGGAATCCCGTATAGTCCACTACCCATATCCTTGGCTAAAGACACATCTACTGTGTAGTCAAACGGTAAGGAATCCGTGACGGGAGCATAACCGGCTGCCCCAACCTGGCGGAACCAAAGCGTTGAAGTATAGCCTACAGGCAGGGCATCCTGCGCCAGCGTAAAATTGAAAATCAGATCATCTCCGCTCCAGGACACATCCCCGCTCAACAAGTCGATCGAATGAGATCCGCCGTTTGGTATCGCCTGAGACACATCACCATTAAAGGTTACGGTAAAATCGGGCGACACAGGTAACTCTCGGTCAAAAATAGGCGCCGGAAAGCCGGCATTGCCGCAATCTTGAAGGATGTAACCGATCGCTTTGCAATTTCCCAAATTCCCGGAGTAGCTCCAAAGGCGCGGAGTAATCACCAAATTACCGATGGTGTGAGATTGTAAAAGCGCTGAACTGCTGTCGACCCGTAAAGGAGCATCCGCTTGACTGGTAACACCAGCCACATTCTCCCCCAACAACTGCGCATCGGTATAGGAGCGAAGGCCATTTACAGCCGCCTGTTTTTGCAGCATGGCCCAGGCACATTCATCATTACGGCGCAGACTTTCCAGTTTTATCTCCTCAATCTGCAACGTCAAAAGTACTGCCACGCTGAGAAATGCAGCGAGAATGACCAACCCGATCAACATATCAATCAAAACAATGCCGGAACGCGAATGGCTTCGAGCAACTGAATTCTTTGACTGGTAACAGGGAAAAGACATATCAGAAGGTATCAACAACAAGAAAACGAGGCGATAATGCGCGCACCGGATTTACCCCTGAAGGCGCATAGATGCGTAAACTGTTCGCAGAGGGATTACTCAGGGCGAATTGAGATTTCCAGGCAACAGAGCCATACACAGTCAACGCACGACTCCCCTGATTGAGGTTATTAAAGGTGTAATCACCACCGGAAATAGCATGATTAACGCTATCGTAATCCTCCAAATAGACGGCACCATTCATCGTCATATTCTTACCGGCGTCCAAGCAGGCGTTCTCGCCAATCAAGAGCAAAGGACGCACTAATCCATCCGTGGAGTCAGGCGTAATCCGCAAAATCATTTCTCCAACATTGCCGCGGTTAAACGCATAGACGACAAGAGGTGCATTGCCAACAGTGGTACTGTCATTGGAATCAACCAATTCCACTTCGGCGAGGGGATTTCCACCACCGGAAACCAGGATAACATCGGACTCCAGATCATCAATATCCAACTCCCAGCGGACGGTAGATCCTTGAGCGTAGAGACGGATTCCCGGGACAGCCGGGTCGTAGTCAATGACTCGGTTTACATCGTGCATAAAAGGCGCCCTACTCTGCACGAGGCGCCGGTAATAGCCCATTGTATAGAACAGGTACTGCCAAACGGTAGACGTAGCACTGGACAGCTCTCGATACGCATATGGAAACTCCGTTCCGGCATTACCACTGAGACTACCGGAAGGGATCGCTGAAAGGGTCAGCGCACGAATTGCTCCCGAATTGATCAGTGCCTGCAACTGAGAAGACAATACCGGTGGTGTTGCAGGAATACTTGACGGCACGGATGTGGAATACGTAAACAGGTTAAAATCGCAGACAGGAACCTGCCACATGCGAGCAGTAATGGAAACAGTCTCGGCTTCCTTTCCCGACTCTGTTCTGCTAAACGTAAAAACAAAATCCCCGTTGCTGCCGTTGGTTACCTGAAGCGCAGACAGATCGGGATCGAGAAAATCATTTACCCTGTTGAAGCTGCGCTCTGCTGCAGTTTCCGTCAGGCGAAAGGAACCGTTCAGGACGGTGGATGAACCGGAAATAAAGGGCCAAAACAAATCCCGCGAATTGGATGGCAGTGAAGGGTATGAAGTCAGAGCAAACGTAACATCGGAACTGCTGAGCAAATTCAGCTGATCTGTAATCAGATCCGGAAGACTTCCCGTCGGTTGCCCCATTTGCCCTCCCTCATAGTAAGTCAACAATGCCTCTTTAAGAATTACCTGCAGATTCTGCTTATCCACCTCTTTTTGTTTAAAGAGGATAAGGTCGTGCCCAGTGGCATAGTCCGCCGTTGAGAAATGGATATAACTCTGGAAAAAGCTAAGCGCTACAAGGATAAAAAGCAGAACAAACAACGTGATAGCGCCTCTTTTGCGGGAGGCACCCAACGGGAGATCTTTGGACCGAACGCGAAGCATCATTGTTTAACTGTAAAAAAGTAAAGAAACCGGGAAAAAGTGCGCACATCGGGCGTAATGGGCCGGGGAGCCGCCGCCGGATCCGGAAAAACAACTTTGCACCCCACCTCTTCATAGGCATTCCACATATCATTTTCTCTTCCCCAGAAATGGGTGGCGCCAACGGACTGCCGGAAGAGCGCATCGTCCGCCTCGGCAACAGCAAACATATAGCCGGCAACTTCAGTCATAGATTCGGACTGATTACGGTAGTAGGCCACTCGATAAATCACATAACCCGAGGAAACCACAGCACGAACACCGGCAATGCCCAAAATAGCAGAACGATCATCAGACGTTTCCGATCCCAGCAGAAAAACTGTAAAATCGCGGGGATCTGCAGCATAAAAGGCATTGCTATAACGCAACATCAGCAGGTCGCGGAATTGAGACGCAGTATTTACAGAAAGCCCTTCGGCTGAATTCAATTCCGTAAGATCCGTTAAGGTTGCCGGAAAGGCCGGGTAATTAGTTCCGGGAGATACCGCTACCCCGCTGCTGCTCTCATAAGCTCCACCCAACACAAAAATGGATGCAGCATGGGCAAGATCCTCATTCAACGTTAATTGAAGCTCAAAGGCAGGCTTCAACTCCCCCCAGGCTGGAACCACCGGATAAGTGACGCCAGCAATAGTCACAGATTCCGTGCGCTGGTTTTGCAGGATGTTGGAAAACGTTAACGTCAACATCCCCATTGCCATTGCCGTAATTACAAGCGTCAGCAACAGTTCAATAATGGTAAAGGCATCGCTGCCCGAGAGACGCTTACGGCTCTTTAACACAGGAGTGTGGTTTTAGTAATTACTGCCCAAATTATGAACGGCTCCCGAAGAGTCGGAGTAGGAGACCCCGACTTTCTGATTTAAAGCGCCGATGGAGTAAGTAGCACCATAGCGGCTGTTGTATTCCGCCAAAGTCGCCGGGGCAAAATCCATGTAAGGAGCCAACAGGGCATAGCGTGCTTCAGGATCTGTAACTTGCCAGGTACGCACGCCGGTATTGATCTTGTACCGAGTCATGGCCAGATTGAGGTTCTCCGCTGCGGCAATAATCTTCTGCCCATCCGCAGCATCTTTGACGCCCGTGGAGGAAGGAACAATGACAGCAGCAAGCGCCGCTATGACGACAATAACGATCAACAGCTCAATCAGCGAAAACCCTTTGCGACTTTGATACATTCAAGAAAAATAGCCCGCACTGAAAAAAACAGTACGGGCTATAACAGAAAGATTAATTAAGCGTTAGGGTAAGACCTGTTCCTACAGTAAAGGCAACTTCGTTGCCTTCACCTTCAAGAGTAAATCCGGCGGCAGCAAAAGTAACATCGGTTTCGCCTACTCTAACAGTCACAGACAAATTTGGTACTACAGTTGTGCTTGCTACCGTTGTGGGAAGCTCACTATCTCCTGAATCGGCAGCATAAGCCGTTAAATAGCTGGAATTCCAGAGTTGGACATTACGTTGATCAGCTGCATCCTGAGCAGCATCACTGAAATTGGTTACGCGGGGAACAATGACCACGGCGATTGCAGCAATAACGGCAATAACCACGATCAATTCGATTAAGCTGAAAGCTTTATTGGACTTGAGCATATTTTTCATAAGTGGTGAATTCTTTGAGTGAGAAATTATGCAGCCAAGAATACCTTTTTTTTTATAAATGGCAAGCGGTTAAACCTAGTGTTTAGGCTTTAATCCTTAGGATGAATAAGGGATTTTTACAAAAGAGCACGGGATAAGCAAAAATTAATAACAATAAACTATCGAAAATCATAAAAATTCGCACTTGTGGCTCGTCACCTTTTATTACACATTGTAATTTTCACCGAGGAAATCGAAGTAATGTTAGACGTAGGCATAGTCATCCGCACCCAAAACCGCCCACTCATGCTGGAGCGGGCCCTGAAGAATCTGTCAGAACAGACACTGACATCCTGGGAGGCTGTGGTCGTCAACGATGGTGGAATGATTGAGGCGATAGATAACCTCTGCTTCAGCATACAGGTACCGGAAGGATGTCAATTACGGGTGATCCACCTGGAAGACCCCCGCGGCACGGCCTACGCCTACAACCGTGGATTGAGGACATTGGCTGAAACCAAATACCGTGTCGTCAGAGAAGATATCAATACCTGGGAACCCGATTTTCTGGAAAAGACCACCCGATACCTGAATCAGCGCAGTGAATTAAAAGTTTACGGAGTAGTCACCCACTGCTCAGAGGTTAAAGAAAAATACCTCCCCAACGCGATCCGCGTTGGCAAAAAGAAGCCCTGTAAAACAGACATCGCCCGTCTGGATGCACCCTCTTTGGTAGAACGAAACCCAATTCATCCGATTGCCTTTCTGTTTACGCCCTTATCCTACGATCTGGTCGGAGGATTCGATGAAAAGCTCCCCATGTTCGCAGAATGGGACTTTTACCTTCGCTACCTTCTGCGCTTCGATATTGAAGTCATGCCAGAACGGTTGGCCGTTATCCACGAACAGGAAGATGCGGAAGAGAACAGCGGGGACGCACTGCAACACAACACGCTGGCCTACAGTCTGGACTTTCTAAGAAAACGCTGGATGCAACTGCCACCGGATAGCGCTCCTCTGGCTCCGGAGGTTATCCGCAGAGCGGGGGAAGCCATCCAGCAGTCCATCGCAGAGGCTTCCTCTTCCAAAAAGAAAAGCAAAGGCCTGTTCTCTTTTCTAAAGCGTCACTAAGCCCATGCCGGAAGATCCCTTGAGCCGCATCGAAGTGCTCCGCAGAGAGATTCTGCGGCACAACGAGCTTTACTACCGTCAGAACAAACCGGAAATCTCCGACAAAGCGTATGATTTTTTGCTGAAAGAATTGCAGCAACTGGAATCAGAAAACCCGCTGTTTGCCTCTCCAACATCGCCAACCCAAAAAGTGGGAAACGATCAAAATGCTGGATTTGCCACGGTGTCCCACAGAGTTCCGATGCAGAGCTTGGATAACACCTACAGCAAAGGAGAGCTGTTGGCTTTTGACGAGCGCTTGAGACGCATCTTTGGGATTGATCAGATCCCGTACTATGTGGAACCCAAGATTGACGGATTGGCCATTTCTCTGACCTACGAAGATGGGTTATTGACTCAGGCCGTTACCCGCGGGAATGGCACGGCCGGTGATGACGTTACCCGCAATATCCGCTATATTCCCACACTCCCTGAAAAATTGCAGGGAGAACATATACCGGAAAGCATAGATATCCGCGGCGAGGTTTTTATGACCTACGCAGAATTTGAACGTATCAATTCCGAACGTGAGACCATCAATCGTGCACGAGAAGCAGAAAATCGAATCAGGGAAAAGGAAGGCAAATTACCACAAAAGCTGCTGCCACTCTTTGCCAACCCGCGCAACCTGGCATCAGGCACCGTAAAATTGCTGGATGAAAGCGTTGTAGCGACTCGACGCCTGGAAATAATTCTTTACGGATGTGGATTCTGTGCGCCGGAAATCTTTACTGAGCAGAGCGAGTTGAGAAAAACCTTTGAGCACTGGCAGTTGCCTACGCTCACTCACAGTTGGCAGGTTAAGGGCATCGAAGCGGCATGGAAAGCCATCGAAGAGCTGGACAGCATTCGCCGGGATCTCCCCTACCCGACAGACGGAGCTGTCATCAAAGTAAACCCAATTGAGCTGCAGCAACAGGCAGGACAAACATCAAAAGCTCCCCGCTGGGCGATAGCCTATAAATTTAATCCGGAGCAGGCTGAAACCCGCCTAAGAGACATCACCATCCAAATCGGAAGAACGGGAGCGTTGACTCCTGTAGCCGAACTGGACCCGGTGCAGCTGGCCGGAACAACCGTATCCAGAGCGACACTGCACAATGAAGATGAGATTGCCCGCAAGGATATTCGCATTGGCGATGTTGTGGTGGTAGAAAAAGCCGGAGAGATCATTCCCGCAGTCGTCAGAGTTGTTAAAGAAAAACGAGGAACGGCATCCACCCCTTATAGTTTCTCAAACCATTTGAAAGATCTGGGAATTGATGCAGAAAGAATCCCCGGTCAGGCCGCCTGGAAACTGACCGGAGAGGAACCTCTGGAACAGACGATCAGACGGATCACTCATTTTGCATCAAGAGTGGCCATGGACATCGAGGGTCTGGGGAAAGCCGTGGTCTCCAAACTGGTTGAGTGCGGAGCAGTAAAACACATAGACGATATTTATAAACTGAGCGAGGCAGACCTGCTGGGGATGGTTCTCTCGACAAACGATAAAGGCGTTGAAACCACGCTACGGGAAAAATCGACCGAGAACCTCTTACAGGCCATAGAGAAGAGCAAGACACAGGAATTATGGCGCCTGATTCACGGCCTGGGTATACCGCACGTGGGAGCTCAACTGGCAAAGGATCTGGCGAAAAACTTCGGTAACATCGATGCACTGATGCAGGCAGATTTAGAGACACTGAGCCAGATTGAGGGAATCGGCAGCATTGTCGCCCAAAGTATCCGCGCTTATGCCGAACAGCCAGAACATCAGCGAATGCTGGCAAACTTAAATAATCTTGGAATGACTCCAGCCGCTCCGGGAAAAATAAGCGGCGATAAAGCGATTTTTACAGGAAAAACTTTCGTCATCACCGGAACACTGCCAAGCATGGGAAGAGATGAAGCAAAAGCGCTCATCGAAAGTCACGGAGGGAAAGTCAGTGGATCAGTCAGCAAAAAGACTGATTATCTGCTGGCTGGAGAAGCCGCAGGTTCAAAACTGAGCAAAGCCGAGGCCTTGGGGATACGTGTGATCAGCGAAGCCGATTTATTGGAAATACTCCAACAGAGCTAATTGTTCCGCTTCAGTTTTTTCAGCTTTGCGGAACAGCCACAATTACAGGTACCGCCCTTGGTCTTGCCAACCGTTATACGGACAACGTACCAGGCGCTAAAGAGAATAGCCAGACTGACAATCAGGATTTCCATAAAGTAAAAACAAATCAGATATCTTATTTACATACCGTAGAAGAAACTTGAAATCCCCTACGATTGAGAGTATGTCTCAATTTCAACAATAAAGCAAGTCATCTGAATAATGAACACACTGAGAGAGCTAAGAGTTGGGCACCGGGCAATTGTTGCAAGCATTGAAACAGGTACCATCGTCGGACAACGATTATTGGCGCTAGGGATTGTCCCCGGAACCCGCTTGAGCGTGACAAAGGTAGCGCCCTTGGGAGATCCTATAGCCATAGAATTTAACGGATGTCATGTAAGCCTGAGACGAGACGAAGCTGAAGGTGTGTTCATCAAAGAAGAAACTGGATCTGCACTCTAATGTTGAACGAAAACAAACCCATCACCATCGGAGTCGTCGGAAATCCGAATACCGGAAAAACCTCATTATTCAACTGCCTGACCGGTTTAAGGCAACGTGTTGGCAACTATCCCGGAATCACCGTTGAGCGTAAACTGGGCACTGCCTTTCTTGGAGAGCAGGCCGTCACTCTGATCGACCTCCCCGGCACCTACAGTATGGCGGCCAACAGTCCGGATGAAGAGGTGGTGCTTGATGTACTTTGCGGGGAAATGAGTCTTGAGCAACCGGTCGACTTAGTGCTTTGCGTGGTTGATACCTCCAATTTGCAGCGCAATCTGTTTCTAGCCACTCAGATAGCAGACTTGGGGCTTCCTATGGTGATTGCATTGAACATGTGGGATGAAGCGGAAAACCGCGGCATGCAGATTGATGTGACTCAATTGAGCCTCAATCTGGGGATTCCCTGCATTCCGACAGATGCCAAACGAAACGCAGGTTTGGATGAATTGAAAAATGCACTGAAAGACGCCATTCAAAACAAGCCCAAACTGAACAGCTTGGTTTGGCCCAATTCAGTAAACCAAGCCACTGAATTTCTAAAAAAAGAGCTGGGTAACAGTGCGCCAAAAGATGAGGCCCGCCTGCGAAGAATTCTCTTTGATGTGGATTCAATCCTCCTTCGACGCATTAAAATGGATGCCGGCGCCAAAAAGGAAATCGTGCAGAATGCCCGCAAGGTGCTGATGAACGATGGGCTGAACCCATTGGCCGCGGAAGCATTGCTGCAGTACAAGCATGTGGGATTGATGCTTGAGGGAATCGAACGCAGCGCAGTAATCCGCAACCGCCGAACTGAGTCCATCGACAGAATTCTGATGCACCGCGGATGGGGGCTAATCGTTTTCATGGGGCTCATGTACTTGGTTTTTCAGGCCGTCTACAGTTGGTCCGGCCCATTTATGGACCTCATTGACGGATCCATCGGCTGGCTCCAGGATACCGCAGCAAGGCCGCTGGAAAGTATGCCAATGCTACAAAGCCTGGTCAGCGACGGCATTATAGGCGGCATCGGTGCATTCCTCATTTTTCTACCGCAAATCCTGATTCTCTTTTTCTTTGTCTCATTACTGGAAGACTCCGGCTACATGGCCAGAGCAGCGTTCCTGATGGACAAACTGTTCCGCTGGTGCGGGCTGAACGGAAAGAGCTTTGTTCCCATGCTCTCCAGCTATGCCTGCGCCATTCCCGGAATTATGGCCGCGAGGACCATCGAAAATCCCAAAGCCAGATTAGCAACCGTTTTGATCTCCCCGCTGATCAGCTGCTCTGCCCGACTCCCCGTTTATATTCTTTTTATCGGTGCGTTTATCGAACCTCGTTATGGAGCTTGGTGGGCTGGATTTACTCTCTTTGCGATGCACCTGCTTGGATTACTCCTCAGTTTTCCGATCTCCTGGGTGCTGACCCGGTTTATCCTAAAAACGGCCTCAAGCCCCTTTGTATTAGAACTTCCCCCCTACCGTGCACCCAAGCTGGGAAATGTATTCAACCGCATGTATCTGCGCGGAATGGACTTCCTGAAAACAGCCGGAACAATCATCTTTGCCATGACCATTCTCATCTGGGCAACACTCTACTTCCCGCGCCCTGAAAGTATCGAGCAGGAAACCAGAGCTTCATTTATTGAGGAAGAAGCCTCCCAAAAGCAAATTTCTGTAAATGAACTGGAAACACTCTTGGACGATGAAGGCTCGGAACAAGGAGCCGCCCTTCGCGAAAAACTGACGCTGACAACAGAAACACGCTACATTGAACAGAGCTATCTGGGGCAGACCGGAAAATTTCTTCAGCCGATTTTCGAACCAGCTGGCTATGATTGGCGAGTAACCCTGGGCATCGTTTCCAGTTTTCCTGCCAGAGAAGTGATCATATCGACCATGGGGATTATTTACCGACTGGGAGACGTTGACGAAAAATCAGATGGATTAAGAGACGCCATGGCCAAACAAGTTTGGCAGGAAGGGCCGCGCAAGGGAACCCCAATATTCACAATCCCCATGGTGCTGGGGCTTCTGGTGTTCTTTGCCCTTTGCCAGCAGTGCGCCGCCACCATCGGTGTAATTGCACAGGAAATCGGCTGGAAATGGGCTCTTTTCTCCTTTACCTACATGACCATACTGGCATGGGTAGGTGCCGTAGCCACGTATCAAATTGGAATGCTTTTTGTGTCCTGAAGATTCATTCAGGACACAATCAAACTCAAAGACCTCCAGTCATCCCCTTACGGGAAAGCAGATCACGCAGCTGCAACTGGAAATCCTGCATATCTTCCTGTGAAGGGCTATAGCCTTCGATTTTGCAACCAAAGCCTAGGCGTCCCATCTGATCAAGAGACCAATCCGCATTCACCCCGTCGCTGAATGTGACCGTACCACTGATAACACTTCCGGGACGGGTTATACGATCCAGAGACACTTGAACCGATTCGGGCATTAACTCGGAATCATCTTCATCCTCTTCCTTCGGTTCAGGAATTACAGGCTTTTGGAGCTCGATATTAAGATCATCGATAAGGAAACGAACTTCCATATAAGTCATGCGAATCCCCAGCTCAGAATCGAGCTGCTTCTGGACATCAGACAGAGAGGCTCCACCGTCAATCCATTCCTTAATTTTGAGTTGCTGCTCCGATGATAATTTCATGCTAAAATTCAATGGAAGGTAAAAGAAAGGCTCTCTTAGAGAGCCTTGGAAAGTTGATTGGTAATAAACTGAACACTGCGTTTTACGGTAGCATCCTGCTCCATGAGGTTTTCCACCGTTTTGCAGGCGTGGATAACCGTTCCGTGATCGCGCCCGCCAAAAGACTCTCCGATCTCCTTGAGCGGATGGTTCGTTAGAATCCGACAGAGGTACATGGCCACCTGACGTGGGAAGGCGATATTATTGGGACGGCGCTTGCTGGACATATCGGCCAGACGCAGATCATAGTATTCTACTACCTTTTTCTGAATCTTCTCGATAGTGACCTGATTCTGCGCCTCCTCCTGCAGGATATCCTGCACCAACTGCTCGGCTTTATCCATATCTAGAGGTTGCTTAATCAATGAGGCATAAGTAGCCACCTTGATCAAGGCGCCCTCCATACGGCGCACATTGCGAGTAATCCGTTGAGCAAGGAATTGGAGAATTTCCGGCGAAATCCGATAGTTCAAAGCCGCAGCTTTCTTGGAGATAATGGCCAGACGAGTTTCCAAGTCAGGTGGCTGAATATCGGTAACCATACCCCACTGGAAACGACTGACCAAACGGCTTTCCAAACGGGAAATTTCGCTGGCAGGACGGTCACTGGTCAGACAAAGCTGTTTCTGTGAATCAAAAAGGTCATTAAATGTATGGAAGAACTCATCCTGAGTGCGCTCTTTCCCTTCAAGGAACTGGATGTCATCAATAAGGAGCGCATCCACCGTACGATAAAACTTACGGAACTTATCCAAGGTATTATCACGAATCGCCCGCATAAATTCATTGGTGAATTTCTCGCAGGATACATAAACAATCTTAGCCGCGGTATTCTGCTTCACAATCGTGTGAGCAATGGCATGCATCAGGTGAGTTTTACCCAACCCCGTTTCCCCGTAGAGGAAGAGCGGGTTGTAAGCTTTCCCCGGAGCCTCGGCCACAGCTAGGCTGGCGGCATGGGAAAGCTGGTTACTGGGCCCAACAATGAAATTGTCGAAGGTATTCTTCGGGTTAAGATTGAGTTTCTGAGCCGTAACCGGAGCAGGTTTTCTGACATTATCAATCCTAGAGGAAAGATGATCTACACGCCTGCGATCCTCACCCAAGTTCACACCGGAAGCGGTGAAACGGTCTGATTGCGCAACAGGCTGAATTTCCTCCATCTCAGAAGAGGCAGAAGTTTCCAGAGAAACAGAAATATTCTGCCCGCTGATGCTGCTGGCCTTTTCGCGAATAAGCCCAAGATAATTATCCTCAATCCAGATCGCAGCGAAATCGGTCTGGGCACGCAAAACAAGATAACCATCACCGGAGCGGGCGCACACCAAGTTTGAAAACCACGTTTCAAAAATGTCTCCAGGAAATAAATCCCGCAACGCTTCTTTGACGCTATTCCAAAGATTATCTGTTATGGAGAGGTTAGACATTGGGACGGAAGAAAACTAAATTGTTCACAAGGACGGTATTCAAAAGAAACAACAGGGACGGATAGCGCTCAGCAGAACGGAAGACTACTACAGCGCGAATTGGATCGGGTATCAAGGCAAAAACAACGGAGGGTTCAATTTCCAAAGGAAAAGACTCAACACACTAAGATCCAAATACTTACAATTTTACAAAAAACAGTTAAACAGGAGTAGAATACATAAGACAACAAATTGGTCAGAAAATGATTTTCGGGGCAACGGGAACCAGTAATCCACCGATGGGAAAAGTTTTCAAGCCCAACTTGCTCACAAGTTATTCACATTAAAAAAAGTCCCAAAAAGGTTACAGAATCGTCTCAACGATTTACAAAATTGGCATATGGGCTAGCCCTTTAAAATGAAGGATTTTCGGACATGGGACACTTTGTTCTCAAAAAAAAATCTAGATTTTTATCCTGCGCAGGAAAATTTTCTATAAGCGCGTCTAATCGGGCCAAAACAATCCTTAATGGGCTATAATGCGTAATTATGTGATCAATGAGCCTGATCCATATGGGCAATGAGCCGCTGATTGAAGGATTCGGCTGAATTATGACCCATACGCTTCATAGCCTGCACCATTGCCGCAACTTCGACCAGACGAGCCATATCTCGACCGGGACGAATCGGCAGCTGAATGTGAGGAATCTTCTGTCCCAGAGTATCAAAGAACTCTTCCTCAAGGCCCGTCCGCTCCTCATCCATCCCCTGCTTCCACTCTTTAAAGGTAATCACCAGGTTTATAACCTTCTCAAGGCGAACAGAACGCACACCAAACAGCTCCGCAATATTCACGATCCCCAGACCGCGGCATTCCATGTAGCCGCGGTTCAGATCAGAGCTCTTACCGACTAATTCGCGCTCACCAATAAGCTTGATGTATACGATATCGTCGGCCACCAGATTGTGACCGCGTTCGATGAGGGCCAGAGCACACTCGCTCTTCCCTACTCCGCTTTCCCCGCGAATCAACACACCGATACCACGAACGTCCATTAGTGTACCGTGCAAGGTAATACGCGGGGCAAACATATCCTCCAGAAGAAGGGTCGCTGTATTGACAAAGTCTCGGGAAGTAAGGGAGGTGCGAATCAGCGGGATATGGTTTTCCTCGGCCACCTGAAACATAGACTTTGTCGGAATCAAGTTTCTGGAAACGATCATACAAGGCACATGTTTACGGGCAATCTCCGTAAGCACCTTATACTGATGGTCTTCCTTGATGTCTTTGAGGTAAGCCATTTCTCCTGCTCCAAACACCTGTAATCGCTTAAAAGCAAAGCTCTTATAATACCCGGTCAAAGCCAGCGCCGGACGATTGATACTCTTGTCTTTGACCAGATTCTTCATTCCATCGGAACCCGATACAAGAGTGAGTTTCAAGTGCTCTTCTCCTTGTTTAAAGAAGTCCTGAACAGTAATACTTTCCGTAATTTTAGGCTTAGGAATTAGGGGCATGGCAAGCAGAAGTTAAGCGTTTAATTAAAAATCAAAGTTTTCGCCGAGGTAGAATTTACGGCTCTGGGGATCGTTGATCAGCACCTGGCTATCCCCCTCACAAAGCACTTTTCCTTGGTGAAGAAGGTAGGCTCGGTCAACGATGCGGAGTGTTTCTCGCACATTGTGGTCGGTAATGAGGACACCAATTCCTTTGGTTTTCAGGTCTTTAACGATCTCCTGAACTTCGGCCACACTGATGGGGTCCACTCCACTGAAAGGTTCATCCATCAACAAAAATTTTGGGCGAGTGACCAAGGCACGGGCAATCTCCAAACGGCGCCGCTCGCCGCCGCTCAAGGTATAGGCACGCTGCGTGGCAATGCCGGTAAGGCCCAATTCCTCGAGGAAGAAATCCACACTTTCCTTACGTTCAACCTTGGTCAGCTTCATGGTTTCGGCCACAGCCTTTAAATTATCCCTGACAGTTAATCGGCGGAAAATAGAAGGTTCCTGCGGCAGGTAGCCCAGCCCCAGGCGGGCACGCTTGTACATAGGCGTTTTGGAAATATCCTCATCATCCAAAAAAACCTTCCCTTTCGTCATCGGAACCAGGCCCACAATCATATAGAAACTGGTAGTTTTTCCGGCACCATTGGGCCCCAGCAAACCGATAATTTCACCGGAGCGAACGGTAAGATCGACATCATTGACGACCGTCTTTTTCCCGTAGGTTTTGACGAGGCCTTTCGTGTGGATGCAAGTTTGGGAATCAGCAGACATGGCGTAGGATTATTCAGTAGGAATCGGTGTATCCTGAACAGGTGCGGGCTCTTCATCAGGGGCCGGAGGCGGCGTGTTGTCATACGTCATATCTGGAAGCGCATCCCCGGAAAGGGTCACCGTAGAACGGGTGGAAATAAGACTTCCGGCAGGAGACGGCAGCACCTTGGCAATTTTATCTCCTTTGTTGAGGATAATTTTCCATCCAGAAACAATGGCCTGAGAATCAACAATCCGGGGATTTTCTGAAAGGATAACGGATCCTGTGTTGGGATCAACTTCGGCTTTACCGGCATATGCAACGCGGTCCGCCTGTTGTATAACCACATTGCCGACGGCAATAATACTCTCGATGGCTCCGATTTGACCTACGGTGGCATTTTCATCGCCGCCGCGCAGGCTGATGACTTCAAGCGAATCGCAGGTCATCGTCAGATTCTGGTTCTTCACGCGAACATCATCGGTGAAAGTGAAGTAATTGCGGTCCTCCATTCCCTTCATCTGTAGGGAGACGCTGTCGATAATCGTCTGTGAGCCGACATTGGACGGTGCTGCCAGCAATGATTGCGACGCAAGGAGAATGGCGGGTAAGAATCGGAAAGCTTTCATTTTAATAAATAATCTAGTTCCTGTTGGAAGACAACTCGAGCATCTTTGGCGATGGTTAGAATTTTGGTTTTACCATCCCATGTCCAATCACGCCCGACCATAGAAAAACCGTCACCGGTAACACGCAGAGGAGATGTGCCTTCTGCGGAAGATTCCTTCACCTGCATCAAGGCCTTGTTACTCTCAATAACAACATCGGTAACAATCCCGGAGTCTCCCTTAAAGCTGGTCAAGACCATATCGGAAATCTGCACACGGTTCTCATCGAGATAAACAACCTCCGATCCCTTGAGCTCCCAGATCCGGTATCCGGACTCTCGATCAAATCCGGGAAGCTTAAAATTCTTAACCGGAGCATCGGGAACCATTTGAGCGGAAAGTGAAGCAGCGGAAAAAAGGACTGAGCCCAGGGCAATAAGGAACGCTTTGTACATCTGCTTTTCTTGAAACCTTTTTGAATGAAAGAGGCAATACACAAGTTTAGTCAGGCTCTTTTCAGCACTTCGGCGACCAGAAGATCAATCCCCACGGCAATCTCTGACATACTCTGCCCCACCATGTAGGCCGGCGTGCTGACAATGCGGTTGGCCTCGTCGACATGAATTTCTCCCGCCGTTTTAACAATGTGAACCGCGCCCATCGCCTCGATGGCCTCGGAAGGCTGCCCGGCAGCCCCCACGGTTACCACTACACCTGCGCCGGAAAACAGTTTGGCCGCGATCACAGGAGCGATGCAGATAAAGCCCAGAGGTTTTTTCTGAGCAAACATAGACTCCAAAAGTCGGGCCACATCCAGCCGAACCTCCATTGAGGCTCCGGCTACAGCAAACGTGCATAGATTTTTAGCAGCCCCAAAACCACCGGGAACAATAACCGCATCCAGCGTTTGTGCATCTGCTTCACTCAAAGGCTTGATATTCCCACGGCTGATACGGGCCGACTCGGCAAGGATGTTACGCTGCTCACCGGATGGAGTTCCCGTAGAATGATCCACCACGTGCATCTGTGGTGCATCCGGTGCGTAGTAAAAAACATCGGCGCCACTCCTTTCCAACGCCAGCATGGTAAGAATTGCCTCGTGAATTTCAGTGCCATCGAAGACACCACAGCCGGAAAGAATAACGCCTATTTTAGCCATAACAGTTTAGACTTGAGATGAATATTTCAGGTTCCCCATTACTACACAACAGCAGGTGAAAAGTGGCAAGTTAACATTTTTCAAGGATCGCTCTTGAGGATGGGAAAAAGTGGTTATGCTGTGTGACTGACAAAATACAGGGGAACAGGATTCATCGTTGACAAGAGTATACATGCGTTCACTGTATTGATTTTAGCTATGATTCCACCACTCAGCATTCATCTACGCGGTGTTCGGCAGAATAACCTCAAGAACCTTGATGTGGATATTCCCATCGGTAAGTTAACAGTGGTTACCGGGCTCAGCGGAACAGGCAAATCCTCTCTGGTCTTTGAAACCCTCCATGCCGAAGGGCAAAGACGCTACGTGGAAACATTCAGTGCTTATACACGCCAATTCATGGACATGCTGGACCGACCTGATGTGGAATTCATTGAGAACATCCGCCCGTCAATCGCCATCGAGCAGAGCAATACGGTGAAGACAAGCCGGTCTACGGTGGGAACCATGACAGAGCTGTGTGATTATTTTAAGGTCTGGTTCTGCCAACAGGCGCATTTGTTCGATCCGGAAACAGGCAAAGAGGTAAAAGACGACACCCCTCAATCCATCTGGAACGATGCCCTCGGGGAATTCCCCAATGAAGTGGTGCTGCTTTGCTTTAGCGTTAACCCGTCCTCAAAACTGGGAATCGGGCAAATAGCAAAATCGCTTTCTGCGCAAGGGTATACTCGCTTCTACTATAAAGGGATATTCTACAAAACCGACGCACCGGAGATGCCGTCGATAGAAGGAGATGCTTCTTTATTCGTGATCCAGGACCGTATAACGCTATCAGAAACATCTCGGAACCGCTTCATAGAGGCTTGCACTACCGCACTACACTTCGGCAACGGGCATATTCATTTACTGAACACGGAAGGCGAGCCGCTACGGCCATATTCCGAAGGGCTGCACTCCCCGGAAAGCGGCAGAACCTTCAAACGAGCCATTCCAAACCTGTTTTCCTTCAATTCTCCCATCGGGGCCTGCCCCAAATGCCGCGGTTTTGGAAGGATTATAGAGATGGACTACCGGCTGATCATTCCAGATGAGAGCTTGAGCATTGAAGCTGGAGCCATCCGGGCATTCCAAGGAGAAATCTATCAGGAATCGCAAAAAGATCTAATCCGCATCTGCCGCAAACGCGGTATCCCAACCCACATTCCCTACGCTGAACTCAGCGATGAAGAAAAGCGTTTTGTCATTGATGGAGAACCCGATTTCGATCCCAAAGGAAACAACTGGACGCAACACTGGTACGGAGTCAAGCGCTTCTTTGAGTGGCTGGAAAGCAACAGCTATAAAATGCACGTTCGTGTCTTTTTGTCGAAATACCGGTCGTATGTCACCTGCCCCGACTGCGAAGGGAAGAGGCTACAGCCAGAGGCATTGAACTGGAAATGGGAGAACTACACCCTCCCCGACCTCTATCTGCTTTCGATCAAAAAGCTCCGCAGCCTGCTTCAGACGAAAGCGCCCCATACGGAAGATCAAACCCTTCAGGCAATACTCACACGGTTGAATTTCCTGGAATCCGTTGGATTGGGTTATTTGAATCTGGACAGAGCATCGAGAACACTTTCTGGCGGAGAAGTTGAGCGAGTCAACCTGACATCCTGCCTAGGAACAGGTCTGGTCGATACCCTGTTTGTGCTGGATGAACCATCGGTTGGCCTGCATGCGCGTGATATCGGACGCCTGATCGAAATTCTCCAACAGCTGACGGCCCTGGGAAACACGGTTGTCGTCGTCGAGCATGATGAATCGATTATGCGGGCCGCTGACAACATTATTGAGCTGGGCCCAACTCCGGGGCAGAACGGAGGAGAGATTACCTTTAAAGGATCTCCGCAGGAAATCCTATGCGATACAGCATCCGTGACCGGGGCCTACCTCAGCGGACGGCTTCCGGCATCGGACAAACAGAAACACAGGCCACTCAACAAAGCGACCAGACATCTGAAGATTGAAGAGGCATGGAAACACAATCTGCGAGGCTTAAGCGTTTCCATTCCGCTCAATCGCTTTGTTGTCTTCAGCGGTGTGTCCGGATCAGGCAAGTCAACACTCCTGAACCATGTAATTTATCAAAACCTGCAAGCCCAAAGAGGCATAGCAACAGAAGATCCGGCCACCGTAAAAAGTATAACGTCAGAGCTAAACTTCTCAGATATTGTTCTGGTTGACCAATCCCCGGTGAGCAAAACCCCGCGCTCCAACCCGGCCCTTTTCACCAAGGCGTGGGATTATATCAGAAAGCTCTATGCCAAAACAGAAGAAGCACAAAGCAGTGGTTTTCTGCCCTCAGATTTTTCTTTCAATACAGGAAGCGGGCGCTGTGAATGTTGCAGCGGACTGGGCTATGAAAAAGTTGAGATGCAATTCATGGCAGATGTCTACATCCGCTGCCATGTGTGCGACGGAAAACGCTTTAACCGGGAAATGCTCAGCATTCTCTGGAAAGGAAAGAGTATTGATGAGATCCTGCAAATGACAGTGGATGAAGCACTTTCCTTTTTCTCCGAAGAGCGCAACATTTGTCGCTGTCTGAAAGGGCTCTCACAAGTCGGCCTGGGATACCTTCCGCTGGGGCAACCTCTGAATACACTTTCGGGAGGAGAATCGCAGCGGCTGAAGTTGGTCTCCTACCTTTCTGAGGTAAAAGAGGGACCGAACAATGCATTGATTCTGTTGGATGAACCGACCACCGGATTGCACCGCCACGACATCACCCGCCTGGTGGAGGTACTACAGCAACTGGTCGATGCGGGGCATTCCCTGATCGTCATCGAACACCATATGGACATTCTGAAAGCCGCCGACTGGATCGTGGAAATTGGTCCGGATGCCGGAGATGAAGGAGGCTCTGTTGTCTTTTGCGGAACGCCTGAGGCGATGGCAGAGGCGGAAACAGAAACATCGCCTTTCATTAAAGAAATCCTAGCCCCGGAATCTTTTGCCGCAGTAGCTGAACAACCCCAACCGGTACTGATAACTCCGCCAAGGTCTATCCGTATTCGCGGGGCCAGAGAAAACAATCTGAAAAACCTCTCTCTGGAAATTCACCACAAAGAAATAACAGTCATCACGGGAGTCTCCGGCTCCGGAAAATCCAGTCTGGCGTTTGACATTATCTTTGCCGAAGGCCAACGGCGCTTCATGGAATCCATGTCCCCCTGGGCCAGGCAATTCGTGGAGCAAATGCCACGACCGGAATTGGACCAAATCCACGGGCTCCCCCCATCTGTGGCCATCGAACAAAGAGGCAGCTACGGAACACGCAAGTCTACGGTGGCAACGATTACGGAAGTGGCTCAATACCTGCGACTGCTCTACAGCAGAATTGGTATTCCCTACAGCCTAATTACGGGAAAACCACTTCTGACATTAAGCAAAGAGGCGTTACACGACTACTTTACCACCGTCTGCGAACAGCTACCTAAAGGAGATTATTATCTCTTTGCCCCGGTAGTCAAAGCCCGCAAAGGGCACCACCAACCACTGGCCGACTGGGCAAGCAAGCAGCAGTTCCAATTGCTGAGAGTTGATGGAAAACATCAGCTATTGGAGACCTTTTCGCGCTTGGACCGCTATAAGCTGCACGATATTGAGATTGCCATGGGAAAGCTCAGCAAAAGCTCCACACATTCTCACTGGGAAAGCCTCAGCAAGAACGGAAACTTTGCGGATGAGCTATTTGATGCCGCATTAAAACTCGGGAAAGGCACCTGTTTTATTGCTGATGCAAAAGGCCATATTCACCGCTGGTTCTCATCCAAACGAACCGATCCGGAAACCGGAGAATCCTACCCGGAAGCGGACCCCAAACAGTTTTCTTGGAATTCATCCAAAGGATGGTGTGAGTGCTGTCACGGCTATGGAGAAATCTACCACTGGATGCAAAAAGACGAAAGCTACACAGCACTACCCAAGCGATTTCTCGACGGAATCCTATGCCCCAAGTGCAACGGAACCCGTCTCAACCCAAGCAGCAGTTCTGTTAAGCTGCAAACCCGAACAGGAAAAAGCTACTCACTGCCGGAACTATTGCAGCTAACACCCTCGCACATATTAAAGACACTGGACGAAGTCACCTCAGACAACAAGGGCCTGGCCGTGTTGAAGGAAGTGATTCCTGAAATCAGAGAACGTCTGCGCTTTATGGACGAGGTGGGCTTGGGATATCTGTCACTGGATCGCTCCACGGCAACGCTTTCAGGAGGCGAGGCTCAACGCATTCGACTGGCTGCGCAACTGGGGAGCAACCTGGCCGGCGTGCTCTATGTTCTGGATGAACCCTCCATCGGCCTACACGCAAAGGACAATGCCCGCCTACTGGAGTCACTGAAACGCCTCAAGGCCAAAGGAAATACGTTGCTCATTGTTGAACATGATGAAGATACCATGCGACTGGCTGACAGAATTATTGATCTGGGGCCGGGCGCCGGGCGCTTCGGCGGAGAAATCATTGCCGATGGTTCTCCTGAGGAGCTACTGAAAAACAAACAGTCGATCACCGGAAAAATCCTGCTCGAGGGCATTCCCCATCCTCTGCAAGGAGCTTATCGCAAGCCCTCTCCCACCTGGTCACCCAAACAAAAAACGCCGAACTGGCTGGTTATTAGAGAAGCAAACCTGAGAAACCTGAAAAAGATAAATGTAACGGTTGCACTAAGGCGGCTGAACCTCATTTGTGGCATTTCGGGGGCCGGAAAAAGCACTCTGATACGAGATCTGCTCAAGCCGGCGACAGAGCTGGCCCTGAAAAAGAACTTGGCCTGTTTCAAAGGGAAAGACTACCCTCGCCTGCCGGGAGAAGAGCCCTTATTCAAGGATCTCTTTAATGGGAATGCCTTTCGCTCTGTAATCGAAGTCGATCAGAGCCCGATTGGAAGAACTCCACGTTCCACACCGGCAACCTATATCGGAGCCTTTGATTTAATCCGACAGTTGTACGGGAATCTGCCAGAAGCCAAGCTGCTGGGATTCTCTCCAGGGTCATTTTCCTTTAATACAAAAGGCGGACGCTGTGAAAAATGCCAAGGGGCTGGACGCATAAAAATGGAGATGAATTTTATGCCGGATACCTATGTCTGCTGCGATGAATGCAACGGAAGACGCTTTGGCAGTGAATTACTCCAGGTCGAATGGAAAGGAAAAAACATAGCCGATGTTCTGGAAATGAGTTTCGAGGAAGCGGCTGAGTTTTTTGCAACTCACCACAGATTGAGCGAATCGCTGAAACTGATGGTTGAAACCGGCTTGGGCTACCTTCAGTTAGGACAAAGCAGCACAACACTCTCTGGAGGTGAAGCACAGCGAATGAAACTGGTCAGTGAATTAATCAAGGGAATCCAAAGCTACAAGGACAAGAGCCGGGGGATTACACCGCAAAACCTCTACATACTGGAAGAACCAACCATAGGATTACATTTTTCCGACTGCATACAACTGATTAAGCTGTTGCACACACTGGTAGATAGCGGTCATACGGTAATTGTCATTGAGCACAATCTGGATATCATCGCAGAAGCCGACCACGTTATCGAACTTGGTCCCGAAGGAGGGGATCAAGGCGGTGAGTTAATCTATGAGGGAACCGTAGATGGATTATTGAGGTGTGAAAACAGCCCAACCGGATTGTTTTTGAACGAGAAATACAACGAACAGAGGAACCTCCATTGACTCTCCTGATGGATTTCTAGAAAGATAGAGAATGGACACTGAATTCAGGGATGAACTGCTTTATACGGGAAAATGGCTCGATTTGAGACACAAACAGCTTCCCAACGGAAAGAACTGGGAATATGCCAAACGCTGTAACGATAGAGGGGCCTGTGGCATTGTCGCAACAACGGACAATGGAGAGATTATTCTAATCCGCCAATACCGCTACGCCATCGGGAAGCATGTGATCGAGTTTCCAGCAGGGCTGATTGATGAAGATGAAAGCGTTACCACTACGGCACTAAGAGAACTGCAGGAAGAAACAGGATATCTGGGAAAGGTTTTATATGAGGGACCGGGCATCTATTCATCCCCTGGATTGACCGATGAATGCATCACAATGATTCATGTGAAAGTTACCGGAAAGACAAATACTGCCCATGAGTCAGAAGAGATCATCGAAGTGCTCAATTGGCCTTTGAATACCCTTTGGGAACGGCTAAAGGAACACACGGCCTCAGGGGATGCAGTCGATGCAAAGCTTTGGAGTTTTGCTTTTGGACAACAGTTCACTCAATAAAAAGGCACGCCTTAAGCGTGCCTTTAGTTAAAAGAATAGCAGGAATAAGAGAGGCTCAGCGGAGAGGCTCGCCCATATTCATCAGAGGAAGCGGCGTAGGGCTGTCTCCATTGATGAAATAGACCTTTGAAGATGGATTTTTACTGATCTCTTTCAATGCCTCCAGGGCCTGCAATTGGATATACGCCGGATTTTCGGCGATGGCCGTATTGAGCTTTTCAATTTCATAGGCCTGAGCATCCGCAAGCACTTTGCGTTTAATAGCTTCCTGTTCAGCAGCTTCTCGCTCAGCTTCAGCCAGAGCAATTTTCTGCTGTTGTTCGGTACGGAAACGCTCCAGTTCTGCTTTTTGCTTCTGAACTTCCTGCTCGCGTTCCTTTTTGGATTCAATCGCACGGGTAATAAACTGAGGCAGGTTAATATCGCGAATAAAGACCTTGTTTACGATGATCCCCTTTGGTTCTAAATAGGCTCTCAGATCCTCGTAGAGCTTACTCTGCAACCTCTCCTGCGTTGATTTGAGGAAAAGATCCTCTGCCTTAGTAATAGATTTGCCTTGCTCGCGAATTAACGACCGGAGAGAGGGGATCATGTGCACGGCAATCACACGATCACTATCCCCCGTTTCACCAAGGATGGCACTGGCCATCTCACCATTAAAATTAAAGACCACACTCACGTCGATCTGCGTTTGCAGCTGGTCTTGGCTAGGCATATTCGCACGCTCAGTAACCTGTTGCTCACGAATATCATACATGGTCCATTTATAGAGCGGGTTCACAAAGTGCAACCCGGCGCCATATGGTTTGCCTTTAATATCGCCAAACAATGTGGCTACACCAACGTTTCCAGCCTCAATGGTTTTAACACATCTGGATCCGAATACCAGCCCTATAACAATCAACATTCCGATAAAAATCAGGATTGCGGGAAATTTTTTCATAGTTTCTTCGGTTAGTAGTTAGTAAATCAAGAGACTGCAAGAGCCAGCTTCCCCGTCAACTCTTCTCTCAATTCGCGGCTCCAGATCTGGAGTTTGCGTTCGAAATTTCTGAGATCGAAGCTGGGAAAAACGCGGAGTCGCAAAACTTCCCAAGCGGGGAACTGATCCAAGGGAAGTGATGGATCGAGGCAAATATCCCCGTTATTGCCAAGCTTAAACCGAACACATAAATCTCTGGCCATACTGACTAAGGCGACCATATCCTGGTCTTCTGTTGCTTTCTGCGGGTTATTAATCCATCGCATGATATTTCCGTACACACGCGGGAGCCCAAACACCTGAGCCGAATAAGCACCTATCTCGTTACTGGTACAATCCAAAAATTTCTTCTCCGAAAAAGCCATAGAACATTTCTGAGACTGTGAATAACGCACTACAGCCTGAAAGCCAAAAGGATAGAGTTGAGCGATCAACAATTTCCCCAACTCATGCATTAATCCACCCCAATAAGCTGTCGGCATAAAACCGTGCAACTCCATCAGTTCGCACATATATGCCGACATTCTGGCAACGGCCATTTGGTGCATCCAATACTTGGGCCAGTTCATTTGGTCAGCCTCAAAATCGTGCTCTTTGATTGTCTTAATATTATGAGCAATCCCCTTTAGACGACTTTCGCCCAAAAGTTGAACCGCAATTTTAGGATCCTCGATAGGATCCTCCCGCTCTCGATCAATTTTTGCGGCTTCTTTGAGAATCTGCGCGGCAAATCCGGGATCCTTTTGCGTTAGATCAAACAAAGAAGACAACCTAACAGAACTTCCCTCCAAGGCCATCAACAGTTTCGCAGCAACGGAATCAATCATGGGATACCCAGGAAGCTTGTTTACCTTATCGGCGATCTCCTTGGCATTGACAATGGGGCAGGAACGGATGGCGTCTTCATTTAGCCATTTCTCTTTCTCCCTGCGAATTTGTTCCGCATTGGCTTCTTCCTCCGTAATCAATCCCTCTGGAAGATGTTCAGGATTAATGAGGCAGTAGAGTAATTTGTCAGAAAATTCCAGAGCCTTGATACAATTATCCACCTGCGGCCAATCTGCGCGCTCAATAGCATCAAGCATCAACTCAATCTGATCAAAAAGGCCCCAATAGCCGCATTCCTCCACCCGAACCTTAAGTTTTTCCATTCGTTCTGAAATCTCTTCAAAAGAACAAAGGTGCAGGGCATCCTGAAGCGGTTTAATTAATTCCCGTATCATGGGCCGCAAGCGATCCCGTTTCTGTTTAAGCACTTCCGGCTTAAGGTTCATCTGCGCACAAAAAGAGTCTGCATCTTCCAAGTGGGCCTTTCGCCAGGCAATCGACTCCGCCTTGGCAATTTCGGCAAAAATCTTGTCGTCGCTATAAGGCTTCACCAAATAATTTTGGATCTTCATGGCCAGCATTCGGCGAACCACATTGCGATCGGCAACCTTGGTATAAACGACGACCGGAATCCGGCTAAGCAAACCGTGTTCCCTCAATCGTTGAAGTAAAACCCATCCCTGAGTTTCTTTAATCTTCAACTCCAGAAAAATGAGGTCGATAACGACATTCTGAAGAATAAACTCCCATGCATCATCCACGCTGCTGCAGCAAACCATACGATGATCCGTTCGAGCAAGGATGCCCTGCATTGCTCTTTGAGCAACGTCACTATCATCTAAGAGCAAAATATTAGCCATACGAGGAGAAACCGGGATTATTTCTATTGTTGCTTAGTGTAACACGCGACTAGGTGATGTAAACAAGAAAAGCATAAAGGAAATACCGCATAAGCATACGATAAAGCAACTATTGATCAATTATTTAGAAAAAAAACAACAAACGTCAAAAAGCCCTTCACAATCCCCTCAAAGAGTAAGAAACATAAATCAAAGAAGCGCATATTGATGCAGGTGTATACTAATTCTTGAACCAACTCATTTAAAGTTGTCATTCAGACAACAGATGATAGGATTCGTCAGTTATTCTCACCCTACTTTAATCAGGCACTATACCCAATAATATGAACACCATCTACATGGTCGAAGATGAAGCCTTGTTACGCGAACTCTTCGAAGAATACGTAAAACTGATCCCTAACCTACAACATCTGGGCTCCTGCGCAGACGGTCGAATCGCCGTGGACTGCGTATTAGAGAAAAAGCCAGACATTTTGATTCTGGACATTCGCCTCCCGGAAATCAACGGCTTGGAACTGTTGACGCTTCTGAGAAGAAAACTTCCCGACATGCATATTCTCATCTTCACCGGATCCCTGGATCCATCCACGGTAAAGATGGCCCTCGACTTCGACGCCGATGGGTTTGTGGAAAAAGCCTATGGCTTGGAAGAACTCAAAAATGCCATTATGAAGGTGTGCAAAGGCGAAAAATATTTCAGCCAAGGAGCAGACCAGATTCGCAAAACACTACAAAGCTAAGTTTATCAGGGGAAAAGACCGCGCAGTTCTTTTGCCCGGGCAACTTTACTGATGCCAAGCGTCAGGGCTGCCATTCGCCTGGAAACACCCAGCGTTTCTTTTTGGCACTCAACTTCATAGCGAGCCTTGTCCAGAATTGAAAAAAGCTTATGGAGGATTTCGTCGTGCTCCCAAAAGAAGCTTTGAATATCTTGAACCCATTCAAAGTAAGAGACAATGACACCTCCACTATTGCAAAGCACATCGGGGATAACTTCAACATCACCCCGATCCTCAAGAATACGGTCTGCTTCATTTGAAGTTGGCCCGTTGGCGGCTTCTGCCAAGAATTTGCATTTTATTCGGGACGCATTTTCCGAGGTAATAACGCGCTCCAACGCGGCAGGAATAAGAACCGTACATTCCAGCTCAAGGAGTTCTTCATTGGTAATTTTTTCAGCTCCGTTCCATCCATCGAGTGTTTTATGGAGGTGCCCGTAACGCAGCGCTTCGTGGACATCTATTCCCGAGGGATCATAATAAGCCCCGGAAACATCGCTGATAGCAATAATTTTGGCACCATAACCGGATAGACCCAAGGCAGCCTGAGAGCCAACATTTCCATATCCCTGGATAGCAACACTCACCTGTCCCATTTTATACCCTGCTCCTTCCAGATACCGCTTGACAAGATAGGCCACTCCTCTTCCAGTGGCCTCGAGACGCCCCAGAGAACCTCCGATCTCAACCGGTTTTCCGGTAACAATAGCTGGAACAGAATGGCCTGCGTGATTGGAATAAGTATCCATCATCCAGGCCATAACCTGAGGATTACTTCCAACATCCGGGGCCATCACATCAACATTCGGCCCCACAAAGGGAATCATTTCCTGCATAAACCGTCTGGAAATACGTTCAACTTCAGCCTGTGAATGAGCTGCTGGATCAAATCGAATGCCACCTTTAGCACCGCCATAGGGAAGGCCTACCAAAGCACATTTCCAACTCATCCACATAGCCAATGCAGCAACTTCCCCCAAACAAACATCCGGGTGAAAACGCAACCCTCCCTTTGTCGGCCCCATAGTAAGGTGATGTTGGACGCGGTATCCTTCAAAAAGGCGAACATCGCCATTATCCATACGAACCGGCAATGAAACAGACATGGCTCTTTTGGGGTATTTAAGGCGCTCACGCAAATCCGTCGGCAGATTGAGTAAATCAGCGGCTCTCTCAAATTGCCGACAAGCCATAGAAAAAACAGGAGACGTATTGAGGGATGAAATCATAAGCAGGGGTATTTAGGTTTCTACATAAAAGAATACCCAAGAAAGAGATATAAGCCAATTATATTCATCATAAAACCAAAAGAGTTACTGCTTGATGCTTGATTAAAAGCCAAAGTTAAACAAGATACAACAAAACGATCCGATATGATAACCGGACAAACTTACCCCGTTAACAAAGAAATATCAAAAACATGCAAAACACCCATTCTTTCCATATCCCTGTTATGGGTACCGGATATACTGCAGACACTCCCATTCGCGTTGCGCACTTGGGGATATCTTCCGTAATCTCTTTGGTTGATGACATGCTGCTGGAACGTTTACGGGCACATTACTGCAAGGTTTATGAATTGCACTTTGAACCAATCGGGCGAAATGAAGAAGATGGGAGAGCCAGAAGAATAACCGCTTACCTGAACATGGTTGGTGATATCGTCAGCAAACGGATGAATGAAATCCGTTCGCAGTCCATTTTTGAAACATCGGAAAAACGCAGATATTTCGAATTGCTACCGGAAACCAGTCTTCTGAAAAAAAGTTTTTTGGAGTTGATGCAAATGACTCCCGGGAAAGAACGCGATCAACTGCATGAAGCGCTGACAAAGGAGATGCGACCGGGCTCCATTGATGTGAACATCATGGTTAAGCTTGATCGCAAAAATGAAGACCGCTACGGAAAGACACTGGGCGAAGAATTCAGCGATGCCAAAGCCGCACTGCGCGGATTCGCACTCAGCAAACTTGAATCTGCGGTTGTCTTTTCCGCAGGGATCAACCAGTCGCTTTACGCATACACCTCTCAATTTAAAGATTTTTATCGCGACTGTAACGGAGAACTGAAAAAACGCATCGTCGTAAAAATCAGTGATTTTCGCTCTGCGCTGACTCAGGGCAAATTTCTCGCCAAAAAAGGATTAGAAGTCAGTGAATTCCGCATTGAATCCGGATTAAATTGTGGTGGGCATGCATTCGCCTCCGGTTGCCAAATTCTGCCCTCCATCCTGAAAGCCTTTCAAGAAAAGCGTCACGACCTCGGCCAACAGCTTCAGGATATGGTAAAATCGGCCTATGAAAAGATGGGCTTCAGTTATCCGGAAAAAGAATCCCATGTCCGTGTAACCGTACAAGGAGGTATCGGAAATTCTGGAGAAGATAAACGCCTGCGGGAGTATTATGGAATGGACGGAACAGGATGGGCAACGCCCTTTTTGCTTGTTCCAGAAGCATCTCCGGTTGACGAACAGCTTCGCCAGCAATTAGTCCAGGCAACCGAGAATGATCTTGAGCTCGGCAACAACTCGCCTCTTGGAGTTCCCTTCAATACGTTGAAAAACTCTCCGGCACACAAACATGCCGAGCTGCGCATTGCCCAGGGAAAGCCCGGTTCAGGATGTCCCAAAGGCCATGTACGTCTGCGTAATGACTATGGTGAAAGAGCCTTGTGCACGGCATCTACAGAATTTCAATTGTTGCGTCTGAAGGAAATCGAAGCATCCGATATGTCGGAGGCTGAAAAGGTCAAAGCCAAACAGGCCGCATTGGAACCCCACTGCATCTGCCATCAGCTGGGAAACAGCGCTTTAATCAATCTCGGAATTGCCCGCTACCAAGGAGCTCCGCAGAGCATATGCCCGGGTCCCAATATCGCGTGGTTCAACCGCACTTATTCGTTAGATGAGATGATCGACCACATCTATGGAAGAGGCCCTTCTCTTGAAGCACCGGAAAGGCCTCACATGTTTGCCTCTGAAGCACGCATGAACCTTGAGTATCTGGAAAAAGAACTGAATAAAGCCACTTCCCCAGCAGAAGCTAGATCATTGCTTGGATTCCACAAGAACCTGGAAGAGGGAATTTCCGATTGCGAAGAAGTAGCTGAAAGTAGTGCCTACGCCGGAGAAAATCTGGAATCACTCAGGCAGTTTGTAAGAACAGCCAGAGGAAAGCTCTCGGATTTGCATGATCGGATAACCGAGAAGATTGAACGTTTATCGACTGCACTGCAAAGTGTATAAAAATACTTTTAGGTAGAGACAAAAAGCATCTTCGAGAAAACGGAGGTGCTTTTTTTTGGTCCAATCCAAAAAAGCAAACAGAAACGTCAGAGAATCATTCAATTTTGATTCAATCTTCCCAACTAAAACAAAACGGCCTCAAACCTGCTAAAAGAAGGGGTTATGAATCTCCATTCCGTTGTCGAAAACATCGACTATTATATACCACATTTTCAAATCAGTAATGAAGCCAAGTTATTGGGACTTCACGGATGTATTCTCCTCATCCGCAATATACTCAACTGCACCGACCACACAGCCGTGCATTCCTACGTGCAGAAGACGGTGCATGAAGTGCTCAGCAGCATCACCAGAGAAACCATCAATGGCCACCCATATTTACTAGGCTATAGGGAATTGCATACCAGTATTGGTAAATCTAACAAGAAGTTCATTGCCTCTTCGGAAAACTTGCTGAGCTACGTACTGAAAAAGCAAAACCTGCCAAGTATCAATGCCATTGTAGACCTCTACAATGCGGTTTCCATCAAATATATGCTCTCCATGGGAGGACACGACATGGATAAGATTGAGGGAGGAATGCATCTGCGCATCAGTAAAGGAAAGGAAATGTTTAATGGTTTGGGCTCAGAAGTGCCTATTGAGCTTCCTCAAGGCGAATACGGATACTTTGATCAGTCTGGAGATGTGCTCTGCCGCATGGATGTAAAACAGTCCATAAAAACTCTGATTGATTTAAAAACATCCAATTGCCTGCTGGTACTGCAAGGAAATGCGGCCATGCCATGGGAGCATGTTGTGGAAGCGGCCAACGAAATCAGTGCGCAAATACGCGCCCACTTTTTCACTACAAATATCGATCGTATCGACTTTTAGTTTACGGAACAATTCCGTTAACGTTTAGCCATCTTGCTTTTATCACTTAAAAAGCATTGTCTAAAAAGTCACATTTGACTTTCAGCGGCAGCCGTGAATGTTTTCAGCAGGTTAGACGCAAAACGATTATCCAAAGCAAAGATTCGTTCGAACAGTTCGGTTACAATAAATTCCATGGCTACTTTTGAGGCAACCTCCTCCCCCATGGGATTACTCTCAATTCCTGAAAGCAAGAGGATGTCTGCCTCCTCAGTAATGGGTGATTCGAGATAATTGCTCAGTGCAATCACTTTTGCACCCTGATGCTTCGACAACTGGGCAACTCGCAAAAGTTCTTTTGAGGCACCGGAATAGGAAATAACAAGCGCAACATCATCCACCGTCAGCGTAGCCGCCCGATAACGCTGCTGGTAGGTATCAACAGGACAATCGCTGCGAATGCCAAAACGCGAGAGACGATAGTGCACCCCCACAGCCGTGCCCAAAGAACTGGCTAACGAACAGACTAGAACGCTGTCTGCATCGGCAATAGCTTTGGCCGCATTATTAAGGCTCTCTTCAGAGAGGAGTTCTACAGTCTGATGGATATCCTTAACGGCCTTCTTCATCCGCACTTTAAGTGCAGTATCATCGGCAGCAATGGATTCTTCCTCCCCGTGCTCCGAGGCCATACGGATTTTCAGCTCCTGAAATCCACTCAAACCAAGCCGCTTACAGAGACGGTCAATCGTTCCGTAGCTAACCTTACACTCCCGTGCCACATGTGTGATAGATTCACGAATAACATGAGTGTTATTCATGATATAAGAAGCCACTACACGCTCTTTTGCGGTAAGGCTAGGATAGTAGGAACGCAGTAGAGAGACACATGTTGGCGTTGCAGGATAACTTCCCATACCCAAACGCTAGGTCATATCGTATTATCTGTAAAGGAAACAATCTCCTTTTTATTTATATATTCGGAAAATATTTCGATGCATTTACTGAACAAACTAAAAAGAGACAGGTCAAACGACCTGCCTCTTGCATAGGAAAATCAGTTTCAGCCTTTTACATTGGCCACACAAAGTTCGCACTGATTGCGAATTTCCGAAAAGAAGTCATTCCCCTTATCATCTACGAGGATAAATGCGGGGAAGTTCTCAACTTCAATCTTCCAAATCGCTTCCATTCCCAGTTCCGGGTATTCAAGCAATTCAACCTTGCGAATATTATCCTGAGCCAAGAGAGCAGCCGGGCCACCAATGGAGCCCAAATAGAAGCCTCCAAATTGCTGACAGGCGTCGGTAACCTCCTGACTACGATTGCCCTTGGCGATCATAATCATAGAACCACCCTGCTCCTGGAATGGACCCACATAGGAATCCATACGACCGGCAGTTGTCGGCCCAAAAGAACCGGAGGGCATGCCTTGCGGTGTTTTTGCCGGACCTGCGTAATAAACAGGATGATTCTTAAAGTATTCAGGAAGCCCTTCCCCACTGTCGAGACGTTCCTTAAGTTTAGCATGGGCAATATCGCGGGCAACAATAATGGTACCATTGAGGCTCAATTGCGTCTTAATAGGATATTGCGTCAACTCAGCTAAAATATCTTTCATCGGACGATTCAAATCAATGCAGACAACGCCCACATCATCCTTATCGCGAAGCGCATCAGGGATAAAGCGACCGGGATTGGCTTCAAGCTTTTCCAGCCAGATACCATCCTTGTTAATCTTGGCTTTCATGTTGCGGTCGGCAGAGCAGGAAACACCAAGCCCTACCGGGCAAGAAGCACCGTGACGGGGAAGGCGAATGACTCGAACATCCAGCGCAAAATACTTGCCACCAAACTGAGCACCATAACCCATTTCCTGAGTTGCTTTGAGCAATTCAGCCTCCAGCGCCACATCGCGAAAAGCCTGGCCTCCATCATTTCCTTCAGTAGGAAGCTCATCGTAATAATGGGTGCTGGCGAGCTTAACCGTCTTAAGGTTTGTCTCAGCCGAGGTTCCACCGATGACAATGGCAATATGGTAGGGAGGGCATGCCGCGGTTCCTAAGGTGCCCATCTTCTGAATAAGGAACTTCTTCAAGCTTACGGGATTCAGTAGAGCCTTGGTCTCCTGATAGAGATAGGTCTTGTTGGCAGAACCGCCCCCCTTGGCAACAAAGAGGAACTTATACTCAGAACCCTTGGTTGCATAGAGGTCGATTTGCGCGGGAAGGTTGCAGCCGGAGTTCTTCTCCTTATACATGTCCAGAGGAATCGTTTGCGAATAGCGCAGATTTTCCTGAGTATAGGTGTTGTAAACACCCTTGGAAAGGTATTCGGCATCTTCTACACCGGTCCAGACATTCTGGCCTTTTTTGCCGACAATAATAGCGGTTCCGGTATCCTGACAGAAAGGAAGCACCCCATTGGCACTGACTTCAGCATTGCGGAGCATGGTCAATGCAACATTACGGTCGTTCACCGATGCCTCAGGGTCGTCCAGAATAGCAGCCACCTGCTTGAGGTGAACTTCTCTGAGAAAGAAGGATACATCGCGCATTCCGGCCTGAGCGATCAGCGTCAAAGCCTCCGGCTTGATTTTGAGAATTTCCTGACCTTCGAACTCTGCGGTTTCCACATACTCATTGGTAAGCAGACGATATTCGGTATCGTCCTTCGCTAAAGGGAAGGGATCCTGATAGTTAAATGCTGGTGTTGCCATGATTAGAAGATGGAGAGTTTATGTGTAAGAAAGTATTTATATGTTTGTGAGGAGGAAAGAGTCAACGCCATCCTACCCTCCTCTAACAATTAACAGGACAGGCATTGCTGGAGAAAATGAGCCGTTCGGAGCTCCGACCAGTAAGCGCCTTGAGCATCACCGCACCCGACAAAGCCCACATGCCCTCCCTCCGCGAGAAGCTCGAGCGTAACTACGAGGTTTCCCGCAGCCTCATCAACTGGATGGCAGGACTCCGAGAGAAAAGGATCGTTCAAGGAGTTAAAGATAAGCGTTGGCACCTCGATTGATGGAATAAACTGTTTACTGCTGCACTGCTGATAATACTCATGGCTACCGGAGAAGCCATGCAAAGGAGCAGTGTAACAGTCATCAAACCCAGCAAGCGTTTTGATGGAGGAAAGCCTACTCAGATCGATCTGATCTGGAAAAGACAACGCCTTTATTCTCAATTTTTGCTCCAGCTTCCTTAAAAACCTTTTGGAATAGAACCCATTTCCCCGCTCCGACAACTTGCGGGAAGAACCGGCCAAATCGCACGGGACAGAATAAGCGACAGCTCCCTTGAGTGATGGAGGAATAGAAAATTTCCGCTCCCCCAAGTATTTTAGAATGAGATTCCCTCCCATACTGGATCCAACCAACGCCATGGATTCGTACCCGAGAGCCGCAGCATAGAACACGACTTGATGCAAATCCTCTGTGGCGCCACTATGATACATCCGCAGGGAACGGTTCACCTCTCCGCTGCATCCCCGGCAATTCCAGGCAATAACATCCCAACCATGCCGCAGCAGGCAACGAACCATCCCCAGTACGTAAGTACGGCAGGAATTCCCTTCCAGACCGTGCCCGACAATCGCCACCCGGGACGCCCTGGTGCGGTAACAGTCCACATCCAGAAAATCCCCATCAGGAAGCGACAGACGCGCTCTCTGCCGTCCACAGACAACGGCATCAATACGACGAAAAAGATTGGGCCATATCGTTTGCATATGGCCTCCGCGCAAATAAACAGGTGCTCGATAAGGAGGATACATAAAAAAGGCGGGAGGTCTATTACCTCCCACCTTGTAACATTAAAAATCAGCAGAACCCGGAGTTCTCGGAAATGGAATGACGTCTCGAATATTGGCTACGCCGGTGACGAACATCAGCATGCGCTCAAATCCAAGCCCAAAACCGCTGTGCGGAACAGATCCGAATTTACGCAAATCTATGTACCACTGGTATCCCTCTTCTCCCAGATCGTGGCGTTTCATATTATCAAGAAGAACCTGCAAACGTTCTTCACGCTGGCTACCCCCAACGATTTCCCCGATTCCCGGAACAATAACATCCATCGCGGCAACGGTTTTATCGTCGTCGTTCAAGCGCATATAGAAAGGCTTAATTTCCTTGGGATAGTTATAGATCGTTACAGGGCACTTAAAGCATTCCTCAGAAAGGTAACGCTCGTGTTCACTCTGCAGGTTTATCCCATAGGCAACAGGAAACTCAAAGGACTTGCCGGACTTGATGAGCAAATCGACTGCTTCGGTATAGGAAACGCGCTGGAATGGTTTTTCCCGAACAAACTGCAAGCGTTCAACCAAACCTTTATCGATGAATTTATTGAAAAATTCTATTTCATCGGGGCAGTTATCGAGGATATCGGCCACCAAGTATTTTACGAAGGTTTCGGCCATGTCCATGTCACCGAACAAGTCGCAAAAGGCCATTTCCGGTTCAATCATCCAAAACTCACTGGCATGTCGCTTGGTATGGGAATTTTCCGCACGGAAAGTAGGCCCAAAGGTATAAATGCTTCCCATAGCACACGCCAAAGTTTCCCCTTCCAACTGACCACTGACGGTTAAGTATGTGGGTTTGGCAAAGAAATCCTGAGAATAATCCACAGCACCATTTTCATCTTTGGGCAAGTTGTCCTGATTCAAAGTAGTCACACGGAACATTTCCCCTGCACCCTCACAGTCACTAGAGGTTATAATGGGGGTATGCACATAAAAGAAGCCACGCTCCTGAAAGAAATTATGCACCGCATAAGACAGGCGGGAACGGACACGAAAAACAGAACCAAAGAGATTTGTTCTTGGGCGCAGGTGGGCAATACTGCGGAGAAACTCGGGAGAATGTCCCTTCTTCTGCAAAGGGAAAGAATTGTCCGCAGCCCCAAGAAGCGTCAGCGATGCGGCAACAACTTCCCAGGCTTGGCCACCCCCTTTGGAGGCAACCAGAGCTCCTTCAACAACAACGGAAGCACCGGTAGAGATCTCACTTAATTTTGAACTGTCCGGAATCGCGGCATCCACAATAACCTGAAGATTTTTGAAGCAGGATCCGTCATTAATTTCGATGAATGAGAATGTTTTGGAATCACGCTTAGTACGCACCCACCCTCTCACCTGAACGGTTTCCATCGGCGATTGAGCAAGCAACGCATCAGCGACCCTTAGAATAGTGATCATAGCGTTTGATAAAATGTTTTCTGAATGAATGCGAAACCTAAATGCAGTGCCGAAAGCAAAAAGAAGTCGAGGAAAAATTTTCCTAAAACATGAACTCTTAATAACAAATGAGACAACCAAAACGCACGTTTTTAACTGATATTAAATAAGTTACAGAATACATAAAAAAATGGCAAAGTACATGCTATGACATGTATACGTATGTACGAAGGCATCTCAACATCCCTAACCTCTACCGTTAACTACCTACAACTCCTGGAAACCTACCAGGAAGATGTACAACTGAGATTGCATACAGAACGTCGGGTAAACCAACCTACCGACAATATCAATGCCTACATGAAGTCGGAAGCATTCAATTCCTACAATCAGGAAATCGAAGGTGCACAAGAGCAATTGGCACTGGGCATTCAGTTGGTCAGCAGTACTCAAACCGCCATTGACAGTATTGAAGGAACATTGGAAACAATGATGTCTCTAACCGAGCTGGCCCTTGAGGAAGATGACGCCTCAACCCGAGAAGCACTTGGAACAAAATTCAATGATCTGGCCGAACAGCTTTACTCTATGGCCAAGGATGCCAATTACGGCGATAGTAACCTTTTACATGACGAAAGCAGTAGCGGAACACAGGAAGACCTGACTCTTTACCTGTTTGACGAACAGAGTATTTCACTTCCGGCAATCAACTTCAACGGTCCTCCCGATAACGAAGAACAAGTTACGTTAACAATGGGTGATGTAAACGACCCCACAACCTACAGTTTTTCGCTGGCTGGCGACGGGGCAAACGCCGTTGACTGGGGCAGTGATGAATACAAAGAAGTACTCGGCAGCCTCATGACAGACCTGGAAGAAATGAAGTCGGGGATTTCCATCTACGAGAATCAGCTGGGCAATTCCGGCGTATTTCTCGAACTACGGGAAAGCTATAACGAAAAACTTGCAAACAACTACGAAAGCGTCAGCGATGGCTTAACTTTAGCTGACCTGAACGAAGAAGCCGCCTCCAGCCTAGCCATCCAAACGGCACAGAGCATCTCTCTACAAACAATATCATTGCTATCTTCCACCAGCGATATGCGATTGCAGATGCTGATGTAAATCACCCGATCTGCCGAAGCGCTTCATATGCAGCAATCCCCACAGCAGTCGAAAGATTTAGTGAACGCAAAGCATCATCGTAACACTTCAGCGTAATACGGTGATCGGGCAGCATCTCATCGTGCAACCATTGCGGCGCACCATGACCTTCGTTGCCAAAAACCAAACCGTCGCCATTCTGAAACTCAACATTCCAATGAAGCCGTTCGGTTTTGGTGGTCAACAACCACAAACGGCTGGGAGCCTCATCCTCAGGCAAAGCGCGAAAAGCATTCCAGTCTTCATGAATATGGAGGTCCAGGTCCTTCCAGTAATCCATTCCACTGCGCTTAAGGTGTTTATCGGAAATTTCGAAACCCAAAGGACGAATCAGGTGCAAACGGGATCGTGTGAAAGCACACAGACGGCCAATATTGCCTGTATTCTGAGGTATTTCCGGCTGAAAAAGGATAATGTGGAGCATAGCGTTAAGCCGGGAGGATTCTCAGGCCGGTATTGGCGGTTCTCAGCTTCAGCAACCTGGCCGGCGTTCCATTGACCTCAAAAACCTTAAGCATTGCCTTACCGATTTCGATCGCCTCTGCCTGAGGGCCCACACAGAGCACACTGGAACCACTGCCGCTAAGCCAACCGCAATAGGCGCCATGCTCCATACCGGCACGAATAGCTTCGCGGGTAAAGGGGCAGAGGCTTTCCCGATACGGTTCGTGTATGTAGTCGGTAACTGCAGCCTGAAGCCGTGAATAGTCACCCGAAGCAAATGCGCTAACAATCCAAGCCAAGCTGTTGATACTTTTGACCACGTCAAAAAAAGGAATGCTATCTGGAAGCACCTCCCGCTGAACTCTGGTTTGAACTTCTGCATCTGGAGAAACCACCACCATGGCCAAACCATGGGGAACTTCATAGCGAACAGAGTTTACGTAGGCACCCGACTCGGGGTCAATACGGGAAAGACAAAAACCACCCTTGAAACAGGCAGCAACACCATCGGGCGCTTCGAAACGGGAAACAATGCGAATCATCTCCTCCTGAGAAAGCGGAGTTCCTCTCAAATGGTTCAATCCGGAAAGAACCCCTGCTCGAACAGTGGCACTGGAACTAAGGCCTCTGGCCGGAGGAACTTCCCCCCATATATCGTAACGAAACCCAACAGTCAGTAATCCTGTATGCGAAAAAAAGGCTGAGGCAATATCCTGAACCATACTAGCAGTAAGCTCAGACGCCCCATGTTGCGCAGGAACAATATCCCCGCAACCAGGAGTTAACTGCAGTTCAACAAAATTATGCAAGGTCAGAGCTATGCCAAGAGTATCAAAACCCGGGCCGCAATTGGATGTGGCTCCAGGAATCTGCACTGTAACTGAATGACTCATCAATCCAATATCAATAGGCCTGCCTCAATGCCCTTTGAGTCTCCCTCTGGTGCTCTTTTGCCTTCAATGTTTCGCGCTTATCGTAAAGTTTTTTGCCACGACAAAGCCCCAGCTCAACCTTTACCAAGGCTTTCTGAAAATACATACGCAGAGGGATCAAGGTACGCCCGGTGCTCTGCACCTCATGCTCCAACTTGAGTATTTGCTTTTTATGAAGCAAAAGCGTACGGGGGCGATAGGGCTCGTGGTTAAAGAAATTACCGAAGGAATACTCGGCAATATGCGCATGATAAAGGATAACCCGCCCATTACGTATACGAACAAAGGCATCGGAAAGCTGTGCCCTGCCCTCGCGGATGGATTTCACTTCAGTGCCCGTTAAAACAATGCCGGCCTCGAAGGTTTCGTCCACAAAATAATCGTGGAAGACCTTTGCATTGCGGATCTCCTTAAACCGATCGGTGGATTTATTTTTCTTAGCCATAAAAACAAAAACGTGCTCATTTTTCGGAGCACGTTGTCAAATTGAATGTAGCTGCGTGCTACCGGTAAAGTTCCTATTCGTTCTCTTCGGGTTCGTAGAGTTCGTATGTAATCTTACCTTCGATGATTTCGCGCAGAGCAGTATCCTCGGGAGACAGGCGCTCAAGCGACTCAACCAAAGGCCTTTGCCCCAAATTTAACTGTTTCACCCGACGGGACACCACATTGATGAGGATATTGGGATCGGGAATTACTTTTTGTGCTTCTCTGATATAGTCGTTTCTCAAGGGATCAACTCCTGTTGAAGTATTTCATTGAGGGAAAAGGTATACATATCTGTAAAATCAAAAGGAATATTCAAGTCTTTTCGTAAATATCTCGCATTTTACAAAGAAAAGGTATTGATAGGATTGCAGCAGGTTTTTCTCTGAAAATCGTTAAAAGAGCAGTTTTTTCCGAGCAAAGCATCCTTTTCGCCAAGAGAAATACAGCTTTTTTGAAGAAATGATCGAAAAAGATTGAATTTTTCTATGATAGCCGTTTACTCGCGAGCTTTTAAGAATTTCGTAAATAAAAGGAGCAGATTACAATGTCTCAACATCCCAGTTTCAAAGCAGGTGGCGGAAGCACCAAGAAAAAGCGTAATGTCCTCAAGCGTTTCGAACGCGTAGCTGTGCTGAAGAAGCGCAGCCAGTGGAGCGACGGTGATCGTGTGATCGGTCTGAAAAAGACACGCCCCGACGACTAATCTGGAGTCTCCAGACACTTTCCAAGCCTCTGCCTTACAGGCAGAGGTTTTTTTGTGCAGTAACGGCATAATTTTCTGGATACGTAAGCAAAAGATAAGCGCAAACCGGGCAAAGAAATAAGGGGATTTATTTATATTTGGAGCTTGTTCTTGCGAAGGGACGCTTATATGATAGTTTCATTGCTTGATTTACGGGTTTGTTGGTTTCTTTGAGAAAAGTGGCAATAGACCTGCTGATACACAGTCCATCCATGGCCGCCCAAACACAACATCGAGATCCTGTCGAAATCATCTCGAAAACAGCCCAGACATCCGGTATTTCCGAGGATTACTGGAATGAACTTGTTGAATTATTCCGCGAAGCCTGCCTCTCCTACCATGAGGGCCACGAGTCTGAAGCCAAAAAGCTAGCCATAGACATCCTCCCGGAATTGATCCGCAGATGGTCCAAAGCCTCGCCAGAGAACAGCGACGAAAAGCGCCTGCGCCTGCAGAATATGTTCATAGAGGAAAGCCGGCGTATTGCCGATGCCGGAATCATTCAGCGGATGATTGTCAACAGACTTTCCGAGCGCGTTTTGCCAAGCATCATGAACGAGCTAAAGCAACGCGGATTCGCACCGACAGGCAACTCAGGGAAAAAGTTGCCGAAAAATACCGCCGACCTGCTGGAACAGGCGGAGAAGCCCCCGGAAGAGAACAAGCTGTTGCAAAAAGCAATGGAAAAGAACCGGGCAATTACCCCGGGAGGCGCCACCCTATCGACCGGAAAGCGAAAAGTACCCGTGGGAGATGTTTCAGGAATGATAGACGCTCTCCAAGGCTCCGAATACAAAAGCATGGCACAGCAGATAAGCCCTTTGAGATCTCTTTTCGAATAAACAAATCCTTTTATAACTGCTTTTGCAAACATGGAAGAAAACGCAACCGAAACGACCCCCATTCCTACTATGAGTTCAAATACTGCCGCTGAAACAATCCTCGTCGGGTTCGACTGGGGAACGAATAGTTCCTGCATCATGGCTTCCACAACGGGAAGCAACGACCTGCTGACAAACGAAATTATCCCCAGTATCGTCGGATATGCCAAAGAGGGATTACTGGAGGGGATTCTGCCCTCGGATAAAACCGTGCTGTTCGGTAAAGAAGCGCTGAAATACCGCATTTACTGCCAACTTCAACGCCCCATGCGAAATGGAGTTATTGATGACTTGAAAAGCGCTTCCGATTATGCAGGCCACATCAAAGAACATCTGCCCGAGGGCAGGGAATACCGGGCTGTAATTGGTGTTCCGGCCAGAGCCGACCAAATAGCACGTGAAAATGTGCGCACAGCGGTAAAAGGCGTTTTTGACAAAGTAATTTTAATTCCGGAACCGTTTCTGGCAGCATTAGGCTACCGCGATGAAAGCCGATTAAAGGAAGACGGCTATATTGATCCGGTTAACAACTCACTGTTCATCGATATAGGGGCCGGTTCCAGTGATTTGTGTTTAGTACAGGGCTACTACCCTCAGCCCGACGACCAAATTTCCATTCCCTACGCCGGAGACGCTGTAGACGCTGAACTTTCTAAAGAAATTCTGCAAAAGTATCCAGACAGTGATCTTTCCATTCACAGTGTCATCGAAATCAAAGAAGAACACGCCTACATGGGTCCTCAGAAGAGTGACATTATCGTTAAGAAAATCATTGGCGGCAAACCCAGAACACTTGATATCGGTTACGAAATTGGACAATCCACGCTAACTCTTCTTGACCTTATCTTTGAAGGTGTTAAACAGGAAATTGCAAAAGCGAACCCGGATAGCGTTCCGGAATTGTTACAAAACATTGTTTTAACGGGTGGAGGAAGCCAAATAAAGAATTTCGCCGAGGTGCTGCAAAAGATGCTGGAAGATGACGGCTATGAGCAGCCCAAGGTACGCATTATCGGAGAAAATTATAAGGAATTTGTTGCCAAGGGAGCCATGAAAGCTGCCCGTGCCGCGAAAGAACGGCAATGGCAAACTCTGATAGACTAAGATTTGTTACCCCCCCAAAAAAAACATAGAGGGCGAACTTTTTTGATGAGTTCGCCCTCTTTTTGTTGGAATGCCCTAGTAGTTTTATCTCTAGAAAATGGTTTTCTTAATCTTGGAAAAATCTTCCAGAATAATGTAGAGCGCGGGGATCAACACGAGGGTAATGATGGTGGAGAAAACAATACCAAAGGCCAAAGATACAGCCATCGGTTTGAGGAACTGAGCCTGCATACTCCGCTCTAAAATCATCGGAACCAAGCCGAAGAAAGTAGTCAATGAGGTCAGAAGAATGGCACGAAAACGGGCAGGCCCCGCGGCCATTACGGCATCGTGCTTACTCAGCCCTTCCGCTTCTCTGTTATTGACATAATCAACCATAACGAGGCTGTCGTTTACCACGACTCCGGCCAAAGCAATGACCCCCGTTAAGGAAAGGATGCTTACCGGAATACCCACTATAAAATGCCCGAGAATAGCTCCCACAATGCCAAAGGGAATAACCGACATAATGATGAGCGGTTTAACGTAGGACTTCAGCGGCACAGCCATCAGTGCATAAATCACAAACATGGCCAGCAAAGCACCACGTCCCAAAGCTCCCAGGGTTTCGGACTGATCCTCGGACTCCCCGGAAAGAGCAATTCTAATGCTGGGATACTTCGCTGAAATAGCCGGCAGGTAATTCATGGCCAAATCCCGCATAACTGCAGACGGCTCTACGGTGTCCTTATCCACATCGGCTACCACGCGAATCAGACGATGCCTGTCCTCTCGGTCAATAGATGAATAACCTCGACCGATATCGACTTCGGCCACGGAGGCAAAGGGAACCTCTGTTCCATCAGCCGTACGCACACGCATTTCCAGGAGCGAGCTGACAGACCGGCGTTCGTTCTCGGGATAGCGGATCATAACCTTAACTTCATCTTTTCCGCGTTGTATACGTTGAGCCTCTGCTCCGTAGAATGCATAGCGAATCTGACTGCCGATATCGGAAAGGGTTAACCCAAGAGCCTCACCCGCAGGAAGAAGCTTGACCCGTATTTCCTGCTTTCCACTCCCGTGCGAATCGGAAACATCAAAAACTCCTCCATAGTTGCCGAGAATACCTTTAATCTCGTCAGCAGCGCGATCCATAGCCACGTAGTCATCACTGATAAGATCGACAGAAATCGGCATACTGCCACTGTTGCGGCCCATCAGTGCGGTTAGATTCAACTCCTTAACACCGGGGATTGGACCAACCTCCGAACGCCATAAATTCACAAACTCTGTCGCGCCAAAAGAACGCTCTTCGGAAGGAGTCAGCTCCATCCAGATATTACCAATCGTAGAATTGTAACTCAACGAAAGCAGGCTTTTAACCGCCTTTTCTCCGTATTTCTTCTCGAGAAGATCACCGGCACGGTAAGCGGCAGCTTCCAGTTGAAGCACGGCATTCTCCGTGGTTTCATAGGGAGTGCCTTCGACCATTTCCAGTGTGGCACTGGGATAATCGCCCTCAATATTAGGGAAGAAGACAAAGCGAATAATACCACTGCCAAAGAGCCCCGCGGTAAGCAGTGCCATGCCAATAAACAAAGCAAATGTAGCGTAGCGATAGGCCACCGCCAAGCCAAGCACAGGCTTGTAGTAACGATCGACAAAGACGTGAAGCCCGTCTGCAAAACGCCGCTGAAAACGGGACAACATCCCCATTTCGGACATGGGTTTCAGGCTGAAATCGGTATGAGCCAAATGGGCAGGGAGAATGAGCTTGGATTCGATCAGCGAAAAGGTCAGGCAGAGGATAACCACCACTGCAATGCCGATCCACATCTTCCCCTGAACCCCGGGAATCATCATAATCGGAATGAAGGCAGCAATGGTTGTCAACACACCGAACGTAGCCGGCATAGCAACCTCTTGAGCACCACGAATAACATTAGCAACCGAATGGCCCTCTTTGCGGGAAATGGTGTAAACGTTCTCACCGATAACAATTGCATCGTCCACAACGATCCCCAGCACCAGAATAAAGGCAAACAACGAGATCATGTTGATGGAGACATCCATTATCGGCATAAAGGCAATCGCTCCGAGGAAACAGATAGGCAATCCCATAGCAACCCAGATTGCCAATTTCATGCGAAGAAACAGAGCGAGGGAAAGGAACACCAAAATCCCCCCGAGGAGACCATTCTTATACATCAGCTCAAATCGACTGTTGAGCATAACGGAGAAATCGTTCCATACAGCAATATGTATATTGTCGGGAAAGACATCCTCTTTCATAGCCACGTAATCGCGAACAGCTCTGGCCACATCCAGGGTGCTTTCATCCCCTACCCGATTCACATTAACGGCTACAGTAGGATAGCCATTAAAACGGATCATCAGATCGGAATCAGTGAAACCATCGACAATGTTGGCCACATCTCGCAGAAGAAGGCGTGTGCCATCTTCGCGCGTGCGCAGAACGATTTTTTCAAACTCATGCCCAACATAGGCCTGCCCCTTGGTACGAAGCAGGAAATCACCACCTTTGGTCTTAATAGAACCGCCGGGTAGATCCACAGAACTGTTGCGCACCGCAGTGACTACTTCGCCAAACGTAAGCCCATATTTCTGCAGGTTTTCTTCCGAGACCTCAACGGCAAGTTCGTAGTCGCGAGTACCGGAAACTTCCGCCTGTGTCACTTCCGGGAGATTGATGATTTCGTCGCGAACATCACGAGCCAGCTCCTTGAGCGAAGCTTCATCCAGATCTCCATAGATTTGAACACGACAAACAAGAGACGTAATCGTGTTCTCGTAAACAACAGGACGTTCGGCTAGGTCTGGAAAGGTTGAAATTGCGTCCACGCGCATTTTGACCTTATCGACAAAATCGGAGATATTGTATCCCTCTTTGATATCGATGCGAACAGAGCCAAAACCTTCGCTTGCGGTAGATGTCATCTCGTCGATACCGTCCAAGTCCTGGACGGCCTCTTCAATTTTGACAACAATCCCCTCCTCGACTTCCTCCGGGGCAGCCCCTGGATAGGCGACTTCAACAGTGACGGATTCGAGCGTTGTAGTAGGGAAAAACTCTTTTTTAATGCTTCCCAGAGAAAGCACACCCATAAACACAATCCCAAACATCAAGAGGTTTGCCGCAACCGGATTCTGAGTAAACCAGGCAATAATGCCACCTTTAACAGGTTGTGATTCCACTATTCTTCCTCCGCAGGGGTGTTCATGGGTAGTTGTGCATTAATATCCTGCACCTTCATTCCCTCAATGACAAACTCCAGAGCCGTTAAACAAATCTGCTCCCCATCGGAGATTCCTTCAGCTATGTAGGCATGGGCAACATCCGTCTTGAGGAGTTTAACGTGCCGAACATTAATTCGACTTTCTTTGTTAACCACCAAAACAGTGTCGGCCCCCCTAAGCGCATAGCGGGGAATGGTAACCAGGTTTCGAAACACCTTTCCCTTAACCGTTGCATTCACAAAAAGGCCTACGGGCATTGGAGAGAGCAATTCTCCAGAGTAGATTCCGTAAGGGTCTTCCAGTTGAGCAACCAGATAGGTAAAACGGCTGGAGGTATCAACCACCCCTTCGGAACGAACAATACGGGCGTTACGAACGATGTGATTTCCGGCAAATTCCGCCTCTAGAGTAACTTCGGGCCATTCAGAGGCGTCCCCCCTCATTCCCTTGGGAAAATCAATGAATGCAAGGTCGGAGGTTTTCACGGGGAGGCGAATTTCTGCAAAATCAACTGCAAAAATACTTCCCAAGACAGTTGACGAAGAAACGTATTGTCCCAAATCGGCGTTTTTCGTTTGAACCATACCATCGTATGGAGCAACCACCCTGGTATCATGCAAATCGCGTTGAGCCTGCTTGAGCGCAGCAGTCGCCGCATTTACGGTAGCCTGAGCTTTCTTAAGTTGAGGCAGGCGAAGCGTCAGAGCAGAAGGCTCTCCCTCCAACTGCAAGGCGTCCCAATCCTTTTTTGCCTGGACCGACTGGGCTTCTTCCTGCGCTAAAGCCAATTCGGCCTGAGCAAGCACAGACTGGGCATTGGCCAAGGCAACCTCGTAGTCTGTTGGATCAATCTGCAAAAGAATATCTCCTTTGCGAAAGAAACCTCCCACATAAAAAACCGGAGCCACCGATTTGATGGTACCGGAAACCTGAGGTAAGAGGTTCGTTGCAGTTCTGGGAGAAACCGTTCCCTGAACATAAATGTTGATACTATCATCCGCAGCGTGAACATCGGCAATTTCCACTGAGGCGATTTGTTCTGCCTGAGGAACACGCTCAGGTTTCTTGCGAAGCGTAAAAAGCCCAAACATGAGGACGAAGCAGCCCAGCAGAATGAGAATTGGTAAAAGTATTTTTTTCATACAATGAGTCAGGAGTCAGGTTAAAGAGAGCTATTGGAATCTTTCGGCGAATCATAGGAACCTCCCAATGCTAGATAGAGGTCCAGACGGTTAGCCACGCGGCTATAATCAGCGTCGATCAACGCAGTTTGAGCACTAAGGTTGCGCCTCTGGGTTTCCAGAACAGTAATAATTTCAGAAATACCCGAGGCGTATTGTTCCCATGCCAAACGTTCCGAGGCTTCGTTCTGCCCGGCAGCCAACGCGGCAGCGTTACGGCTCTTTTGCAGAAGAGTTTCCGACGCAAGCGCTTGCTCAACCTCAGAAAATGCCTTCAGAACAATCTGTGCATAAGAAACCGCGGCAGAATCCTCATTCAGTTTGGCGATCTCCGATTGAGCCCTGAGTTGGCCTCCCTGAAAAATCGGCTGGGTAACATTTCCGATCAGGTTCCAGACAAGAAAATCGCTTTTCAGGAGATCCTCAAGTTCGTTACTGGAGGTGCCAACGGAGCTGGTTAGAGAAAACGATGGCAACAAATCCTTACGGGATCGCAATGCTCTTTGATGGCTGGCGGCAAAGGCCCGTTCAGCCGCGAGAATGTCAGGCCTTCTCGTCAACAATTCGCTGGGCAGCAGGGAAGGGATGCTTTTGCTTAAGTCAGGAAAGGCTTGTGCGTGTTCAAATGCTGCAGCCGGATATTCACCGGCGAGCACTTCGCAGGACCTCAAAGCGCTCTGGAAATTAATGGTTGCCGTCTGCAAACTGGCCTCTGCGGAGTCTGCATTAGCCAAGGCAAGCCTCAGATCCAGCGCATCACTGACGCCTAAATTATAGCGACTTTGAATAATATCCGCCGTTCTGCGATAACTCTCCAACGTTTGTTGTGCCAGTAGCATCAACTTATGTGCACGAACAGCTTGGTAATATGTCTTTGCCGCATTACAAGCCAAAGAAAGCCTAGCCGATCGGTATAGCTCTTCCTGCTGTTCATAGGTTGCTCCAGCAGCCAAAGCGGTATTGTAAACTTTCCCCCAAACATCGATTTCCCAGGAAAAATTGAGGCCTAGATTATAGTTGCTAGAGGTGGAGGAAACAATACTTCCATTACTTTGTTTGGAGTTCACCTTGGAACGACTCGGCGTAAAGCCAGCAGACAAAGAAGGTAAACGAGCCGCACCACCTATGATCGCCTCCTGCCTGGCCACCTTCAAGTTATTCAGAGCCACCTTGAGATCGTTATTATGTTCAAGCACACGCTGAACATAAGACTCCAGGCCAGAGTCGTTAAAATGACTCAAGTAAGCATCGGGAGAGATAAGCACGGTATCTGTAGTAAAAGAATCCGGTATACGGCAGGTAAGCTGAGGCGGATCAACCGTTGGAGAAACGGCACAGCCTCCCAGTATCGTAACAATTCCGGGAAGTATGAGTTGGTATAGTTTCATATTTGAGTAGGTCAGTCAGTAAATGCGTTGATACAGAAACGAATGAGCTCTTCCTGATAGCGATCCTCGGATTCGGCAATTCTGATTTTATCTTTGGAAATCAACTCGAGCCGATCCGGGTTGGCGATCGAAGAGAGCATGCAACCGATCATGAAATGAAAGCGAAAATAGATATCATCTTCTGACAAGTTCGGTAACGTCAGATGAATCTCGCGAACGAACCATTCCGTGATGTCACTGAAATGCTTGCGCCACATATCCGCCCAAAAGCTGGGATTGTTCTTTATCTGGTGGCTATTGATCTGCACGAGTCCCATAATTTTTTGAGGAGTCTGGTGCATTTTTTCAGAGAATGGCTTGATCGTTGCCCTGAGAATAGTCTCCAAAGGAATAGGCTTATCTTCAAAATCTCTTCTAAGTGCTTCGTAAATACGGCGGCGCTCTTCGTTGATCGCAGAAAAATGCTTTTCCACTAAGGCAATCAATAATTTTTCCTTGCTGCCAAAGTGATAATTGACCAAGGCAAGACTGACGTGAGCCTTTCCCGTGATCTCGCGCATGGAAGTACTGTCAAATCCATGCTGTGCAAAAAGCTCCTCCGCTACATTGAGGATTTTTTCCTTGGTATCATGTCCAGAGAGCGTGTCCATCTTGAACAAATGTTCAAACAGGTTTGAAATCGCTTTGTCAACCATACACTAAAAAATGTACTAACAATAGGAGAAATCTGTTAAAGCTACCGATTGACTTATCTGCCAATTTTGTCCATATTTGAGTTTCCAATCTATTACTTAATTGTTTGTGCTCATTTAGTAAAGCAGGATGCCTTGAAATAAATAATGTTGAGAGTCCAATTGCTTTATTCCATACGCTACGCTCTGCCTCAAGTTTATCTGTTCCGTGAATTCATTAGCGCACGAAACCATTCAAAAAATCAGAAAAGCCCTAGAGAAGAACACTGGAGAAGGTGTTCCAGAGATTATTTCACTGATCCAGGAATTATCTGCCAAAGCATTTGCCATAACAGTTGAAGAGCTGTCCGAAGTAATTCTCAAGAGAAAATCTCTGGCTGAGAAGGTGCTGCATGCCGCCAGCACGGTTGCCTATAATCCACACGGCGTTGAAATCGAGAGCATCCCAGAGGCGATACAGATAATGGGTTTCAAACCGGTAAGAAATCTGGCCATATCTCTCCTCCTGGTAGACAGCGCAGAAGGCTCTATGTCCAAGGAAGAGCAGCGAGATGCTTCAGGATTTGCGCTCATTTCGGGATCACTCGCCAAAAATTTGTTTAAAATGCAGAATTCCGATCTTGGAGATGATGCTTTTTTCTGCACTACGCTGAGGAGCTATGGAAGGATGCTCATGTCCACATTTCTCATCGATGACTTCAAAGAAGCGATTGTTCTGAGCCATGAAAACAGTATAGATGATGCCTACCTTGAAGTGTTTGGTTTAACCCCTCTGGAACTTTCCTACCACTTATTGATGACGCAACAGCTTCCACCGCTCATACAAAAAGTGCTGAATCCAGAATCCAGAAACATCAATAAATTCATGCAAGGAGGAGAGGAGAACGAACTGGTTCTTGCCGCAGAATTCTCCAGCCAACTTTGCCATCTAGTAATTCAAGATTCGAGAGAATATCTGGATAATCAAGTGGCCAAATTGATCAGTATATTCGGGGCATTAATTGATCTAGATTCCTTTAATTGGAAAGCCTTGCTAAACCTGACAATAGGAGATATCCGCGAATACCTCAGAGTCCACAGTATAGAGTTAATCCACAGTAAGCTTTTTGGTTTGTTGCAAAACTGCGTCAAAGAACCCGAAGGAGAAACTCACCAAAGCAATATTCAGAGCCACAGCAACGGCCCGCAAACGAATCTCCCCCAATCTCCTCTGGAGCATAGTTATCACCTTCTGGAAAAATATATCCAACGGGATTCTTCAACATTGCGCACCGCGTTTAACATGCTAAGGCATGCACTCATTTTTGAATTCAATTTAGATGAGTCTATTTTCTTTCTCATGACGGACAATGGAGACTTCTATCCCCACAGTGAAGGAAGTGAACATTTGACCGAAGACGGCCAAACCGCTCCGACAATCCAGGCGGGACAGTGCGATATCTTCAATATAGCCCTAAGTCGAAAAGAAGATGTGCTGATTGAAAATGCCTTTGATGCAAAAATTGCATCCTACATACCGCCATGGATGCGGGGACGAGAAGAGGTGCACTCTTTTTTTGCACTCCCGGTACTGGATGGCAAAGGTAATCCTTTTGCCATGATTTATGGAAGCAGAGGACGACGCGAGCAGATTACGCTGAAGCAAAATCAGTTGGATATGCTTCGCAAATGTCGACATCAGATTAGTTTATTGCAAAAAAAAGCTCAGGAAAACGCCTGAGCTTTTTTGCAATAAGAAAGAGATCATCAGGCATATTGTCGATAATCATCCACAGTCGCCGGGTGAACCTCAACCCAATGTCCAGGGCGGACCTCTTTGAGGTGACCTTCCTGCTCGGCCTCCTCCTGCGTATGGGGAAGAGGGCTTCTGTATGCAAAAGCGCAGCCCTTGGGAGGCTTGATCGGGGATGGCGGATCTCCCTGCAAAACGATACGGCAACGGCTACGCTCAATATCTGGATCGGGAACAGGAACGGCCGAGTTAAGGGCTTTAGTGTAGTAGTGCAAAGGATTTTCCATGAGTGTTTCTGCATCGCCCATTTCAACAATTTTGCCGAGATACATCACCGCAATGCGATCGGAAATGTATTTTACCACGGAAAGGTCATGGGAAATAAAGATCATCGTCAGATTCATTTCCTTTGTCAGACGAAGCAACAGATTAAGGATCTGAGACTGAATGGATACATCCAATGCAGAAACAGGCTCATCGGCAATGATAAGCTTGGGCTCAGGGGCCAAGGCACGGGCAATGGCAATACGCTGACGCTGACCACCGGAAAACTCATGCGGATATTTCTTCATTTGAGAAGGGTTCAACCCAATGGTTTTCATCAGTGTGGAAACACGTTCCAGCATATCTCTGCGCCCCAGATTGGGATAACGCGTAGCAATAGCCTCGCTGAGGGTGCTGTAGACCGTCATACGAGGATTGAGTGATGCGTATGGATCCTGAAAGATCATCTGCACGTTGATGCGTTCAGCCTTCATCTTTGAACTGGAGAGCTCACAGAGGTTTTTGCCATCGAGTAAAACCCTCCCTGCTGTCGCCGGTTGCAACTGCATGATAGTACGAGACAGAGTGGTTTTACCACAGCCGGACTCCCCTACCAGACCCAATATTTCGCCTTTGCGAAGGGATAGACTGACCCCATCCACCGCTTTGACGATACCGACCTGTTTTTTGCGAATAAGCCCCTTATAGACAGGGAAATAAGTTTTTATATTATCGAGAATTAAATAGTCGTCCATGGCTTAGAGGTATTGCTTATAGTTGACAACAGTAGCAGGATGAACCTCGACCATATGGCCGGGTTCCACCTCGGTGAAAACTCCATCCATAGCGGCTTCTTCCGGCGTATGTGGAAGCTCAGAGCGCGGAGCAAAAGAACAGCCGGTACGCTCTCCGATAAGAACCGGAGGAAGCCCCGGAATGGTATAGAGCGGCTTGCCTTTCTCATGCAACGAAGGGATGGATTTTTGCAATGCTACCGTGTAGGCATGCAACGGATTTTTGAAGATCTGATCGGCGGTTCCGGACTCAACGATTTTGCCCGCATACATGACATTGATGCGCTCACAGAAACCGGCGACGACTCCCAAATCGTGCGTAATCAGGATAACCGCAGTGCCCAAATCCTTCTGACGCTGCTTGATGATCTCCATAATTTGAGCCTGAACAGTTACGTCCAAAGCCGTAGTAGGCTCATCCGCAATCAGAATATCCGGTTTATTAATGAGCGCCATGGCAATCATAACTCGCTGACGCATGCCACCGGAAAACTCGTGAGGATACATGCTCATGCGCTGAACGGCATCCTGAATACCCACTTCCTCCAAGGCCTGCACGGCAACATCAAACGCCTTCTTTTTGTCCATACGTTCATGGATAAAAAGGGGCTCCATCAACTGTGTGGAGATTTTCAGGAAAGGGTTCAGCGATGTCATGGGATCCTGAAAGATCATGGACACGCGTTTACCGCGAATCTTGCGAAGCTCTTTCTCCGAGCAATTCAGCAGGTCGGTCTTGCCGTCGTAAATGGCTTTTCCGCCTTCAATACGGCCGGGAGGCATGGGGATGAGTCCCAGGATGGAATAACAGGAAACGGATTTACCGGAGCCGGATTCACCGACTATGCCCAGCGTTTCACCACGTTCCAAAGAAAAAGAGATATCGTCCACAGCCCGCAAAACACCATTGCGTGTATGGAAGTAGGTTTTGAGATTTTGTACGTCTAAAAGTGGCATAATGATCAGTCCTTGGATGAGCGTGGGTCAAGGGCATCGCGCAATCCGTCTCCAAGAAAGTTGAGGCAGAAAAGCGTCAGCGAGAAGAAGAAGGAAGGAATCAGTAACGTCCACGGATAAACCGTCATGTTTTCCGCACCATCTTTAATGAGAACGCCCCAAGAAGCCATCGGCGGCTGAACCCCCAAACCGAGGAAGCTGAGAAATGCCTCCAGCAACATAATGGAAGGAACCGTGAGGGTGGCGTAGACAATAACAACCCCAAGCACATTGGGAATGACATGGCGCAAAATAATACGTGAGTCAGAAAGACCGAGTGATACCGCGGCCTCCACAAATTCCTGTTTCTTCAGGCTGAGCACCTGGCCGCGAACAATGCGCGCAATGGTAAGCCATTGAACAGCCCCCAGTGCCACAAAAAGAAGCACAATATTGCGCCCAAAGATGACCATGAGCAAAATGATGAAAATGGCATAGGGCATGGCGTAGAGAATATCAACCAAGCGCATCATAACGCTGTCAATTTTACCTCCGGCATAACCGGAAATTGCACCATAGACGACGCCGATACTCAATGAAATGGCCGTGGCAATAAAGCCGACACCAATGGAGATACGCCCGCCATACATGACACGGGCAAGGAGGTCGCGCCCCAGCCCGTCGGTACCAAACCAGTGAGCCAAAGAAAGCCCTTGAGCTCTGGTGGCAAGATCCATTTCCTCAAATCCGTAGGGGCAGAAGAAAGGTCCGACATAGCTAAAGAGCGTAATACCAAGAAAGACAACGAGACTGATGACGGCAAAGCGATTCTTGCGCAGTCGGTACCAGGCATCGGCCCATAATGACGAACCGCCCTCCACTTGATTCAAATCAATGGGGAGCGAAGGAAGGCGTTCCTCAGGAACATTTAAATTGCAGGGATTTACCATGATTATTCGTATTTTAGACGTGGATTGAGAACGACCTGGAGAATATCGACCACCAGATTGGCGATGATAATCATCACGGCATAAAAGAGCACCGTGCCAAGGACCATGGTATAATCGCGACTGAGCGCCGCGTTGACAAAGTGACGCCCCAAACCGGGGATCTGGAAAATGGTTTCGACCACGAAGGAACCGGAAATAAGCCCTGCCAAAGCCGGTCCCATAAAGGACACCACGGGGAGCAGTCCTCCTTTGAGGGCATGTTTCCAGACAATAGCAGATGGGCTAAGTCCTTTGGCCCGTGCCGTGCGGATGTAATCCTGATTGAGCACATCGAGCATTCCTCCACGGGTGAGGCGGGCGATATAGGCGGCATAAGCCAATCCCAGAGTGATCGAAGGCAAAACAACGTCTCCAGACTCAAACCAGCCGGAAACATTAAACCAGCCCAACCAGAGGCCAAAAATCAGGGAAATAAGCGGGCCGACGACAAAGGTAGGCAGGCAGATACCCATCAGGGCTACAGACATAGCAGAATAGTCCCAAAACGTATTCTTTTTGACTGCACCGAGAACGCCGGCGGGAATGCCTACTCCAACGGCAAAAAGCAGCGATAAAGCACCCAATTTCAGCGAAACGGGGAAGGACTCTGCAATCATTTCGTTAACAGTGCGTCCTTCGTGCTTATATGAGTATCCCAAGTCTCCCTGAAGAGCATGTTTCAAGTAATTAAAGAACTGCACATATACCGGATCATTCAACCCGTAGTGCTCGTTCATTTTTTCCAAGATTTGTTGGGATACCTTTCGTTCCTGACTAAAAGGCCCTCCAGGTGCTGCTCTGACCATGAAAAACGTCATAGCCACAATAATGAAGAGCACCGGAATAGCCTGTAACAAGCGATTCAGTATAAATTTAAACATTTGATGAAGAGGAAAGTTAAGATAGAAACAGGTAAAATGAAATGCTTACGGCTGCTGCGTATCCAGATCGAAATACATGTATTTGTAGGGATGGTTGTCCAGCAGTTTCGGGTAGTAACCGCGCAGCCTGGGGTCCATCAAGTGTTTGGTGGTATACCAGTAGACCGGAACGATAGGAAGCTCCTTTAGCAGGATTTGTTCCGCCTCGAAGAGTTTCTCATAACGGGCTTGTTGGTTGCGGGCCATGCGAGCCTCAAGAATGATGCGATCATAATCTGAATTACTCCATCCGGTTTGATTATTTCCGTTTCCGGTAGTCCACATATCAAGGAAGGTGCCCGGGTCCATATAATCGCCAATCCAACCGGATCGGCTGATATCATAGTCCATCTTGTTCTGGGACTCCAAAAAGACTTTCCACTCCTGATTAAGAATGGTTACATGAATGCCCAGTTCTTTGGACCAAATCTGCTGCATAACCTCAGCCAGCTGTCGGTGGCCCTCGTCTGTATTGATGAGGATTTCCAACGGAGGGAACCCTTCCCCACCCGGATAACCGGCCTCTGCCAAAAGCTGGCGGGCCTTATCGGCATCGGTTGAGAGGACAACGGGCGGCTCATAGCCCATAATCCCCGGAGGGGTATAGGCATATGTGGGTTGCTCCGAGGCTCTGGTAACATTTTCGGTGATCAACTTACGGTTGATCACGTAATTCAAGGCCATACGCACCTTGGGATTATCCAAGGGTGGTTTTGTGACATTCAGTCGATAGAAATAAACCCCGAGATAAGGTTCAAAATGGGCAATATCTCCGCGGTTAGATAAATAGTATGGGATTTTGCTCAGCGGGATATTGGTGGTGAGGTGCAACTGACCGGCCAGAAAGGAGCTTTCTTCGGTAGACTGGTTTTCGATGGGAATAAACTCAATCGCATTGAGCTGCACCTTGTCAGCATCCCAGTAATCGGGATTTTTTACTACGCGGATAACTTTATTGGTTTCCCACTGCTCCAGGACAAAGGGGCCGTTGCAGACAAAATTACCCGGGCGAGTCCACTCTCCCATACGATCCGTAATGCCTCCCATGCTTTCCACTGAGCACGGATTAACCGGAAAGAATGAGTAGTGTTTAAGCATATTAAGGAAATAGGGAGCCGGTCCGACCAGGGTTACCCGCAGCGTTTTCTCGTCGATGGCATGCACACCAACTTGCTCAAAATCGGTGATTTTCTGTTCAAAATACTCTTGGGCATTCTTAATAACAAAGAGATTGGGAGCATATTCCGCACCGAGTGCTGCCGTAAGCATTCTCCGCCAGGAGTAAACGAAATCCTGCGCGGTAACAGGATCGCCATTGCTCCAACGGGCATCCCGGATGTGGAATGTCCACTCACTGGAATCTTCATTGGGTTCCCAGGATTCTGCCATTCCCGGCTCGGGAAGCGAATCGTTGGTAGGATGATAGGCAATCAATCCCTCCAACAGAGATGAGATAATCCTGTTTTCGGGAACTCCGGTTGCCAGATGTGGATCCAGCCGCGAAGGTTCCGATCCGTTGGCAATCAACAAGACTCCCTGGGCAGCAGCTTCGTCTGCTCTGGTTTGCCGCTTTTTACAAGCAGACAATCCAAGAACAAACACTGCGCAGAGAAGCCATGGCAGTATTTTTTTGAACATATGTTTGATGTGTTTGATGAAAGAATACGTCTCCGCAAATGTCGTGCCGAATGTACCGGAAAGATAAAAACTGCACATACATTATTCACTCTCGGATTCGTTCTCCGGAGCAAAATAAATGAATTTATAGGGGTGATTATCGATCGGGTGGCTTTTCCAGCCTCGCACGCGATTATCCAGCAGGTAGACGCGCGGATTGGTGCTGGAGGGCAGAATGGGAAGCTCCGTCATCAGAATATCCTCTGCTTGACCAAGCACTTTGTAACGGGCATCGGGGTCGGCGATATAAGAGGATTCTTCCAACAGGCGGTCATATTCCTTATTCACCCAACCGGTGTGGTTGTTGCCGTTGCCTTCCGTCATCATGCCAAGGAAGGTGGAAGGATCTATATAATCACCGATCCAAGCCATTGTAAAGAGGTCAAAATTGCCTTGAGCAAGGGAATCGAGAAACACCTTCCATTCTTCGTTCACCACATTGATCTTCACGCCAAGTTCCGAGCGCCACATCTCCTGATACGTTTCAGAAACGATTTTATTAGTGTCGGTGTTAACAATGAGCAGATCGAGAGGGCGGAGCCCCTCCCCTCCCGGGTATCCGGCTTCTGCTAAAAGTGCACGAGCCATTTCCGGATCATAGTCTCGCTTAATACTATTATCGTAATTCTGAATGACGGGAGGCACCCAGCACAAGGCAGCATCTCCGTTGAAGGTAACCGATTCGGTAATGAGCTGGTCATTGATTGCCAGATAAAGGGCGCGGCGCACGCGGATATCGTCGAGCGGAGATTTGCGACAGTTTACACCGACATAGGAATCGGCAAAAAACTCATCTTCATGGAAAACATCGGAACGGGTATCGCGGTAATGGCGGCGTTTATTAAAGGGAACAGAGTCGGTTTTGTGCAACTGGCCGGCCAGGAACATGCGCTCTGCAGTATCCCGATTGTCGATGGGCAAAAAGCGAATGCCTTTAAGCTTAACAGTAGCGGCATCCCAGTAATGGGGATTGGCTTCCACTTCGATGACTTGATTGGTCACCCAGTTTTTCAGCACAAATGGGCCATTTCCGATCAGTGTACCCGGGCGAGCCCAATTGGTGGTGCGGTCGGAAAATGCATTGAAGGCTTCGATGGTAGGACGGTGCACCGGCCAGTAAGTGTAGTGCATAAGCATCTGGGGAAAATAAGCAGTCGGCCCCTTGAGTGTGTACTGCAGCGTAGAGTCATCCAAGGCTTTAACTCCCACCTCGGAAAAATCGCTGATTTCTCCATCATGAAATGCCTCAGCATTAAGGATAGGATAGAGCATTTCGGCATACTCGCTCCCCAGCTCGGCATTTAGAATGCGATTGTGCGCATAGACAAAATCTTCTGCCACGAGGCGATCTCCGTTACTCCAGTGGGCATTATCGCGAATGTGGAACGTCCAAACACTATGGTCGGGGTTGGAAATCCACGTATCGGCCACTCCGGGTAAGTAGTCACCGGGAACGTCAGGATTTTCGATCACCAGGCCCTCGTAAAGAGCCATCAGGATGCGGTGTTCAGGAAATCCGGTGACCGTATGTGGATCCAGCCCTTCGGGTTCGCTGCCGTTGTCGATGATTAAAATACCTTCTTTGACGGCGAGATCCACAGGGCGCTCTTTTCTACCACAGGCAGTTAAAAAAAGAGCCAAAAATAAAGCACAGAGGATGATGAAACGCTTCTTGAACATAGGAAAATTTTTAGGGGGTTACTTAATTCGGACTACTTTGCATTTAGATCCCTTACCTTTTATACTTAAAAAGTAAGAGCCAAAAGCACCTTTGCGAATAACTACGACTGGCGAACTTGTCGGATAGTAATAACTGCTTTTATCGACCTGCTTCCAGATCTGGCCATTTTCGAGCTTAAAGACGGCTTCACCATCCCATCCAGAAAACTTACCTTCCATGATTAATGCACATTCGATCTCGTCAGGAGTATCCCGGAAAAGCTTAACAACTTCTTCTTTAACCAGCTCCAAACCAAATCCCTTCTCGCCTTCCGGGACAATTTCATCCACCGCGGCTTTCCGCTGGACTTCAATATAACCGTAAAGCCATTTATTCAGGACATCCAATTCTTCCGGAGTCAGCTTGTCCAAGCCTGCGTCCCGAAACTCCCCCGGGGGCATGAGCTGTTGTATTTCTTTGAGCGGCTTGGTCTCACTTTCCTGCGCTGAGGAGCAAATTGGTAGAGCAAGAAAAAGCATTGAGAGAAACAGGTAATTCCCAGTCGTTTTTTTCATAAAATCCCTTCTAAACGAGTTAATTGTGCGCATGATGCAAAGTAAAACAAAAAGGCCGATAGAATCGGCCTTTTTGAAATTATTTCTTAGTCAGAATTTTCCGGAGAAACTCGTCAATTTTTGTGTAAGTATCGATTCGGTCATTTTCGAAATGAGTTGAATGTGCTTCATCAACCCTAATGACTTCTTCAAATTCCTTATCCTCCGATTTGAGCGCACTGACAAGAGCCCTAGCCTGTTCTATATGAACATTTTGGTCTTCAAGACCATGATAAACAAAAACAGGTCCTTGAATATTCTTGATGTAGTTAATCGGACTCCACTCTTCAAGCATTTTGAGCTCGTCCGGATTTTCCACATCACCAATGCGCTGACACCAATAATCATAGGCTGCGGTTTTATACTCTGTACCTTTATCACGCTTCAAATAACGTTTGATGTGCATGGGAAGGTCAACTACTCCCATGAAATTCACCCCGAACTTGAAGACATCAGAAAACTTAGTGACGCCAACCATCGTAGCATAGCCACCCCAGCTGGCCCCCATAATTCCCATTTTCTCGGGATTAGCATACCCCTGGTCAATCGCCCAAAGAGCTCCATCGAGAAAGTCATAGTTCATTTTAGCAGGATGCTTAAAAGAACACAACAGATGATCTTTACCGTAACCTGTTGAGCCGCGGAAATTCACCTCAAGAACACCAAAACCACGGTTTGCCAAATACTGGCGTTCAATCGGATAATGCCATGTAAGTCCCCACTCTTCTCGAGCCCAAGGACCGCCATGGGGACGAACAATAAAGGGAACAGGGTCGCCCTCATGCCAAGACTTGGGCAGCGTTAAATACCCATGAATCACACGACCATCACGCGCAGTCCATTCTACGGGTTTTGTATGGCACAAAAGCTCCGGCTTCAGCCAAGGCCGGTCATCGGAAAGGTGCACCATCTCAGAAGTAGCTAAATTCAAGCGATTAAACGTAGGAGCCTGAACATCACTATAGGACATGATAACTACCTGTTTGCCGTCTTCAGACTTACTATAAATGGTATTATATGTATCAGGAAGGGCCTCATCAATAGCGACTTGTAGGTTTTTATAATTATCATCAAAGAAAACATTCACCGGCTTATCGGCCTGATAAGAAAAACCGGCAATACCGGTACGGTTGAATTTTGAAATAATAGACTGAGGCTCAACATCATAAACCGGATCTTCATAGACAGGAGTTGGATCCAGTTTTTTAGTTGTCATATCAAACTTAAAAATGGCGAATTTATCACGTCCAACATTACTCTGAATATAGGCAATATTCTTGGCATCATCTATAGCAATAGGTTCCGCATAAGTAGTACCATCATTATATTCCCAAAGCAGTTCCCAGCCTCCCTCATCATTACAAAACCAAACTTTCTTAGATTCACCAGTTTTTATATCATCCTCCATACCAAACCTAATTGATCCTCTTGGGCTTGAAACATACGCAGTGATTTTCCCTGGATTATTAAAAACTCTTTTCTTCTTTCCAGTATAAACATTCATCAGATATATGTCTGGATAATAAGCTCGTCGCTTATTTGAAGAAATCAAAACATAATCATCATCTCTACTGTAACGATTAATAATATCTATAGTCTCACCCTTAAAAGCAACCCCATTAGAGACTTGAGATCCATAAGGTTCTTGCAATGCCCTTAATTCAGTTCCATCAATATTGATTGCAAGAATACCACCGTCAAAACTACGCGCATCATCTTTCTTATTACTCAGCGTATAGATAATACGTTTATTGTTGACCCATAAAACTGAATCCACATCCGACGTTTCCTTAGTCAGTAAAGCTATTTCGTTAGTCTGCAAATTCAAAAGGAAAACATTTTGACTCCCTTCACAATCAGCAATGGTAGCAAGAGTTTTACCGTCTGGTGAAATCGCAAATGTATTAAAAAGAGGTTCTCTAAATAAATCCTCAACTGGAATCATTTCAGAAGAGAGAAATGAAGAAAAAATTGAGAATAGAACTACCCATAAAACAGAATAGACTTTTGTTTTCATTTCAAAATTTAATAAGGTTTAATTAAAATTATCAATTACAATTCTATAAAAAAAGGTGTGGATTCAATCGAATCCACACCTTTGTTCTATTAAATGTAATAAGTATTACCAATCTCGTGAGAGGGTAACAGACCAGAAACGCGGTTTTGTATAAACCAAACCGGTACTGGTTCCGAAATCGCCCCACAAGGACAGGGGAGGTTCATCATCAAAGAGATTTTCAACATTGAACTTGATATCAAAGTAATCAAATCCCTTATAAGTAACCCCTGCATTAACAGTCAACTGGCTACCATAAGTTGTATAACCATCAATTTCAGGTTCGTCATAAAGAGCAGCCTCACCATTGCGGCTGGAAACATAGTGAGCATGGGTATTTACAATCCAATCACCATAATTCCAATCAAGCCCAAGAGTGCTAGTCCATTTTGGATAATACTCGGAACCGGTATATTCAGTGCCAGATTCAGAATACTCAATAGTCCAAGTCGAATTGGAAGCTACAGTAAAGCGGCCATAGTTTTCAGTTTTCCAGTCATAGGAAACATCAAAATCCAAACCGCGATATGTACGAGATTCTTCGTTGATCCAGCTAGTTTTGATGTAAACAATCTTACCGTAAGTTTCTCCTAATGCAGGAGCAGCTCTAACGATGTCTCCGCTCTGAGTATATTCCAGTGCAGTTGCTTCATTACGCAAATAGTCAGAACCACCATTGCTGGTAATCAAGTTATCTGTTTCAAACTGAACATAATCAAGAGACATGTGCAGGCCTTCAAGAAAACCGGAAGGCTCCCAAGCAACCCCGACATAATAGGTGTCTGTTTCTTCTGGTTCCAAATCTGGATTTCCTCCACCATGCTGCTCAATCTGCTTACCAGCATCATCCGGACGCAGTGGATCTTCATAGTTACGACTTGTAAAAGTGACCTTCTCAGAAGTGTAAAGATAAGCCAAATCCGGAGCGCGGAAAGACTGACCAAAAGATGCGCGGAATAAGACCGACTCAATCGGGCGAATCTTGATGGCAACCTTTGGCTTAGTCGTATCACCAAAGTCGTTATAATCTTCGTAACGACCAGCCAACTGCAATTCCATCCAAGTAGTAACAGGAATAGTTGCCTCGGTGTAAAGTGACAAGACGTTGCGATATCCTGCAGAAGAACTAAACCAACTACCACCAACTACGTTGCCTTCACTGTTGGCACTGGACACAACTTCCGAAAAACGCTCTTCGCGGTATTCCGTTCCGGCAGCAATACCAAGAGGTCCCGCAGGCAATTCTACAATAGTACCACTGGTACTGAAATCATAGTTATACACCTCATTGGAACCGACATTAGTATCATAACCACCAATATAATCGATGACTTCTTCATTGCTGAGACCAAACGGATTGAGCCACATGGTAGTGACCAACCCTGTTTCATTATCCTCGAGGTCTACACCATGAAGGGCAGCCTGAACTCTGTCGTCGTAAAGGTTGTAGTTCTCATCCGTAACCTTGCTCTTCGTCCAAAGCGCTGCAGTTTCCCATGTCCAGTCACCACCGAAATCACCGCCTAAACCGGCAAGAAAACGAGGAGTATCAACCATCTTGTTTGTAATACGATTACCTGCCTGCGTTACACGCATGGTCATCTGAGTAATATCCACACCAAAAGGATTGTATGGGTTATCGGCAGGAAGATACATACTACCATCTGCCGCATCACCATGCTCCGAAGAGGTACTGAAGGGAGTTGGCGCAGAATCGGTATCAATAGAAGCAGTACGATAGGATACTTCTAAAAATGCATAAAGGCTGTCTGTAATATTATGGCGAGCAGATGCATAGAAACCATAGATTTCTTCTTTTGGCATATATCCATAATCTGCAGCGTAATCATAACGGCCATAAACACTTCCATCGCTTTCCACAGCTCCGTCGATTGTTGGATTGCTTGTTGGCGAAGCATAGGTGTATCGACCATCATCGATCACATCACTTCCAATAACCGTAACTGTGGCGGGAAATGAATATGATGAGCGGCGGTCAGGATAGTTAGCACCAAAATAATCCAATGCATCCGAATTGCCCTGATAATATGGACGATAATCAACACTATTTCCCTGCCAATCAAGATCACGGGCGAAAACAGAGCTCTGCTTCTTATAGTCTGCAGAAACAACGATCGACGTATCAGCAGTACTTGTTCCCATGATAACACTTCCAGCGATGAGCATACCATCAGTGGAATCAAAGTTACCAACTTTCAATGTGGTATTCATTCCTTCGAAATCCTTGCGAAGGCGAACATCAACTACCCCAGAAACAGCGTCTGAACCATAAACGGCAGAACCACCATCCTTTAGAACATTGATGCTTTCGATAGCTGATGCAGGCAAACTGTCCAAATCAAAAACAGTATCATAACCCGATCCAGCAGAAGCACCAAATGGAGCCGCACGACGGCCATTAACAAGCATCAATACATTACTGTCGCCAATGCCACGGAAGTTAACGGTTTTAGCACCATAGCCAAAAGTAGAACTGCCAGTATCAGCGCCAAGGCTTTGTCCGCTATTAAAGGAAAGACTGCGAACAGCTTCGCTTAATGTAGAAAAGCCCGATGCTTCAAGGTCTTCTTTGGTTCTGGTTACAACCGGGTTGATTGGCTCTGCATCAATGCGCTTAATGCGGGAACCAACCATGGTGAAGGTTTCCAGTTCTTCGAGGTCTTCTTCGCCTGTATCCTGAGCATAGGAAGTAAGAGGAAGGGTTGCGATGACAGCACTGGCAAGCGCTATAGTGTGCCACCACTTCTTTTCAGATAGCTTTTTACTCATGAGCATTTTTTTGGTTAATCAATCAGAGTCTAGTTCCTGTTTCCCTAGAGGAAACAGTTAGTAGATATTTTGTTTAAAGCTCACTAAACGCAAACACATTTTGAACATTTTCGACCAATACAGGTCTAATTTTGGATTTATTTTCTTCCAAATCAAAAATATTCAGCAAAGAAAGCCTGTGAATGGAACCCCTGCAAGAGGTTGAAAACTCGTTGTTTAAGACAATCTTTATCATGTTTGAATGGTAAGCCTATGATTGAAAGAGCAAATTCTCTGCCAAACGTTAGCGTGTATATTTTTTGTTCAGTATTTTTCGCAAAAAAAAAGAACCGCTCAAATTTGAGCGGTTCTTTGAATTAAAAACGGAAAAAGATTAGCGTGTGGCCTCATAAGCCTTACGCACAGCGTCGAGGTAATCGGCCACGTTTTTCTTATATTCTTTGGACTGAGCTGTTTCCAAAAGTTTAACAGCTTCGCCGTATTTGCTCTGCCCTACTTTGGCGCGGGCATGTTCTACATAAGCCTGAACCGAAACGGCGGAAATGCCTTCGGCACGCTTATAATAGAAATCGGCCGTTTCAGTATCGTTCTTCTTATTGTTGTAGTAATCCGCCAAAAGAAGAATGGCACGACCATTCATTGGGTCCAGATCAATAACCTGTTCAAGAATCTGAGCAGCTTTATCGTCCTTCATTGTAGATAAGGCAACTTCAGCCTGAACATTAAGGAATTCAAGCTTATCCTTTTCGCTGAATGTATCGCCAGCATAATCACCGATTTTCTGAAGGTAAGACTCAGCATAATCGTATGCAGAACGCTGAATAAAGGCATTGGCAGAACGCAGCAATGTTTTTGCCGGAATTCCCTGGAATTGATCCATGCCCTTAAGGTAGGTTTCGTAAGCCAACTTAACCATGTTCTGGTTCATGTAGATATCACCAAGAAGCAGGTAGGTGTCTTTCTCAGCGTCTCCCAAGCGGCAAACGAGCTCCAAATATTTGGCAGCTTCGTTAAATTCCTGAAGAGAGATATGGGCGTTGGCACAGGAAATATAATAACTGGTCTTGCCACCATCCTGAGCAATCAGCTCTTTAAAGATGGCCAATGCTTCGCGGTAAAGACCTACCTCAGAGAGACACTTGGCTTTACCGATTTTCCAGTCCTTGTTCTTTGGTTGAGTAATCAACGCGATGCGGTAGGCATCCAAGGCGGTCTGATAATCCCCCTGATTGAGGTAGCAATAACCGAGCAAACCGTAGGTATCGCCCTGCCGATCTCCCAACTCAATGGCTTTAATGAGGCATTTAAGGGCATCTTCAAACTTACCTTGCTGCACATAGGAGAGCCCCAGATAGCGATAGGCGCGCTGAAAATCAGGTAATTTTTTTACAGCTTGCTTATAGTAAGTTTCGGCCTGGGCATAGTCACCATTCTGCAGGTAAATATTGGCAATAGTAAACTCATATGCAGCGCTGCTTTCAGCGGTGATTGCTTTTTTTATGCTTTCAATCGCCAGATCGCTCTGATTGGCAGCCATCATAGTCGCAACCTCACTGAGCACGCCATGCTCGGCAGTGGTTACTTTGGGTTCTACATCGGTGAGAATGCCATAGGAGCCGAGAAAGCGATTTACAAACTCTGGATTATCCCAGGAGTTTTCACTAAGGGGATAGGTCTGTGCCTGCAAACTGCCGACAGATGGGAGCACACCCAGCAAACCGATTGCGAGGTACTTTTTGTTGCAGTTAATGAATGGAATCTTCATTGGATCAATTTTTTAAAGTTATTTAGAGAAGTCATACTGGAAGGGCTGGATGTATTTTGCCTTAACCGGCTGACCATCCTTCATGGGAGGCTCAAAAAGCCATTTACTAAAAGCCTGTTTTGTAGGCTGAACCATTTCCTGATGCGTAGCCTCGACGACATTTCCAACGCTTACATGGCCCTGTTCATCGATCATGATTTCGATACGAATAATGCCCTTCAACCCCTGATTACGAACCTCAAAGGGTACATCGGGAGCAATTGCCTTAAGGCGTTTGGGTCGACTATCCAAATCGTCGATACTGAAGAAGAGAGCCTGCGTAACGGATTCGGCGGAAATCGAAAAACTGTCGAGGCTGAAATCGCCGGCAATTCCACCACCGGAACCGGGGTTCAGCGCGGCTTCCAACTGACTCAGACTGAGCTGCTGCGGCGGCTGCTGTATATCTTCAACTTCAGGTTCGGGTTCCTCTTCCTCAGGAGGAGGCGGTGCTTCCGGCGGAGGGGGAGGCGGAGGAGGTAATGACACATCCACGGATCGAATTCTGTATTGGTCCCGGGGATCCCCCGAGAGGTACTGAGTCAAAGGCAATACTAGAACAATACCGAGAGTCGTCAGAGCCGCCGAAAGAATAATGCGAACAACCAGCTTTCGCTGCTGCGGCATTATAAATATATCGGTTTTTTTCTCTTCAGTCATCAGCTTAGTTTTCTGTAGAGATATTGACAGCCTGAGCTCCGGCGAGCTTGGCTTCGTCGATAACGCGAACAGTCATTCCCGTGGAGACGGCTTCGTCTGCCTGGATGATAACCGGCATCTTAGGGTTGTCCTGAATCAGGCGGCGTACAATCGCCCTAACCCCATTGACCCCAATATCACGACCACCATACATAACGTTTCCACTGGAGGTAATAGCGATAAGAATGCTGTTCTTCTCCAAAGAAACGGCGGATGCAGCCTGAGGCTTAGTGACTTCGACTCCGGTTTCTTCAACAAACACCGTGGTGACGATGAAGAAGATCAACAGGATGAAAACCATGTCGATGAGCGGGGAAATGTTGATTTCGTCAGAATTATTCTGATTTCCTGAAAAAACTCTTTTACGTTTCATGCTTTACTGGCGCTGAAGGTTACTTCTTCTCGACTACCTGAACGGTAATGGATTCGAGGTGCGTGAGGCATGCATCCATTTCGTTGATTCGTTTAAGAATCATGTATGCAATGACGTATGCGGGAATGGCAATAACAAGGCCCGTCTGAGTGGTGATGAGAGCCTCGGAAATACCTCCGGCAACCATATCCACAGTGTTTCCTCCATTACTTACGGAAAGGCCTTCAAATGTTGAAAGCATACCGGTAACAGTTCCCAGCAGGCCCATAAGCGGAGCGATACTGATGAGAATCATGAGGAACCAGCGACGACGCTGAACCTTGTAAAGGTAGGCATTACGAACTTCCTCAAAGCGGCTGCGCACATCCTCAGACGTGGTGCAATCTCTTTGGGTATATTCGATAATGTTACCGATTTCGTTCGGGCAACCGCTGCGGTCCTTTACCCATTGTTCCATTTTCCCTTTGCCAACCTTATAAAATTTGTGCACGGAAAAATAGAAGTATGCTTCAAAAGCAGTCCAATAGATAAAGAGGGCGACCACGACCAGAGGGAACATCAACCACCCCCCGGAGGTGACGATGGTGGTAGCCTCCTCCGCAAACCCGGAAAGGGATGCTATGATCGGATTAATCACAAGAGCCCCCTATTAAGCGATGTTTTTGCGATTAATACCGTTTACAAAAGAAACGGCAATACGCTCCATGTTGGCCATAACCCCCTGCGCACGGCGTGAGAGAAGGGCATGCATGATCAAAGAAGGAATCGCCACAATCAAACCGAACTCAGTAGTGATCAGCGCTTCGGAAATACCTCCGGAAAGGCTCTTGGCGTCGCCGGTACCAAAGATAGTGATGAGCTTAAAGGTATTGATCATCCCGGTTACGGTTCCGAGCAGCCCCATGAGAGGTGCGGTAGCGGCAGTAACAGAAATAAAGGGAAGCAGGCGCTCCAGCTTTGGCTGAATTTCAATCATGCGTTCATACATGACTTCTTCGATCAGCTCCTTGGACTCTGTTGAGTGGATGACTGCATCCTGCAACATTACTCCGGCAGGGCCGGCAATGGACTTGGCATAAGCCAAGGCTTCCTCGTCTTTACCCTCATTCAGGAGCTTAAGCACGGTGTGTAATGAACCCGGCTGAGGCATCTTGATCGAGTAAATTTCGAAAAGCTTGAAAATAGCGGTGCAGGCAGCAAGACCGGCAAAAAGCAGAATCGGGTAGATCCAGATACCACCGGCTTTGATGTGCTCGATAACGGTGGTTTCCTCGCGTTTGATGGCAAGGGCATCTCCCAGGGTGGCGTCCAGAGGAACCACACCGGAATGGGATGCAGCAAGCGAGCGAACACTTTGGTCCAATTCATCTCCAAGAGATACCACGGAAGGAGCAAAAGCACCGCTATCCAAGGCTAAACCGGCAGACTGACTGGCATTGCTGGAAAAGACAACAGAAGGGCCAACGAGGATAAAGACACCCTCTTCGAAGGTACCATCGGGAGTGATGGCGTTTCCGGTAAAGGTAAATCCGCCGATAAGGTCGTCGATGCGTTCAATCCCCTTGGAAACCAAGGTCAACTGATCACTGAGCTTCTCTGCCTTGGAAAGCTCAGGATTATTACCAATGGCGTCGAACTGATCAAAATCAGCCTTAAAGAACTGCTGCTCGGAAAGGTTAACGCGAACCTTAAGGGAACGGCCATATTCTGTGACGAGATTAGACATGTAGTCGATCTGGTCGCGGCGGCCTTTTACGTTATCATTGAGGCGATTGAGGTCGACCGTAGAATTATCGCGCAAGCGCTGAATACGGGCCACTTCGCCGCGCTTTACGCGGAGATCGTCCTGAACTTCGCGCAGTTCCTTGGCAAGGGGAATTTGCTCGTCTTTAATATCCTGGCGCAGTGCACTCAAGTCGTTCAAAGAGGCTTTAAGGTCTGCATCGGCAGACTGATATGCACTCTGAGCCCCTGCGGCATAAGCCAACGAGGGAAGAATCAATGAAAGGGCTAAAAATGTTTTTTTCACGGTAGGAAGAAAGTAGATCGGTTAGTCTTTAATGGTCACAGGCAATTCGACGAACTTGATGTCCGTTGTCTGACCTTCCGCCATCATGATGATGGACTGAACTTTCTCGGCAATGCTGTCATCGGGCTGCCATTCCCAACCATTTTCGGTAGGGACACCATACCCTGCGTGGGTGCCGACGGTATCGGCATAATAAGCAACAGCCATACCGAAATAAATGGTCTTAACTTCTACAAGCTTGCCATCTTCAAAACTGCGGCTTTCGGGAACCACTTCTACCGTAGTGTTAAATTTATCGATCTGGGTCAAAATACCGACCACATTTTGCATACGCTGGGAAAGGCTCAGAGAGGTCTTTTCCGGATCTTCGGGAAGGCGAGAAGAGAGCGGCAAAATCTCCTGCTGCAAAGGACGCGGCAGTTTTTTGATAACCTTCTTCAGGCTGGCTTCCTGAGCCGTAATCTGATCCTTAATTCTAGCCTCAATCTTGCGAATACTGTCCTGCTCACCGAGCAAGGCCTCGCGCCGGGCATCTGCCGTGCTGGTCATATCCTCCGCAGCTTTAATCTGTGCGGCCAACTCATCGAGTTCTTTGCGATGCACGGCCAAGAGGTCGAGCATGGATTGTTTCTGAATTTCCCAGTCGGCTTTTTCCTTGGAAATGACACTCTCTGTTTCCACCCATTTTTCGAGGGAATTGAGGCTATCATCAAGAGATGTTTGCGCATCAAGCGTTACGGCGGCCAAACCAACGGCAGCACAGGACGTCAAAAGGCCCAGTCTTCTGAATGAGTTGAGCATAGTTATTTTTGTTTAGATGAATGAAATCGAAAGGCTACCGCAAAGCTTCTTTTATGCCAAAAGAAGAAACAGGTGCCAAAACGGATAAAAACACGCAAGGGCACATGGATCAGAGAGCTCCATGGCAAGCAGGGGTTGATTATGGTGTATTTCTCATTTTTTTGGCAACTCAAAAGTGCAGGACAAACACTCCTTAACTTATTGATGATAAGCTATGAAAAAGGAGCCCCAGAAATTACTTAACCAAATCTTCTTCAGCAATAAGATCGTAACCGAAAAAGTCCTTAACAGTCACATCGACAAAAGAGCCCACCGGGATGGACTCATCGACAATCACGGTACCATCAACCTCAGGGGCATCCCAAGGGCTGCGGGCCGTACCCACAGAATCCACCAACACAGTCATCTGTTTCCCAACGAGGGCTGCACTGGTTTTGCGAGCCAGTTCCTGAAGCAGGTGATTTGCTTTCTGTTCACGGCTCTTGCGACGCATATGATGAATTTGTTCTTCGTAGCGATAGGCCTTGGTGCCCTCTTCACGGGAATAGTTAAAGACACCGGCTCTTTCGAAGTGCTGATCTTTGATGAACTGAAGCAGTTCATCGAAATCATCCTGAGTCTCGCCGGGAAAACCAACGATAAATGTACTGCGAATGGCAAGACCAGGAATGCCTTTGCGCATTCTGGCCAACAAATCCCTGATGTAGGCACCATCGGTTTCCCGCTGCATACGATCGAGCATATTGTTCGCAATGTGCTGGAGTGGAATATCCACGTATTTAACCACCTTCTCGCACTCGGCAATGGTTTGAATCAACTCATCGCTCCAATGGGCCGGGTGGGTATAGAGCAATCGGATCCAAAAACAGCCCTCAATGTTGTTTAATTCCCTGAGCAAAGTTGCCAAAGAAACTCCTTTTGAGGAATCCACACCGCTGCGGGGGCGAGCCCTCTCCCCTTCCCAGAGATCCATTCCGTAGTAAGTTGTGTCCTGGCTGATCAGGTTAATTTCTTTAACCCCATCGGCCACAAGCTGACGAACTTCTTTGACGATGGATTCCTGAGGGCGGCTGCGGTGGCGCCCTCTTATCCCCGGAATCGCACAAAAACTGCACGGATGATTACAACCTTCGGCAATTTTGACATATGCCGTATGGGCAGGGGTCAAGCGGTAGCGCGGGGTTGAATAATCCGGAATGTAGACCGGGCGAGCCGTTACATAATTGCGCTCTGGATTCTTCGCTAAAAGACCTTCGAAAATAGGAACTATTTTCGATACCTGATCAATGCCGATAAACGCATCGACTCCCGGCATGAGAGAAGGGAGTTCTTCACGGTAACGCTGAGAAAGGCACCCCGCGGCAATAATTTTGCGTTTTTTGCGGCCACGCTCATCCACAGCGTCCTGCAAAGCCTGAACACTCTCTTGCTTGGCAATATCAATAAAGGAACAGGTATTGATGATCAGCACATCCGACTCAGCAGCATCTTCTACAATTTGCATACCGGCCTGTTGCAGGCAACCGAGCATGATCTCAGAATCAATCAAGTTCTTGGCACAACCAAGGGAAAGAATGTTTACTTTTGTCATATGAAGGAAATGCGAAGAATGAGCCTCATAAGCGCTTCAATCGCAAACTATTTTCCTCATTTGACGTGTATTTTACAACAGGAGAAAACAAGCGGCCATGATGGCAGTTGGCACTAGTGCCCCCAAAGTCAAATATATGGGAGCTATGCCTCCCTTAAAGAAGCGCTGCAAAATATTCTGACCGGCGGGGTTGGGCGCATTGGCGATTACTGTCAATCCGCCACCGGTAACGGCGCCGGCCACCACCGCGTACTGTAGGGCATGAGCCCGGGCAATTTCCGCTGCGGTATCCAACATGGCGGGGTCAAATTCGGGAACCTGAGAAGCCAGAAAAGTAATGGCTGCATTGTCGTTGAAGGCGGTGAGCAGGGTTGCTCCACCGAAGAGAGGCAACTCACCCAGACGACCGAGAACAGGCTCAATCCACCACTGCTGCAAAGCACCATGTGTCACCAAGCCAGCCAGAAAAAAGCCAACCAGCAAAGGATTTTTAATACTGATGGCATCATGATGAGTGGATGTTGCCTTGGTCATGGCAATGAAGAACAAAAATCCGGCAATAAAGAGGGGGGGATTGTGCAGGTTTAAAACCGTCCAGGCCATGAAACACAGCACCATAATGGTCACCCAAACCGGAATAGGCTGACTGTTATTGCCATTTCCATAGCTAGGATCGTCTTTTACCTGAACAGCCATACTACTGAGTTCTTTCCTAAACACAAAATAATAAATGGCTGTAGAAATGGTAATACCAATAAGCGCTTTCCAGCCAAAATGCTCGAACATAAAGGCCATATCCCAGCCCCAGCGCCCGGCGACCATCAACACAGGAGGTGCGGCAAAATGGGTAAAGGTGCCACCCACAGAAACATTTACAAAAAGCAGCCCTAAAGTGGCATATTTAAACTTTCGCGATGGCTGGTACTGATAGAACTGTTTGGCCAACAAGAGCGCCGCTATCGTCATTGCAGCAGGTTCAGTAATAAATGAACCAAGGATTGGAGCAATTATCAAAATAGAACACCACCATGCCCCAGGAGAATTCTTACCAATACGGGCAACCTTGCGCAGAGCAGCTTCAGCAAATTTCAAAACCGGACGAGTGGATGCCATAGTCATAATAACTACAACAAACATGGGTTCGGTGTAATTGACTTTCTGGTCTATGAAGGAAACAAAGGTGCTCCAGTCGTGAAAGTAGATAACAGAAAAGACCAAGGGTATACACCAGATACCAAAAATGGCCTCTACCTCTCCTAGAAAGTGCAGGACTTCCGCCCAGAAGCTGACGTCATCTTTGGCGTCTCGATAGGGTTTATTTTCAGCCAAACCATTACCACCGGAGCGCATTCTGTGCTCGTGAGCCACTTGTAGACGGTGTGCGCAATGGTTGATTTTTGTGGCCAGAAAAGTGTGTAATATTGCACAGAAAAAGATGAGCGTAGCCACAACATTGAAAGGATGCTGCTGAGCGCGAGACTTCAACACATCCAGCAAGGTTTCCTTACCCGCTTCATTTTCATGGATTTTGTAATCATCCAGAGAATAAGGAATAGCTGATTCCTGAAGGTGGTGACCTCCAGCCGCTGTCAAAGATGGAACAAACGGAAACAGGAATAGTAGAACCAGCAGTAGAGTAGATAGGGGATTTTTAAGTACACGCATGGGGTGGTAGTTAGCTTAAACAGTGCCAGTAGTTAATTCTTTGGTATAGTAGACAAAACAATCTATATAACATTTATGAAACATTTCAAGACAACTCGCACGTACTTTTTATTGGACGCTTGCCAAAGCCAAGGAGTTATGATCTTAGAAAAGATATGGATATATTACCATTCCGTGCACTGAGACCCTCTAAAGAAAATGCGCCCAAGGTAGCTTCTCTACCTTATGACGTTGTTTCTACTGAAGAAGCGATTGAGCTTTCTGATGGAAATCCGATTTCCATGCTGCACATCGTACGCCCCGAAATCGATCTTCCCGCCGGAACGGATCCTCACGCAGATGAGGTTTACGCCAAGGCAGTGGAGAACTTTGAGCGCTTCCAAAGAGACGGAATTCTCCAAAGAGATGGTGAACCCGGCATTTATGCTTACCGCCAAAGGATGGGCAATCATGTGCAAACCGGTGTTGTGGCCCTTTGCAAGGTAGAAGACTACGAAGCAAACCGCATCAAGAAACATGAAAAAACCCGACAGGACAAAGAAGACGACCGCACACGCATGACGTCTGATCTTTCAGCTAATGCCGGACCGGTTTTTTTAACCTATAAAAATAAAGCCGATATAGATCTGATTGTCAGTGAAGCTGTAAAAGGAACCCCGGAGTTCGATTTTACAGCACCTGATGGAATCCAGCACACCGGCTGGAGAATTGGTTTGGTAAATGAATTGGTTGAGGCATTCAAGGATATTGACCTTTTCTATGTAGCCGACGGTCACCACCGCAGTGCCAGTGCGTCACGAGTTGGTAAGGAACGTAAATCGGCAAACCCGAACCACACCGGCAAAGAAGATTACAATGCGTTTCTCTGCGTAATTTTCCCCGACAATCAACTGAATGTATTGGCTTACAATCGTCTAGTAACTGATCTGAACGGAATGACCGAAAACAGCTTCCTGGAAGCCTTGAGCAAAGTTGGGATTGTCAGCGAGAATGCTTCGGATACACCGGACAACACCGGAAAAGTCAGCATCTACCTGGCAGGCAAGTGGTATGGGCTAGAATTCACGGACACAGAATCCGACGATCCGGTAGAACGTCTGGATGTCAGCCTGCTGCAAAATCGTGTGCTGGCACCGATGCTGGGAATTGAGGATCCCCGTATCAGTAATCGGGTTCAATTTGCCGGCGGTATTCGTGGAACCGGCTATCTTAAGAAGGAAGTTGATGCGGGAAGAGCCGCTGTTGCCTTCTCCATGTATCCGACCACGACTCAGCAGCTGATGGATATTGCCGATGCCGACCGTATCATGCCGCCGAAAAGCACGTGGTTCGAGCCGAAGCTGCGCAGCGGCCTGTTTGTGCATACCTTCGAAAAATAAACGGTTTACCCTTTGAAAAACTCCGGAAGATTTCTTCCGGAGTTTTTTGATGCCCGTAAACAAAAAGGCCCCGCCTTGTTAAAAGGCGGGACCAAAGAGAAAGCGTAAGCTTAGAAAACGAAGCTGAGGATTCCCTGATAGAGACCGACACTGATCGTAAGCAGCGTAAGCACTCCCATAAAGACACGCATGGTGCGAGACGGGATATAAAGTGTGCTGTGCACGGGCTCTACTTCAGGATTGCGGAATACGGCAGCCTTAATCCATCCAAAGTAGTAACTGATGGAGATAACGACTCCAACAATCGCAACGCCTAAAAGGACATAGAGCTGGGCCTGGAAAGCGGCAATAAAGAGGATCAGTTTACCCATAAAACCGGCAAGAGGCGGAATCCCGGCAAGGGAACCAAGGCCAACCACCAGAACAGAGCCAAGGAATGGGTTATCTTTGAGCAGATCGCCATAATCCTCCAGCAACATAATAGAATCATCCTCGCGGCTAACATGCGCCATTACGCTGAAGACGCCAAATGAAGCCAGCATGTAGACAAAGAGATAGAAGAGAATGGCACTAACAGCCATTTCCACGGAGAAGGCGGCAACAACCCCAATCAAGAGGTAACCGGCATGAGCTATCCCGGACATCCCCATGATGCGCTTGACGTTTTGCTGCCCTACCCCGGCAATGTTGCCGAAGAGAATAGTAATAACGGCCAAGGCGGCAAGCAGCGGCTTAAAGATGTAAGCCAAAGGAAGAAATGGCCCGAGAACCAAACCAAGCAGAACAATGAAACCACTTGCTTTGGATGCTACGGCAAGGAATGCAGTAACAGGAGTCGGAGCGCCCTGATAAATATCGCCAACCCAAACATGGAACGGGACTGCAGCAATCTTAAAGCAAACACCGGAAACAACCATCAGTGCACCAATGACGGCCACATAGTTGTGTGCATTCAACTCAAAAAAGACGCGAATATCGGAATAAGCCAAGGGGTCTCCGGCTGTGCCGGGAAGCAAAGGATTGCCGGCGCTTCCGTAAATGAGAACCATACCGAAAAGCAAAATAGCAGAACTGAGCCCCCCTTGAATGAGGTATTTAAACCCAGCCTCAAGAGAAGCCACACTGGTGCGGCAATAAGAAACCAGCAGATACAGGGAAATAGTAACAGTCTCCAAGGCAACAAAGAGCATGATGAAGTGTGTGCTCTGGACGAGCAGCATCATTCCCGCACTAATCACCATAACCATGTGGAAGAACTCTACGCGAGGCAATCGTTCACGCTTGAGATAGACACCACCGATGTAACAAACGGCGAGTCCACACGCAGCGAAAAACACCCGCATGATGTTTCCGGTAACCGAAAACTGAAGCAACTCACCAAAAGCATCGGGTGAAGCCACGCGCCGGATGGTAGCGGCAAGCACAACCAGCAGGATAGCCTGCCCTGTCAACGCCACTCGGGGAATGAGTGTGTTTTTATAACGCGGGAAGAGAACTTCCAGCATCAACAAAAGCAGTGCCAAGGTGCCGTAGGCCAATTCAGGCCATATTGCGAGCCATTGATTTGCCTCGGCAAATGTTTTAAAAACTCCGTAATCAGGACTCATGGTTGGAAATGTCTTGTGTTGTAGCAGGAACAACGGGTTCGGCAACAGTGGTCACGGGAGCCTTGTAGACATCCGAGATGGCCATGTTGATGTCATCAGAAATGAGTTTCGGGAAAACACCCACAGCAATCAACGCCACAAAAAGGATCACAGCCGGAGTGCGCTCGCAGATGGCCAGATCTTCAATGGTGTTATCCTGAACGACAGCAGAAGCCGGGCCGTAAAAGATGCGGGCAACGGCACGCAGGCCATAAATGGCGGAAATAACAATTCCGGTAATGGCCACAACGGCAAAAGCCGGAGAGAACTGCCAAAGACCGACAAAGATGGTGAATTCTCCCCAGAAGTTGGCGAAGCCGGGCAATCCGATACTGGCCAAAGAGGCAGCAACGAAAAAGCCACAAAGGATAGGCGTTTTTTTGAAAAGGCCACCCATTTCCGGCATTTCACAAGTTTGGGTGCGGCGACAGATGCAATCAGCCAGAAGGAAAAGAAGCGCCACGGAGACACCGTGAGCAAACATCAGAAGAACGGCACCTGAAACACCAATGATACTGAAACCGGCAATGCCCATAAAAGCATACCCCATGTGCATGACAGAGCTGTAACCAAGCATGCGCTTGAGATCCGTCTGAGTCATGGTGACCAGCCCAATGAGAACAACATTTCCGGCAGCCAACCACAGCAACATATTACTGAAGTGAGCGGCTCCTGCGGGAAGGAGCGGCAAAGCAATCTGTACAAGGCCGTAAAGACCAAACTTTTTCAGCACACCGGCATGGAGCATAGCCGCCGAAGCGGGTGCTGCAGCATAACCGCGAGGCGCCCATGAATGGAACGGAAAGAGAGATACGAGGATACCGAATCCGATGAGCAGCAGGGCAAAAATATTCTGCTGAACCACATCGCCCAGAGGCATTGCAGCCAGATGGGCCTTGAGGCTGATCATATCAAAACTGTTCAGACCGCTCTTTGTGTAGACGGCAATCAACCCGAGCAGTGAGAGCATCGCTCCCAGCGTCAGGTAGATTGTCATTTCCATAGCGGCATAGCGGCGTTCGCGCCCCCCCCAAAGACCGATCATGATAAAGGTCGGGATAAGGGCGAATTCATGGAAGAAATAGAAGAAGAATATGTCGATGGAAGCAAACACCCCGAGCAGACCTGTCTGCATAATGAGCAGCAAGACCAAATACCAGTGCTTGTTTTCGTCATCGCCACGCATGGCATAGACCCCGGCAGCAAGTCCGACAATAGAGGCCAAAAGGAAGAGCGGCATGGATATACCATTCAACCCCAATTTGAGGTTAATCCCCAAAGAACTAAGGCCCAGATCAGCCTGTGTCATAAAGAGATATCCACTACCGGAAGCTTCCGCACTGAAAGTGTTCCAGAGCATGAAAGCTATTACAGTCGGGATCAGAAATCCTGCGAGAGCAAGCGGCCGTACCAGACCTTTGGCTTTACGCCCGGTGGCAGAGAGGAGAATACTACAGACCAGAGGCACTGCAATCGCCCCCAACAGTAGGTACCCGTCGGTTGTTGCTGGTTCGTTCATTACTGAAATATTCATGCTAAAAATTAGAATCCGATGATGGCGAAGACCCAGAAGAGGACCAAGCCGAAGAGGAACCAGAAGGCGTATGAGCGGACATTGCCGGTATGCACGCCACGGATAACCGTGCCGACAACACCGGTAAGAGATCCAGATCCCTTCACCATCAGGCGTTGAATAAAGACTTGTTCGAGGAAGCTGACAACACAGGCAAAACGCTGCTGAATCTTGGCTACATAGAAATTGTAGAACTCATCGAAATAGAGACGTCCCTTGAGGATATTGAAAACGATGGGCAAGTTGGACTCAAGGAAGTCGTTCCCGCGGGAAGCCGGCTTGAAATAGAGCAACATGGAAAGGAGAAGCCCTCCCAGCCCAAGGCAAAGGGAAAGGATCAACATTTGCTGATGAGCAGCACCATGAGGATGGAGCACATTTTCGCTGAGGAAGCTTTTGATTGCTTCGGGATAAATACCCTCGAAACCGCCAACCACAGAAAGGATGGCAAGCACCACCAGAGGAAGCCACATAACAAAAGAGCTTTCTTTGGCATGTTCCACATGCTCACTGCGGGGTGAACCCAGAAAGGCGATAAAGAACAGACGCCCCATATAAAGGGCCGTTAAAAAGGCGGTTCCGGCTAGGATGTAGAAAATGACTTTGTTCTCCTCCTGAGCGAGGAAGAGGATCGCATCCTTGGAATAAAAGCCGGAGAATGGAGGAATACCGGAGATGGCAATAACACCAACAAGGAAAGTCACTGCGGTAATGGGCATGCGCTTGAGCAAGCCACCCATTTTAAAGATGTCTTGCTCGTGGTGGCAGGCGTGGATAACAGAACCGGCACCGAGAAACATCAATGCCTTGAAGAAGGCGTGTGTTGTCAGGTGGAAATGAGCGGTGCCCACACCGGTCAAACCGTGATCTCCGTGCTGCATGGCATAAAGAGTGCCCAAGGCAAACGCGGCAACCAGGTATCCCAGCTGAGATAAAGTGGAGTAAGCGAGAATCTTCTTAATGTCTTTAACTCCAAAAGCACAGAAGGCGGCATAGGCAGCGGTAACTGTACCGACCACAGCCACAACCTGTAAGGCAGAGGGAGAATAGACAAACCAGATACGGCCCAAAAGATAAACCCCGGCTGCCACCATAGTAGCAGCGTGAATGAGGGCTGATACAGGTGTAGGACCTTCCATAGCGTCGGGAAGCCATACGTGCAGCGGCATCTGGGCGGACTTACCCAGCACGCCGCAGAAGAGGCACAAAGCAATCGCTGTTGCCGTTCCTGTGGTCAGAAGAACAGGGTTTGCGTGCATGATGCTCTCAAGAGTGGCCAAGTCCGTAGTACCATAATGCCAGAAGCACCAGATGATACCAATGAGGAATCCGAAGTCCCCTACTCGATTTACAATAAAAGCTTTCTTGGCCGCGGCAGCCGCACTGGGACGAGCCAGATAGTGACCAATGAGCATGTAAGAGCTGAAACCAACCAACTCCCAGAAAATAAAGATCATGAAGAGAGAGGAGGAGAGCACAATTCCTGTCATGGAGAACATGAAGATGGAAAGGCCACCGAAGAATCGCCCGCGGGCTTCATCATCATCGCTGTAACCGATGGCAAAGAGGTGGATGCAGAAGCCGACGAAAGTGACGACGAAAAGGAGCATCCCGGCCAAAGGAGTCAGGTAAAAGCCCAAATTCACATTGAGGGCACCGATGTGGAGCCACTCCACGGAAGCAGTGATGGGCTCGCCCTTCCAGGAACCGTAAAGCAGCGAAAGCGTTAAAAGCATCTGAACTGCGGCTGAGCCAACAGAAATGCCGGCGGAAAGAAGCCCTTTCCTGCGACCGACAAGAGCGATCAGCGAAGCCGCCGCCAGAGGCGCCAGGAGAATGATAAGTAATGTCTGTTGTGGAGCCATGTTCAATCTCTCAAAGTGTTAAGTTCATCTGCCATAACGGTGCGCGTCTTGCGGAAGAGCTGCACGATAATGGCCAAGCCCACGGCAACTTCTGCCGCGGCCACAGTGATGATAAAGAAGACAAAGGTATTACCGTCCATCATCTGATTTTGCTCCGTAGCGTTGTAGCGGGAGTAAGCAACCAGAGCGATATTGGAAGCGTTAAGCATAAGCTCCAAGCACATCAGCATAACCAATGCGTTACGGCGCAGAAGAACGCCGAAAAAACCGATACTGAAGATAATGCCGGCGACGGTGAGGTATGCATTCAGATCCATATTCATTTAGGCATCCCCCTGTTCTTTGCGTGAGGGAACCTCTACGTTGATTTTCTTGGAAAGCAAAATAACTCCGATCATGGAGACAAGAAGCATAAAACCGCTGACCTGAAACGGGAGCATATATTTTGTAAAGAGCATATAGCCAAAGTTGCGAGCAATACCAGATCCGGCAGAAACCGCCAATTCGGGTGATGGGTTGGCCGATCCAGAAAGGAAAAGCGAACCTACGCCGAGAGAAAGTATACAGAGCGCCAGCAGACCAGCAATCTGTGAAAAGAAGCTCGGGCGCAACGTCTTCACCTGTTCCACATTCAGGAGCATGATAATGAAGAGGAAAAGCACGATAATGGCACCGGCGTAGACGAGAATCTGAAGCACCGCCAGGAAGTAGGCGTTCAACAGAACGTAAAGACAGGCAGTGCTCACAAACGAAACGATCATGAACATTGCTCCGTTGACCGGGTTGCGGCTGACCGGGACCAGAATGGCCGAAAGAATAGTCAGCGCGGCAAAGATATAAAAGATTATGTCTAACATGGTTGGAAGCAGATAGGATGAAGCATCTACATGTTCATTGCGTTAATTCAATGAGACGGGGCCTGCTCGGAGGCCTTTTTCTTTTTATCCCATTTAAAGTGTTTATCGGGGAGCGTACCGCCCAACTCGTACAGTTTCTTTTTGTTGTAAACCATTTCCTGTCGGGTATACCCGTTGGCCGAGAAAATATCCTGGAGAACAATCGCCTCTTCGGGGCAAACTTCCTGGCAAAGGCCGCAATAAATGCAGCGGAGCATATTAATCTCGAAATCCTTGGGAGCCTTTTCGATGTGCTCGTTCCCTGAAGCCTCATCAATGGAACCCGGAGTAATGCGAATGGCCTTGGGCGGACAAACGAATTCACAGAGTTGGCAGGATACGCATTTCTCGCGCCCGTGAGGGTCTTTAACCAACGTGGGCACACCACGATAATTATCGGGAATGGTCGGGCGCTGTTCCGGATATTCGAGGGTTACCACAGGATTGAACATCTTGCGGAAGGTAATACGAAGCCCAGAAAGGATCTGCGGAATGTAGGTCTTTTCGGCCCACGAGAGGGGGCGTCTATCGACAACTTTTGTAGCCATTCTTTATATCCGGTAGAGATTATGCTTGGTTGAAAAAGCGGATGTAAACAGCCATCGCAATTGCGTAGACAACGAAATTAGCGATAGCGATGGGAAGCAGGCGTTTCCATCCCAGATTCATAATCTGGTCGTAACGGAAACGGGGAAGCGTCCAGCGTATCCAAAGGAAGAAGAAAATCAGACAGAAAGTCTTGAGCATGAAAACCAAGGCAGAAAGGACTGCGCCAAGAATTCCGGCAGGATAGTCAACCAGCCCAAAGATATTCAGAGGCCAGAGAGACCAACCACCAAGGAACAAGACAACAAAGAGAGCGGATCCCATGGTTACGTGGGCATACTCACCGACAAAGAAAAGGCCAAACTTGAAGGCACCGTATTCTGTATTAAACCCGGCCACCAAGTCAGTTTCCGACTCCGGCATATCGAAGGGAAGGCGGTTTGTTTCCGCAAAGAGAGCGGTCAGGAAGAGCAATGCGGAAACCGGCTGGAAGAAAATCATCCACTTGGGAAGACAACCGAAGAGCAGTCCGGACTGAGCCTCAACCAGATCAAAGAGGTTGAGTGTGCCACCGGCCCACATAAAGACAGGCAGCAGAGACATTCCCATAGCCAATTCGTAGGAAATAACCTGAGCACTGGCACGAATACCTCCAAGGAAAGGATACTTGGAATTGGAAGCCCAACCGGCAAGAATGATCCCATAAACACCCAGGCTGGAGAATGCCAGAATGAAGAGCATGCCCACATCCAGATTGGCCAAAACTAAAGGCACAGTGACACCGTCGCGGGTAATTTCCCCGAAAGGAAGCACTGTCATGGTAGTCAACGCAGGAATCAGGGCCACAATCGGAGCCAGAATAAAATATACCTTGTTAACGTGCCCGGGGAAAGGATCTTCCTTGAAGAGGAATTTACCGCCGTCTGCGGGCAGCTGAATCAATCCGAGACGGGTAACAATGCGCCCGATAACAGGAATGGCCAGAATAATAGGAAGCGTGGTTCGGTTGGGGCCGGGACGCTCCTGAATCCAGCTGGCGACCTTACGTTCGGCAACCACCGTGTATCCGGCAATCGACATAAAAATCGTCACCATGATGACTGCCTTAAGGACAGTGAAAAAGATGTAAGTCCAGTCCATGTTTTCTTGGTAAAGTTATGCTTTGGGTTCGTAGTGCAGAGACTTGCCTTCAACGAAGGGCAGGTGTTCAAAGGCACTTCCATCGACCAAAACGCCGTTATCGGAGATAGAGTTGAAAGAGATATCTTTGAAGGGAGCGATACTTTGACTCATAGCCTGCCAGATGGAATCCACACATTCAGGGACGCTTTTGGCACTGCTGACAGCGGCAAGCACAGCCGAAAGGCTCTTGATATCATTCAGCGTACCTTCGGAAGGAACTGCCTGTTCAAAGCGCTGCAGGCGGAATTGTTGGTTAATAAAGGTGCCCTTTTTTTCAAAAACAGTCAGCCCCGGCAATTCGACTGCAGCATACTGGCTGGCATCGCAGTGGTGGGTGCCCATGTAGATGAACTTAACCTTCTTGATCTGCTCAACGCTCAGGCCGGCAGCAATGGGGCATTCATTGTAGGAGAAAAGGGTGTCGATCTCGCCGGCATCAATCGCCGCGCCCAAAGCACTCAGTTTATCCTCGGGCATTTTGTCGGTAAGGCCAGTCAGCAGCGCACCACGGAAGTTCGGGGTGCGGTCCTCAGAAATGAGGAATCCATCGCCCTCCCCTACATGAGCCACCAACCAGCAGGGAACTGAATCCCCTGTTTTTTTGATGATCTGGGCAAGCATCCACTGTTCTTCGACAGAGGAATTAGCGCTGCCAATAAATGCCGATTTACCGGAGCTCAATAACCTTGCAGCTTCCTGAAGGGCTTCATCCGGTGTTACCGGTTTGCCCTCGATAGTGTAATCGGACATACGGCTTTCCATAGCAACCTGCTTATAAAGCAGACGGCCACTGTCGGACATCCAAGAGTCGTTAACCTCCACATTTTCACGGGGCTTAATGCGGTAGATAACACCTTCGCGGCTGTTAACCACTGTATTTACCCCAACACTGGACTCTGTGCAAATGGACTTGGTTTCCTTGAGGAACCAAGAGCGCATCTTAAAGCGGAAGTCGGTACTGGTGAGGGCACCAACCGGACAAAGGTCTACTGTATTGAGGGAGTAATTATTATCCAGTTCTCTGCCCGGGAAGCATGTTAAAGTGGAATAACTTCCGCGCTCAGTAAAACCAAGAACCCCATCGTTCATAACATCGCTGCAGAAACGCACGCAACGGGAACAAAGGATGCAGCGTTCGTCGTCGAGGATAACGCGCGGTCCCAGCTTGGTACGCTTGGGTTTAACGTTTTTATCCTCAGCGCAGCGGCTGTAGCCACGACCATAATCGGTGGCAAATTCCTGCAGACGGCATTCACCGGCTTGGTCGCAAATCGGGCAATCCAGCGGGTGATTGAGAAGCAGAAACTCCATGATGCCTTCGCGGCAGTGCTTGATGATGTTCGATTGAGTGCGAACATGCATGCCAGGGCTGGCATTGGTGGCACAGGCGATAATGGGCTTGGGCATCCACATAATCTTCTGCACCCCGTTTTCGTCGAGGATCGGTTCACCAGTAGCACGATCACGGCCCGGAGTACCCACTTCCACGAGACACATGCGGCAGTTCCCGGAAACAGGAAGGTGCTTATGGTAGCAGAAGTGAGGGATTTCTTTACCCGCCATCTCGGCAGCATCCACCAGATTGATTCCGGCAGGCACCTTGACCTCAACATCGTCGATAAAAATACTGATCAGATTGTCCTTAGCGTCGCTCATTGTAGCATCTCCAAGCTTTCTCAGATGAGTGGAATGTCTCCCATGCGCTCACCGTTACGCTGAGCCTTTTCAAGGAATTTGTCTTTAAATTTGGCAATAAAGCTCTGTGTCGGCCAAGCGCAGGCTTCACCGTGGGCACATATCGTGCGGCCGGCAATCTGGTCGCCTATAGATGCGAGCAAATCAGCATCTCCGGGGCGGGCATCGCCCTTACACATGCGCGTGGTGATTTTCTTCATCCACAGGCTGCCTTCACGACATGGAGTGCACTGGCCACAACTTTCGTGGGCGTAGAAAGCGTTGATATTAGCCAAGACCTCCACGATATCAACACTGTCGTCGATAACGACAACGGCACCGGAGCCACTCATACTGCCAACAGCCATGGGGCTGTCGAAATCGAGCGGAATATCCTCAACACCCCAGTCAAATGGGGTTCCATCGCGGAGTTTTCCCTGGAAACGCTCTCCTCCGCGAATAACCTTGGAAGAGGAACCGCCGGGAATGAGGGCCTGCAGTTTACGGCCCGGGCGAAGTCCGCCACCGATATCGTAAATGAGGTCGCCATAAGTGGCCTTGCCGCATTCGATTTCGTAATAGCCGGGGTTTTGCACGTGCCCGCTGAGGCTCCAGATACGGGTGCCGGAGTTACCGGGAGTTCCGAGTTTGGAGTAGGCTTCGCCGCCATTTTCGACCACATGAACCACGTGGCAAAGGGTTTCCACGTTGTTCACAATGGTGGGGCACTGATAAAGGCCCAAGGCTGCGGGAAAATATGGTGGCTTAATACGTGGATAGGCGCGTTTACCTTCGATGGATTCGATCAGGCCTGTTTCCTCACCACAGATATAGGCAGCCGCACCACGGTGAACAATCAGTTCACAGGAGTAACCGGAGCCCAAAATATTATCACCGAGAAAGTTCTTGGCACGGGCTTCTTCAATGGCTTTTTGCAGGAGCTTGGCACCGTAGGGCATTTCCTCGCGAATGTAGATAAAAGCCAGCTTGGCCTGTATCGCATAGGCGGAAATCATCATGCCCTCTACCAACTGGTGGGGGTCTTTGTGGATAATCTGACGGTCTTTAAAGGTACCCGGCTCGGATTCGTCGGCATTGCAAATGAGGTAGATAGGCTTGCCGCTCTTGCGGTCGAGGAACTTCCACTTCATTCCGGCAGGGAATCCGGCACCTCCACGCCCGCGAATACCGGAAAGCTCCACTTCCTTGCAGACCTCCTCGGGCTTCATGGCAAAGGCCTTCTTTAAATTAGCATAGCCGCCATGCTTCAAGTAGCACTCGATATCCGGGGTGTAACCCGGTTCATCGGCATGCTTAAGAATTACTCTGTGTTCTTTCTGGTGCATGGTCATCAGGCTTTGGATTGTGCGGCACGGGCACGATAATCAGCAGCGATTTGCTTGATTTTCTCTTCCGTGAGGCGTTCGTAAAGGTCGTCGTCGATCATCATTACCGGGCCGCTGCCACAGGAGGCCAGGCACTCCGCAAATTCGAGAGTAAAGAGACCGTCGTCGGAGGTTTTATTCAAATCGCAACCGAACTCTCGCTTAATGGCCTCCAACAAATTATAACTGCCGCTGAGCGCACAGGAAAGCGTACGGCACAGGCGAATATAATGCTTACCGATGGGGTGCTCTCGGAAAAACGGGTAGAAACTGACAACGCCATAGACGTCGATGGGGCGTGTTTCCGTCTTTTCGGCAACCCACTCCATGGCTTCTTTGGAGATGTAGCCCTGATCTTTCTGCACCGCATGCAAAATCGGGAGCATGGCACTGCGCTTTTGCGGGTATTTCGGGATAAGGCTCTCGATTTCGGTGATTGTTTCCGGTTTTAAATTCATAATCTGATCTACTCCTGATTAGCGGTCGCAGTCTCCCATAACGAAGTCAAAGCTGCCCAAAATAACGGGAATATCTGGAACGAGGTGTCCAACCAACAACTTGGGAAGGATGGAAAGGTTACAGAAACTGGGCGCACGGATCTTCAAGCGGTAGGGAACGCCACCACCCTTGGAAACGAGATAGAACCCGAGCCAGCCCTTGGGATTTTCGGCCTCGAAATAGGCTTCACCTTCGGGGATTTGGGGACCTTCTGTAACGATCATGAAGTTTTGAATGAGTTCCTCCATGCTGGTGAGCACTTTATCCTTGCGGGGGGCCACGATGCGTTTGGCTTCGTCGTTGTACCAGAGCCCGTTGGGCATGGTATCGACGACCTGGCGAATAATGCGGATGGACTCCTTCATTTCGACCACGCGAACCAGCCAGCGGTCGTAGCAATCGCCCTCTTTACCGATGGGCACATCAAATTCGTATTTTTCGTAACCACTGTAAGGTTTATCCTTACGCAGGTCTGTCGTAACGCCGGAGGCACGGGCGTTGGGGCCGGAAAGGCCGTAGGCGATAGCATCTGCTTTGGAGATAACCCCTACCCCAACGGTGCGGTCGTAGAAAATTTTGTTGCGGGTGAGGAGTTTATCGCAGTCATCGATGCAGCGTTCGCAGCTTTCGATGGTTTCGAGCACTTTTCCGAGCCAACCGTCGGGGATATCGCGGGCCAGGCCTCCGATACGGGCATAACTGTTGGTCAGGCGGGCACCGGTCAATTCCTCCAGGCGGGAGTAAATTTTCTCACGCTCGGTAAAGGTATACATAAACACCGTCAAGGCGCCGCAGTCCATCCCGTAAACACCAACGCCCAGAAGGTGGCTGGCGAGGCGGGCCAATTCGCAGCAAAGCACGCGGATGGCCGCACAGCGTTCCGGAACATCCAGCTTGGCGAGTTTTTCCACCGCCAGCGCAAAGGCCACATTGTTGTGAACACATGCCAGATAATCCAGTCGATCCGTATAGGGGATGAACTGAGTATAGGTCATGTTTTCGGCAATTTTCTCGGAGCCGCGGTGCAAATAACCGATGACGGGGTCGCACTTGGTGATGTATTCACCGTCCATCTCCAGCTTCAAACGCAACACACCGTGGGTTGCCGGGTGGCTGGGACCCATGTTAATCGTCATCGTCTCCCCTTTGAGTTCTTCCTCAAAGAGCTGGGAGCGATTGGCAATGTCTGCGATACTGACTTCTTTTTCGGCCATATAAAAGGGTTCCCTTAAAAGTTATTCCGCGGTAGGCTTGGTCTTTTTCTCGTTCCAGCTCTGGTCTTTGGCATGCGGTTCCATTTTGTGCATGGAACAACCGGTCCCGGCAGTGAAGGGACCACCGGCCATGGGTGCGGGCAATACGGTAGTACCCATACGCTCGCGAACGTCATCAGAGGGGAAGTCGGTAGGTTTGCCGGCGAGGGGAAAATCTTTGCGCAGTGGGTGGTAGGGATAGCTGTCCCACATAAGGATACGGCGCATGTCGGGGTGCCCGGTAAAGGTAATGCCGAACAAGTCGTAAACTTCACGTTCGTGCCAGTCGGCAGCGGGCCAGAGATCCGAAACGGTTGCGATTGCGGGATTTTCCGAATCGGCACAAACCACATTAACGCCCACATAGTTGGAAGACGTCATATTAAAGAGGATATAAACCACGGAGAAGCGGTTTTCGGCAGAATCCCAGTCCACAGCAGTCAAATTGGAAAGGAAAGAGTAACCGAAGTCATCTCTGAGGGCCTGAAGCACCTTTTTGAATTGGGACTCAGCCACATTAAAGGCGAGATACGTGCAATCCTTGCGCTCGGTCAAATCGGGAAACCGGCTCAACAATTCTGTTTTTTGTTCTTCCAACATGGTAAATCTTCCTCTCAGGAACGCCCTTTGATCAATTGAGGAACCGAATGTTCTCGCTCAATTTTCTTCTGCAGGCTCATTAAGCCGTCCAACAAAGCTTCCGGGCGCACCGGGCAACCGCTGATATAGACATCAACCGGAATAATGCGATCAACTCCCTGAAGGGTGGAATAGGAACGATACATACCGCCGGTGGACGCACAGGCGCCCATTGCGATAACCCATTTGGGTTCAGCCATCTGATCATAAATGCGGCGAACGGCCTCGGCCATTTTGTAGGTTACCGTACCGGCAACGATCATACAGTCGCTTTGTCGGGGGGAAAAGCGCATAACTTCCATACCGAAACGACTGATATCGAATCGCGAACCACCGACTGCCATGAGTTCGATGGCACAACATGCCAATCCCATGGGCATGGGCCATACCGAGTTTTTACGCACCCAGTTGACTGCAGCGTCCAGTTTTGTCACAACGACATTACCTTCAACCTTACTGTTATAACCGTATTCCGATCCAGAAGTCATAATATAAATCCTTCTGCCCGGAGGCTTTTATGCCCTCCATCAAGGGGACTCAAAAACGCACCGAGCCTTATATTCCGATTTGAGAGAACCTATAGAAGAGGCCATTTTGCACAAAAAATCAATCAAACAAATCATGCTTTTTGTGTGAAAAACAAAGAATCACCTTGTTTATGAATGCATTAGCTCATGTTTAGGGAACCTATTTTTTCCCTAAACAATTCAAAAAAGCCCCCATGAAACAGATCTCACCCAAAGAATCCTCTAAAACACCCATAAAAACGGGCTTTGACCTATGGTTGAAGCACTGAAAAAAGGACGATCTTATTTTTTTTGGAAAACTTATTGACGAGCGCAGGGAAAACTGGCTTTTTGGGGCACTTCAATTCGGAGAGATGACAGAGTGGCCGATTGTGCACGATTGGAAATCGTGTGTGCCCTAACCGGGTACCGAGGGTTCAAATCCCTCTCTCTCCGCCATTTTCATTTATGAATGAACCGTTACAGTGAGTGACGGTTTTTTTGTGTACCAAAACAGACACACCTGTATTGATGACAACAAAGAAGACAGATAATCCCCATCTTCAAGCCCCTTCAACGGGCACGGATGACAGTCCTCCTACGGTTAACATTTGTCCTTCCCAAACAGAAGCTCCTGGATTATAAACAGACGGCATTATGTATTTCGAAATGCGAACTTATACTATTCGCCCGGGAAAAATCGGGGATTACATGAAACTATTCGGCGAAGTGGGACTTCCCATCATCAGCAAATACGCTGAACTTGTTGGCTACTGGCACACAGACATCGGTGAACTCAACCAAGTCGTCCATATCTGGAAATACGAAAGCCTGGATGAACGCTCCACAAAACGGGCCGAACTCTACCAGGACAAAGACTGGCAAACCCAATTTCTCCCCTACGCAATGCAAATGCTGGAAAAGCAGGAGAACAAAATCATGCACGCCTCCAGCTTCTCCCCCATTCAGTAAAAATAGAGCCACAAACAATTTATCCATCCAAAGAAACCGCTGCCAACAACGTAGCGGTTTTTTATGTGCACAAAAACACAGAGAAGATAGTAATACACTGCGGCGACATTGAATCAAACCAATTGCCTTTACCTTTTAATACAGTCCTATTATTGAATACCATATGATCACCTTAGCCGTAATGTCATTACAACAGGCAATAACTTGCTTCTTAAGTTTTATCACTAATATAGTTAAGATCATTTTCGATACAACAAACTATATCTCTCCCACAATCGTTGCATTAGGTACTGTTGCCCTCGCCGTTACTGCATACAAAGGACTATCAACTTGGAAAACCCAACTTAAAAAGGAGCAGGATCATGGGTTGGCATATAGATTACTTATAGCCATAACTAAGCTCAAAAATTCAGTCCAATCAGCTAGAAATCCGTTCATTCCTCCACCTTCATCAGAAGTAGAACTAGAAATACAAGCACATGAAGAAAAAATCTTTAGTCATACATATTCTATTTATCAAAGTAGATTAAAAAAGATTGATGACAACTTTATGGAAATTAAGTCATTATGTGAAGAAGCCCAAGCCATATGGAACATAGATACGAAAAAGTTACTCGAGAAAACATATAGATCCTTGTTGGTCTTAAAGAATGAAATTCAATGCCTCCTAATAATCGAAAACCCTAAATCATTAAAGCATGAAATTTTAAAGGCTTATAGATCAAAAGATAAAGACGACAAAATAATATATAGTTCTCTTTCTGAAAACTCAACGGATACCTTTTACGAAGAATTTGAAGGAACGCTAAAAGATATAAAAGAATTAGTTAATTCTAAATTGATCAGAGACGCATAATTGCTCATATTTCAATACCCTACCCTTCGTGGTCTATTCCTAAAACCATGTGGTGAAAGATTCCATTAATCATCACGGTTTTGTTTACATGTTGCTAATTGTTGAGTAAGTGCGTAAGTAACCATTGAAAGAGGAACGCAATGCACAAAAGAACAGCTGATACAGGGGTGCATCATTTACAGCTTGCCTCATATATCTATTTGTTCACTATATGAGCTATGAAAACGAATGGAGCATGCCGCTGTAGTTGGGCGAACCACAGCCCTTTGATGCAGGCCTACCATGATGATGAATGGGGCGTGCCCTTGCATGATTCCCGTAAGTTGTGGGCTAAGCTGATGTTGGACGGTTTTCAGGCAGGGCTTTCCTGGGCAACGATCCTGAATAAGCGGGAGGCCATCTACGAGGCCTTTGAGCAGTTCGACCCCGAAAAGGTGGCCCGCTTTACGGAGGAAGACATTCAGCGCCTGCTGAAGAACGATAAAATCATCCGCTCGAGGAAAAAGATAGAATCAACGATTCTGGGTGCGCAGATTTTTTTAAAGATGCAGGCAGAAGGCGAAGACTTTTCCGCATTCTGCTGGAGCTTTACCGGTGGAAAAACACTGAAGGGTGATGGCATCCACTGCCCGGCTCAGACGGAGTTATCGGTCACCATTTCCAAAGCACTGAAAAAGCGCGGATTTAAGTTTGTCGGCCCGGTTATAGTTTACGCCTGGATGCAGGCGGTCGGCATCGTCAACGATCACTCTGAAGGTTGCTTTCGGAGGTAAGCATTTCTCAGCATTTCTGCATACCGCCGATGTAGGTATCGACCATGAGAAGGAACTGCTCGCGCAGACCGAAATAGGAATCCGACATGAGGTAGTCAAACATGAGACCATCAAAAGCGGCCATGATGTTGATGGCGTGCCTGTCGGCATAGGTTCGGCAACTTTCGGGGAGCACCCCACCCTCCACTGCGGCAAAAATAAAGGAACGAATCAGCTCACGGGTGTCTTTGGTGACCAATTCAGCAAAGCGGATTTTTTTAACCCACTCCGGCTGACGCACCATCATCTCCATAAACACCGGATAGAGCTTGGAAAGGGAGGGTGTTTCGGAAATAGCGCACGCCAGGCGCAGAAGCATTTCGCGGAGCTGATCCAGAGGCGGCATCTCGTGGATGTCGCGGGAGATATCGTCGATCAAGGGCTCCAGCGTAGAAAGGTAGTAATAGACGGCCTCACAGAGGAGTTCATCCTTACTGGAAAAATACTCATAGACAGTGCCCTTCCCGATACCGGCAACCTTGGCTACCTCAGAAATACTGGTTTTCTCATAACCGCGTTCCGAGAATACCCGCAATGCAGCCTCCGCTATGAGTTCTTTTTTTTCGGATTTATCAAAAGTCTGGTCCTGCATAACAAGAATGACAGATAACCTGACCGAACGGTCGGTCAAGCGAAATCGAAAACGTAATCTTTGAATTGCCAGCCAAAGAATGAATCTTCAAATTTAGACTATCATGAAAGAACCAGCCGTTATTCTAAAAGCAAAGATCAACCCGAAAGTCGCCAATTACTGGCTGATGTCCACAGTGTTGGTGATGACATTGACGGTTGTCGGCATTCCACTCCTGCTGATCGTGTATCCGTTAACTCGCTATCTGATCCATCGTCATTTGAAGCATGTGGAGTGTATCCTCACGGAACGCTCGGTGATTATCCGCAAGGGTATTTTTACCAAGACGGAAAAGACCGTACCTCTGGACAAAATCACGGATGTCAGCCTGACACAGGGGATCCTGATGCGGCATTGGAAGTTGCACAAAATTGCCATTGAAACCGCAGGAGGCAATCAGATGGGTGAAGCCTTTCTGAACGTAACCGGGATTGAAGACACCCTAGCCTTTCGTTCGGCCATTTTTGAACAAAAAGAAAAGATGCAATTCCGGGACGCAGACAGCCCTAAAGACACTGCAACCAAACCGAACGTAGATGCCAGTGTGACAGAGCTTTTGCAGGAGTTACTGAAGAGCGTGCGCCATATCGAAGCCAAACTGGGCTCCGATAAAAAATCAGAATAAAGAAACTTTACCTGACTGAGCATTCGAGTATATGCTCAATAAATGAGTAACGCTCCAAGCATTATCAGTGAATCGTGGAAAACACGCGAAGGCCCTGCGATCTTTGCCACTGTCAGCAAAGATGGTGTACCCAACATCGTTTATGTTGGCGCACTGGATCTGTTAGATGAAGGATCGTTGGTGATCGCCAACAACTACTTCGAGAAAACCAAAGCAAACCTGGCCACCACGCAGACAGCAGCACTGCTTTTCATGGATGCCAACAAGAAAGCCTACCAGTTTAAAGGAACTCTCTCCGAGCACTCGGAGGGCCCGGCATTCGACCGAATGAAAGCCATCAACCCAAGTCGCCACCCGGGGCATACCGCCGTTGTCCTGCATGTGACTGAGGTTTACTCCGGCTCAAACAAACTCTATTGAGGCCGTTTTGCATTTATAAGAATTCCCACACATAAAAAAACCTCCGGTAACGACTACCGGAGGTTTTTTCATGAAAGTGGCGGTGAGAGAGGGATTTGAACCCCCGGTACCCGTAAGGGTACACCTGATTTCGAGTCAGGCACAATCGGCCACTCTGTCATCTCACCGTATAAAAAGTGACCTCATCTTTTAGACAGATGAGGTCAGCGCGGTCAAGCCGACATCTGAAAAATTACATGCCGGAGAGAATAGATCACTCGCCCTGAGCCAGCGTATATCCCCGAACACCATCGAAATCACAGAGATGCTCGGTTTTAATGAAGTCCAACCCGAGGTTGGAAACGCGCTGTAAGAGTGAAATAATCTGTTGATGACTGCAAAGGCCATCGGCGGTATCTGCCATGAAGCGGCAGCGCCAGTGATCTGAGCGAAAAGTATCGGGAAGGCCATCGGGATAGACCTTAACTCCGCGGTTGGTAATGAGGAGCAATTTCAGGCCATCCCCATTTGCCTTTTCAAGCAGAGCCCCCAACTGATCCGGATTTCGGCCAGGCTGGTTCCAGTTAAGGAATACGTCCACTCCTTTAAGCTCTTTTTTCTTGGGAGCCGGAGAGGTCAGCTCCACTTTGAACGAATTGTTGGAGAAGACTTCAGGTGCAAGCTGCGCAGGTTTCTGCCCAAGCCGGGCAATAACCGCATCGGCAAACTCCTTGGTGCCCACCTTTTCTTTGGAAATTCCCGGACGATAGATATCGGCGGGATGAAAACCATCTTCCAGTGTTTTCAGCCAAGCATTGGAAATGAGTTCCGCGATGTCGCCCTGATTCAAGTGGACCAGCATCATAATGGCTCCATTGAGCAGGCCGCTGGGGTTGGCTATATTCTGTCCGGCAATATCCGGAGCACTGCCATGAACAGCTTCGAACATGGCACTGTCAAAGCCAACATTGGCACTACCGGCAAGCCCTACCGACCCGGCGACAAGGGCGGCAATATCGCTGACAATATCGCCATAAAGGTTAAGCGTCACCACAACATCCAAATCATCAGGGCGGGCGGCTACCCAGGCAGCTCCAATATCAATGATTTTGTGCTCTGTCTTCAGAGAGGCGTATTTCGGCTCCTTGGCCATTTCCAGAAACACATTCTGAAAGAGACCATCCGCATGCTTCATGATGTTGCTCTTGGTCAGGCAGGTAATTTTTTTACGCCCATTGGCCAGAGCGTATTCAAATGCATAACGACAAATGGCCTCACTTCCAGGACGACTGATGAGTTTGAGGCATTGCACCACCTCATCTGTCTGCTGGTGCTCGATTCCGGCATAGAGGTCTTCCTCGTTTTCCCGAACAATCACCATGTTCATATTGGGGTAATGCGTCTGCACATAGGGAGTCAAGGCGCGGCAAGGGCGCACGTTGGCAAAAAGCCCGAGTGATTTGCGGATAGTGACATTGAGGCTTTTATAGCCACCTCCCAATGGAGTGGTAATCGGAGCCTTGAGAAGGATGCGATTCTTCAGCAGTGACTTCCAGGATTCCGGAGCAATACCACTGGTATTGCCGGCAAGGTACTGTTTCTCACCAATTTCGATTTCCTCGTAATCGAGACGAGCTCCTGCGGCATTGAGAATGCGCAGCGTTGCCTCCATAATCTCCGGCCCGATACCGTCACCGCGAGCCACTGTAATCGTTGTACGTTCACTCATTGAGGCAAATGATAGACGGCTGCAAAAGAAACTCAACTGATCTGATCAATTTTCCTGAAAAAATCTAACTGTCCAAAACCCCGATTCAGGAAAAAGAACCCCCCAAAGATCCTTTTTGACACCGTTTTCTGTTGCGTTTGGTAATACGTTACCTAAGCTGAAATTTAAACCATCAATACCCACCCCTGTTGCCCCGCAAGGAATACCCCCTTGTTTTTCCCGTCTGTTCAAACAAAAGCCATAAAGTTGGCTTGAGGAGATAAACTGTACCTATGAGTCGCAGCAAGAGAGTTACCATGAAAGATGTAGCTGATGCCATTGGAGTGCATCAGACCACCGTTTCGCTTGCCCTAAGAAACCACTCGAGCCTCCCCGTAAAAACCCGGGAAATAATCAAACAAAAAGCCCGCGAATTGGGATATGCCCCCGATCCGATGCTTTCCGCGTTGGTCTCTTACCGGCAGCACTCCCGGCCGTCCAAAGCGCCACCGACGATTGGCTACATCATGGATTTAAGGGATGAGAAAGAGTTGGAACATTTAAAATGCCGCTGGCTGTTCTTTAGGAACGCGCAAAAGCGGGCGGAAGAGCTGGGTTACAGGCTGGAGGTTTTTTATTATGGTTCCGGAAACTTCAACTCAAGGACTCTGGACCGCATCTTCAAGACGCGCCAGATAACCGGCTTGATCATAGCCGCCTTTACCCACCAAACCGACCTTTCTCTGAGCTGGGAGCGCTACAGTGTCATCAAAATTGAGGCACTGCCTTTCAATCTGCATTTTGATGTAGTGGAAAACAACCAGATGCAGGTAACCCAACTAGCCATGCAGAAGATGCATGAAAAAGGACATCGCCGCGTGGGTATGCTAGTCGGACAACACGACGAGGTACACACCCGCAATTTATTCTCCGCCGGCTACCTGGTTTCGCAAAGTATGTTTGCCCCGGAGGATAGGGTTCCCATGAAAGTGATTGAAGGAATTAATCTGGAGGAAGAGCTGGACGACATCATCCACTGGTTGCAGATCTACCATGTAGAGACCCTGATTACCAACTGGAACGAGCTGGTTCCGTTTCTCAATAGGATTGAGATAGCCCTAAACCGGAAACTGACTCTAGTTCCATTGGACATTGATCATTTCGACTCGGGTCTTATGGGAGTAAAACAAAACCATGAAGCAGTCGGGCAAAATGCTGTAGATTGCGTAACCAACCTGATGCGCAACAACAAACGCGGTATGTTAGAGTACCCCACGATACACTTGGTCGACAGCTGTTGGTATGAGCCAGAAACAAAACAGGCCAGTATCAACGTTTAAGCGTTTCTAAATCTTTCAACCCCGGATAGCGCGGTTCCAACAATCGAAGGCGGGCAATCGTACTTTCAGCAACCTCATTCAACTGCAACTCCCTGCAGGCAATAGCTAAAGCAAAGAGCGTGTCCGGGTCATCATCTATGAGTGCCAGAGAATACTGCAGGGGACCAACAGCCTCAGAAAAGTGACCGAAAGCAACCAACATCATCCCGTAATTTCTGTTGAGGATAGCATCATCGGGATGCAATGCGAGGGCGGCAATATAGTTGCTATTGATTTGCGCAAAGGCCTCCGGTCTGTTTAAGAGCGAATCTACTTTCGCCTGAAGACTCTGCCACAATGCCACGCGCGAAGCATGATCCAGTTGACCGGTGAACGGAGGCATTGAAAAACGAGCTAAAAGCTCCCGCACGATTAAAGCCTGATCGTATGCAGTATAGGCCATACGAGAGGAAACTCCACGATAGTCCAGATGTGGTTTGATTGCCTGAATCAAGTTCTTCCGTTTCAGTTCAACACTAATCTGCTCGAAGAGTTTACCGGAGGCAAAATAGGTACCCTGAAACGTCAAATGCACATGCTCATAAAGGAACTCGTTACCAACAATACCGAAGGGGCTTTCTTTTTCTGCCTGTTGAAGAAGATCCACCAAAATAGCCTCATCTGGATAGTTTGCCGCAACAGAACGAATGACCCCATTGAGGCGCGAGTCAGCTCGAAAACGGAGCGTATCCAAATCCTCGGCAAGCTGAAGGTGCCGTCTGGCGTCCTCAACAGCGTCCATACCCAGTTCTAGGCGCCCGAGACGAAAAGCCAGATCTGCATGGGAATCATCAATGGCCCATGCCTTATTATAGCAGGCATAAGCATCGCCCATCTTCCCGGCAGACAACGCAGCATCGCCATCAGCAACAAGTGAATCCCATGTGGCTTTTTGTTCTGATGACAGATCCGGTGATTCAGCCGAAAGAAAGGGAGCAAAGTCTCTCCGGTTCGTTAAAACCGTGCACAATAAGGTATGGGCGTCAGAGTCGGCCCCTGATTGGATAATAGAACTGAGATTGTCCTGAAAAAGCGTGGCCACAAGGTTCAGCCGCGGGTCATCTGCCGTAAACTGACGATCGAGGAACATTTCCATGCCTCCCCATTGCTCCAATTCTTTGGATTGGTGGCCAAACTGACGCAGCCCCCAGGAAAATGCCTGCCCCGTACGTGTTTTACGCAACCATGTGACCATGGCGACCCCACGCGGGGATTCAATGAAGGGCAGAAAAACAGAAGCAGGACCGAAGGGGCCGATCACCTCGTTATTACCCACGTAAACGATGAACAAATCCGGCTGCAGTCGGGAACAATCGGCCGCGATTTGTTTAACCACATGGGAATTGATGGCCGTTACCGCGGCATTGACGACTTCAAAGTGAATCTCCGGGTAGGCTTCATCAAGCATGGTCTGCAACACCCTAGTCATCGAAAAGGAAGCTTCGGGATCGCCCATGGCCGCAGACCCTCCCATCACAAAAATGCGATAGGTAGAAGGCGCCTTGCTTGCCGGTAAAAGCATAGGCGGAGGCCGACGCACCAGTTCCGGCGAAAAATAGGGAGCGGTAAACCAGCGGTTTTCCCGAACAGAGGCAACATCGTTTACGGATGTATTACGATAATAACACCCGGAATAACCGAAGCCACAGATTCTCAACAACATTTCCAAAGAGATAAATCCTGCCGCAAAGACAATAAGCGCAATAAGCATTCCATAAGACAGACGCTTTCCCAAGGACCACTCTGAAACATCTGAGCTCATATTAGAAAAGCGTGTAGATAAAGGGAGAGATAGTAGACACGCTGATCAACAGCACAGCGACTAAAAGAAGGAGCACCACAACAGGAAGCATCCACCAAACCTTGCGGGTTTTAGCAAAGAGCCAGAGGTCCTTAAAAAAGGCACTCAGATAATGAAGAAAAGCAGAGCACGAGTGGGTTGTTTTCATTGCAGTAAAAAAGATCAATCGGGCGCATATACCTGCTGTTGTACAGAGGTCGCCAAGGTCGGAGATATATTAGTTTTTTCAATCCAGAAGGATCCCAACGCGAGGCAATCCATTTCTGTTTGAAGAAAACATAAAACGGCATCGCGAGGGCTGCAGACGGGGGGTTCGCCACGCACATTGAAGGATGTATTGATGAGCACCGGAACGCCTGTTATCTCATAAAAAGCAGTAAGCAGACGGTGCAACTCGGGATGAATTTCCCGGTGAACGGTTTGAACTCTGGCCGAGTAATCGACGTGAGTGACCGCCGGAATATCTGAACGCACCTGCCCCAAGGTTTCCATCATCGATGCGGCATCGGGAACGGGAATCCTTCGTTCAGAACGCAGAGTAGCGGTAAAGAGCATGTAGGGAGAGGGTTGCTGCAGGTCAAAGTAATCCGAGGCGTGTTCAGCCAGCACGATGGGGGCAAAGGGCCGGAAAGATTCCCTGTATTTGATTTTCAGATTCAGTGTTTTCTGCATTTTCGGGCTACGTGCATCGCCGAGGATGGAACGATTCCCCAAAGCCCTTGGACCGAACTCCGCTCTCCCTTGAAAACAGCCAACCACTTTTTCTTGAGAAAGGGCCTGCGAAAGCTCTGCGTAAAGGGATGCTTCTGTGTCCATTTTTTGGTAAGAAACGCCCATTTCGTTGAGTACCGATTCGATCTCTTCGTCCGAATAAGCAGGCCCCAGAGCCGACCCCTGCATCAGATCCTTGGAACAATAACTCCTTGGTGAAGAACTGTAATAAAAAGCCAATGCGGCCCCCAGAGCCCCACCGGCATCACCTGAAGCAGGTTGCACCCAAATCGTTGAAAAAGGCCCATCCCGAAGCAGTCGTGCGTTGGAAACGCAATTTAAGGCGACCCCTCCGGCCATACAAAGGGCATCTTCGCCAGTAAGTTGTTTTAACGTTTTAGCCATTTTCAGGACAATCAGTTCAAGCACCTCCTGAACAGATTTTGCCAAATCGCACTGCTTTTCCGTCAACTCAGACTCCGGCCTTCTGGGAGGAGCACCAAAGAGGCGATGAAAACGTGAAGACGTCATGCGCTGGCCCCGGCAATAGGCAAAGTAGTCCATATTCAGGGCAAAAGAACCATCGTCTTTAAGGTCGACCAACTCCTCTAATATCAGCTCTTTATATTTTGGAGAACCGTAGGGAGCCAGGCCCATTAATTTGTATTCACCGGAGTTTACTCTGAATCCACAATAGTAGGTAAAGGCCGAATACAACAATCCAAGGGAATCGGGGTATTTCAGTTCCTTGAGTAAATGCAGGCTGCTGCCCTCTCCGTATCCCAGAGAGGTCGTCGTCCACTCACCCACTCCATCCAGAGTAAGTACCGCTGCCCGTTGAAACGGCGATGCAAAAAAAGCACTTGCGGCATGAGATTCGTGGTGCGTGGTAAAAAAAATTTTGCCCCGGACATTCAACCCGAGTTGGGCAAACGTTTTCTCGATGATGAAAGGAATCCAAAGTTTCTGCTGAGTCCACTCTGGAATGGCGGCGGTAAAGGCTCGAAAACCTAATGGCGCAACAGAAAAAGCGTTACGTAAAACACGCTCGAACTTAAGCAGCGGTTTTTCGTAGAAGACCACAGCATCTAAATCTCCATCTAGGCAGGAAAGGCAATACTTCAGCGCGTTAAAAGGGAATGATGCATCGTGTTTCAGGCGCGTAAAGCGCTCTTCCTGAACTGCTGCAACAATGCAGCCATCCCTCAGCAACACTGCTGCGGAATCGTGATAGAATGCACTGATGCCAATAACGTTCATCAATGAAGCGTTTCAAAATGGCGGGATGGCGAGGACTCTTCCATATCAGACCAATATGAATCCTTAGCGATGCACGAGGATTTCCTAAAAAACAACGAACGGCCCCAAAGAAACCACCTTCCGGGAATAAAAACCGCAATAAAAAGCACCGCGAGTACCAGCCAGGAAACAACGAGCATAAAGGCCCTTAGAAGGGAATTACTCCAACGTTGCGGGTGGTTGCGACTTGCAGGGATGAGAAGAAAGACAAGGGACAACACACATAAAACAGCAGCAATTAAGAGAGGTAGAAACGCGTGCAAATGAATTCCAAAGTAGAGGAGGCCCAAGGAGGCAGACAAACAAGGGATCCAAACCGGCAGCGTTCTTCGAGAATTAGAAAACATACTCTACTAAAATCTATGCTAAATAACGCTGAGAGAGAAGGCGAAAAATTCGCCTTCTCTCTTTTTCAGCGGTATACAATCTGTCTATTAGAACCTAATGTTATATGAAAGACTGTAGCGAATGTCGGTAGGCACTTCGTAACGTTCTGTAGCGAGTGCGGAAGAGCCGGTAGCTTTCCAACCGACGAACTCGGAAACCTCGGTAATGTTCTTGATATTCAATTGAACAGAAGAATCGCGGCCAAAGGTTTGGAATTTGTAACCACCAAAGGCTTCCAGATAGAAGGTGCTGGGGTTATATCGGGCAACATCGCCAACATATCCCTGGAAGGCACCGTCCGCCCAATGGCAACCCATACCGATAAAGGCTCCGTGCAACTGACTCTCTTTGGCAAAACTGTACTTCGTCATAAGAGAGAACTGATCTTTAACATGCCCGGAATTGGGAATGCGACCAATCTGTGTTTCATCCACGGCTTCCTTGATCTTAACCGTATTGTGAGCATAGCTGAAGAGAATCTGCCAGTTCTTCATCGGCTGGTAAACCAAGTCCAATTCAACCCCTTCGGATTCCTGTTTAAGCCCTGGAATAAGGTTACCCAAACCACCATTGCGGTCGGTAAGTTGATCACGAGTCAAACCGGGGAAGGCAATGGCACGTTCGGCTGCAGTCATGGAATCCCAAAGCTGCTTATTGCGGTTTTCTGCATTGGGATCACGCTGAGAACCACCAGTCTGCTCAATATTGTAGAAACTGATCGTTCCACTGAGGACGTCTTCCATGATATCAAACTTGAAACCGACTTCGATGCTTTCACCTTCAACGGGAGGCAACTGGGTTTCAAAATCGTCCTTATCCGTAGTGGGGAAGAGCGAAGTTGAATGCACAGCAAAGAAGGAGATATCTTTGGTGATATCGAACATGAAACCAAACAGCGGAGAAACCTTATCCTCGTTGGTTACATTGCTGGGAGTATTGGAATATACATTGGGGTAGGACTTGAGGTCCAATTCCGTGTAGTTCACAGCAATATTGGTGCGGGCACGCCCGTCGAGGAACTCAGCCTGCCAGGAGGCAAAGTAATACTCGTTTTCGCTGCGTTCCTTCTGATAGGCGTCAATATTGAGGTAGTAGTCTTCCGGTGCGTAGAGATCCCGAAGTGAAAGACCATTCAGATTGGGAACCACATCGAGAACCACATAGTTCGGAGAGGTTGAGGGCATGGTGCCCCGATAGCTGAAGAAGCGTTCTTCCCAGAAGTGAGCACCGGCAGTGATGGTGTTGCGAACACTACCCACTTCAAACTTGTAAACAGCTGTGGCACCATAGGCATGGTTCTGATTACGCCAGTCGATGTAGTGGTGCTGGAGGACGATTTGCTCTTCATCGGTGTTGGGGTTAATCCATCCGGTGTTGGCATTGGCATCCCAACCACCACTACCACCACCGCCGCCTGAGCAATCCAAGCCATCGCTATCTACCTGAACGCGCTTGCTGTAGAGATAGTAAGCATTGACACTGAAGTTCTCAGTGAAGTTCTGGGTGATCTCAGCTTTATAGAGATCGGTTTCCAGTGAGCGCATATTACCTGTAGCCCAGTTCCAATCCCAATCAATATCTGGATGGGTTATCTGCAGAGGAATTTCCGCACTGTTACCATAACCGACACCGTTTTCGTCGACTTCGCTTGTGGTAAAGTAGCCGAGGCCACTTGGATTTTCGCGATAACCGGTTTCAGCGAGTAGCTTGATGATTGTCTTATCAGTTGGGGCTATAGTAACGGCAACCTGATTATATTCAACCTTACCAGCAGAATGTTCGCGACCATCTTCGGTTTCCTGATAAGCTCCGTTATAACGGATACCAATTTTGCCAAGTTCGCTTTCAGCGGAAACATTGGCGTCGAGAGTGGCACGCCATTCGCTGTGGTCGGATATGGTAAATCCCACATCGGCAAAATTACCGCCCAAGACAGCAGTCTTGGAAATGGTATTCATAACACCACCTGGATAGGTGACACCATACATGGCAGCAACAGGGCCTTTTACGATTTCCACACGAGAAAAGCCCTGAGAGTCTACCGGGTCGTATTGACGAACACCATCGCGCAAGCTCCAGTTCTGGACGAATCCTCGGAAAAGGAAACCATTGTAAGCTTGCTGAATAACGTTATTTGAATGGACATCATCGCCGCCATTGACGAGAGAGGCATTATAGCGCTCCAAATCGACCTGGCTGGTAATGAGCAAGTCTTCCGTAAATTCCTGCGTAAACACCTGGATGTTTAAAGGAATATCACGAATAGGGGTTTGGGATCTAGTACCGGAAATGGAATTGGAGGCGAGATAACCTGTATTTCCATCTTCCACTACGACAAACGGGTCCAAGATGATTACTTCATCATTATCTTCTTGGGCAAAAGCAGCCGTACTGAACAGAGCGGAGCTGACTCCGATAACTGTAATCAGATGATTAAGCCGCTTATAGACCGGGGGGTGAGCTGGGTTACTCATAGTCTTGTAGCATATGTTGTTTGCAGTAGGTCAAAACCTGCGCGGGCAGTGTCTTGAACAACTTGGGTTAACAGAAGTAGACGAACAAACGAAGCAAAAGCACAAATGCCTAAATTCCAAAAAGTTAATCGAAGCAAATGCTACTTCTTTTTCGATTGTGACAGGATATTTCTATGAAAAAAGAAATGGTAACAACCACTCATATTCCACTCTTACACAAGAGTTACTGCGATTAATTTTCCTTCTCTGCGGGCAACGCAAAAAAACCAGAAAATAACCACTCTATAAACAGGCAGACATAAAGTTAGAATTCTGCAAAATTCGAATGTAGGGTTGCCAACAAAGCTATTTTTGAATTATCTGAAATGGAAAGCCTCTGCCGAAGTGTATACAGAAGAGTGCCCCGGGCATGGTAATTGCTTTTTTTTTTCTGCAAGTGCCTGAAATTTCGTATTAAGCCACACAGGCATAATGCAAGCCAACAGAAACAGAAGCCCAACGGGCGGATACAGAAAGGATGTATGATAAAAAAGAGCGAGTTGAAAACCATCTTAGAACATTTGCTCAAAAACAGGGATGAGTTGCACAAGTTGAGAGAGATTGTGCTGGCAAATGCGGTGATGATAGGCGAAATACCGGCCCCCTCATTCTCCGAAGCCGGGAGAGCCCGATTCCTCTTGGATCGTTTTACGGAAGGCGGTTTACAGAACATTTCCTGCGATGAAGCGGGAAATCCGACTGCGGTGCTTCCGGGAAGCAACGGAAAAGAGAATATTTTGATTTCTGCCCATGTAGACACGGAGTTTGAAGCAGGAGTTGACCATACCATGCATGTGAGCACTGATCGAATCAACGGCTTTGGAATCGCTGACAACAGCCTGGGAGTGGCCGTTATGGCATCTCTGCCAACCATTCTGGAACGGCTCGGTATTCGCCTAAAACATAACCTGGTGCTCCTCGGGGCCGTAAAAAGCCTGGGCAAAGGAGATCTGGAAGGCCTTCGCTTTTTTATTAATCACACTCCGTTGACATTTAAATCGGCATTATGCCTGGAAGGGGTTCATCTGGGGCGCCTCAGCTACAGTTGCCTGGGAATGATGCGTGGAGAAATTAGCTGCACAGTAGAGAATGTGGCATCTGGAGACGCCAGCATCGCCATTATGACTTTGACCAAAATCATCTCGAGGATGATGTCCATACCCCTCCCCCAATCGCCCAAAACATCCATTATTTTGGGCTCAATCAGTGGGGGAAAAACATATGGAAAACCGGCTACCAAAGCTCGTTTAAAATTCGAAATCCGCAGCGAACAAACGGGAATGATCGGTGACATTCTGAGAACCATTCAAGCGATTGTGGATGAAATGGACAGCGAAGAGCTGGTGCATGTGTCAGTGAAAGTCATCTCCAGAAATAAAACGGGCGGTATCGACTTCACTCACCCGCTGGTGGAAACCGCCAGAACCATAATGAAAGAGTTGGGCATAAAAGCACGCATGGCGCCAAGCGTGGGAGATCTTTCTGCTATTATTGCCAAAGGGATACCGGCCCTAACGCTGGGGCTGACTTCCGGATCCAAAAAAGAGGATGATTTTGAGTATGTGGATATCGATCCACTCTTTACAGGAATTGCACAGGTACTGGCGGTAATCTGCGCTATTGATGGAGGCATTTGTGATGAAATCGATTGAACAATGGCTGGAAAAGAACACGTTTCACCACAGCGACTTCTGGGATATATTAGCGCTAATTCGTGAGAAAGAACGCAAGGGTTTAAAAATTTCTCTGTGTATCCCTACTCTCAATGAGGAGAAAACGATCGGCAAAGAACTGGTCATCTTCAAGAGTGAGCTGATGGATCGCTACCCTCTGATTGATGAGCTGGCAGTAATCGATTCCGGATCCACTGACAAGACCAGAGAAGTTGCTGCGGCTTTTGGCGCCGATGTTTATCTTTCCTCAGAAATCCTCGAACCGTATGGATTCAAGCGCGGCAAAGGTGAAAACCTGTGGAAGGCGATTTATCAGCTGGAAGGAGATATTATCTGTTACGTAGATGCGGACATTAAGAACATTCATCCGCGTTTCTGCTACGGACTGGTAGCCCCTTTGATTTACCGGGACGAAATGCAATATGTAAAAGCATTTTATGACAGACCACTCGCCTTTTCTCAGGGAATACGGCCCAGTGGCGGAGGACGTGTAACGGAAATACTGGTTCGGCCATTATTCTCACTCTTCTTCCCGGAATTATCCGCCATTATTCAACCATTATCGGGCGAGTATGCCGTCCGCCGAGAGGTATTGGAAGCAATCGCCTTCCCGATCGGTTACGGAGTTGAAACCTCTCATATACTGGATGTGTATCACCACTGGGGATTGGATGCTTTTGGACAAACCGACCTTGATCAGAGAATCCACCGCAACCAGACCACACTGGATCTGGGGAAGATGTCATTTGGGATTCTCCAGAGTTTTCTCAAGCGCCTGGAAAGTTTTGGCATGGTGGATCGACTCCCGGAAATGTCGAATCTCTACAGGCAGTTTCAGGCACAGGAAAACCGTTATGAGCAAGTCGTCAAAGAAATCATAGAAGAGGAAAGACCCCCTATGCTGGAAATCCCTGAATACAGGAAAAAGTACGGTGTCGATTCATGATGAAGGTTGCCATCATTCATTACCACCTGCAACGGGGAGGCGTTACCACTGTAATTGAGAATGCAGTGGAGGCCTTGGAAGGCATTGGAGTGGACTGTGCGGTTATCGGAGGACTTCCCTACATAGGAACTCGGCTGAAAAAGCACGCGTGCGTAGAAGGTCTGCAGTATTGCCAAAAAAGCCGCATTAACGGATCCACTCTGGGCGGAGAACTGAAGTCTGTGGCGAAGCGTCTATTAGGAAGTGCACCGGATATTTGGCACATCCACAATCACTCACTCGGAAAAAATATCGTTTTTCCAGAGTTGATCAAAACACTGGCACAAGCAGGAGAACGCCTTTACCTGCAGATGCATGATTTTGCAGAAGATGGGCGCCCGCAAAACTATCAACTGTTGAGGGAAGGTCTGATCGCTGCGGGAGTTCATTCGCCCTACCCGATTCGCGGTAACATTCATTACGCGGTGATCAATTCCCGAGATGCCGGATACCTGAAAGCTGCCGGAATGCCCGATGACGTGCTTTCCATAATCCCCAATGCCATCGTTGGGAAAGAACTACCGGAAGATCTGAGGGACCCATTACCGGGAACGCGAAAGCGACTGCTGCTCTACCCTACACGAGGCATACGTCGAAAGAACATGGGAGAATTGCTCCTGCTTTCGATGTTGATGGACGATGGGAACACCGTACTGGCCAGCACCTTGCCTCCCGACAATCCCCTCTGGCATCCAATTTACGAACACTGGGAAAGCCTAGTAAAAGAATTGAAAATACCGGTTCTCTTTGGAGTTGGCACACGCCCAGACACTCGTTTTGAAGATTGGATCGGAAGGTCGGAATGTCTGCTGACAACAAGCATCCAGGAAGGCTTCGGATTGGCTTATCTTGAGCCTTGGCTATTTGGGAAACCTTTGGCAGGCCGCAATCTCCCGGACATTACGGAGGATTTTTCGGGGATAGACCTAAGCAATCTATATACGCAAATACCGATCCCCAGAAAACTGTTGTCTAAGAACTTTGCAGAAAAAGTAGAATATGCTCTGACTCGTTACTACGAGTCCTTTAAATTAAGATTACCCCAAGGAGCGGTAAACGCATTTATGTCGACCAAGGCCCCCCCGGAAAGCATTGATTTCGGGGCTCTCGACGAAGCAGAGCAGGAACGTATCATCCGGGCAATATACCGCGACCCGGAGTTAAAGACAACACTCCCCTGCATCAAAACAGACATTCCTCCGGCGATAATCGCCCGCAACCGAACCGTAACAACAGAGACCTACAACCTGGAGCAGTATGCAAAACGCTTGCTCAGGGATTACAGGCACCTGCTTTCCTCTTCAGCAGATAAGCTGGGCGCGCCCATTGCGCCGATAAAGCTGCTGAGCTGTTTTCTAAACCCCCAAACATTTCGATTCCTGAAATCCTGAGCCATGCACCTACAAGCCGAACGCATCTATTCGCTAAGCAGTAAACTGACCCCTATCTCCACTGGAGTCACCCCGGAATTACACTCAATGAAGGGCATCAAGGCTTGCATTTTTGACCTTTACGGAACGCTGTTTATTTCGGGATCTGGAGACATCAGCCTGGCCAATGGAATTGACCGTGAACAGTCCTTGAGAATGGTGCTGAAAAAGCATGGAATCACCCCAACCAAAGAATTTCTCTGGGACTATTTCCAATCCCTCATTGTGCAATCGCAGGAAGCAGAAAAAGCCAAAGGGACAGACTATCCCGAGGTAGAAATCAGAGAAATCTGGGAGAAATTTCTGGCAGGGATGGGGGTCAAGGGATGCCTACACTCACATATTGAGTCCATCGCCATTGATTATGAATGCATGGCAAACCCAGTTTACTCAATGCCCTCATTGAGCGAAGCGCTTAAAAGCTTAAGGGATAAAGGCATGCTGTTGGGAATTGTTTCCAACGCTCAGTTTTTTACTCCACACCTGTTTGAAGCATTTACCGGAAAAACCGCACAGGAACACGGCTTCAGTAAAGAGCTGTGCATTTATTCGTATGAGTTGAGGACAGGAAAACCTTCTCCAGAAATCTACCAACCGCTGGTAAAAAACCTAAAAGCCAAAGGGATTGTACCTGAAGAGGCGATCTTTGTGGGCAACGATATGCGCAACGATATTTGGCCGGCTCAGGCCAGCGGGTTGAAGGGGGTGCTCTTTGCTGGAGATAAACGTTCGCTGAGGTTGAGAACAGAGGATCCCAGAAGTGAACGGCAACGGCCGGATTCAGTGATTACGGACTTAAATCAGTTGATTCATCTGGTTGACAAAAAAACCTGAAGGCAGAGAGCGCAATTGTCCTTGTCTTTAAGACTATTGAGATTAACCAGAAAGAGATGCCATCCCCGATTCAAAACTTATCTCAACTGCAAGCCTGGCAAGAACGCTTGCTGAATCAGAAAAATGAACTCCATCCGGAGTGGTACAACGGCGTATTTGAACGCTATGTGCACCCGGTGCTAACTCGCCACCACGTTCCCTTAAACTGGCGCTACGATCTTAATCCTGAAACCAATCCCTACGGAATGGAGCGTCTGGGGGTAAATGCCGTATTTAATTCCGGTGCTATCGAATTGAACGGTGAGATTTATCTGATGGCTCGTGTGGAAGGAAACGACCGTAAGTCATTTTTCGGGCTGGCCAAAAGCAAAACCGGTATCGACGGGTTTCGTTTTGTCGATGGTCCCATAGTGATTCCAGAAACAGATGATCCCGATGTTAACGTCTATGATATGCGATTGGTCGCCCATGAAGACGGGTGGATTTATGGTCTTTTTTGCACAGAGCGTAAGGACCCTACGGCACCGGCCGGCGACACCTCAAGCGCTGTCGCGCAATGTGGTATTGTGCGCAGTAAGGATTTGATCAACTGGGACCGTTTGCCCGATTTCAAGTCCCCTTCTCCGCAGCAACGTAACGTGGCGCTGCATCCAGAATTTGTAGAGGGTAAATATGCCTTCTATACACGCCCGCAGGACGGTTTTATCGATACCGGCAAGGGAGGCGGAATCGGTTGGGGACTTTCCGAAAAAATGGATCCGGCTGTGATTGATGACGAATTTATTATTCATCGCCGTGCCTACCACACCATTTACGAATCAAAAAACGGCCAGGGCCCGGCCCCGATTAAGACTGATGCCGGATGGCTGCATGTCGCCCACGGCGTGCGCGGATGCGCCTCTGGATTGCGCTATGTGTTGTATGCCTTCCTTACGGATTTGAAGGATCCAAGCAAGTTGCTGAAGGTTCCTTCCGGTTTTCTGATTTCTGCAGATGACGGAGAGCGTGTGGGTGACCTTGTCAATGTTGCGTTCTCCAATGGAATGGTCGCACGGGAGGATGGCAGCCTGCTCATTTACTATGCGACCTGTGACACCGTCCAGCGCGTGGCAACCACCACAGTGGAGCGTCTGCTGGATTACGTGCTGAATACGCCTGAAGATCCCATGACTACGGGCGGGTGTGTGGCCCAACGCAGAGCTCTTTGGGAGCAAAACAAGCAATTCTCAGGTGAAGCCTGAGTTTTCTCGTTCTTTTCTATTTAGCCACGCCGGACATTCGTCCGGCGTTTTTTATTTCCATGACAAGAACATAAAAAACCACAAGAGGGATACTCTTGTGGTTAAAAAATACTTTAAGCAGTATTTGGGGCTAATTACAGAAGACTCTTGAGACCAGCACCCGGCTTGAACTTAACAGACTTGGAAGCAGCAATCTCGATCTTTTCCTTTGTGCGCGGATTAACACCCGTACGGGCGGCGCGCTTGGTAACCGAGAAGGTTCCAAAGCCAATAAGTTGGACAGATTTGTCCTTCTTAATACCTTTTTTGAGGGCTTCGACAACGGCGTCAACTGCACGTTCGGCAGCAGCCTTAGAAGTGTCGTCACCAAGAATCTTTTGCACAGAAGCAACTAATTCAGCCTTATTCATGCGATTTCCTTTTACACAGGTTTAGTGAATCCAAATAACAGCCCGGATCATCATAGGTATGAGCTTGCTGGTCAATACAAAAGCATGATAAAAGCGGTTTTTCCGGTAGTTTTTTTTGGGCTGAATCCGCTAAACAAGCCGATTCAAGCCCATAAAAAGGCTGAAAGTAGCTGATAATGCGCAGTCTACGACACAGCCACGGCTTATGTCGCATCAATAAAGCGGCTCGAGGCGTTTACTTTTTTTTAACATACTGAGTAAAGATATTCCTTTATGAAAAAGAAATGCAAGAAAACAGATCAAAAATCGGGCAAACCTAAGCCTTAAAAAGGCGTAAGAAGCGTCCGAATGGCATGATCAGCGCAAGTGATTATCGACAAGAAAAGCTATTGCACTATCAGGAAAATCGGTAATGACTCCATCAATTTGCAACACAGAGAAGAGAAAAGTGAGCGCGGCCCTCTCATCAATTTGATCGGGTAGCGTATCACGGCGAAGCGCATAGGGATAAACACAGAGATGAACCTTGTGTGCAAACTCAACGAGATGCCCCGGAATAGGCATTCCTTTCGGAGAAAAACTGACGAGCTCCAACAAAGAAGGACTTACGGCCTGGGCATAAGTTGAGATTTCCCTAAGCCCTTCATCGGTCTGATAAAAGGAAAAATCATCCACAGGATCTTCCTCCGATCCCGGTGTCCCTATCAGTTGGGCCATTGTTAAATCACAACCCAAATCAAAGCGCATGTGCTTGAGGACGGAAGATTCGAAAGAAAACACTAGGCAAGGGATCGCTCCATCTGTGATTTGGTACCGTTGCAGGGTCTCCAATACAATCTTTCCGATATCCATCCCGGCGTCAGTATGGAAGAGAGGATTTTTAATTTCCACAAACAAACCGACGTTGCGTCCAGTAGAACGGTTAAGATTTAAGATCAGCTCTATTTCCTCAGCCATAGAATGGATATCTGCTCCAACAGTGCTTTCCCCGTAACGCGCAGCAAAAAGAGCTTCTCCAGTTTCGGGACTTTTACGATCGTAAGCAGTCAAGCGCTCCAATTCGGACCAGTTGAAATCAATCACATAGTAGTGTCCGTCGGGCCTGCATCTATCAGGATAGACCTGCTGAATATTGCTGATACAGTCCAAGTACAGATCATGCAGAACAACGGGGACCCCGTCGTGAGTCAGCACGACATCCATCTCAACATAATCGGTACCCAACGCATGGGCATAGGCTTTAGCCACAAGGCTATGCTCCGGGAGATATCCACTGGCGCCACGATGGGCAATAACAATTTTCTCTGGTAAAGACATAGCTGAAGAAATGACCGGAAGGCTAAAGAACAACCCACAGAAAGCGTATATTCGGTTAAGCTTCATAAAAAATAAAGAGAGGGAGCCTCCAAGGGAGGCTCCCTTCACTTAAAAACTAGAAGCTATAAGTGAACTCTACCCCATAGGAACGGGGAAGACCGGAGATAAAGGTGGGCAAGCCCAAACTGCGACCGGTATTACCGGCATCAATCAGGTATGCTTCATCCAAAGCGTTTTTGATGAAGAGTGAAACCATATAGGCATCGCGCTTGTAACTGACATTCAAGTTGAGCAACCCATATGCACCCTGAGAAAGACTTTCTTCGTTGGGATCTTCTGTAAAGTAGATCTTACTTTTCCACGTGTATGAAGGCGTAAAGCAGAAAGATCCGTTTTCCGTATTAATCATATAGTTGCAACCAAGAGACAATGAGTTTCGGGGAGTCAACCGGAAGGTATTGCCCTCATAAACGCTGTCCTCGCCATTAAACTGGCCATCAATCCATGAATATGTCCCAAACAGAGTGAGTCCCGGTTGAACAAGGTAATGCAGGTTCAGCTCTGCGCCAAGGGCATCCGCATCACCGGCACTTTCTGTAACGATTTGATTGTTACGCACAACAGAAGTGGCGAAGTTTTTGTATTTATAGTAAAAGAGCGCTCCATCCAGCTGTATAGCCCGGTTCATCAGAAAACTCTTAAATCCAAGCTCATAACTGTTGAGGATTTCCGCTTCGAGTTCTTCAAACTGAGGATTGGAAGCAGTGTCGGTAATGCTGATAACCGGAGGGCGGCGACCACGGGAGTAACTCAGGTAGGTGTTAAAATCATCCGCCAAAGTATACTCCGCGACAATACGGCCAACCAGCGATGTATAATCGTTGGAGGCGGTGATTTTTCCATCGGTGGGCGCAAACTGGAGATTTGCGGGGGACACCGTTCCCCGGGTAACGATAGAAAGTATGCTTGGAGTCGCTTCATCCACCTTGTAACCGCTCTCGATTTCCTCGTATGTAAGGCGTACTCCGGCTGTAATTCTGAAACGCCCGTTAATACGGTAGGTGCTGTCGGCAAAGATCTCGTATGCCGTTTGCTCTCCATAATTGGTATAGGCTTCCTCATGCAAAGGATTGAGCAGAGGCGTTGTCGTGTAATCAGGCAAGGTCATTGACGTTACCGGAACTCCCGCGGCCAATTGACCCTGAAGAGAAAGCAATGCATAGAGACTGTAAGGAATCGTGCTATTGCTGAGGTTAGGAGACCCATCCGGCAATATGGCTGTCTGCACATCCAGCATGGGAAGGCTTACGGGAAAGCCGTAGGCGGCAAAAAGAGTGTTAATCTGCTGCAGGCTGGGGTTGACACTGGCGGCAATAGTGGGGCTCAAATGTGCATAAAGGACACGTTCATCTGTGCGTAAAGGAACATATGTTTCCGCTTTCTGATAGAAAACGTTTGCTCCCATAAACCCATCCCATTGTTCGCCGGCCTTCCAATTCAGGCGCAATTCCTGACTCAGTTGATGCCCTTTAGCCTGTTCGGCAAATTCAAAGAGATAGGCCTGAGTCCCATCGGCATCGAATTCTTCACAGGATTCAAAATTCCGATATGCCGAAATAGACGTCAGCGTCATATTATTATCGAGAGGCAACGTAAAGGTAGCGGTTACCCCATAAACTTCGCGATCACCGCCAAGCTCATCTCCACGGTTCAGTTGCCCGTATTCATAAACATCGGCAACAGTTTTGCCCTCGGGAGAATATACTTTCTGGAGAAATGATGTTCCGGAAAAGAGATCTTTCTCATAATTGGCCGAAAGATCAAAAATGTTATCATCACCAAACTTAACTCTCAGAGAAGGGCGAACGGCAAAATGTTCTCCCCCGTTGAGATCTTCAACAGCTCCTTCAGCCAGATTGTCGACAAAACCATCGTGCCGGCGGTAACTTGCAGCTACTCGCATAAGCACTGAGCCATCTTCATCAAGGGGTGTGTTGTAATAGCCCTTGGCTGAATACCCCAGATTATTAATTCCTGTAGTGACCTGAGAGTCCTTATTTTCGGTTGGTTTATTTGTGATCAGACTGAGGGCACCGCTGGAGGCTCCACGCCCAAAAAGAGTACCCTGAGGGCCTTTAAGCACCTCAATGCGCTCCATATCAAAGAGCTCCACAACAGATCCACGACTCTTGGAAATGGATACCCCATCCATAAAGATGGAAACGCGAGCTTCTTCGTATGCATCGCCGCTGTCGGTGGTAATCCCGCGCACAGCGAATCCGGGATTGTTGGGGCTCTGTAACTGGACTTCGAATCCGGGAACATAAGTGGAAAGATCTGCCATATCGGAGACATGTAACTGCTCAAGCATGGACGAGTCGTAAGCAATCATGGCAATAGGAACTTCAATGGATTCCTGCTCGCGCATTTGTGCGGTAACAATCATCGGCTCAAGGTAGATGATGTTTTTCTCATCGTTAAAAGCGCCTTCGATGCTTTGCTTTTCACCGGTGGTATCGTCTTTTTCCTGAGCATAGGCAGGTAATGCCCCAAGAAGAAGCATACACCCGAACCCTAAAGACCTAAGAACAGGGGTTGTATGCGCTTTCGCATGTGTGCTGGAAGATTTCATGGATAAATAAACGGAACGTTTGAATGCAATTTTCTCCGGTAACAGAGGAATTATTCCCCTGAACCGGAATTGAGAGAAAGAGTGGAAATAACGGGTAAGTGATCGGAAAGGGAAAGGGCTCCGGCACGGCGTACCAAATGAGAACCGAGTTGAAATTGCTGACTGAAGAAACAGTAATCCAAGGTCCTGTCGGGATGTCCAACTACAGGATTGTTGGGGAAATGGGTAAACCATGCGTCAAGATTCGGCCCGGTTGCTTCTGCAACACTGGGGACAGAACTCCAATGCTCCGTCAGGAGCGCAAGCTCGCTGTTACTGTTATAGTCGCCCAGAGAAACCGTTTGAGGAGACAGCAGTGCTTTTTGCCCCGGAGGAAGGAGGTTGAAGTCCCCTCCCATGATCCACGGAGTGTGTTTTCGGTCCAAATCATCAAGCAGCCCCGAAATAAAAGTCATCTGTTGTCCCATGATATCACTGCCCTGGGTAAACGCCTCCGGATGCGTATTGAGGACGACAAGTTCTCCCCCTTCGGCGTATGGAAGATGGCATTGCAGAACACAGCGCTTGAGGAAAAACGAGCGGCTGAGAGGATCCATACGCATTTGAGGCAGCGCATATCTCTCCGCATGACTTATGGGATATTTTGAGAAGATACACAGCCCCAAGCCAACCTTTCCCATAATGTTGGGATGCGGAACAAAGGAAGATCTATGATAATAGGTAAAAACAGTGTAGGCATAGGCTTCCGGTAGCAAGGCCTGTAACTCACGTAATTCATTCACATAATGTGTATGCTTACTGTCGATATCCACCTCCTGAAGGAGAATCACATCCGGGTTTTCATCCCGAATAATGTCAGCAACCCCCTGCATGGTAATCTGCATATCCTCGAGAGAGGGTGACGAATCGGGGCCACTCCAATCCGGGAGATCATAGTAAAACACATAGTTTTTACCGGCCATGTACTGAACATTCCAGCTCAGCACCTTGATATCCTTCTTTTTAGAGAGAGGCACGCCTCCCACCCCGGAAACCTCCACCGACTCAATATCGTGTGGATAGTAGTTAATGGAATAGACAAGCCCTCCAAAAGCAACGCCCAGAAAAGTTATTCCTGCCAACAGGTATTTAAGTATGCGGATCATGGTAATGAATGAGGAAAACAGCCCTCTCCCCGACACTCCGAAGACTATCGAAAGTACCAAAAAGAAACTTTGCCGTTAACCATCAATGCTCGCTAATAAACTTAGCTCCGCACTGTCAACGACCTATCATTACCGTAACGAGAATGTAATTTTCGTTACTCAAGAAACTTATTATTAACAAGATAAGAATTGCCATACGAGGCAATAAAGCGCAAAATAGCCATGCGCGTGCGAGGGGCAACGCATAGATAGGATAAACTTCGAATATTGGAATTGGTCAATATTTATTAAGAATACAATATTTGCACAAGAAAACATAGAGGCCGAGAAGCCTCAAAAAATCACCTTATAGAGATTGAAAAAGAGAGCATTCTGATGGATAGATAGATATTACTATTCAGGCAGAATTCCCCTATTAATTATTTCGCCTGAAAATCCATCTATCCAGCATCTACTCATGAAATTGAGCAGCAAAATACTCCTCCCCACCATAAGCATTCTTCTCATCACCGGCATGGTTGGACTTCTCGTTGCCAGATCTCTGATCAACCATATCGCCGAAGAAGAAAATCAACGCATCATTAGATCCGCAGAAACAACGGTTGCATCGACGATTGCCACCATCCACGAAAACTTAAATCAAATATCTGAAAAAGCCCTGAGCCAAGCGGCACTCATGGGAAGTTTTCCAGAGGTAATTGATGCCTATAAAGAAGCACTTTCCGGAAACATAGATGATGAGGCTGATCCAACCGTGCAAAGAGCACGTGAATCCCTGAGAGAAGCCGTTCAATTCTCCCGTGAGAAATACGTTGCAGATGTCGGAAAAGACAATTTCAAGCTGCATTACCACCTCCCAAATTACAGGAGCTTTTTACGAACGTGGAGAGATAAACAAATTAAACGTGATGGAATCTGGTATGATGTTTCCGACGATTTGAGCTCTTTCCGAGAATCAGTCATCGAAGTAAACAATACTCGAAAGCCCCAAAAAGGGATTGAAATTGGAAGCGGAGGCTTTGTCATTCGAGGCCTCGCAGCAATCAAAGACAAGGCCGGTAAGCACCTGGGATCCAGTGAGGTACTCTATGATTTCAAAGAGTTAATGAAGATGATTGAGGGGCAACAAAACTTCAAGTTCGTGGTTTATATGAACGAGGAAAAGTTAGAAATTGCCCATGCCATGCAGGATCCCTCCCAAAATCCTATCTTTGGCAATAAATACGTCTTTGCGGCAAGCACCGGAGGTGATATCGATTTAAACAGTATTCCTATTTCGTTGTTGGAGGCCGGCAGCAAGGCGCAGAGCTCCATAAAAGAAGGCAGCAATTATCTAACCGCATTTCCCATTACCAACTTTAAAGGAAAGCAAGTGGGGATATTTCTCTGTATTCAGGATTTATCCCAAAATATCCACGCGGGAAGCAAGACGCATAAGACATCCAATCTGTTGAACGATTTATTCAAGAAAGCCGCCATTTTTGTAACAGTCTTCATGGGCCTAATGATTGGGATCATCTATTGGTTGGTTTTTCATTACGTATCTCAGCCTTTATCGGAGATAGTCGGCCTGACGCAGGATCTGGCCAAAGGAGATCTTTCAAAGGAACTTTATTACCAAGGAAAAGATGAAGTTGGAGAGATGTCGCTGATGTTGAACCAAGCACTTGTCAATCTGAGCAACATGCTGCAACAGAATATCAACAGTGCAGACAGCATATCTCAAGCCGTAACAAGCCAAGCAGCTTCGCTACAGGAAACGACAGCTTCCCTTGAAGAAATTAACAGCAAGGCCCAGCAGACCAAGGAGAAATGCCATCAGGCCAGCCAATTGATGGATTCAACGACAAATTGTGTTAGTAAATCCCACCGGCACATCAAACAAATTACAGAAGCAATGGATGAAATATCCACCTCCAGCCGGGAGACGTCAAAAATCATCAAAACGATCAACGAAATTGCTTTTCAGACAAATATACTGGCTTTAAACGCAGCAGTTGAAGCAGCCCGTGCCGGCGAGGCCGGTGCCGGATTTGCCATTGTTGCCGAAGAGGTGCGGAATCTGGCGATGAGGTCGACAGAAGCGGCAAATTTCACCTCCCAGCAACTGCAGGATATCATCAAAAAAATAGATGGTGGAACAAAACTGGTGTCAGAAACACAGCAAAGTTTTGAAGCCGTCACCTATAATATTCAGGATGTTTCGAATATTCTAAATGAAATCTTGGATGTATCTCAGGAAGAAGCCTCTGGAGTGGATCAAATCAACCGGGCGATCAGTGAAATTGATACTTATACACAAAAAACTGCACAGAATGCACAAGAGCTCTCACTGTCCATGGGTCAATTTAAAGTGCATCAGAATGACCCATTGAAACTTTACTGATACGGCTTTTCTGTGGTTCGATTGACACGAAGGATTTTCTGATTCATAGGATAAGCATTCCATTGAATCATCCAACGGCGTAACAATCGCCAAGACCATATATGGCCATCAGTTTATTCGATCTCTTTAAAACCGGAATCGGCCCTTCCAGTTCCCACACCGTGGGCCCTATGATCGCGGCACGGCAGTTTCTGGATGGGCTAAACCAGCGGCAACTGCTGCCAACGGTTCGAAAAATCAACATTGAATTGTTCGGATCTCTTGGTGCCACAGGAAGAGGTCATGGGACAGGAAAAGCCATCCTCCTGGGATTGACGGGAGCACTTCCAGAAAAGGTGGATCCGGATACCATTGAGGATACGGTTAACAGGATAACACAATCGGGAACACTTGAATTAATGAACAAGTATCCCGTCGGTTTCAACTATGTGGAAGACATCATTTTTCATCGGATGAAGCATTTGGACTACCATTCCAACGGATTGACGTTCAGTGCATGGGCAAGCTCCGGGGAGCTCATCGGAAAACAGACATTTTATTCCATTGGCGGTGGGTTTGTTTTAGCAGAAAATGAAGCTGGTGAAATAGAACTTCCTGCCGACACAACGAGGTTGCCCTACAATTTCAGTTCCGGGGCAGAATTGATAGAACTCTGCGGTGAACAGGAACGCTCCATTGCAGAAATAATGCTGTCCAATGAAATGTCCTGGAGGGAAGAAACAGAGGTTAAAGAAGGCATCCTCGCCTTATGGAGAGTTATGCAGGAGTGCGTAGAGAAGGGGATACATCGCGAGGGAATTCTACCAGGTGGTTTAAATATTAAACGTCGAGCAGCAAAACTTTACCGTGAATTAAGGCAACAAAACCGAATCGACAGAGTAACCCCCTCTCTGGGTGCAATGGATTGGGTTAATCTGTATGCGCTGGCCGTTAACGAAGAGAATGCCGCGGGAGGACGCGTGGTAACAGCTCCCACCAACGGAGCGGCAGGAATCATCCCGGCAGTGCTACACTATTACTGGAATTTCTGCCCGGGATCCTGCGAAGAGGGCATCATTGAGTTTTTTCTGACCGCAGCTGCCATCGGTATACTCTGCAAAAAGAATGCTTCCATCTCAGGAGCTGAGGTCGGTTGCCAGGGAGAAGTGGGTAGTGCCTGTGCCATGGCTGCAGCCGGATTGGCGGCAGCCACCGGAGGAACCCCAGCACAGATTGAGAATGCCGCGGAAATCGGCATAGAGCACAATCTGGGGCTTACCTGCGACCCCATCGGTGGGCTGGTGCAAATCCCCTGCATCGAGCGAAATGCCATGGCCGCGGTGAAGGCCATCAACTCGGCAACGCTGGCGTTGCGCGGTGATGGCGCTCATTATGTATCGCTGGACAAGGCAATACGAACAATGCGCGACACTGGCAGAGATATGAGCGATAAATACAAAGAAACATCCCGCGGCGGCCTAGCGGTTAATGTACCAGACTGCTGATTCATTCAGGAATGCCCTGAAGAGCACTGATCTATAGAAGCAAATGTCCTGCGGATACCCTTGCGGTAAGTGACCGATGGATAGCCGAAGATGACCCAAATGCCTTCTCTGCTCCTGCGCTTGATATTGTGCTCTTTCCATGAACAAAGCTCAGCGCATAGGAGGCATACCGGGGAAGTTTCCCATGCCTTCCATGCCACCCATCTGGCTGGCCATCTGTTTCATCATCTTGCGTCCCTTACTTCCCTGCATCATCTTCATCATTTTCTTCATCTGCTGATACTGCTTGATGAGGGCATTGAGATCGCGAATCTGCAGTCCGGCACCTTTAGCGATACGTTCGCGGCGACTGGCATTGAGAATCTGCGGATTACGGCGCTCGTGAGGCGTCATGGAAAGAATCAGGGCCTCTGTATGCTTGAGTTTCTTTTCCTCGGCTTCTCCAACACTGAATTTTCCCATCCCCGGAAGCATTTTCATAATACCGCCGAGAGATCCCATTTTTTTGACCTGCTGCATCTGAGCAAGAAAGTCTTCAAAATCGAACTCTGAGCGTTGCATGCGCTCCGCCAGGCGTTGGGCTTCTTTCTCGTCAATTTTCTCCTGCGCTTTTTCCACAAGAGAAACTACGTCGCCCATACCAAGGATGCGGGAAGCCAGACGATCCGGGTGGAAGACTTCAAAATCGTCGACCTTTTCTCCTACCCCCATAAACTTGATGGGGACATTGGCGATGGTCTTCATGGAAAGGGCAGCACCCCCGCGGGCATCCCCATCAAGCTTGGTAAGAATCATCCCGGTAAGCCCAACCGCCTCATTAAAAGATTTGGCCACGTTAACAGCCTCCTGCCCGAGCGCACTGTCGGCTACCAGCAGGATTTCATCGGGGGAGATTTCCTGTTTCAGCTTTTTGATTTCGTCGATGAGGTCTTCATCGATCTGGAGACGGCCGGCCGTATCGAAGATGAGCACATCAGCCTGCTCCAGTTTGCCATATTCCATGGCATTGCGCCCGATTTTAGGCACATTCTTGTGGTCGCGCTCAGCGTAAAAAAGGAAGTTCTGTTGCTTGCTGAGGGTTTCCAGCTGATCGATGGCAGCCGGACGATAAGGGTCGCAAGCCACAAGCAGAGGCTTCTTTCCTTTTTTCTGAAGCATCTTTCCCAACTTGGCACTGCAAGTGGTTTTACCGGAACCCTGCAAACCGATCATCATGATGCGGAGCGTCTTCTTCTCCACAAGCTCCTGTGTACCTTCACCGAGCAGTTTAACCAGTTCGTCGTGAATAATTTTCACCACCTGCTGCCCGGGGGTTACAGACTTCAGCACTTCCTGGCCGACACATGCCTCCTTGACCTGTTCGACAAACTGGCGGACAACGCGGAAATGGACATCGGCAGCCAATAAGGCAGAACGCACCTCTTTGAGGGCTTCTTCCATATTTTCTTCAGTGAGTTTACCGACTCCGCGCAAGTTGCGGAAGGCATTTCCAAGGCGATCTGAGAGCTGTTCGAACATGTTCTGGCTTAACGTTTATAGGCAATGCAAAATGAAGCAGCTACCATTATCGAGGCAACGGCTGTAAGTAAACAAAAATAAAGACCACCCCGGATGAGGTGGTCTTGAGGAAGTAATTGAAAGGAAGCGAATTATTCGCAGCAGCAGCACTTTTTACCGGCAAAAAGCTGACCGACCACTGTCCAGTTAATCACATTCCAGAAAGCGGAGATGTAGTCAGGGCGACGATTCTGATAGTTCAGGTAATAGGCGTGTTCCCAGACATCAAGACCAAGGATAGGCGTTTGACCATTACACCCGGCAACTTCGCCCATAAGCGGATTGTCCTGATTGGGAGTTGAACACACACTGAGTTCGCCGGAACAGTTTACGGTAAGCCATGCCCAGCCACTTCCAAAACGGGTAGCGGCAGCTTGTGCGAATTTTTCTTTGAAAGCTTCAACGCTGCCAAAGGCTTTAACAATGGCATCTGCCAAAGCACCTTCGGGGGCACTTGCTCCGCCCGGAGCAATCACCTTCCAAAAAAAGGAGTGGTTGGCGTGCCCGCCGCCATTGTTACGCACTGCAGTTCGAATGGACTCAGGGATATCTGCAAGGTTGGAAATTAAGTCACCTACCTCTGCAGGAGCATCAACCCCTACGCTCTCAAGTGCTTTGTTTACATTGGTGATATAGGCATTGTGGTGCTTGGTATGGTGAATCTCCATCGTTTTTGCGTCAATGTGAGGTTCCAGAGCATCATATGCATATCCGAGTTCAGGTAGTGTATAAGCCATTTTGAGTTTTCCAATTAAGGTTGATAAAGAAAAAAGCGTTTGCTTTATGCCTCAACAGTCGCACGTTCCGGTCAAAATTCAACTACAGGTGAATAAATTCTTCAGTAATAAACCCAACACAGCCAGCTTAAAAAAGCTCCAGTTGTGGCGCTTCTCCCTGCTCTTCAGCATTTTTCATCTGACGGAAACGTTTACGGAGCAGGTTATGAGAGGAGTCATCTTCCTCCAACTTTGCCAGAATGGTCTTAGCGCGGGAAATAACGGAAAGGGGAAGCCCGGCCAAACGCGCTACTTGAATTCCGTAAGATCGATCTGCGGCACCGGGCAGCACTTGGCGTACAAAAATAATCTCGTCGTTCCACTCCTTCACCGCGACACTGAAATTGCGAATACGCGGCAGCTGTTTCTCGATCTGGGTCAACTCGTGGTAGTGGGTTGCGAAGAGGGTTCTCGGCCCTTTTCCGGCAAAAGCATGCGTTTCATCAAGCTTCCCTTCCTCAATGGCACCGTGCAAGTGTTCGACAACAGCCCAGGCGATGGAGAGCCCGTCATAGGTACTGGTGCCTCGACCTATCTCGTCGAGGATAATCAAGCTCTTTGCGGTGGCGTTGTTGAGGATATTGGCCGTTTCGTTCATTTCCACCATGAATGTGGAATTGCCGCGGGCCAAATCATCGCTGGCACCGACACGGGAGAAAATGCGATCGACCAACCCCACACGACAGCCCGAGGCTGGAACCCAAGACCCCACCTGAGCCATAAGGGTGATCAAGGCAACCTGCCGGATGTATGTACTTTTACCGGCCATATTGGGGCCGGTGATGATAGCGATCTGATCGTCGGAAGCCGAAAGGCTGACATCGTTGGGGATGAACTGATCATTCCCACAGTACGAGCTGCTCTTTTGCTCGTCCAGTATTTGCTCTACCACGGGATGCCTGCCGGCATCAATGCGCAGGATGGATGAATCATCCAGTTGTGGGCAGCAATAATCCCAACGGCGGGCCAGTTTAGCCCAACCGAGAAACAAATCGATTTCAGCCAGTCCGGTTGCCGTATCTTCCAGCGCATCAGTTTCCTCCAGCACAGCAGCGACCAAATCGCGGAAGAGGATTTCCTCGCGGGCGACAGCTTTTTCACTGGCACTGAGAATTTCCTTCTCCTTTTCCTTAAGATCGGGCGTGTAGTAACGCTCTGCATTCACCGTTGTCTGGCGGCGAATGTAATCGTCGGGAACCAGGTGCAGGTTACTCTTGGTGATTTCAATAAAGTAACCGAAGGCGTTGTTAAACTTGATACGCAGTTTTTTGATACCGGTACGTTCCTGCTCTGCTTGCTCCAGCTCAGCAATCCAGTTTTTGCTGTTTCGGTTGAGGTTACGCAAGCGATCCAGTTCTTCGTCATAACCGTCGCGGATATAGCCACCATCCTGTAACTGTGTCGGAAGCTCATCGGCCAACGCACGCTCCAATAAAGTGCGCAGGGCAGGAAAATCCTTAATTCTAGAATTGTATTGGGCCACCGCTGGGCCATCAAACTGGAAGAGGACCTCAAGGATTAGGGGAATCTGTTGCAAGGTATCGCGAATGCCGCCCAACTCACGAGGGTTACGCAGACGATTGCGCAAGCGGCCAAGGATACGGGGAAGATCGCGAATACACTTGAGGTATTCCTGCATTTCCGCGGCATAAGCGGGGGATTCGAGAAACTCTCCAACACATTGCTGCCGGCGTTGCAGTTCCTGCAGACAAAGTGGCGGCGTTGCCAGATACTGCTCCAGAAGGCGGGCTCCGGGAGGCGTAACGGTCCCATCCATGGCCTGAAGGAGACTTCCCACACGGGTTCCGCCTGATGAACGAAAAATCTCCAAATGCCTTTGCGTTGCCGGATCAAGCAGCAATGTCTGCCGGGTGCTGTATTCTTTGATGCGAGTTAAATTTTCCGGTTTGGAACAAAGGTTTTCCGTGGCATAATGAATCAATGCTCCGGCAACGCCCAATGAGGGGTGTGTTTCCTGAATGCCAAAGCCATCCAAGTTGAGTACGCCCAAGGTTTCCTTAACACTGCGAATACCATCAGAAAGGTCAAACCGGTAATCGGGAAGCTCGCTGATGGCACGCCCAGCACAAAACTGCTCAAAAGACTTGTGCCAGTGTTGCAGCGTTTCATCCTGCGCCCATTTCCCCGAAGCCATTTCCGGTAGGATGAGTTCCTTGGGATCAAGTGATGAAATCAGTGACAGGAGGCTGTCGAAACATGCATCGCAGGCGATATGAAACTCCCCGGTAGACAAATCCATCCAGGCGATGGACAACAGAACAGAGTGGGCACTCTTTTTAGGCGCCGGGACCACATTCAGAGCCATCAGGTAATTACTGCTGTTGGCCTGAATTTGATGATCCTCCAGAATGGTTCCGGGCGTAAGGATACGCGTCAATTGACGTTTGACGATTTTCCCCGGCTGAGGGGTCTCCATCTGATCGCAAATGGCAACTTTAACCCCCTGAACCAACACCTTTTGAATGTATGTTTGAGCGGCATGGTAAGGAATACCGGCCATTTGCTGACCGTTACGATGCGTCAAAGTGATCCCCAAAAGCTTGGAACCGCGGACGGCATCGTCCTCAAACATCTCATAAAAGTCACCAAGACGGAAGAGCAGCAAGGCGCCCTTGGGAAGGTTGCGCTTAACATCCATGTACTGCTGCATCATGGGGGTCAGTTTGGGTGCTTTGGTTGTTTTCTGCTTCATGGGGTCGGTAACGAGCAAAGCAACCTTACTGTCTTTTTCAAAGCCAATCTTTAAGTTCATGTAAAAAAGCCGGAATCAAGCCCCTGAATTGACTTCGATAAGACAGGCCGATATTGGAAAAGGCTCATTCCATGAATTCTGACCACAAAAACTCAACCGGAGGCAGACTGACAACGGGAGCAGTTGGCCCTACCCTTGTGAGGATGGCCTTGGGGCTTTTAGGCGGCCATGCCGCCATGATTGCCTTTAATGCCACAGACACCTATTTTGTATCTCAGCTGGGGCACAATGAACTGGCCGCCATGGCATTTACCTTTCCGGTAATCATGGTATTGCTGAACATGGTTTTTGGTCTGGGAATTGGAACCGGTGCCATGGTAGCAAAAGCTACAGGAGAAGGAAACCCCGATTTGGCAAGGCGTTACACCATCCATGCCTGCGTCATCAATCTGTGCCTGGCCATAAGCCTCAGTGCCATCGGGTTATTGAGCAAGCGCTGGATTTTTATGTTTCTCGGAGCAGATGAAGAGACGCTGAAACTGGTTAACGAGTACATGGTGCCCTGGTTTTTAGGATTTCCCTTCTTCGTAATTCCCATGACGATCAACAATGCGCTGAGGGCACTGGGAGAGGTAAAATATCCTACGATCATCATGAGCACGGCAGCATTCCTGAATTTCCTGCTGGACCCTCTGTTGATCTTCGGCCTGGGAAAATTCCCCGGATTCGGATTACAGGGAGCCGCCCTGGCCACCATCGGATCACGCTTTTTCACTCTATTTGCAGTGCTCTACATTGCAGAAAAACGCCTACAACTCATCAGTGTTAGAAATTTTGAAGTACCACTGATCTTCAAATCGGCCAAGGCTCTTCTGCGCATCGGAATTCCAGCCATGAGCAGCCTACTGCTGTTCCCCATCGCTATCAATATCGTAACGGGTATCGTTGCCCGCAGTGGTAATGCTGCGGTAGCCGCCTATGGTGCCGGTGGAAAAATCGACATGTTGGCATATCTGCCCATCTTTGCCCTCTCCAATGCCTTACTGGCATTCTACGGTCAGAATCTGGGCGCCGGGAAATATGAGCGCATTCGCGAGGGCCACCGCTTAAGCATGCGGTTCGCGCTCTGCTGGGGACTGCTCATGGCGTGTATGTATATATTTTTAAGACATCCGTTGGCGGGGATATTTGCCAAAGATGCAGAAACCTACAATTACCTGATTTCTTATATGCTGTGGGCACCTATGGGCTTTTTCGGGGCAAACATCATTATTCTTGGGTTCAGTGAACTGAACGGCCTGCACAAACCGCTGATGTCTACCGCAATGTCAGTTATGCGCTCCTTTGGCCTGGTCGTAATCCCCGCCTTCATCGGCCAACACCTCTTTGGCGCGGTTGGAGTATTTGCGGCACAGGGAATGGGCACCATCGGCGGCGGCATCGTCTGCTTTGTTATCGTGAACTACAGCATCAAAAGCCTTTCGAAAGGAACTGCTGTTCACATATAATAAGTCTGAAGCAATGTTTCGATTTTCTCGGCTAATACAATATCGCGCGAGGTAACTTTGTCGGATGTATCATGCGATGTAAGCACCAGGCTGACGAAAGTTCCGTCGTTGATAATTTTGGGGTGGTGATTCAGGGCTTCCGCTTCATAACTGATGCGGACAATGAAGCTGATGGCAGTAGCGTAACAGGGGAAGTCTATTTCGCGCGTCAACCGGTCATCAATGTAGGACCAGTTCTTAAGTTCATGGAGGGCAACCTCTATCTCTGATTGAACCAGTGGCGTTATCATAAGAGGTTATTATTACAAATTTAAAGAAAGAGTCAAATAACTTGCAACCGTGGTCGGCATCTATTGTCTGTCTTTTCGATTGCCAGAAGCCGCGTGAGTGGCAAGCTGCATACGTTCGATTATCTATGGAAGAAACCAGCCAGAATTGCGATTACGGAGCCAAGCATGTTGCCATCATTATGGATGGTAACGGGCGTTGGGCCAAAGCCCGCAATCTCCCCAGAGCGGAGGGACACCGCCGGGGTGTGGAAAATGTGCGGCAGGTAATTAAATCGGCCCAGCGCATGGGCGTTCGTTACCTTACATTGTATGCCTTTTCTGCAGAAAACTGGAACCGGCCGGCTCTTGAAGTCAATGCGCTGATGCTGCTGCTGGAGCGTTTTCTCAAATCGCAGATCAAAGAAATGCACCGGCAAAAAATCCAATTCCGGGTGATCGGAGATATGACCAAGCTCCCTGGAAAGGTGCAAAAGCTACTGAATAAGACGACTGAAGAAACCCGTAATTATGACGTCTTCACATTAATTCTGGCCTTAAATTACGGAGCCCGCCAGGAGCTGTTGCAAGCCATTCAGGCGATGATCAAAGAGGCCCCGAAAGGAGAGGTCAACTGGGAAACGGTGAGCGCTTATCTCTATACCCGCAATATCCCTGATCCTGATCTGATCATCCGAACATCGGGAGAGTACCGCCTGAGCAATTTTCTACTTCTGCAAGCCGCCTATTCTGAATTTTATTTTACGGACGTATACTGGCCTGATTTCGATGAGGCTGAACTGCATAAAGCCCTGAAAAGCTACAAAGGCAGAGAGCGGCGCTTCGGAAAAACCGGAGATCAATTAGCAGAAACCAATTCCGCTACCACACCATGAAAGGCCGTATTTTAAGTTTTCTCGTTCTCTGGACCGTGATTTTATCGTTGGTCCTCACCCTGCAAAACACGGGAGGGTTCATTCTTTTACTGGTGGCAACCGCAGCAACTCAATGGGAGTTTTACGCGTTGCTGAAAAAAATGGGGTATCATCCCATCGCCCAACTGAGCACTCTGTTGGGAGCCCTACTCATGATTACCTCCTACTGGATGCCGGGGATCGGTCTGGACAGCCTCTATGTGTCGGTTCTAGTCCTATCATTGACCACATTAGCTACTAGGGGCACTGACCGACCGTTTGAAGCACTGGCCTCCTCCCTACTGGGGATGTCGCTGATTGCCTATCCTTTTTCGTATCTCTGTCTGATTCTGGTTCATTTCACCCAAGCGTGGGAAGGAATACTCCTGTGCCTATGGCTGATTGCCGTGGCCAAGTTCACTGATGTGGGCGCATTGCTCTGTGGTTTGGCATTCGGGAAGCACAAAATGGCCCCGACCCTCAGCCCCAAAAAGACTTGGGAAGGAGCGATCGGCGGAGTGCTCATTTCCATGTTGGTGGGTGCATTACTGACGTGGGGAATTACAGGCTTACCGGAATCAATGAGTATCGGCTTATCTGCACTGATAGCCCTGCCTATTGCACTGTTATCCATTTTTGCCGATTTACTGGAGTCTGCCTTAAAACGGCAGGCCAAAGTAAAAGATTCTGGAGCCATCTTTCCGGGAATTGGAGGTGTCTTTGATTTAACCGACAGTCTCATGCTGACGGCCCCAATGGGCTACTACCTGTTCATTCACCTGCTGGGATAAACCATCATGGAAGCGAAAAAAATAGTTTTGTTTGGTGCCACCGGTTCCATTGGAACAAGCACTCTGCAGGTCATTCGCTCCAATCCGGAAAAGCTGAAACTGGTGGGTATCGCCAACGGAAGTCAGGCCAAAGCGCTGGACGAAATTGGAGATGAGTTTCAGGTAAAGCATAGAGTTTGTTATGAGCGGGATGGGAAACAGGCACTAATGGATCTGGCCGTATTGCCTGAAGCCGATATTCTGGTGATGGCTGCCACCGGGGTGATCGGGTTGGAGCCAACGCTGGCGGCAATTCATGCCCGAAAAACCATAGCACTGGCCAGTAAGGAAATTCTGGTGATGGCGGGCCGTTTCGTAATGGAAAGCGCACGGCAAAAGGGAGTAAAGATTCTTCCGGTTGACAGCGAACACAACGCCATTTTCCAATGCCTGCAGGGATCCACCGGCAAGGATATCCGCCGACTCATTCTTACGGCCTCGGGTGGCGCATTCCGTGACATGGACTACGAGGCAATGAAATCGGTAACGCCGGAACAGGCGCTGAAGCATCCCAACTGGAATATGGGTCCGAAAATCACCGTCGATTCGGCGTCCATGGCCAACAAGGGACTGGAAATGATCGAAGCCCACTGGCTCTTTGCAGTGGAACCGGATCAAATCTGCGCGGTCATACATCCACAAAGCATTGTGCACTCTATGGTGGAATACATAGACGGTTCCATTCTGGCACAGCTATCGCCCCCCAGCATGACGTTCCCCATTCAACACAGTCTTCTATACCCAGAGCGGCATCCCGGCGTACTTAAAACGCTGGATTTTAGCCAACTGCTTTCGCTGAGTTTTCTCCCACCCGATGAAACAAAGTTCCCTTGTCTTCGATTGGCCCGGGAGACAATGCATGCCGGAGGAACTGCCGGCGCCGTTTACAACGCGGCCAATGAAGTAGCAGTCGCACGCTTTCTCAACGACCGGCTAAAATTCACCGATATTGCCTCCTGCATTGAACATGCGCTGGAACAAGCCCACATCAAGGAGCCGGAGAACCTTGAAGAATTGATTGAAGTAGATAAGCTTACACGACAGACGACGGAAGCCTTTGCCTCCGCGCGGTAAGCACAGCCAAGATCCCTATGAACAAAGAAGTTTTCGAATCCATATTCAGCAGTCCTCTGGCAATTTTCAGTGTATTTTTCTTTTTTGGAGCCTCGATATTCGTGCATGAGCTCGGGCACTATCTGGCCGCTCGCTGGAGGGGGCTGGTCATTGAACGTTTTTCGATCGGATTCGGCCCGCGTCTGTTTGGGTGGAAGGATAAAAGAGGGATCGACTACCGCGTATCGCTCCTTCCATTAGGCGGATATGTAGCCCTGCCTCAACTCGGTGAAATGGAAGCCATCGAAGGCCAGGGAGAAACCGAAAAGGCCGATCTGCCCCCCATCAGCTATGCCGATAAAATGATCGTTTCGGTAGCGGGAGCAGTCTTTAATGTAATTTTTGCGCTGATTTTGAGCACCATTCTCTGGTTCACCGGAAGTATGGTTGAAGAACCATTAACGCAGACTCAAATCGGTTACGTTGCCCCCAGATTGATGAACAGCAGCGGAGAAACAGTTGCCGGTGCCGCATACGCCGGAGGTATGCGTGAGGGCGATACCATCCGCAGTATCGACGGCAAAGAGATGAACAACTGGTCTGATATTTTTACCGCAGTAACGACCGGATCCGGGCGCGATGAGGAAGGCAACCCTCAGGTAACAGTGGAAGTTGAGCGCAACGGCACATTGGTTCCAATGACTCTGACTCCCAACATGGTAAGCGATGAAAACATCCGCTATCTGGGAATTTCTCCGGCAGATAAGCGAATCATTGCCAAAGTGATGGAACACAGTCCTGCGAAAAAGGCGGGGTTGGAAAGCGGAGACCAGATTGTCAGTGTCAACGGTACGACGATTTATGCATCGATGCTGCTGGCACAGGCCATCGGCAAGGACCCGGAAGCGCCTGTTGTATTGGGGGTTCGCCGGGGAGACACACTTCTGCAAAAAACTCTGACACCGGAATATGTGGTGGTGAATACCGATGGAGACCAACGCCCCATGATCGGTATTGAATGGCAAAGTCTCTACACCAAAGAATTTATTCCGCCATTTCAGCGCATAGAAGATAGTTTTACCATGACGATTCAGGTGTTGGGGGCGCTTCTAAACCCGAAAAGCGACATCAGCATCCGCAACCTGAGTGGTCCGATAGGTATCGGGCATGCCATCTACATAACCGCCTTACTGGGGCTGACTGTGGTGCTCAACCTCATTGTTGTCATCAATGTCAATCTGGCAGTGTTGAACCTGCTGCCCATTCCGGTATTGGACGGCGGTCACATGCTGATTGCCACCATTGAGAAAGTTAGCCGGCGCAAAATCCCTGTAAATTTGATAACCGCAGTCCAAGGCGCATTCATGATCCTGCTCTTTGGAATGATGCTTTACGTAAGTTTTTTTGATGTGAACCGAGTCAGCGATGCCGAACACTCCCGTGTAGAGAGCAAAAAGGCTCAAGCACAGGAAATTTCCCCTGTTTTTTCCGAAAAACAGGATAACGGAATCCAACCGGAAGAGAAATAAGATGAATTCTCCGGAACTGCCCTCTTACTGCCGCAGCAGATTTGCCCCGCTGCGACGCATGACAATGCCCGTACACGTGGGATCTCTTATCGTTGGCGGCAATGCGCCGATTTCGGTGCAGTCCATGACCAACACACCCACGCAGGATGTTAAAGCCACAGTAGCGCAGTGTATCGCGCTGGCTGAAGCCGGCTGCGACATTGTCCGGGTAACGGCACAAAACATCAAAGCGGCTGAGGCCTTGGGAGACATCAGAAAAGAATTCAGTTTGGCTGGGTTTGCGGAAACACCTCTGGTTGCTGACATTCATTTTCTGCCGAAAGCAGCCATGGAGGCACTGAACCACGTGGAAAAAGTGCGCATTAACCCGGGGAATTTTGCCGACAGTAAAAAATCACAGATGCGTGATTACAGTGATGCCGAGTACAACGCCGAGATTGAGCGCATTCATGCGGTGGTAACTCCCTTTTTCAAGCGCTGCAAAGAACTGGGCCGAGCGGTGCGCATAGGAACCAACCACGGCTCCTTGAGCGACAGAATCCTCAACCGTTATGGCGATACGCCCCTGGGAATGTGCGAAAGCGCAATGGAGTTTCTGCGCATTGCACGAGATAATGGCTTTGCCGACATCGTGCTGTCGATGAAGGCCAGCAACCCCAAGATTGCCCTGCAAGCCTACCGCCTGATCAGCGCCATGATGGCTGCTGAAGATTTCAACCTGCCCCTGCATCTTGGAGTAACCGAAGCTGGAGACGGCGATGATGCCCGCATTAAGAGCGCAATAGGCATCAGCGGGTTACTCAATGACGGTTTGGGGGACACCATCCGAGTCTCCCTGACGGAAGATCCCGTAGCAGAAGTTCCCGTTGGGCGTCAGATCGCAGAAAAAGCACACCGACTATGGGCCAGTGCCGATGTATCTAAAGAAACTCCGGCAACCATCAATTTGTTCCGCTATGAAAAACGCCCGGTAGACACCATGAGGCCGGGTGGCTGTAAGGTTGGAGATTTGAATCCGCCGCGCGTAATCCTTCCTCTGGAAATGAACGTGGCCGCCGTCGATGCGGTACGCGCTACACTTGCAGCATTGAAATCAAAGCATTCTGCGCTGGAGATTGAGGGAATTTATCTGAAGGAAGAACTGGCCTTTGACAAAGAAGTCATTCATCAGGCACTTGAACACCTCGGAGATACGGCCGCATTTTATGTCCTGAAAGCTCAGAACTGGCCGATGGATGCCCTGAAGGGGCAGAAAAACGTGGTTCTGCTAAGGCATCCAACATCTATTGAAGAAGCGATTGAACTGTTGCAGGCCATGGGGCCGGACACGCCAGTACATGCTCTGGATATGGATCCGCATCTGCTTCCGGCGTTAAGCAAAGAGCTCGGAGAGGTGCCCCAAGGCAAAGTAATCTTCAGCACTACCCTCTTCAACCAAGGGCAAACCCCGATTGCCGCCTACCGCGTGTTGCTGGACATTCTTAAAGGAATAGGTAGCAAAGCCCCTCTGTGGATTCGCCAGACAAAGGCCAACGCGATTGACGGATGCTCCTACAGTGATCGTTTACTGGAAGCGTCAGCTCTTATAGGCGGAGTGCTCTGCGAAGGTGCCGGCGATTTTATCAGCGTGGAAACCATGGACACCGCAGAACAGGCGTTGGTTCTTGCCTATAACATTCTACAGGGAGCCCGTGCTAGATCGTCCAAAACAGAATATGTGGCCTGCCCCAGTTGCGGCAGAACACTTTTTGACCTGCAAACGACCACCGCCCGTATCCGCGAGCGCACAGGCCACCTCAAAGGAGTAACCATTGCCGTAATGGGTTGTATCGTAAACGGCCCCGGAGAGATGGCCGACGCAGATTTCGGCTATGTGGGAGGACAACCGGGCAAAGTAAACCTCTATGTGGGCAAACAGGCGGTAAAATTCAATATTCCCAGCGCAGAAGCAGTGGAAGAATTGGTAAACCTGATTAAGGCACACGATAAATGGATTGAGCCCAAAGCTTAATCACTCAAGCTGCAACCAGTCATAGAGACATTTTCTGAACCCCTCGAAATGCTCGACGTGGACATTGTGCCCGGCATTGGAAACGGTAACAATTTTGAAATCGGCAAAGTGTTTCCTGAAAGCTTCTTCATCGGCCAGCGAGACAAAATTACTGCGCTCACCACGAATAACTAAAAGCGGTATGCGGCAATAATCATCATCCAGCAGGTTCTTCTGAAAAAGGTCAGGAAGCGCCCGCCCCAAAACGGGGATATTTGCGGTCCAGCGGAACTTGCCATCATCTGTATGAACCAGGTTGGACACGAGAAACTTGCGAAAGGCCCATCCGGCAACGCCATGCTGCTCGAGAAAATCTTCCGCTTCCCTGCGGTTCTTCAAGTGATCCAGATCAATTTGCTGCATCAACTGAAACTCATCCACCCAACGGTTGTGGTTTTGCTTGGGAGCAATATCCACGACTACCAAACGCTTGATGCGTTGGGGGTGACGGCAGGCATACGTCATGGCGGTTTTTCCGCCAAGGCTGTGCCCCATCAGAATTATGTCGTGCAGATCCTCTTTATCCAACCAAGCTTGAAGATCGGCGGCCAGGGCCTCGAAGTTCATGACATCACTCCACGGGCTTTCCCCATGATTGCGAAGATCGAGCAGGTAGACAGCATAATGCTCGGTAAAAACCTTGCCGGCGGTCAACCAGTTGCGTGAAGAACCAAGAAGGCCATGCACAATGACCATGGGAGGCTTCCCCTCCCCGCCGAGAAAACGTGCATGCACAGGAACTGCAGATACAGAACTCATGGGGAAGCTATGCCCAAAAAAGAGATTTCCTCAACTCTTAGTTTAAGAGAAACTCCCAAACGGGCAAAGCATGATTGATGTAACAGTGCATGTAGGAAGCAATCAATTTACCGGAGCGGTAGCCTTCCCGGCGCACCGCATTTCCGTTGCGTTTGGTTACTTCCCAGCAATTAGCGAGTTGTTCTTCTGCATCCCAGTAACTGTAATGAAACTCGTGGGCATGCACGGGCTCATGAGCAGATCCCTCCAGCAAGCGACAGCTGCTGTATCCGAAATGGTGCAAACGGCCTGTCATGTGAACAGCCCCGGGAACCAACCCCATCATGGGATAGGTTTGACCTTCCTTTGTTTCCAAGGTTTCGCACAGGTACATGAGCCCTCCACACTCGGCATAGATGGGCAGACTCTCCGCATGAGCCTTCCGGAAACTCTGCCTCAGTGCATCGTTCAACGAAAGCTGTTCGGCAAAAACCTCGGGAAACCCTCCGCCCAAAAAAACGGCATCAGCTTCCTCCGGAATAGACATATCTCTCAACGGAGAGAAAAAGAGCAGTTCGGCCCCCTGGGCTTTCAGGAAGTCCAAATTATCGGGATAATAAAAGTGAAATGCTTCATCGCGGGCCACAGCGATTTTCTTTCCGGAAAAGCATGAAGAAACAACCGCGGGAACCACCGGTGGTGAACTGATCTCAGTTGCGGTCTGCAGCATCAAATCTAAATCGAGATACTGCTCTGCGATTTCGGCTAAGCGACGGGCATCAACCAGAGCAGCTTCGGTTACAGCCTGCAGGCCTAAATGACGCTCAGGCCAGGCCACCTCCGGGAGAACAGGAAGCGCACCGACCACCGGCACAGGAAAATCGGCTAACGCCTCGCGCAGGTATTGCTCGTGCTTACTGCTGCCCACTTTATTCAAAATGATTCCTCGGATCACCCCCTCGCCGGCTTCTTCACAAAAGCCACGTACCAAAGCACGGATAGAGCGCCCCTGCTTGGCCGCGGGCACAATAAGAAACACAGGCCAGCTCAGCCGGGTAGCCACATCGTGACTGCTCCCCTCTCCGGTTACGGGAGAAATGCCGTCAAAGAGCCCCATAACCCCTTCTACCACTCCGAATGCTTTTTCTGTTCGACGGGCCGCCAGCACGTGCAGCCCATCGCAGTTCATCAACCAGGAGTCCAGATTGTAACAAGGAGTTCCGGCATAGAAAGAGGCATAACCGGAATCAATGTAATCCGGCCCCACTTTAAACGGCTGCACAGGAATACCCCGGGTTCTCAGGGCCGAGAGAACCACTGCATTGAGAAAGGTTTTTCCACCCGAGCTTTGTGTTGAAGCCAGAATAAAGCCTTTGTGATAAAAAGACGCAAAATCAGGCATCGTATCCTTCCAGAAAGACCGTCATCAGGGCATTGATCGTAGTCGCGGCCCAGGGAGAACCGCCGCGGTAACCATCGTTGCCAATGTAGGGAACCAAAGATTGCCCAAGCAAAGCCTGCTTGCTCTGGATGATATTGACGAAGCCAACCGGAAATCCAATGACCAGGTGCGGACGCCATCCCTGAAGGATAGCCTGCACGGTATCAATCAAGGCTGTGGGTGCGTTCCCCACGGCCACAATCACATTATCACCAAATTTCTTACGGGCACTGAGAATGGCCGCAGAAGAGCGGGTAATGCCTTCGCTTTGGGCAAGGGAATAGGCATCCTTATCGTGCACGCCACAGAAGGTATCGTAACCGATACGCTCACGATTAATGCGGTTCAGCCCATATTGAACCATGGTAACATCAGTGATCACGGTTGCCTTTTGAGAAAAAGCAAAGCGTGCTGCGGCAATCGCTCCATCGCTGATGGTGATATTATCCACAACCGTTGGATCGCCCGTAGTATGGACAAGGCGTTTGAGGATCTCTTTTTCGGCCAGTGAATAGGCAGACCAGTCACGAAAGGACTCGATTATACGGAAAGATTCCTCTTCAATGGGATGACGAACATGTGACATAGCAGAAACGTGTTTTGCATTGCATCTGTTGCAGGGCAGGGTACAGTTTTTTGTTTTTTGGCAAAAATATGTCAATTACTTATTGCAAACTTGAAATGAGCAAGAATCATCCAGAAAACACCTTTAAAGCCCTCGAAAAGCTACAAAAGCTGGGGATCCGTGCGCTTTTTTTTGATATCGGCGAGGTGCTCGTGCATGTTAATAAGAAATTTCTCATCGAAAGAATTAAAGAACGCAGCTCCCTGGATGAAGCAACGCTGATAGAACGAATACTGGGCGACGGCAATATGGTGCTAAGCCATATTGGTGAAATAACTGACAATGTTTATTTCAAGCATCTTGTTGAATTGACGGAATACAGCGGTACTCCGGCAGAAATGAAACAGCATTGGCAGAACATGCTGGAGTTACTGGAAGAGCGTGTAGCCGAACAACAGGCACTGGCACAACACTACCCCTGCGGTATTATTTCCAACATCACGCCGTATCACGTGGAAGCCGTCGAAAACCGCTGGAATCTGGCAAAGGGTTTCCGCTGGGTGATTTATTCCTGCGATGTCGGTTACGTAAAGCCGCGAAAGGAGATTTTTGAAATAGCCCTGCGGCAAAGCAGCTACACAGCGGAGGAATGCTTCTTCTGGGATGACCGGGCCGACAATATAGAAACGGCCCGGGAACTCGGATTTCACGCCGAACAAATATTCCCTGAAGACACCCTGAAAGCCTGCATTCTCCGCCATGAATAAGGGATCCATACATTTAATTTTTGGAGGAAGCCGCAGCGGAAAAAGCCGTTTTGCGGAAAATACCGCCGCCGAAAGCGGCAACGAAGTGTTTTATGTAGCCACCTGTAGAACCTCCGATCTGGACGCAGAAATGCAGGATCGCATCAGAAGACACCGAGAGCAGCGACCGACCACATGGGAAACCGTGGAAAACATATTTGATTTTTCCATGCTGGCGAAGAAATGTGCCGGAAAAACCATGCTGCTGGATTGCCTGACCATGTGGCTGGGGAATGCACTGGAAGTCCATAATGGAAATCTCGACGCGATTCTGGAAGAACTGGAGCAGGGATTAAACCACCTGAAAGAGCAGTCTGTAACGGCTGTCATCGTAAGCAATGAAGTGGGAATGGGAATAGTGCCCATGGGTGGAGCAACGCGGGCTTACCGGGATTTAGTTGGCTGGGCCAATCAAAAGGTGGCCTCACATGCGGAAACGGTTGATTTCATAGCCGCGGGTTGTCCTTTAAGGTTGAAAGGTTCAACATGTTGAAGGAACACGGGGGAAATCTTGAAGCCATTGAAGCCCACTGGGGACCCACGGAAAAAGCAGTCACAGATTTCAGCATAAACCTGAATCTCTTTGCGCCGAAACCGGACGCAAAACTCTGGGGCAAATGGCTTGAGCGTATAGGAACCTACCCGCCGCCAACCGGGCATAGCATAGAAGCACGGTTAAAGGATATTTACGGAATCAGGCAAGGATATGTGGTATCCACGCACGGAGCAATGGAAGCGCTGGACCTGGTACTACGCTTATTCAGCGGCCGAACAGTTTACATACCCTGCCCTTGTTTCAACGAATACCTGCACGTAGCAGAAAGCAATCGCTGCCGAATAATCCGCATATTGCAGGAAAAGGCCCAGTGGCAAACGCTGGATTTTGTATCGAGAGCCGAAACCGGAAGTGTAATCCTTATAGGAAATCCGGGAAACCCAACCGGTCAATTGTTGCCCAAAGACACCTTAAAACATGCCATCCGTACCCGCCCGGATCTGATTTGGGTCATTGATGAGGCATTCATTGAATTTACCACCGGAGGAAACAGCAATTCTTTAACCGACAGTTTAAGCGAATTACGCAATTGTATTTTACTACGCTCTCTAACCAAAAGTTGGGCGATTCCGGGAATCCGCATCGGGTTTGCGGCAACGAGTAATGAGAACTGGAGCCATAAGATAAGTAAACACAAACTTACCTGGAGTCTTTGCGCAGTCACACATGCCTGGGCCGATCACTTTTTGAAGCGGGAGTATTATCAGCAACTTCGTAATGGGCTGAAAAACTACGCCGAGCTGAAAGAAGAACTCAGTGATGCGATTGAACAGCTGGAAGGGATTCAGGTAATCCCTTCGACGACCAATTATCTGTTGCTGGAACTGTATGAGCCAAACGCGGTGGCAGCAGCCCAAAAGCTTTGGCAAAAAGGTATTCTGGTAAGAACGATGTCGGGCGTCCCCGGAATCAACGAAAACCATTATCTAAGAATTTGTGTAAGGGACAAACGCGACAACAAACACTTTACCGGCACGTTGAAAACGGTGCTTCATGAGTTATGAAAGCCATATCCATACTGGGAACCTCCTCCAACGCTGGAAAAAGTTGGATTAACACCGCCTTCTGCGCCCTTCTGGCGCGCAACGGATATAAAGTTGCCCCGTTCAAGGCGCAAAACATGTCCAACAACTCTTTTGTAACGCTTGAGGGAGGAGAAATCGGCCGAGCTCAGGCGGCACAGGCGGAAGCCTGCGGATTGCGTCCCATTGCGCAAATGAATCCTGTATTACTGAAACCCACTGGAGAGAGCATCTCTCAAGTGGTGTGGCTGGGAATCCCGGGAAAGCACATAAAAGCAGGTGACTACTATCTGGAAACAAAAGTACTCTGGGAACAGGTCTGCGAAGTCATGGACTGGTGGAAATCCCGCTGCGATGTATTGGTATTGGAAGGCGCCGGCAGCCCTGTGGAGCTGAACCTGATGCAGCGCGACATCGTGAACCTGAAACCGATAGAATATCTACAGGGGCGCTGGATACTCGCCTGTGACATCGAACGCGGAGGCGTTTTCGCACAGGCGATTGGAACGGTAAATTTGATGCCGCAAGCAGTGCGCGATCTCGGAATGGGGCTGATCGTGAATAAATTCCGCGGAGATCCCGGACTTTTCAAAGGAGCGGACACCTATTTTGCCGAACACATAGCAACCCCCTACATGGGCGTGCTGCCATTACAGGATCACCTGCAACCTGAAAACGAAGATGGTTTTTCTCTGAAACGGAGCAACAAGGGAAGCGGGGCTAAAATGGTCTGGATAGACCTTCCCCGCGTCTCCAACACACAGGACTGCGAGCCCTGGAATCTGGATGAAGGCATTCGCATAGAATGGGCAAACAAACCGAAAGATCTGGAAGGGGCAAAGATCATTGTCATTCCCGGATCAAAAAACACCATCCATGACTTACTTTGGCTACAGGAAAGTGGCCTAGCGGAGGCGATTCGGGAAAAAGCAGCAACGGGAATCCCTGTGGTGGGCATCTGCGGCGGGTTTCAAATGCTGGGGGAAAGCATAGACGATCCAGAAGGCATAGCAGGCAGTGCCGGCAGTCTGGCCGGGTTGAACCTGCTACCGGTAAAGACACATTTTGAGTCGGAAAAGACAGTCCGACAGGTTACGGCAATGTACGGCGATGACGCCTGGTCGGCCTACGAAATACATATGGGACGCACCCTGCCAACACGCCCCTGCCATGCGCTGTTGAAGTTAGCCCAAGACTCTGAAAAAACAATAGAAGGCTATTGCTGCGAAAACGTTTGGGGCACCTACCTGCACGGGCTTTTTGAATCTGCTGCGATGAGAAGGCGTTTAGTGGAGGCTGCAGGAATTAAGGAGGCACGCATTGCCCCGAAATCCTGGCATGCCCATAAGCAGGAAATTTACAGTCAAATGGCGGATCTGCTTGAAAGCTGCCTCAATTTAGATGCATTTTGGCGTTATGTGGAGCAGTAATCCCATATTGTTGCTTACCGTCATACTCGCAGACCTGGTGCTGGGAGACCCCCGCTATTTACCGCATCTGGTGCGCTACACCGGCAACGCCATTCTTTATTGGGAACATAAAACGCGAGAGCAAGGCTATGACTCAGTTTTCCATGGAGCGGTATTCTTCGTGCTGGTGCAGGGGAGCATTCTGTTGCCGCTGTTCAGTTTCTGGGCGCTGACATACTGGATGTCTCCGTTGCTGGGTCGCATCGTAGAGGCATTGATTCTCTTTCAGTGCATTGGAGCCGGTGATCTGCTCCACCATGTAAAAGCCGTTGCCCGACCGCTGAACAACGGCAACCTGCCGGAGGCCCGAACCCGGGTGAGCTGGATTGTGGGACGCGACACAGAAAACCTTAGCTCCTCGGAAGTCAGCCGGGCTACCATAGAAACCCTCATGGAAAGTTTCAACGACGCAGTGATGGCTCCTATTTTCTGGTATCTGCTATTAGGAGCTCCCGGCGCCTTGTTTTTCCGAATTACCAACACGATGGATTCTATGGTAGGCTATCGAAACGCAAAATATGAACGCTTCGGAAAAGTAGCTGCCCGCATAGACGACATCCTCGGCTACGTTCCTGCCCGCATTTGCGCTCTGGCCCTGTGGGTGATCTGTGGATGCCGCCATTTTAAAGCCATCGCAACCGATGCCCGTAAGCACAACAGCCCCAATGCCGGTTGGCCGGAAGCCGCAGCAGCCTATGGGTTAAATGTCCGCCTTGGTGGCACAAATACCTACGGACACGGCAGCAAGGTAAGCCACAGTCATGTGTTCAATTCCAAAGCCCGTAAAACCAACTCACTGGATATTTACCGAGCATTAAGACTGTTTCTTGCAGCATACGTAGTCGCCGCAGGCGTTTCGATCCTAATCGCCGCAATCTAAGCAAGCAGTTTCAGCATACACACGCTGTTGTCCATGCCCACATAGGGTCCATAATTTTCGGTAACTGTGTAGCCGCATTTGGTATAGAGCCCAATGGCTTCTGGTTGGCCTTTCCCTGTTTCCAAACGTGCTTGCTTATAGCAAAGCTCGGAAGCCCATTTCTCGAGTTCGGCCACGATCAGTTTGGCATATCCATTTCCCCGCTGCTCCGAAGCAATAAAGATACGTTTCAGCTCCACGGTATCTTCTCCCATTTCTTTAAAACAGCCGCATCCCATAGGCACATCATCCACATAACATACAAGAACGGTTTGGTTCTCCTCGATCACATTATGCTGATCATATTCGGCCTGAGTCTTGCCGTAACGGTCATTGAGATCAGCATCCAGTTGATGGATTAAACTCACAAAATCCGGGTTACTACTGTCCGCCCTAACGATCTTCATATCATGTTCTGTTTAGCTGAAGTATAACTCAGATCAAGCCATTTAATACTAAAAAAGGCTGCCATGTCAGTGACATAGCAGCCTTAATTTAAGTAAAACTTATATACGATGAATATCAGTAATGAATGGTCTTCCTTCAAAAGGTGAGAAGATCTGCATAATAGCTTCGTTGCGCTCATTTGAAGGTGAAGGAACACGAGCAAGGCATTTGAAGCGATAATTCACACCTGCAACCACCTGCGTCGATACTTTCTGAAGTGTATATTGAACACCAACAAGGACTTCGGTTGCTTCATTGAATATGTTTCTGTCATCAGGAGTCAGATCGCGATAAGCGGTCCAACCGCCACACAGAACTTTTCAGTCATTTGTTGCTTAGTCTTCCTATTTTTTAAGAACAAGCCCTAAACGTCCCTTATCTCTTTCTCCATCCGGTTTGTTCACTAATTTAGTTTCAAGAACATTGAATCCGACCACCTGACATAACTCTAGAAGCTCGAAAACCGGATACGAATCATAGTAAAAAGTTTGACCAAACATCGTATCCGTAAAAGCCGGGACATTCTCCTCTGATCCTCCACTTGAAAGGATAAGCAAACCGGATGGTTTCAAAGCGTTATATGCTTTCTGTAAAAGCTTTTTGTGCTTCTCTCTGGGAAAGTGAAACATAGAATCCCAAATTACAACTCCATCAAAAAGGCTATCTGGCTCATAATCGAACAAGTCAGATAGAACCCATTTATGATTTGGCAAGATATCAACAGCATAATCCAATAACTCTTTAGATCTATCCACTCCTGTTATTTCAGCACCTCTTTTCACCAAGAACTTGGCAACCGGATTCCCTGATCCACATCCAAGATCCAAAATATGAGGAAAATCCGGTAAATGCGAAATGAACAGCTCAAAGAGCTCTAAATCATTAGGAGAAATCTCTCTTCTATTTTTTATCCAAGCTTCTGAAATTGAATCATAATTTGACTGCATAGAACGTTATTTCATCAGATTTTTCCAAAGAGACAAATAACAACTTCCTCTTCATTTTCCTCACAACATTTACAGATACAAAAACGCCTCCGAAAGATCGGAGGCGTTTCTTATGTGATGAGCAATTTAAGTTGGCCTTGGGCCGTGTAATTGCAGGAGCAATTACATCATGCCGCCCATTCCACCCATGCCACCCATTCCGCCCATGCCACCGGGCATACCGGCGTCGGACTTCTCTTCTGGGAGATCAGTGATCATGGCTTCGGTGGTGAGGAGCAGGCCGGAAACAGAAGCAGCGTTCTGAAGGGCTGTACGGGTTACCTTGGTGGGGTCAACGACACCGGCCTTGAGGAGGTCTTCGTAGGTGTCGGTGGCCACATTGTAGCCCATGCTGCCGCTAGAGGAGAGGACTTCCTTGATAACTACGCTGCCTTCAACGCCTGCGTTAGCGCAGAGCTGACGGAGGGGGGACTCAACGGCCTTGCGGACGATGGCCACACCGAGGGCTTCGTCGCCTTCGAGCTGAACGGATTCGATAGCGGCAACCGTGCGCAGGAGGGCAACACCACCACCGGGAACAATACCTTCTTCGACGGCAGCGCGGGTTGCATGCAGAGCGTCTTCCACACGGGCCTTCTTTTCCCTCATTTCCGGCTCGGTAGCAGCACCAACGTTGATGACGGCAACACCGCCGGCGAGCTTGGCAAGGCGTTCCTGAAGCTTTTCGCGGTCGTAATCGGAAGTGGATTCTTCGATCTGACGACGGATCTGCTTTACGCGGCCCTGGATATCGGCACCGGCGCCGGCACCTTCAACGATGACGGTGTTTTCTTTGCCAACGGTAATACGCTTGGCCTGACCGAGGTCGGAGATTTCAACACCATCAAGCTTAAGGCCAAGCTCTTCAGTGATGAGCTTACCACCGGTGAGGATGGCGATATCTTCGAGCATAGCCTTGCGGCGGTCGCCGAAACCGGGAGCCTTAACGGCACAAATGTTGAGGGTGCCACGGAGCTTGTTGACTACGAGAGTAGCCAAGGCTTCGCCGTCCACATCTTCAGCAATGATGAGGAGGGGTTTGCCGCTCTGGGAAACCTTCTGCAACAGCGGGAGGAGGTCCTGCAGGCTGGAAATCTTCTTCTCGTGGATGAGGATGTAGGCGCTGTCGAGGATAGCTTCCATAGCCTCTGTATCGGTAGCAAAGTAGGGGGAGAGGTAGCCCTTATCGAACTGCATCCCTTCAACAACGTCGAGCGTTGTTTCAATGCCCTTGGCTTCTTCTACAGTAATAGTGCCATCCTTGCCAACCTTGTCCATAGCTTCGGCGATGATACTGCCAATTTCCTTGTCCCAGTTAGCAGAGACAGTGGCTACGTTTTCAACGTCTTCGCGACCGTCAACAGCCTTGGAGATCTTAGCCAATTCAGCTACGGCAGCAGCTACGGCAGCGTCGATACCACGCTTGATGTAAACGGGGTTGGCACCGGCAGTAACATTACGGAGACCGGCCTTGTAGATGCCTTCAGCGAGTACGGTAGCAGTGGTTGTTCCGTCACCGGCGCTATCGGAGGTCTTGGAAGCAACTTCCTTAACCATCTGAGCACCCATGTTTTCGAAAGGATCGGGAAGATCGATTTCCTTGGCTACGGAAACACCATCCTTAGTTACGGTGGGGGATCCGAATTTTTTGTCGAGGATAACGTTACGGCCCTTGGGACCGAGCGTTACCTTAACTGCCTTGGCGAGGGTTTCGACCCCCTTGAGCATCTTCTTGCGTGCAGCTTCATCAAAAATGATTTGCTTAGCCATAATCTGTAAATTTCTAAGTTCTTATCGGGTTATGTTGAGGGGCTAGACCTTAGCCGATGATGCCGAGGATATCATCCTCACGGAGCAACTGGTAGGAAACATCGTTGAGTTTCACTTCGGTGCCACCGTATTTAGAGATGATGACCCGGTCACCGATCTTTACGATGAAGTCCTGAACGGAACCGTCGTCGTTCTTGCGACCGGTACCAAGGGCAACGACTTCAGCCTCAGTGGGTTTTTCCTTAGCGGAATCGGGAATGATGATGCCGCCCTTAACTTGTTCGGAGGCCTCAATCAGCTTTACAAGAACGCGTTCGCCGAGAGGCTTTAGGTTTACTTGGTTGTCTGCCATGGTGTTAATTAACTAATTTTGTTTTTAAGAGTGGGTTAATGAAAGTGCACACAGGCCGTGTGTACTTATTAAAGGATTCGTTATTTATCGTCTACGTCTTCAACTTCAGCATCGACTACATTATCGTCGTCTGCGGAAGAGGAGGAGGCGGAAGCACCGGAAGGCTGTTCAGGAGCGGGAGCCCCACCCTGCTGGGCAGCAGCGGCTTCCTGATACATCTTGGTGACGGCTTCCTGAATTTCCTTGTTGTTCTTCAGGTTGTCGAGTGCGGACTTCATCTTGGAACCGTCGTTGCTTTCGAGGGCATCTTTACCGTCCTTGATGAGCTTTTCCATCGTGCCCTTAACGCTGCCAAGCTTGTCGCCGGATTCGTTCATGAGCTTTTCCGTCTGGTAAACCAGATTATCGAGTTCGTTGCGAACTTCGGCAGACTCGCGCTTAGACTTGTCTTCGGAGGCATGCATTTCGGCTTCCTTGCGGAGGCGTTCGACTTCGTCCTTATCCAGACCGGAGGAACCGGTGATGGAAATCTTCTGGTCTTTGCCTGTGCCGAGATCCTTGGCGGTCACGTGAAGGATACCATTGGCGTCGATGTCGAAAGTAACTTCGATCTGCGGAATGCCGCGCGGCGCCGGAGGAATACCGTCGAGGCGGAAGTTCCCGAGGAGCTTATTATCCTTGGCCATGGGGCGTTCGCCTTGAAGCACGCGGATTTCCACGGAAGGCTGCTGGTCGCTGTAGGTGGAGAAAACGTTGGACTTCTTGGTCGGGATGGTGGTGTTGCGCTCAATCATGGGGGTGGAGATACCACCTGCGGTTTCGATGGAGAGCGTCAGTGGAGTAACGTCGAGCAGGAGCACGTCCTTAACGTCACCGGCCAAAACACCGCCTTGAATAGCCGCACCAATGGCCACCACTTCGTCCGGGTTGACTCCCTTGTGCGGCTCCTTGCCGGCAAGGCTATGGGCGACTTCAACCACTTTGGGCATACGGGTCATACCGCCGACGAGAACGAGCTCGCCAATGTCGCCTTTGCCACAACCGGCGTCCTTCAAGCAAGCTTCGAAAGGAGCAATGGTGCGAGTGAAGAGTTTATCACAGATCTGTTCCAGCTTGGAACGGGAAAGCGAAATATTGAGGTGCTTAGGACCGGTAGCATCGGCCGTAATAAAGGGCAGATTAATGTCGGTGCTCTGAGCGCTCGAAAGGGCAATTTTGGCCTTTTCAGCTTCTTCCTTAAGGCGCTGGAGGGCCATAGGATCGCTGCGCAGGTCAATACCGTTATCCTTCTTAAATTCGTCTACAAGCCAGTTGATAATGGCTGTGTCCCAGTTGTCGCCACCGAGGTGGGTATCGCCGTTGGTGGCTTTCACTTCGAAAACACCATCTCCGATTTCTAAAACGGAGATATCGAAAGTGCCACCGCCCAAGTCATAAACGGCAATGGTTTCTTCCTCTTTCTTATCCAAGCCGTACGCCAAAGATGCCGCGGTAGGCTCGTTGATGATACGGAGGACATCAAGACCGGCGATACGGCCGGCGTCCTTGGTAGCCTGACGCTGGGCGTCGTTAAAGTATGCAGGAACGGTAATGACCGCCTTGGTAATGGTCTCGCCGAGGTAGGATTCGGCATCGGCTTTGAGCTTTGCCAGAATCATAGAGGAGATCTGTTCAGGAGCGTATTGCTCTATCTTGTCTCCCACCTGACATTCAATCCAGGCGTCGGAATTTTTCCCGGCAACCACCTTGTAGGGAAGGCCGGAGGCTTCTTCCTGAACTTCAGCAAACTTGCGTCCGATAAGACGCTTTGCCGAGAAGATGGTGTTCTTCGGGTTGGTGACTGCCTGGCGCTTCGCGGCTTGACCAACGAGACGCTCACCGTCCTTGGTGAAAGCTACAATGGAAGGAGTGGTACGGGCACCCTCAGAATTGGGGATGACGGTAGCTTCGCCGCCTTCCATGACAGCCATACATGAATTTGTAGTACCTAAGTCTATGCCAAGTATTTTGCTCACGAGGCCTTCTTTTGCATTTAGCGTACCAAAGAGGAATGGTTCTTACAGACAAAAGCCAAAAACACCTAACCAATTGATTTATATTCTATTACAAAACAAACTGCAAAGGGATAATAAGCGAGAGACATAGAAAACAGCGACATGGCACTGTGACAGTGTGACGCGATGTCACAGCAAAGTGCGACAGGTGAGCCAAACTCAATCCAGAAACTGTGCCAGCCACTGTTCCGGCCTGCGGTCGGAAGGCGCTGAAAGCAGCTCCCGCAGACGGTTGGCAATGTAGTGGGTATTTTGAACTTGATCGGGCATATAAGCCGCGTTCAACTCATTGAGGAGGTTTTCCACACTGGCATCACTCTGCAAGTATTCGCGGTAAATAGGTGTTTTAGGCAAGAGCAGATTGGCAATGCCAAGGTGACTGATGCGGACAAGCATGCGGCCGATACGGTATGTCCAGGGATGGGCCACATAACAAATAGCACCGGGAATACCGGCAAGGGCGCAAGTCAGCGACATGGTTCCACTGCTGGCAAGCACCGCGGAGGCTTTCATACCGGAGGCAAAAGGAATCAGTTGAACTGCACTTGTAATTTCGGGGTATCCATCGAGGATATCCTGCAACTGAGCCTTAAGTGTTTCCGTTGGATACGGAACAATAGCCCTACTCTCCGGCGCCTGCTGATGAAAAGCCTGGAATGCATCGAGCATACGGGGAAAAATTCGACCAATAGCCTGCTTACGGCTCCCCGGAGTCATCAGGACCGGGCCTTCCATATCATAACTGAGGGGAGAGCGGTAGTGCTCGTCGACATAAGGATGCCCGACAAAGGTAACGGGCAAATCGGTGTCTTTGTAGCAGTCTATCTCAAAAGGGAATATAACGGCCAGAGAATCGAGTAACTTGGCCATCTTAAAACGGCGTTTCCCCTTCCAGGCCCAGATCTGCGGACTGATATAATAGGCTAAAGGAATGTCACCCCCACCCTTGCGACTGAGCTTGGCATCAAACAATGCCTTGGCCAGACGCAGGTTGAATCCGGGATAATCAATAAAGCAAATCACCCGCGGGCGCCATTCCTCTATCCAGCGGAGTGTTTCCGCAAACAGGGCTTTAAAGAAACCGTAATGCTTAACAACCTCCACCAAGCCAACCACACTGGATGCTGTCAGGTCAAAAAGCAGCTGAGCGCCGGCTGCCTTAAGCTCCGGGCCACCGAGACAAGCCACCGTATAGTCAGGATGATCGCGCAAAAGATTGCGAACAAGCTCCGCCGCATGCTGATCTCCGGAATGCTCACCGGCGACAATCAACACATCCGGAACCTTCCCGGACAGAGGCGACTCAAAACGAGGGAATGGCAATGCCTGAGTCATCAGGAAAGCGTGGAAGGATCTGCAAAGCCTTTGCGGATCTGATCGGTAATCTTGATTGCCACCTCAAGAGCGGTTTTGCCAAGAACCGCCCCCACTTTAGGGTTGTTGTGATTAACCACACAGTCGACAAAGGATGCCAGTTCGAGCTTGAGCGGTTCGTCCTTCTCTATGGGAATCTCTTCTTTTTCAAGACCTCCGGGTGTCATTTTGAGCAAATGCCCGCTTTGGTTCATAAAATCGATGGAGAGGTAGCCATTGGGCTGGAACACGCGGATCTCGCGCACCTTCTTTTCGCTGACACGGCTGGTATTGATGTTGGCTACACAGCCGTTTTCAAAAACGATGCGGGCATTGGCAATATCCTCCGTGCGGGAAAGCACATTAACGCCGATACTTTCAACCCGAACCACTGGGGAATTTACCAGTTGAAGGATAACTCCAATGTCATGAATCATGAGATCAAGCACCACCCCAACCTCAGTACCGCGGGGCTGGAAGGGAGCCAAGCGATCGGCGGTTATGAAACGGGGTACACTGACAGCCTGCTCGAGAAAACTCATCACCGGATTGTAGTGCTCAATGTGCCCCACCTGAACCACCACATTGGCTTCTTTGGCAGCGTTGAGGATTTGTTCCGCCTCTTCGAGGCTGGTGCACAAAGGCTTTTCGATAAGCATATGGCAGCCCTTCTTGAGCAGTGGAACCGCAACCTGAGCATGCAAATCGGTGGGAACAACCACACTGACGGCATCGCAGGCTTCGCCCAACGCTTCAGGAGAATCAAAGACACGGCAACCGTGTTTATCGGCAATTTCTTTGGCCCGATCCATAGAAGAATCGCACACACCGACGAGTTCCACATTCTCGAGAGTTGAGTAAATTCTTGCGTGGTGCTGGCCCAGATAACCGACGCCCACAACGCCACATTTAAGCTTGCCTTGACTGGACATGCAGAGACTTTGCAATATCTTGAGCCGGGAAGCAAGAACCGTTCTCAGGCAAGCTCAAGATTCCATGCGCCCTTTAATCAGGTGACAGCAGCGATCTGTTTTGGAGGCAAACTCCATGTTGTGGGTAACCAGAATGAGGCCGGCATCCTCCTCGCGGGTAATGGCCAGAAGCATATCCATGATGTGCTTTCCGGTGGCTTCGTCGAGATTGCCAGTAGGTTCGTCGGCAAGGACCACTTGTGGACGATTCATCAAGGCACGGGCCACGGCCACGCGCTGACGCTCACCGCCGGACAGTTTAAGCGGACTGCTTTTGAGCCGCTCTCCCAACCCGACTCTTACCAGCAGGTCCTGCGCACGTTTACGTTCAGAGGCCCCCACCCGCCCCAAAATACGAGCAGCAAACAGCACATTTTCCAATGCGTTGAGCTCTGGAATCAGGTAAAAGGACTGAAAAACCATCCCCAGATAGCGTTTGCGTTCTGCCGAAAGACGATGGAGCGATTTCTTGCGAATCGCCTTCCCGGACCAGAACACCTCGCCCTGATCACTGCTCTCCAATCCGGCAAGAATATTGAGTAAGGTGGTTTTGCCACTGCCGGATTCACCACGAATGCTGACACTCTCCGCGGCATTGACAAAAAGCGAGACATCGTGAAGCACGTGTATATCTTCGCTACCGCTGAGGAACTTTTTAGAAATATTTTGGCAGGCAAGGATGGTATCCATAATTACTCGCTTCTAAGGGCATCTGCCGGTTTCATACGGGCGGCGCGAAATGCAGGGATAAATCCTGCCAGCGTGGAGAGGAACAGAGTGGAAACAGTGACCACGATAAAATCCGATTTGCTATAGTATACGGGTAAGTTGCTGAACTGATAGAACTTAACCAATGTCTCCTTGGTTTGGGTGATACTGGCCAACCCGCCAACGATTGGATCGCGAAAATGGAGAACGGTGACGGCCAGAGCGATGCCGCAGGCAACCCCCAGCAAGCCGATAAAAAAGCCCTGAAAACAATAGCAAACGGCCATAGCCCGACCGGAACCTCCGATAGCCCCAATGACGCCGATCTCGCGCGTTTTACGGATAACCGTAAGTAACTGGGCAATGCTGATGGAGAAGGCGGCCACAACAACAATAAAGAGCATAAGGAAAAGCATCATGTTCTTCTCCAGAGCCAACACCCAGAGGAAATCGGAATTGAGATCAATCCAGGTATAGGCATATTGGGGAAAAGGCAGTTTACCGGAATTGAGCTCATCGGCATAGGCCAGCTCATCCACTCCATCTTTCAGTTTTACGGCAATGCTATGGACTGAACGCCCCAGACCGTAGAGATCCTGCATAGTACGGAGAGTGCAGATGATGGTGGATTCATCGAGCTGGTTCCACCCCGTCTGATAGATTCCGGTAACGACAAACTCGCGGGGAAGAATGACCTCGTCCGATTTCAATCCTTCGATCATCAGTGGAGTGTAGAGCTCGATAACACTACCCACCCGTGCGCCGATGCTGTAGGCTAACCCGGAACTGAGAAAGATGCTGTCGTCGTCCAAATCGTCGATGGTGCCCTCAATAAGGAACTGATCCATTGGATAAACCTGATGCTCTCGATTCACATCAATCCCGCGAATCATGGGAAAAGAGGGACGATTGCGGTACTGCAGCATAACCACCCCATGAGCAGCCGGAACAGCGGCTTCCACACGTGGATCGGCATCAAGCACTTCTAGCACTTCTTTAACATCATAGATGAGGCTACCGCCGTTACGAATTTCTATGTGTCCGGTGGTCTGCACCATTTTGTCTTTATAGGTCTGGTCAAAACCACCCATGACACTCTGCACGCCGATGAGGACGGCCACCCCCAAAGCAACCCCAAGGACAGAGACCACAAAAAAGAAGGAAGGTAACTTACGCCCGCTGGGGAAAAGTTGCTTGACGGCTAAATAGAAGTACCAAGGCATAAGCATTCACATAATAAGATGCTTGTGACAAAGGGAAGCAAAAAGAAACCCCGGAACAAAGTCCGGGGTTTGCAAAGCGGAATCAGGCATCCTTATCCGGGCGCATGGCCGGGAAAAGAATAACATCGCGGATACTGGGCACGCCGGTCAGAAGGATAACGAGTCGGTCGATACCAACCCCCATCCCGCCTGCGGGCGGCATACCGTGTTCCATTGCGGTAAGGAAGTCGTCGTCGATCTTCTGGACCTCTTCGCCGGCCTGCTGCTCAAACATTTTGCGCTGAACAATGGGATCGTTCTGTTCACTGTAGGCCGGGGCAATTTCCTGCCCGTTGATGCACAGCTCAAAAACATCCAGCACGCTGTCGTCTTCCTGGTTGATCTTGGCCAGAGGGCAAAGTTCACGGGGAATGTGCGTAACAAATGTCGGCTGAATCAGCGTCGGTTCGATACGTTTTTCAAACACATTGTTGGTGACCTCAAAGTCTTCGCGCTCAGGATCCACCTCAATGCCATCCTTCTCACAAAAAGCGAGTTTTTCTGCCTTACTGCGGAAGAACCAGTCGGGATCCTTCGTATACTCGATGATCAGGTCCTTGTAAGCGGCTTCGCGCCATTCACCGCCTAGGTCTATAATTTCGCCATCGTAGCGGGTAATCTTATCGGTGCCTAAAACATCATCGCAAATTGCCTGAACCATGCCGCGAATGAGCTTCATCATGCCGCGGAAATCGCTGTAGGCCTGATAGACTTCGAGCATGGTAAACTCAGGATTATGGCGTCGGGAGAGGCCTTCGTTGCGGAAATTGCGACCAATTTCGTAAACGCGGTCAAAGCCACCGACAAGCATGCGCTTGAGGTAAAGCTCCAATGCAATACGAAGGACAAAAGGACAATCCAGAGCGTTGAAATAAGTCTCAAACGGACGGGCAGCGGCACCACCGGCTTCCGCCTGCAGGATAGGCGTTTCGACTTCCATGAATTCATGGGCATCGAGGTAGCGGCGAATGCAGGAAATAATGCGGGAGCGGGTCTTAAAGACACGGCGACTGTCGTCGTTGGAAATGAGGTCGAGGTAGCGCTGGCGGTATACCTGTTCGCTGTCGGTCAGGCCGTGAAACTTTTCCGGGAGCGGGCGCAGGGCTTTGGAAACCAAGGTGAACGCTTTTACGCGAACGGTTATTTCCCCGGTCTTGGTCTTAAACATGGGGCCTTCCACGCCAATAATGTCGCCCAAGTCCAGTTTCTTAAAAAAGTCGTAGGCTTCTTCGCCGATTTCATCACGCTTGAAGTAGAGCTGAATGATGCCGTCGCGGTCGAGAATTTTGACAAAGGAAGCTTTACCCATGAGACGGATAAATTTAAGGCGGCCGGCAACTTTAACTACCGGGCCTTCCTCGGCACCCTCAGGAAAGAGAGCCTTGGCCTGTTCGGACGTATGGGCCTGCTCGCAGTTTGCGCGAAAAGGATCGAAGCCTGCGGAACGCATGGTTTCGAGCTTATTCAGACGCACTGCGTAGAGGTCAGAAGTATCAATGTCATTATTCTGGCTCATGGGAAAAGGATCCCTGTTTAAGGGTATACTGTCAAATGACAACTGTTTTTGACTTTTCCGCCCTAATTCTTTGCACTTAAAGGCTTATACACTGTAAAAGACAAACGGAATATTCAGACAAAAAAGCTCTCTCGAAGAGATTTCCTGCAGGAAGGAGTATAGTTTTAGCTCAAATACACATTATGAATTCAAAAATAGAAAACATAGCAGGAAAAGTGATTGTCATCACCGGAGCAAGCAGCGGTCTTGGAGAAGCTGCTGCACGCCTTTTATCAGAACAGGGAGCGACGGTAGTTCTGGGAGCCCGTCGAACAGATCGCCTGGATATATTAGTCAATGAGATAAAAGTAAACGGCGGCAACGCTCTGGCGCTGAAAACTGATGTAACACAACAGGCCGAAGTAACATTACTGGTCGATACGGCTGTGGCTGCCTACGGGAAAATAGATGTGCTGATTAACAACGCAGGATTAATGCCTCTAGCTCCGCTGGAATTGTGCAGAGTGGATGAATGGGACCAAATGATTGATGTTAATATCAAAGGTGTGCTCTATGGAATTGCCGCAGCACTCGCGCATATGATGAAACAGAAATTTGGTCATATAATTAACGTATCCTCAGTCGCCGGGCACAAAGTTACCATGGGAGGTGCAGTATACTGCGCAACCAAACATGCAGTCAGAGCCATCTCCGAGGGACTTCGCCAAGAAAGCAAAGCTTACAACATCCGTTCGACCATCGTGTCTCCCGGAGCCGTAGCCACTGAATTACCCAACAGCATCGGAGAAAAGGGTACTTCGGATGCCGTTCATCAATTCTACAGTGCAATAGCCATCCCGGCGAATTCATTTGCCCGGGCAGTTTCTTTTGCCATCAGCCAACCGGAAGACGTTGATATTAATGAAATTCTTTTCCGACCAACCAAGCAGGAACTTTAAAATCTCCTAAAAACAAGAGCCCTCGCTTTCGAGGGCTTTTTTAATGCAACCAGACTTCCTGAAAGGCACTTTTTATACACTCAACCAATCTGGCGAAAGCGACCGATCATTGGTTGCTTTGACCACAAAAAAACACAACAAACAATAAAGCACTCGCTTACCCACTCATATACAATGTTTTATATAAAGCCATAATTTTATGGCATTCAATCTGCATTTGATAGAGTTCTATGAAATCAAGTTCACTAAAACTGCTCACGATAAGTGCACTTTCTCTGCTGCTGACCACCACACTCTCTGCAGAGATTGTCAGAACCCAAACCTACAAAGCCAACGTAGTTGAAGACGCTACCGTAGTGCTGAATGGAGACATTGCGGACATTGTCATGATGCCCTCCAACTCCGATGAAGTATCGCTGGAAATCACATACAAGTTTAAGACTGACAGCGAAGAAAAGGCTAACGAGATTCAAGAGAAAATCAAAATAACCTACGAAGCCAACGAAAGTAAGGTTCTCTTCAAACAAGAGTATATTAATAAAAAGAAACTGTTTCAAGGGAACTGCCCTGATATACAAATACTAGCATATATTCCAAATGGACCTACCGTTAAGGCAAGCGCTGTGTCTGGAGATATAGATTGCGAACTGGTAAAGAATCGCTTATATTTAGAAACAGTCAGCGGTGATGTAACGTTAACAGATTTACTGGGCGATGTGGATGCCAACACTGTAAGCGGAGACATTAAAGCCAGGAGCATTTCAGGTTCTTTTTATTCGGAATCAGTCAGTGGCGACATTCAAACAGAACAGATATCCAAAGATGCAACAGCGGAAAGCGTCAGCGGAGATATCTCCTTGGTTACGTCCAAGGGAAACATTAATCTGGAAACTGTCAGCGGTGACATTCACCTGAGAATGATCGAGGAACCCTTTGCAGTTAATGTGGAGAGCGTCAGTGGTGATGTTGATTTTGAATGCAAAAAAGCGATGAACTTCAAAATCAATCTGGAAAGCATGTCAGGAGAAATGGATTGCCAATACCCATTATCAAACATGAGCAAGAAGGATGATCATCTCATAGGAACGCTCGGAGAAGGGACTGTTCCCATCGATATCGAAACCGTCAGCGGTAACATCCGTATTAAATAATTTGAATGCCGGCAGGACGCACATTTAAAAGCAATTACTATGAGTATAACTTGGTACGATTTGCTCTTCTGGAGCATGCATGCCTTTACGGCTACGCTTTTTTTGTGTGCCCTGCTGGCGAATTTCATTCCGGTAATCCCTTCCACACTGGTTTCGCTGGCGGCAATAGTACTGCACCGGTTGGTCATGGGAGCAGAAGCATCTATAACATGGACATTCATCGGGTGGATGTTTCTTCTGTTTCTCATTTCCCAGGCATTGGACTATGCCTGTACCTGGTGGGGCGCAAAACGTTTCGGAGCCACGTGGAAGGGAGCATTGGGGGCTATTCTTGGAGGGCTTTTCGGAATGATATTTCTGGGGATACCAGGTATCTTTTTAGGGCCGCTGGCCGGTGCCTTTCTGTTTGAATGGCTGAATTTTCGAACCAAGACAGAAGCGCTACATGCAGGTATTGGAACGCTGCTGGGAACGTTCATTGCCATGGGGTTAAAAATGGCCCTGACAGTCGTCATGATCTTTTGTTTCTACTATACACTGGGAACCACATAAGTCTGTAAAATTACGATTGACCAAAAGGGTCGGATACCGTGCATTATGCGGGCGTGCAACTGGTGATCCCACAATCGACCGACCCTGCATTTAACCTTGGTTTGGAGGAATATTTATTACGCAACAGCGATGAGGAATATCTACTGCTGTGGCGTGATGAGCCTTGCATTGTCGTGGGGCGCCACCAATTAACGAGCCAGGAGATCAACCACGAATATGTGTGCAAACACCTTTTACCCGTGGTACGCCGTATCAGCGGAGGAGGAACCGTATACCATGACCATGGAAATCTGAACTATACGTTCATATCGAATGTGGAAAAAAACCGGGAAATCGATTATGGACGTTATTGCTTACCAATTGTCTACGCACTGCGGCGCTTTGGCGTTAAGGCGGAACTAGTCGGCAAAAGCGATATCTGCATTGGAGAGTGTAAGATTTCCGGGACCGCAATTTACATGCACCGCAACCGGGTGCTGCATCACGGAACCCTGCTGTTTGATGCCGATCTAGATACGTTGCGACAGGTACTGAGAGCCCCCCACAAACGCTATACCAGCCGGGCCATAGCATCGAACCGCAGCAAGGTAACCAACATTTGCGAACATATCGGACGCTATATGGGGTTTGACGAGTTTTATGTGCGCATGGCTCAGGAGCTGGGAAAACAATTTTCGCTGAGTCAATGGACGCCCACGCCTGAAATGATCCGTGAAGCATTCCTGCTGAAACAGAATAAGTATGATGATACGGAATGGAACTTTGGAGAAGATCCCTCCGCCATTTACGAGCATAAACGGTCCATTGGAGAGCACATGGCCCGCTGCCACCTGCAACTGGAAGCCGGGCACATTCTGGCTGCAGGCGTTTTTATCGACAGAAAACCGGAAGCATCGGAACATCTGGAAGAGTTGCTGCAAGGAGAACGGCATGACTACGAGCGCATCCGCGATAAACTGGTATCTTTTGACTTTATGCAGGAATTGGGAAACGTAAAGGTAACAGATATTCTGCAATTACTCTTTTAGCCATGGATTTAATGCGTCAAAGAAAACCGGATTGGCTGCGTGCCAAACTCTCTCAAGGAAGCGGTCACCACGAGGTGCGAGAACTGCTGGAGGGAGAAAACCTGCATACGGTTTGCCACAGTGCACGTTGCCCAAATCAGGGAGAATGCTGGGCCAGAGGCACAGCGACTCTGATGATCCTAGGGAACATCTGCACGCGAGCCTGCACCTTTTGCAATATCGATACAGGGCGCCCTAAGGAAGTGGATTTAGGTGAACCCGCCAGAGCAGCCCGTGCGGTAGAGCGCATGCAGCTAAAGCATGCCGTAATCACCTCTGTTGCCCGAGACGACCTGCCCGACGGCGGGGCCAATGCCTGGGCCAACACCATACGGGCCATCCGCAACAAAAATCCTCAAACCACCATTGAAGTACTTATACCTGATTTCCGCGGGAATATGGATTTGCTGGATATCGTATTAGAGGCCAAACCGGATATCCTAAACCATAATATGGAAACAGTGGAACGCCTACAGCGCCCGGTTCGCAAAACAGCCAATAAAGCCCATACGCTAAAAGTGCTGGAACATGCCAAGGCCAAAGGGTTTATAACCAAAAGTGGACTGATGCTGGGGATAGGAGAAGCCAAGGACGAAGTTGAAGCCATTCTTAGAGATTTGCAAGCTGCCGGAGTAGAGATAATCACCATTGGTCAGTATTTGCAACCAACGCCCAAACACGCCCCCATAGACCGCTGGGTTGAACCTGCGGAATTTGATTACTGGAAACAGTGGGGACTGGATCTGGGATTCCGCATTGTGGAATCCGGCCCTTTGGTTCGCTCCAGTTATCATGCCGATGAACAAGCTGCATTGGTTCGATCCTGATCCTTTAAAGTATTCTTGAAATAGAACAGAAGAAACTTCAAACGGGGTTTAAGAAACTTCAATCTAGCTATTGTTTTTAGAGTCTTTCCCAATAAAGCTATAGAGGATACACCTCTATAGCTTTATTGTGTAAACCATGCCCTCTCGCTTGCATGCTTTAAGCAAAACCGCTCAGGAACAGCTTTTTCTGGATAACGCGGCACCGGCGGAATATCACCCGGGAAAACTGGCAAAACGACTGAATATCTCCAGCCGCCAGTTGCAGCGCTACTTCAGGCAGGCCACAGGAGAAGCCCCCAAAGACTGGTTGCACCGCCAGAGAATGAAGACAGCACTGAGAATGCTAAAGAGCGAAGATACCGTCAAAAGTGTGGCTTATGAAGTAGGCTATAAACAAGTGTCGCATTTCAGCCGTGATTTTAAACAACACTTTGGTATTACACCATCCAAAGTGCTCAAAGAAAATACGACGGATGCGTGTGCCGAAAAAGCACAAGAGAATTCCTCTGAGACAGAATACACTACACAAATCCGTGGTCATAAAGTGCTCCCCTACTCTCTCAAAGCACGACTTGAAGCACTTGGCTACGAAATCAACGAAGTCGAAGCAGTCAGTTCAACTTAATGTTTCGATGGCAATGTATACACCGGTAACAATCGTCTGCATGGCGATCAGCGAAGGTGTAACATCCAGATGAGAGGTCAGCTCCGGCGGAAGTGGACAGGGAACGGGCGTTGGGATGACCTTGCTGTGAGTCGGCATATCCGGCCACGGGAAAGGAGTCGGTGATTGAGGAACCAGTTTTTTCAGGGCCTCAACGAGAACGACAAGGGCCACTCCAGCCAAAACGACCACCACTTCTACGATAACAAGCACAATCAAGCGCCATGGCATAGGAATTTTTTTCACCATTTCAGTAACCCACTTGAAAAGAATGGCGAACTCCATGACTCGAGGACAAAGCAAAAAAGGCAAATCCAGAACGGCATTTCCCTGTGCTTTGGTAAAGGTTCCCGACTGCTGGGTAATCGTGTGTTCTTTGACTTTTCCGGAATACTCAATTCGAATGAGGGCTGATCTCATTGCACCGGGATTTGGATCTGCGGAAAAAAGGAACATGGCGGGCCCAATACCTGTGGTCGGCGATTGCTTAGCCGCATGTAACCAACCGTTTTCCGGTAAGTGAACGGTCCAGGGTACAGTTGAAGGCATATCCAAGAAAAAGCCCCCTCCCCTCATCTGTCCACCGGCAGACAAAGGCCCTGAAAAAACCACCGGGTTTTGTAGATCAGGAATCACGTTCTTCGGAGAACTCGCTTTTCGCCTTCTCATAGCCGGATTCTGCATCTGAAGCCGCTTGGGCGGCGTTCCGCCGAGTAAGGCAATACTGAGTGACTCCTTTAAAAATAGCTGACGCGCTTAAACCAATCAAGGGAATGGCGAGGAACCCCTGTTCCTCCTTCAAGGCATCTTTGGTCAATGCATGAGCCGCCTGGGCAGCGGTGGTCTGCACCGCCGCATCTGCTTTAAGAGATGGCTCATCGGAAAAAGGAGCGTCCTCCAGAGGAGGTGTGTGGTAGTCTTTCGACTGGAAGGGAAGGTTTGGTGCAAAACCGTGCAACTGCTGAATTCGCTCGATCTGGGCAATGGTCTGTTCCATAATCACTGAGGAGAGCCGGGAGTTATCCTCTCCCGGCATCCCCAATCGGTAGATGGCATCAGCCATTACAGTGGCAGATTCGGCCGCTTTCTTAGCCAAATCACCCGGATCGCTCAACTCGTTCTCCTGCAAATCGGAGAGCTTTAGGCTATTCTGAGGGTTGGATTTCATCGGAACAGTTTTTCAATACCGGAAGCCAATTCATCCACTCTACGTGCCACATCCTCCAGAGAAGGATAGGACGACGTATCTCTGTAGACATTCAAGCGGGCTTCAGCCTTGCGCAGGGCTGCTTCATAAGGATCCTGCGGTGTAGCGGGGACGGAATGCGCTGGGATTTGGTTCGGCATGATTAAGGTTTATTTTTTGATACTGATACCGTTGTCTTCAGAAACATCCAGCTGCTCAGCACTGATTCCTTTAAACCCGAGACATGCATCCAGGGTGAGGTAGAGTTTCGCTTGGGATTGTCTCATAACAAGAGGATCCTCATAGGTTCCCTTTCCCTGATAGAGGTAATTCAACTCAAGGATACGAATCAGTTCCACCAGCTTTTTAATAAGCTTTCTTCGGGGTGAATCAGGATTCACGGGGGATGCACCATTATTGAACATATCGATGGCCGCTTTGAGAGAAGCCAGAGTCTCGGCCATTTCGTTCCCCGAAATCACATCCATCGAGGATCGGGCTTCAAGAACGGTCGGAGCGGAAACTTTCCGCACCGTTTTCCCTAAAACCGAAAGGCCAAGGCTTTGTACCCTTTGCTGATTGGAAACAGCGTTCTGCTGAGAGAGGTTTCTTTGGGAAATCGCGTTATTCAAGGAAAGATCCGATGCTTCAGCAGGATTTCCAGCAATGGTCATCAGAGAAGATGTATTAATGACGGAGGTGGTTTCTCCCAGAGAAGCACCCAACACGGTTTCGGCAGTCTCTACGGATTCGCCGGTAACTCTAATGTGACCCAGTTTTTCTTCAGGCATGATGGAGCTCCTATGATGTTTGTTTCAGTTTCAGGGTTAAGGTAGAATCCTTGCCGCCTTCCCATCCGTAATCGCTCTTGCTCATCTGCAGATACTTTTTGATTGTTTCAGAGGATGCATTGACGGTAACGAGGTCCAGTTCCTGATCATCTTGCAAAGAAATCCAAAACGGATCGTCTATATTATTACTGACGGGCAACGGGTGTTCTTCACAGGAACCCGGAGGATAAAGTTGGCCGGAGGAAGCTATTTGCTTAAGAACCGCCTCCAACTGTTTTACCCAATCTGACAGCTGGGCAATATCTGTAATGTGCCAATTCGCATTTTTGATTTGCTCTAAAAGGTCTATGGGAATGTTCATGTTTCCTTTCTAAGGCCATTGGCGGGCCGGCCTAAGCCGACCCGCTGTGGCATGTATGGATTTTCAGCCCTTAACCTTGTCTGCAAACATCTGGATAGAAGCCTTCAGAGAGGCCATATCCTGGGCCAACTCATTGTTGGTGAGGATGTCTACAGCGGAACGTGCTTCCAGCGGACCAAGGTCGGACACCTTGTTAACCGTCTTGCCGAGAATAGAAACACCCAACTCATTCATTGCCTGCTGGTTGGCTACGGCATTCTGCTGAGAGAGGTTTGTATTGGCAACCGTATTAGAGAAAGAGAGATTGCTGAGCATAGCCGGTTGTTCGGCAACACTCTTGAGGTTGCTGACACCGATTACAGTTACAGTTTCTCCAAGGGACGGAGGCAGTGTGGTTGATTGTTCTGGCATATTCTTATTATCGTTAGTGTTAGGTCATCTTAAACAGCTCATCAGGCTGTATACTAAGAAAAGAAAAAGGAGGGAAAAATAGAGTTATTCCTGGTGGAAGAGCTTCTGAAGTTCTTCAGTCATTGCCTTAATTTTGGCATTCAACTCTTTAGGGTCGGTAGGAGAATCGGCCGAAGTAATAATGGATACACACTTGGCAGTGGTGGCCATGGCGATCTGATTAAATGCCTGTTGCTGGGCAATCTGAGTCTGATGCTGCAGGTTCTGGTTAAGGATCTGATTGGCCAAAGCAAGGTTGGCGAGGATAGCCGGTTGTTCGCCGATAGATTTGGCATTGGAGATGGCTATGGATTGTATGATTTCATTGGGGAGGCTTGATCCGCCGCCTCCACCGCTTCCGCTACTGGGTTCTTCCGGCATAGTATTTCCTATCGTTGAAATCTTGTTTCGTGTTGATAGGAACAAGATAGCACAGACAATATTCAATACTAGCCTATTGAATATCGAAACAGAGACATGTCGTTACCAAAAACCGACATTCCTCAGAATCAGAGAGACGTCGTTACCACAGAATAAACATTCTGCCCTGGAATACGCACGTAGTGGGCTTTAACCCCAAAAACATTCTCAATCAGATCAGGAGTGAGCACTTCGGCAGTGGGTCCCTGGTCATGAATCTTCCCCCGATGCAAGACAATAACGCGGTCGGCGTGTTTCAACGCAAGATTCAGATCATGCAAAACGATAACCGATGTGTGCCCTTTGGCGACAAACTCAGAGGCTACTTTGAGGGTAGAATGCTGATGGGAAAGGTCGAGGTTGCTGGTTGGTTCGTCCAGAAAGAGACAGGAGGGCATTTCTGCAGGAATTTCCCAAAGCTGGGCCAACACACGCGCCAGGTGGATGCGCTGACGCTCCCCGCCGGAGAGTGTGGTGTAGAGGCGCCCCCAATAATTCAGCATATCAACGCGCTGTAGGGCATCCCGGCAAATCTGCATATCCACAGGGCGCTCCCCCCCCTGAAGGTGCGGGGTACGCCCCATCAGAACAACTTCTTCCACATTAAAGGCAAAATCGAGGGTCGAAGCCTGAGGTAGTACGGCGCGCCTCTGGGCTAGTTTGCGCGGCTCCCATTTGCGCAAAGGTTTACCTGCAAAAACAACCTGGCCGGAAGTGGGCAACAAGTCGCCGCAAAGAACCTTCATCAAAGTCGTTTTTCCGGCACCGTTGGGGCCAAGTATGGCGACAATTTCCCCCACATTGATATGGAAGCTCAGGTCGCTGAAAATGGGACAGGGACCATATGCATAACTGAGCTGTGAGGCCTTGATCATCGAACGTTTCTTTTACGAATGGAAAGGAGAAAAAAGAAGAAAGGTGCACCAAAGAATGCAGTAATTACACCGATGGGTAATTCGCTGGGTGTTACTACCGTGCGGGCGGTTAAATCTGCGCTGACCAAGAGAATAGCACCTGCCAAAATGGATCCGGGCATCAGCCAACGGTGATCGGGACCAATCAGCATGCGGACAAGGTGAGGTACGATGAGTCCGAGAAAACTGATGACCCCGCAGTAGGCAACCCCCACGCCAACCATAGCGGCAGTGACACAGATGATGAGCCTTTTAACCCTCTGCACGTTAATCCCCAAATGCCATGCCTCCGACTCTCCCAGAAGAAACGCGTTCAATGCCCGGGCCTGAGTACAGAGCACCCACATCATAGGAATAATGCATATGGAACAGATAAAAACAACGGGCCATGCAGCACGCCCCAAGCTTCCCAAATGCCAGAAACTGTATTCGCGCAATTGCTCATTGGAGGCAATATACATTCCCGTGCCGACAACTGAAGAAGCTAATCCATTCACGGCAATACCGGTGAGGAGCATAGTCGTAGCATGCGTACGGCCACGTACTCTGGACAAATTATAGACCAGTAAAGTAGCGCCGAGACTTCCCAGAATTGAACAGATGGGAAGCATCGCCTGCCTAAGCACCAAGGGAAATGCGGAAAACAGAGTGGACCCGAAGACAATGGCAATAATCACCCCCATAGAACCGCCTGCGGAAATACCTAAGAGGCCGGGATCAGCCAGAGGATTGCGAAAAAGCCCCTGCATGGCGGCTCCGGTCAGCGCCAAAGAGGCGCCGATCAACACACCAAAAAGCACCCGTGGCAGGCGCACGGCCCAGACAACGGAGTCTTGAGCCGGAGTAAACCCTTCGGCAGATACAGGCAAATGCAGGTGAGCGGCAATAATGTGTACAATTTGTCCAATACTAATATCCATAGAACCTACTGTGCAGGCAAAGAGAATCACCAAAACCAGCAGAAGACTGAGGACAGCAAGCAGAAGAGATCTATAAGACTGAAGTAAAGGACTCACAGGAAAGAAATGTTATGGCCGAGTTAGCCCTTAGGAAGGAATATTGGCAAGCATGATTTGGCAATTTGTTGCCATGAAGGGAGAAGCACAAGAGGAAAGAAAGAAGCAAATTTAGAGCATAATCCTCAACAAATAAATGAGTCATTGATTGTATTTCAGTTGCAACTGCGTGATGTTGTGTTTCATTTACGGTAAGCATAAAGCTACTCCCTAGAAATCATGGCATACGATCCCAAGAAATACGGCCCGGTATTTGCTTCACTGTTGGCATTAAAAGACGCCCCCACCCTCGCCTACGGAAGGCAGGATATTTTTCGTCAATCTCAGATTGTGGGAAATACTCTGGAAGCGCTTTTCCTGCACAAGCACATCATGGACTTTGATATGGCGCGCAGCTGCCATGCGGGAATTATGATCTTGAACAATTTTCCAGATCAGGCGCATCAAGTGCTAAACCGTATCAAATCGCCCACCGGGAACTATTGGCAGGGCATTCTCTTTCGCCGTAGACTGGATAAAACCAGCTCGGAAAACTATTTCGGGAAGATAGAAAACCATCCGATCTACGACCAGATGCTCAAAGTCTCCCGACAATTGTCAGCAAAAGTAGCCGGTTGTTACCTGCAAAGCCATCCTATCTGGGATCCGGTAAAATTTACAGATTACTGCATTGAGCAAAACGAAAGCGGAAGCGAAGCAGAAACCCTCTGCCGAACTTTAGTGCTGGCAGAGATTCGCCTGCTCTTCGATTATAGTTACGAGCACGCGGTAGAGTAATCAGCTTTTCCTTGACCCCGTGAAAGCATTGGGGCATTGAATCAGGGTTTTATCAACAAGACCAAGGGATTACACCATGCAGGCCGGTATCGTAGGATTGCCCAATGTAGGCAAAAGCACACTTTTTAATGCGGTTACGCGTACGCGTAAAGCCGAAGCGGCAAACTATCCGTTTTGCACCATTGAACCCAATGTTGGGGTGGTCATCGTTCCCGATCCTCGGCTCTATGAGCTGACTAAAATATCCCACCCGGAAAAGGTGCTGCATGCCACCATAGAATTTGTCGATATCGCTGGCCTGGTGGCTGGAGCCAGCAAAGGAGAAGGTCTGGGTAATAAATTTTTGGCCAACATCCGCGAAGTAGACGCCATTGTAGAAGTCGTTCGCTGTTTTGAAAACGACGATATCATCCACAACATGGGAAGCATTGATCCTATACGTGACATCGAAGTGATTGAGACGGAACTGATCCTTGCCGATATGCAATCCGCGGAACGCCAGCTCGAATCGAACCGTCGCCGGGCCAAGGGACAGGATAAAGAAGCCATTGCCAATGCCGCCCTTCTGGAAAAACTGTTGGTTCACCTCAATGAAGGGCATCCGGTAAATACCTACGAATTCAGTAACGACGACGAAAAGGCCCGTGCCCATTATTTCTTTTTGCTGACATATAAGCCCACCCTCTATGCCTGTAATGTTGCTGAAGAGGATTTGGCCGATCCTGAAGCAAATCCGCATGTGCAAAAAGTACGCGAGTACGTAAGTGCGCACCGCAATTCTTCTATTTGCATCATCTGCTCCCGACTCGAAGAAGAGCTCGGTGATATGACTCCTGAGGAAGCCAAAGAATACCTGGCCGATCTGGGACTGGATGACTCAGGCGTAAGCCAGTTGATCACAGCAACCTACGACCTGCTGGGACTTCAGTCCTTCCTGACAGAAGGGCCGACCGAAGTCCGCGCCTGGACCTTTAAGAAGGGAATGAAGGCACCTCAGTGTGCCGGAGTGATTCACACAGATTTCGAGCACGGATTCATTAAAGCCGAAGTGGTTGCCTATAAAGATCTGGTAGCCGCCGGTAGCGTGGCCAAAGCCCGTGAACAAGGGAAATACCGCATTGAAGGGAAAGAATACATCATGCAGGACGGGGATGTCGTGCACTTCCGTTTCAACGTTTAATCGGCGGGAATCACTTCCGCATTTTCTATTGTCACACTTTCAGCACCGGTGGTTTCCACCGGTGTTTCTTTTTCTACGGACTGAGCTGAACCAGAAAACAAAGGCTGGCGATTGGCAATCTGCTGCAGGAGCATATCCCGGGTATGGATTAACAACGGCTCCTGAACCTGCCTGACCAACTGCTCTGCCTCATCGAAACGCTCCAAAGCAGCCAGGCAGCGTCCGCGATGGAGATAGGTGGCCTGTGTTTCAATCCCCGGATCGGCATCTTTCTGAAATGCTTCCCATACAGAAAGAGCCTCAATCCAGTCGGGGTTGCTCAAATCATAAAAGGCCTCGCCGTAGCGCATACGAAAATCGTGATTATCGGGTTCGAGACGGGCGGCATCTGAAAAGGCTTTCATCATATTGCGCTCGAGCACATCGATCTGGAAAATATCTTCAGCCAAAAACTCGCGCTGGTACTCGTGAAGGAGCTCCCCCAAGCCGTATGAATAGACCGCGACATCGGGCTCAAGGCGGATGGCATCGAGGTAAAGACTGAGCGCTTCAAAACAGCGGCCTTTTTCCGCATAATAGTTGCCCAGTTGCTGCTTGACGACGGCAATTTCAGGATCTGCCTCATTGGCCTCCATAAAAATCAGGTGAGCACCCTCTTCGTCTCCAACAGAACGTAACATTTTCCCATAGAGAATCATAGGGACGGGATCTTTGGGATTGTCGGCAATAATGGACTCATATTCCGCAGCCAGCTCCTGTATGCGCTGCATCAGGTAACCTGAGTTTACACGATTCTGATCGACCTCCTGTTGCATTTCATCAAAAACACGCTCCTGCAAATCCACCACACGCTGCAAACGGCGCTCAAAAACGGACACAGACTCGCGCGGAGTCTCCTGAGAAGATTTAGTAGAGGCGCATGCAGAAAAGAGCACCACCATCATCAAAAAAGAAATTATACGACGCATAAAAAGAGTATTAAAAGAGAGTAAGATGGCCATCACATGCCGGGGAAAAAAGTTTGTGTATGGGAGGTCAGACTGATGGAGGGCTCCCATTGTTCAATGAAGTTGGCATTTTCCACTCCGGAACGGTTAACTTGAGGTGATACGGAATGATAGACCACTTCCCGGAAAGGCTGTATTCCCCGTAAGGAAATGCCCTGAAGAAAAGGATTCAACCACTCAGCATAGTCTTGCTGATTCAAAACCAAAGGCATTCGATGATGTATGCGTCGAACATTTTCTGAAGCCGCAGTAGTCAGGATGGAACACGTCCACAGTTCGGTTCCGTCGGGAAACAATTTCTGAGCCCATAGTCCGGCAAAAGCCAACAATTCATTATCTGCCCGATGAAAGTAATATGGCTGTCTGGTTCCGCCGGATAACTTCCACTCGTACCACCCATTTGCCGGGAGCAAGCAGCGCCGATAGCGCCAGGATTCCTTGAAGGCAGGTTTTTCCGCAGCGGTTTCCACCTTGGCATTAAAGCACTTCGTTCCAATTTCCGCAGAAGGTGCCCAAGAAGGAATTAAGCCCCACTGAAAATATTCCATCCGCCGTTCATTCTCGCGGTCACGATCTTCAATAATAGCACAAACACCTTCACCCGGGGCAATATTGTAGCGCGGAATGGACTCCTTCTCCAACAGAGCAATTTTAAACGCCTTTTCAAGGGCTTTTTTTCGGGCAAATAAGGCGTAGCGACCACACATAGCGTTTATTCATACGGGTTAAGGAAAAAAGTAAATCGAAAAGCATCGGCAAGAATGCTCGCCTAATAGAGAAAAGCTTATAAAAATGCTGCCAATGGAATCCGAACCGAATCTGCTGTTTCCTTTGTTGACCTTTGCCGGATGCCTCTGCGCAACGGTAGGCTGCCTGTTACTGATGCGGAAGTCCTTTGCGTTCTCCACGCGCAGAAAACAGATGGAAAAGCTTTCCAAGAGTTTGGGAATAGCTTTTGACCGCGGCATAAAAGCCTCCGAATGCAAAGCAGAGGGCCTGGACGCAGAGGGAAATCAGCTCCACATCTGCCACAAAAAAGTGAGTCTTGGTCCCCGCAAACACCCATTACTGGAAATCACTCTGAAGGTGGACAATGCAAAGGGAATCGGATTTAATATAGCATCCCGCAGCAGCACGGGTGATTTGGGTTCGAAGCTGGGAATCAAACCTCTAGAAACAGGTATTGATACGTTCGACCAAGGGTTTGTCGTAAAAAGCAAAGACGAGCAGGAAGTCAAATCATTGCTGAATGAAGAAATCAGAGCACTCTGCCATGTAACTTGGGACGAAAAGGGAGCACATGGTCTGCTCAAGCTCAAAGGGACCGAACTGATCTATTCGGAAAGCGGAAGCCTATTCAGTGATTTGCAGGTGAGGCGCCTGGAGTCCGCAGTCTCCCTCATGAAGTTATTGAAAACAGAACTGGAATCCCTTACATAAAAACGATGAGCGTTACGGATATTCTCTGCCCCCTTTTTGCCGTATCCACTGCGGTAGCCACCTTTTATCTCTTCAAAGAAAGCAAAAGGAAGTATGAGCTGGAAACGGAATTGAAGCTCAAAGAACAGACGGAAGGGGACATCCGCCAGCGTATAGATCAAGCAAGCGCACTGCAGGTGAAGCTTGAAGAAGAAATGCGCCTGCTCAACGCTGAAAAACTGGCATTGAGCAGCGATCTTGCCGCCTTGAGGCAGCGTCTTGAATCGGAGGAGAAGGCATCGGAAGAGAAGATCAGAGAATTAAATGATGCCCGCACACGCATGGAACAGAGCTTTAAAGCAATCTCCGGCGATGTGTTGAAACAGAACAGCGAAACCTTTTTGCAACTGGCCAAGGAAACCATGCTGAAGCAGCACGAGAGTTCCAAAGGCGATCTGGAAAAACGTCAGCAGGCGATTAATGAACTGGTGCAACCGATTCGGGAAAAGCTGGGAGAAGTGGATAAGCGACTGCTGGAAATCGACAAAACCCGCGAGAAAAGCGAAGGTGCTCTGGAAGCCCGAATCAAGCAACTGACAGAATCGGAGTTGAGACTGCAGAAGGAAACGCAAAATCTAGTCAGGGCATTGCACAAATCTGATGTACGTGGACAGTGGGGGGAAATGCAACTGAGGCGTGCCGTTGAATATGCAGGGATGCTGGAGCATTGCGACTTTGAACAGCAGGTATCCGTTACCACGGATGAGCAGAAAGCCTTGCGTCCGGATATGACAATTCACCTGCCCAACCAACGGATAATCATTATAGATGCCAAGGCACCCATGGATGCCTACCTCCGAGCCATGGAGCAGGAAGATACACAGGAACGCAAAGAAGAGCTGAAACACCACGCCCGACAGGTTAAAGACAAGATCAAGCAGCTTTCCCAGAAGAGCTACTGGAAGCAGTTTACCGATTCGCCGGAGTTTGTGGTGCTGTTTATGCCCAGCGAGGCGTTATTTTCGGCGGCGTTGGAGCAGGATTCCAGCCTGATCGATTTCGGGGCATCGGAGCGGGTGATTCTGGCCACCCCAACTACGTTGATTGCCCTGCTTCTGGCCGTTGCCTACGGCTGGCAGCAGGAACAATTAACGCGCAACGCCCAGATGATACGTGACCTCGGCGCCGAGCTCTTTGAAAGGACCAAAGTCTTTGCCGAGCATATGAACAAATTGGGGAAAAATCTGGGAAACGCTGTGGAAGCCTACAACAAAGCGGCCAGTTCTGCACAAAGTCGCTTATTGGTTACTGCTCAAAAAATGAAATCGCTGAGCGGATCGGGAGAGGCAACGGAGTTGCCGATGCCCTCCCCTGTCGATAAATTACCGGGTAGTCTGAATCTGGAATAGGCTCAGCCGAAGTGCGACAGCTCCAGAGATTCCGAAGAAACTCTGACGGAGGCTCTCTGCGCCGATGCTTTGGCTTCAGTGCCCCCATGCACCAGATCAATCAACTCTGCTACGTGAATGCGCATCTGCTCAGCCTGGGCAAACATTTCCTCGGAGGCGGCCGCCGATTCTTCGGAGATAGAGGCATTGTCCTGTACCGTCTTATCAAACTGGTTGATTGCATCAGTAATCTGAGAGATGCCGACATCCTGTTCTTTGGAGGAAAGGGCAATCTGAGTTACCAGATGGGCTACCTCACCGGAGACTTCTGAAACCTTGGCAAAGGCACTGCTGACCTCATCAACCAGATCCGAACCGTGATTGATTTTATCCACGGATCCAGCGATCAAATCGCCGGTATTCCTGGCGGCTTCGGCAGCTCTCTGAGCCAAGTTGCGCACTTCGTCCGCAACCACGGCAAAACCGGCTCCGGCTTCACCGGCACGGGCAGCTTCCACAGCGGCATTAAGTGCCAAAATGTTCGTTTGGAACGCGATTTCATCAATTGTTTTAACGATGACTTGAGTTTTCTGACTGACCTGAGAAATCTCGCGCATGGAATCGATCAATTGAGCCATAGAAGCGTTGGCTTCTTCGACAATACGGTATGCCCGGTTCATGCTGGTGCTGGCATTATCCGCATCAGCAGCATTACTGGTTGTCTGACCAGCCAATTCCTCAAGTGCTGCGCTGGTTTCCTCAACAGTAGCAGCTTGTTCCGAAGAAATCTGAGCCAAGCGTTGTCCAGAATCGGAAATCTCTCTGGCAGCTTCAGCCGTTTCATTGGATGCCTGACTGAGGATCGAAGCAATTCCTTCAATTTGTCTACCAATAGCACGGGCAAAAAGCGTAAAAACAAGCAGAGAGCCAACGATACAGAAGATCACTACGATACTGATACGAGACACCGTTGAACCGATGGTATCATTCATAACGAGAGAGGCGGCAAGGACATCTTCGCGGTCGGCATAGGCCACAATGACCCAATCCCACTGCTCAAAATAACGCACTCGAGAGAGGCGGTGGTGCATTTCTGCCCTATTGTCCTTTTGATCAAACATATATTCGCCAACGGCTGATGTGCCCTTAGTCAAAGCAATGGAGATCAGGTCTTCGATGAAAGGCTTACCGGAAGCATCTTTGGCAGAAAGGACCATATTCCCATCTTCGGAGCCATCCGGTGAGATGACATAGCGGCCTTTGTCCTTACCCTTTGAGTTCAGCACAAAAATACCACCGGTTTCTCCAATAGTGCGAGCCCCCACCGTTTTGTAGATTACCTTGGCTGCTTCGGCTTCCGGTAAACCGACAAAAAACATACCAATGAGGTTGGACTCCGCATCGTAGATGGGCTGATACGCCGTGTAGTACCAGGCATTAACAACAAAGGCTCTGCCGACATAAGTCTTACCGGATTCCACTGTAGAAATAACAGGGTTGCGGGCGCCGTCGGGATTTGTGGCGGGAATGTAAGTTCCGATCGCTCTTCTTCCGTTATTGGCTACTGTAGTCGCCACGCGGAGCATGTCCCCCTTGGCATTCATGCGTTGAAATACGGTGATCTCCGTTCCAGTAACGCGTCTTAAGTCATCAATCAGAGGCACAAATACATTCAGATTGTCCTCTTTGAGCAAAACAGTATCCTCTCCGATAACCACCCGGGGAAGCTCAATGGCAGAAACAGATCCGGAAAACTGATTGGTGGCATTCCAGTCCACCATATCTTCCTGATCGATATTCACTCCTCCCGCTGTCTCCAAAGAATTCAATCCAACTTTGAGGATTGTCTGAGTCTGAGAACGGAGGACTTCATCGATGAGAGAAATTTCATCGTAAATATTATTTACCGCAGCATCCAAACTATGGTCAGCGAGCGTCTTCAAACCATCATCGGCAACAGAATGAAGGTGATGAAAATTACTGTATGCGGTATAGAAGAGAAGCGCCAAGGGGAGAATAGTTACAATAGCACCAATTCGAACCAACCGTGCGGTAAGGCTTTTTTGTTTCATGGGAGATAGAGTAAATAAGGGAGAATGGAACTAAAGAGTTCGCGCCAATTAAGACAAAATCACCTTATCATCACTGCATGTATTATTCAAGAAATGCAACGGAAGGGATACAAATTCCGTCGTCTTTTTATAAAATCTTCACAAGAAACAGTCGAAGCACTAGGTAAAAGGCATTACAGGCGGGAAAACTTCCGCTCTTTTTCAGCGTCGATCATAACGGTTTCCAAGTTGCCGGTACGTTCTTCAATGGCATCCAGACGGCGGAGAATTTTCTCCAGTGCCTCAGATGTTTGAGTGTCATTCTTCTGCTGCTTGGAATTGCTTTTTACTTTATATTTATAGCATTCCGAAATAATGCCGGCGAGGGCAACGATGCAAACAAAGGTCCATAGATTCATGTTATTCTTCCGGTAAAGGTTGTTCTAAAGAGTAATAAACAGATTATATGCCACTTAGCCCGTATGCAACACAACGCACTGAAAAAGAAGGACATAAAAAAGAGACTAAATGAACACGTTACAATACTGAATAAAATAAGGCGAAATACGCCAAAATTTACCCATTCTACCCGCGTTCGTATAAGCGAACCTCACGAAAAGACCCGCGCAATTGTTCCTTGAGCGTTTCCTTCAAGCCTTCGGGTAAACGGGAAAGAGCACTGTCCAGAGTGGGCAAACTGCGTTGACGTGGCATTTGCGGTAATTCAATGACCGGCAAAACAGGCGCTTCGTAAACCTCCTGCGGTTCGGACAGGTATTGATCCTCAAGTAAGCGGTCATCCGCTTCAGAGGTAGCGGTCTCTTCCTCCACTATATTCAGGCAAGGAGATACTTCCACTGCGGGAACAGCCACAGATTCATACGCTGGAGCAGGTGATTGATACTCGGCCGGAAGACTCGCAGAAAGAGTTTCCGGCTTCAGGCGTTTTTTAGGGATGGCTCTCCCAGTTGGCGGGCAACTGCCGTCAATTTCTGAATAACGGTATCGATGGCGCGTACCCGGCTGGCTTCTAGAGCCTTCAGCAGGGTAACTTCAAAATTAACCTTTTCGCTAAGCCCCTTCTGCACAGAAGCCTCTCCCTCGTGGAGCACTTCCTGCATGCGCATGAGCGATTCCGTAGTCAGAGAATGCCCCAGCAAAGCTGTCTGGCCATTTTTGCGGATGGCATCGAGCAGCGCTTCGCGAATAAAGTGCTGCAAATCCATGAGCACACGATAGAGGTCGCGCCCTTCCGCCACAATGGCATCAATCTGTTCGATAAGAGCCTTATAGTCGGCTGAGGCCATCGTTTTAGCCAAGTTTTTGACGCATTCCTGAGAGACCAGGCCATAGACATCAAGGACATCATTTTCGGCAATGCTTTCGCCACAGAAAGAGATCATTTGATCAAGAATACTCTGGGCATCGCGCATCCCACCATTGGCCAAATGAGCAATCGCTACCAAGGCTTCCTGATCTACCTGAATGCCTTCTGCCTGAGCGATCGTAGACAAACGATCAATAATGAGGTTGTCGGGAATCGGACGGAATTCAAAGCGCTGGCAACGGGAAACGATCGTCGGCAACAGTTTATGTGCTTCGGTGGTGGCAAAGATAAATTTTACGTGGGCCGGCGGTTCTTCCAGCGTTTTGAGCAGCGCATTAAATGCTGCCGTAGAGAGCATATGCACTTCGTCTATGATGTAGATTTTGAAAGTGCACTGAGCCGGAGCATATTGGCAATCATCGCGCAAATCGCGCACCTGATCAACTGAGTTGTTGGAAGCACCATCAATTTCGATAACATCCATGCAGTTGCCACCCATGATTGACTTGGCAATGGACGACTCGTTGTCAGGTGCCACATTAGGTCCACCTTCGGCATTGAGCGCTTTGGCAAAAAGCCTGGCGGTACTCGTTTTACCGGTACCTCTGGGCCCGACAAAAAGATAGGCATGGGCAATACGATTGCGAAGAATGGCATTCTTCAGCGTCTGGACAATGTGTTCCTGACCGACCACATCGTCGAATTGTTTTGGGCGCCAACGGCGTGCGATAACCTGATAACTGCTCATTGGAAGAAAAAGAAGGTAGAGAAGTGATTCAGGAAAGACAAGCCCTGCCGAAAAAGTTTTCGGCAGGGCTTGAAAAACGGCCTAATCAGACGTTTAGAGCCTGATCAAAGTCGGCAATGATATCGTCGATGTGCTCAATGCCCACAGAAACACGTACCAAATCCGGGCTAACGCCGGCGGCAATCTGTTCCTCCTCGTTGAGCTGACGGTGAGTCATGCTGGAAGGATGAAGCACACAGGTTCTGACATCGGCAACGTGAACGACAATTGCGGCGAGCTTCAGACGATTCATAAAGGCTTCTCCTGCATCCTTGCCACCTTTGACGCCAAAAGTGAAGACACCGCTGCCTGCTTTGAGGTATTTCCGGCAACGGTCAAACTCAGGGCTTCCGGGAAGACCGGGATACTTTACCCAGCTGACTTTTTCGTGTTGTTGCAGGAAGGTAGCCAGGGCCAGCGCATTATTGCTGTGACGTTCCATGCGCAGGTGTAGGGTTTCCAAGCCTTTATTGCTGAGGAACGCATTCATGGGGCTCATATAGCACCCAAGGTCGCGGACTAATTGAACACGTGCTTTGACTATATAGGCCGCGGCGCCAAAGGTTTCGGTGTAGCTGAGGCCGTGATAGGAGGGATCGGGATCCACCAGACCCGGGAACTTACCGTTGTTCCAGTTGAATTTTCCGCTGTCGATAATCATACCGCCTACGGACGTGGCATGCCCGTCAATGTATTTCGTAGTGCTGTGAACGACGATATCTGCCCCCAGCGCAATGGGATTGCACAGGAAGGGTGTGGGGAACGTGTTGTCGACAATAAAAGGGACACCATTGCGATGGGCTACTTCCGCGAATTTCTCAAAATCGAGCACCTGCATGGAGGGATTTCCCAAGCTTTCCCCAAAGAGGGCTTTGGTATTCGGGCGAAATGCTTTGGCCATTTCATCCGCGGACAGTTCCTGATCCACAAAAGTAACCTCAATACCCATTTTAGGGAGGGTGTGACGGAAGAGGTTGTAGGTACCGCCATAAAGCGAAGAGGAAGCAACCACGTGATCCCCCGCCTGAGCAAGATTAAGAATGGACATGGCTGAAGCCGTCTGACCGGAACTGGCGGCAAGAGCCCCAACGCCTCCTTCCATCGAGGCAACCTTCTGCTCAAAGGCCTCAACCGTGGGATTGGAGATACGTGAATACATGTGCCCGGGAACCGCGAGGTCAAATAATGCGGCAATGTCGGCTGCCGTATCGTATTTATAGGTGGTGCTTTGGACAATGGGAAGCACACGAGGCTCACCGCTTTTGGGCGTCCATCCTTCTTGTACACCTTTTGTCTCAACTCTCCAGTTTTTGCGAATATCGTCCATAATTTTAAGGGTAAAAGTGAAACCGTAGCAAGCGGTTGAGGACAAAGCAAACCGTATTGAAGTGCTATTTTTTGTAATTAGGGGGCAGTTGTGAGTTGCAAGTGTTACCATGACCTTTAGAACGGTGATTTCCATGATCAAGACAGATAGCAGACTGCACATCAACGGGCTGGAGTTTTCCCTGAATCTGGGATATGAATGCGAAGAAAGAGAAACGAAACAAACTGTAGTTTTCGATATAGACTTGTGCTTTGAAAGCCTCCCGGAGACTTGCCAGACCGATGATTTAAACGGCGGAATCTGCTACGATGCGCTGATACGCAACCTACACTCGGGTGTAGCCGACAAAGAATGGCGCACACTGGAACATCTGGCCGCAGGAACAGGGAACCTGTTGAACATCCTTTGCCCTCAGGTATGCGACTGGCATTTGAAAGTCAGCAAACTGAACCCTCCCCTGCCTTTTTCCTGTAAAAGCACTGCGTTTTCCATCAGTAAAGGAGGCCTGCGTTGAGAACCGTTCTTCTGGGAATGGGCTCCAATACGGGTGACCGTATCGCCAATCTGAGCCGAGCGCTGAACAAGCTACTTGAACAAGGCTATATTCAGGGCCCCATCCGCTGCTCCCGACTATACCGAAGCGATGCATTACTGCTGGACGATTCCCCCAAGGAATGGAACCTGGATTACATCAATGGAGTGGTAGAAGCCCGAACCTGGCATAGCCCGGATTCCCTGTTAAGAGGTTTGCAACAAGTAGAGCAAGCAATGGGACGAGGTGCCCACGCCAAGTGGTCTCCGAGAAGCATCGACATCGATATACTTTATATGGACGACACCGTGCTTGAAACCCAGGCACTGACGATTCCCCACAGGGAGGCACTGAAACGTTCTTTTGTGCTCTATCCGTTGCGAGACTTACTCCCCCAGAAATGTCCATTGGGTCAAAAGAAAACGTTTACCGAACTTGCCGATGAGCTGGTAGACACGTTAAACACCCGCCCGATTGCGCCTGTATTTTTACCGGTGCAGGTGGTGGGCATTCTCAACATTACACCCGACTCTTTCTCCGATGGGGCCCGCTACAACGACCCGAGACAGGCACTGGAACAGCTCAAACTGCTGGTTGAAGCCGGCGCTGCCATGATCGATATTGGGGCAGAATCGACCCGCCCCGGAGCCGAAAGCTTGGGCGATACAGAGGAATGGGCTAGGCTGGCACCGGTGCTCAATACGGTGATTCCTTGGTTAAACAAGGAAGCCCCGTGGATTCGAGTAAGTGTGGACACACGGCACGCATCCGTGGCCAAACGATGCCTGGAAGCGGGCACGCACGTTATCAACGATGTTTCCGGTTTGGATAATGCCGAGATGCGCAAGCTGGCACAGGAAAGTCAGGCTCCATTTATTTTCATGCATCATCTGGGAATTCCGGTAGACAAGAAACGGCACATTCCTGAACACGAAGATCCCATACACGTGCTCAAACTCTGGGCAGAACAAAAAGCCCGTCAGTTCCAGGAGCTGAATATAGACACCGGTCAGGCGATACTGGATCCGGGAATCGGCTTCGGCAAAACCCCGGAGCAATCACTGGAAATCGTACGCCGTTTCACTGAATTAAAAGAACTGGGAATGCCCCTTTATCTGGGTTTTTCCAGGAAATCTTTTTTCAGCCTGATAACGGACAACGAGTTTTCTGCGCGCGATGTGGAAACCCATGCGATGACAGCAGCGATGCTGCAGGGAAACCCTGATTTCCTGCGAGTCCACGATGTGGAAGGCTGCATTCGCACTATAAAAACAGGTTTGCTAATGCATTCAGCACCCTCTGCCAGCCACGGGCAAGCCAGAGAGCAAAAGAGCGGCAGCTGAACCTTCCGAGCTACTGACAAGGTCCATTTCCGATGAGGGTACAAGAAAAGGCCAGGCACCCTACGGCACACGAGGATCCTGGCTACCGTTGCTACCTTCCGGTCCTGGCGGGATTTACCGGTCCTGCGTTGCATAGGACCCGGCCTAGGCTGTAACCATTCATACTTTGGGAAGGTTGACAACCCCTTTTTCAAAATTTCGGCAAAACCGAGTGCACTTGACAGGGAATAGCCCTATGGGAATACTCCGGGGATATGAGATTGCGCGATTTCCTTATCCTGCTGCTGACCTTACCGCTTTACGCCACAGCTCAATCAAAGGAGTGGCACCCTAAAGGCTTTACCATCCAGGCCGAATTGAAGGGCTACTACCCGCCGATGGTTTTTCTGGCCAAAGGAGAGGAACGCTACTGGGTGCCGGTTACCGACTTACCGGAATCGGAACAGGCTCTTGCCAGAGAAGAAGGCGAATGGCTCAACGAAAAGCCCCAGACCTGGGGAGAGTCCACATCTGTGATGAGCGGGTTGCTGCTGGACAAGATGTGCGCCCTGATCGACGGCGACCTGAAAGACATCTACCGCTCCCGGAAATTAGAACCTGAGTTCTACCTGCTCTATTTTGGATCCAAAGACATTGGGGCCTCTAGCATGTTTACACCGGAGTTGGTCAAGACCTACAAGCGTCTGCGCGGCTGGAAGATCGAAAATTTTGAAATCGTCTATATCAGCCGCGACAAATCGCTGGAACGCTTCCGGCAATCCGTCAAAGAGCGCGGCATGCCCTGGCCTTGCATGCGCTATGCGGAAGGATTCCATGGAGACATCGCCAAGTATGCAGGCAAAGGAATCCCTTCGTTGGCCGTGGTGAACCGCAAGGGAGAAGTTCTCTTCCATTCTTATGAGTCCGGCCGTTATCGAGAGCCCAAGGACATCATGGACAGTTTTGAAAAGCTGCTGCGCTACACCAATCCAAACAACCTCTCATTCCTTTACACGGAGTATCTGGGAGCGCGGGCCAAGATGATGAAGAACACAGATCTGGTCATCGATGACCCCATTCCCTTCAATATGCCTCTGGGCGATAAAGATCTCAGCCAACTGGGAGTGGATATCATTCAGGTGGAAATGGATCTGGCCAAGGACGGATTCGTGGAGAACGTAGAGATAGTTACCCCGGTTCCGGAAGACGTTGAGGCGGCATTACTGAAGGAGTCCGTACAGTGGATTTTTATCCCTCCTTACCATAAAGGCTGGGAAGAGGGCCGCTATACGGTGTTGATCAAAACAAAGACCAACACTCACCAGCCGGATACTACAGATTAAAGCTCTGCTTGATGCCGGAGACAATCATCTGCACAGCAATAGCGGTAAGGAGCATGCCCATGAGGCGCTCTGAAGCCCTCATCGCCCGCATACCGACAACTCTGGTAATAAACGAAGAGAAGTAGAGAATGGTAGTGGATGCCAAGCTGGCAATCGTCACCGCCAGCGCCCAAGCCCACATCTGGTCCGGTTGCTGAGAGGCAAAGAGAAGAACCGTGGCCATGGCACTGGGGCCGGCGATCAAAGGAATGGCAAGCGGAAAGATAAAGGGTTCCCCCTCCGGTGTATCGCCAAAAACACCTCCCTTAGATGGAGGGAAGACCATTTTGATGGCGATGAGAAAGAGTACGATTCCTCCAGCCAACTGCATGGATTCTTCGGACAGGTGCAATACCCGGAGCAAAAGTCCTCCAAAAAAGAGAAAAAGAATGAGTGCTGCATAGGCAATAAGGCCCTCGCGCAGAATAATAACTTTCTGACGCGCTTGGGGAATCCCCGAAAGGCATGAGAGAAAGAAAGGTGCGTTGCCGATGGGATCCATCACCAACAACAAAAGTATGGTGGCAGAGATAAGAGTCACTGTCTGATTGATTTAAAAGGTTGATAAAACAGATCAGCAATGGTGCCCAAACACACTGCCGATAAATGGAATACCTTCAGCCCTACCACTGCTTGAACAAAGAAGCAAGATCACTTAAAAAAAGAGGCACGGAATTGCCATTGCCAAACGGAAAGCAAACTGCATAGTTTGCAAGTAGTATGATCGACGCCATCAAAAAGACACTGCTTATTGGCCTTGGAGCAACGGTCACTACAGCAGAAAAAATCGAATCAGCCCTAGACGACTTCGTCAAGAAGGGTAAGCTCAGCGCGGACGAAGCGAAAGAAGTAGCCCGCAAGATTACCGAAGACGGCAAAAAGGAATATGAAGAAGCAAAGGCAACTCTGACAGAATCCATTGAGGAACTACTGCAGAAGTACAACTTTGCCACACAAAAACAACTCAAAGCCCTGGAAGAGCGTGTTGCTCAACTGGAAGGGCCGCCCAAAGACTCCGAATAAGCCAGTTCAGTGAAGCCATTGAGCCTCATCCGAGATGCCGTACGTGCCAAGGAGATTCTGACGGTATTAGTGCGGTATGGGTTCAGTAATCTGTTGGAGCAGGTAAATGCGCCGACGGGCTGGATCAGCAAAATCGTTCAGCGCGAGCAGGTACCGTTCAACATATGGCAGCGCATTCGCATGGTTTGCGAAGATCTGGGACCGACAGCAGTCAAACTGGGCCAGTTATTGAGCACGCAACCGGATGTGATTCCCGAACCCCTGATCGAGGAATTCAAGCTGTTACAACATCGCGTGAATCCCCTGCCCTTTTCCGATATCCATAACGTGTTGGAAGAGGAGTTGGGAACCAAGTTGGGCACACTTTTTTCTGAAATAGAAGGAGTCTCTATCGGCAGCGGTTCAATTGCCCAAGTGCATCGAGCCCGCATTCGTGAAACCGGACAATGGGTGGCCCTGAAAATTCAGCGCCCTGGAGTGATAAAAGCACTGCGGACAGACTTGGATATTCTCAGCTGGCTGGCGCGTGAAGTGCATGAACATGTAGAGCATTTGCGCCCTTACAATCTGCCCTCTGTAGTGGACATGCTAAAAAATGCCATTCTCCGGGAAACCGACTTCACCATAGAAGCAAACAATACACGAAACTTCAATCAGTCTAACCCCTATAAAGAATGGGTGTTTGCACCGAAGGTGTATCTGGAATGGAGCAGCAGCCGCCTGCTGGTCACGGATTATATTGAAGGCAAATCTCCCAGTCATATCGAAGAGATTGATACGGGAAATCGGGCACGGCTGGCCACCCACGGCGGCATCTCCGTATTCCATCAGATCATCATCAAAGGCTTTTTTCACGCAGACCCGCACCCCGGCAATATCATCATCACTCCCGAGGGGAAAATTTGCCTGATCGACTGGGGGCTGGTGGGACAGTTAACCCGACACATGCGCTACGCCCTAGCCGACATGCTGACGGCACTGAAATCAAAAGATGCGGAACGGATCACCCGAGTAGCGCTCTCCATGGGGAAGGATGCCAAACCACTGGACAACGATCATCTGGAGATGCAAGTAGCACGTGTCATGGCCCGATACCCAGATCTTGATGTAGGCAAGATCGGCAAAGTGATTATGGAGCTGATCCACGTATTGGGAGTTAACGGAATCTCCTTGAGCCGCGATTACACCTTATTGGCAAAGTCCATTCTTTCCATCGAACAAACGGGAAACGCACTGGATCCTGAATTTGATATTGGGGCAGTCGCCAAACCTTTTTTAGAGCAGCTGGCTTTCGAACGCATCAATCCCCTATTGCGCTGGAAAGAAGTGGTGCGCAACCTGCACAACGGTATTTTTAAACTGAATGAACTGCCTGCTGACATCAACCGGTTGATCCATCGAATAGAACGCGGTGAGATAACGGTAAACATGCAGCATACAGGGCTGGAGAAACTATCGGAAACACTCAATTCGACCAGTAACCGCCTGATGTTAGCCATTATTATCGGCTCTCTCATCATCGGCTCTTCGATGATTATCACCACCGGAGTGGCACCTCTATTTCTGGGTTTTCCTGTAATCGGCATTGTCGGGTACCTGCTTTCGATCTTTCTGGGGCTGTGGATTGTCTTTGATATTTTACGACACGGCAGACATAAGTAAGGCCGTCGTTACGACAGGGAGACGATCAGCGGTATGATTCGCCCCGGACCCAAACTCATTGCATTCAAGTATGTCTCAAACATCTGTTTCTCCAACAGACGCAAACAAACGCATCACCTCCGTGGATGCACTGCGTGGTTTTGCACTCATCGGAATTTTACTGACTCATATTGTTGAGCAATATTACTCGGCCATGCCTCCTCAGGGAGTGCATCTGCATGCCCATTACGATCTGGCGGACAAGGTTGTGCAGGTACTTACTGAAGTGCTTCTGCGGGGTAAATTTTTCATGCTCTTCTCCTTTCTTTTCGGGTTGAGTTTCTTCATCCAGATCGACCGTGCTTCGCAGAAAGGGATCAATTTTCGGCCGCGTTTCCTCTGGAAAGTGACGCTGCTGTTCTGCATCGGCTACACGCACCATATGATGTACCGCGGGGATATTCTCATGACCTACTCCGTATTGGCAGTACCTCTGATGCTTCTTTACAAGTGCAAAATACGAACGATCCTGCCTACGGTTATTTTCCTCTTCACAGTCCCGCGGTTCATTGCACTGGGCATTACCGATGCGCTGGATTACAATGTGTTCATCGCCCCCAACCGCGAACGCCTGCACTATTATTTTGTGCTGACCAGGGGTGAAATGCTAGACTTGTTCAAGATGAACGGGACGGAAGGTTTCATCAACAAGTGGGTTTATGCATTCGGGCCTATCGGGCGCGGGTATCAGGTGCTTGGACTGTTTCTACTGGGAATGACCTTCGGGAAACTGCGCATCGCAGAAGATCCCGAAGGAAATGCACGATTCCTCAAACGCACGCTGCTCTGGTCTATTGTCGGCCTCATCATCAGCGCGAGTTTGATGGCGGCCTATTACCTAGGCTTGCGTCCCAAGGTATCAAGCAACCCCTTCATCGCCGGGATGATCTTTTACGATCTGACCAACCTCTTTACCACAGCCATATATATCAGCGGTTTTCTAATGCTTTGCCGCTACCGCTTCTTTGCCCCCATTGATAAAGCATTGGCCCCCTATGGACGCACTGCGCTGACCAATTACATCACCCAGTCGATGATCGGAACAGGGCTCTTTTACGGTTATGGGCTGCGCTGGGTGGGAACACTCAGCCCCTGGAGACTGGCATTGCTGGGACTGGGAATCGCTTTGGGGCAAATGTGCATCAGTGCATTGTGGTTGAGATACATGCGTTTCGGTCCTTTTGAATGGCTTTGGCGCTCGGGAACCTACATGAAGCTGCAGCCTCTGCTGAAACAGAAAAAGAAGCCCTCCGGCGAGGAAACAAAAGTTTCACAAGAGTAGCATCATGAACAAAATAGAGCATTTTGTATGTGATGCTATACAGATTCACAAGTGATCATCAGCGATGGAATAATTTCTGCTGGAGAGGGTTTATCAGCAAAATAAACCCTTAAAAACCCTCAGTTAATGAAGCTTATTCAAGCGATCGTAAAACCCTTCAAAGTAGAAGCGGTCCGCGAAGCGCTACAAGATCTGGGTGTTGCCGGGATGACCGTAACCGAAGTAAAAGGTTACGGACGTCAAAAAGGCCACACCGAGGTTTACCGTGGCTCTGAATATACCGTGGACTTTCTTCCCAAAAGCGAAATTCTGATTGCGGCAGATGACACCCAAGTGCCTGCCATCATCAAAGGTATCTCCGATGCTGCGCGCACCGGAAAAATCGGTGACGGCAAAATCTTCGTCCACCCGATAGAAGAGACCATCCGGATCAGAACCGGAGAAAGCGGCTCCATAGCCATCTAACCCTAGCGCGGGCCGGTATTCCGAACAAGCAGCTGTCCTGTACCCCCCTGAACAGCGGTTTGTAGCTTTCTTCGGTAATCTCATTTGAGAGCACGGGATAACTGTGTCCGCATCAACTCTCTCAAGCATAATCCAATTCTGAAGATGAAAAGACTCAACCTGTTGTTTCTTCTGGGTTTGGGCTGCCTGCCTACGTTGGCCTGCGCCCAGGAAACCCAAGCGATCAGCGCCGGCGACTCCGCCTGGGTGTTGACTTCCACCGCTCTCGTATTGCTCATGACAATTCCCGGCCTGGCGTTGTTTTATGCCGGTCTGGTGCGTGAGCGCAATGTGCTCTCCGTGTTGATGCACTGTTTTGCCATCACTGCACTGACCAGTGTTTTATGGGTGGCCTTCGGTTACACCATGGCCTTCTCCCAGGAAGGGATGAGCGAAGGCGTGCGGGGCTGGAATGCCTTTGTCGGCAGCTTCGATAAACTCTTTCTACTCGGTGTAACGGCAACAACACCCTGGGGATCCATTCCCGAACCGCTCTTCTGCGCGTTCCAGATGACCTTCTTCATCATTACTCCGGCGCTGATTGTGGGCGCTTTTGTAGAACGTATTAAGTTTTCCGCAATGCTCTGGTTTGTTGCGCTGTGGAACCTCCTCGTCTACCTGCCGGTATGCCATATGGTCTGGGGAGGCAAAGGAGCCTTCTTTGCCGATCTGGGCGTTTTTGACTTCGCCGGAGGCATTGTGGTGCACATCACAGCCGGCATGGCAGCTATCGTTTCCTGCATTATGGTAGGCCCCCGTCGCGACTACCCCAAGTCACAAATTTTGCCCCACAATCTGCCTATGACCGTAACCGGAACGGGACTCCTCTGGGTTGGCTGGTATGGCTTCAATGGAGGCAGTGCTCTGGCCGCCAACGGTAGTGCCGCCATGGCCATTCTGGTAACCCATACATCTGCCTCAGTTGCCGCACTGACATGGATGCTGATTGAATGGATGCGCGGGGGAAAGCCCAGTATGCTGGGACTGGCCACCGGCTCAATCGCCGGCTTGGCCGCAATTACACCGGCCAGCGGTTACGTAGGCCCCCTCGGTGCGGCAATTATTGGGCTGCTTTCCGGTGTCGTTTGCTGGTGGATGTGTGCTGCGGTAAAAACACGCTACAAATATGATGATTCTCTCGACGTATTCGGGGTACACGGTATCGGCGGTTTCCTTGGAACCATTCTGGTGGGCATTTTTGCCTCGCCCAAGTTTGGCGGGAATCAGGCAGACCTGGATATTCTGCATCAACTGGGAGTACAAAGTTTTGCCGCTGTCTCCGTTGGGCTTTATACCTTTGCAGTGAGTGTGCTGATTCTCAAAGGGCTCAGAGCCACCATTGGACTGCGCGTTAATGAGCAGCATGAAATTGGAGGTCTAGACCTGAACACCCACGGTGAATCCGGTTACAACGCCTTGTAAACCACCTTTACAAGCGATTTTCAAAGATGCCGGAGCCATTGCTTCGGCATTTTTTTAAGACAAAGGCGGGTTCCAAGGAACCCGCCCGTTTATTTTCCACTTAGTGTCAGAAAACATCTGCCCAGGCAATGCGCAGGCTTGGAAGCAATTCGCTCAAGGATGTTTCGCGAAGGCTCTCGATGTCATCTGTGAGAACGGGCCGCCAACGGGCAACCCATATTCGTTTTCGATCTATCTGTTTCTTTGTCATTGGAAAGGCAGCGCCGAAGGGCGCCGCAGAAAACCAACGATAGCGTGAACATACACCGAAAAGTAGAAAGGGCAATGCCTAATGGGAAAGTTGCAAAAGCGTTACAATTTGAGACTCAGTAAGGCGCACCGGATTGCCCTGCATGCTGGAAGCGTTGAGAGATCGCTGAGCAATCTCCGAAAAATCGGCTTCATTAAGCCCCCAGAAAGCCAGCCTTGGGATCTCCGCAGCATCAATACGCTGCAAGAGCCACTCTCCGGCAGCTGCCGGAGAGGCCTCCGGGCTATCAAGCATTAACGACGCCAAAACCTGTAACCGCTCAAACAAGCCGGGAACAGATGCTGCGTGGGAAACGTGCGAGGCAAAAACGGCGGGCAACAAACGGGCACAGATGGCTCCGTGAGGTGAATGCATGTTGTAAAAGCCACCCAAAGGACCGGCAATACCGTGCACGGCACCCAACCCGGCATTCCCCAAAGCGATACCGCTGTAGAGTGCAGCCAGAGCCATTTCCGAACGGGCAGGCAAACATTCCAGATCATCCATCAACTTGGGGAGGGCAGAAAGTGCCCGGCGCAAGCCGTCCACACACATGGCATCGGTAATGGGATTTGCCTTCAGAGTGAGGTAACTTTCAATCAACTGGGTAATGGCATCCCAACCACTGTAGAGCGTCGGTTGCAGAGGCAGAGATAACATTAGAGAGGGATCCACGACCGCCAAATCGGGGTACATGAGCGGGCTTCTCAAAGAAACCTTCACTCGCTTTTCCGGAACTGCGATTACGGCATTGCGAGTCACCTCGCTTCCGGTTCCAGCAGTGGTCGGAATAGCAATCAAGGTTGCAGGGACGTGCACCAAGGACAGCGGGGCGCCATTTCCCTCCAGATAGCGCAGCAGAGGCTCCCGATTCGTCAGCATTGCGGCAACGGCCTTGGCTGTATCTAAAACACTGCCGCCGCCCATGCCTATTACATAATCACACCGGGCAGTAAGTGCTTTTTCTCTGGCCTTCTCAATCTGGGCAAGATCAGGCTCTCCGATGACATGGAAATGCGTGACTCCCACCCCGGCATGATGCAGGGCATCCACGATCGGTTGAGAGCGTGAGGCATCCTTCCCATGGACTAAAAAGGCATGTTTCCCGCAATTGCGAATGCGCGGAAGTGCCTTTTGCAAAGCTTGAACGCCAAAGAAAATATCCGTCGGCGTAGCGAACTCAAAACACATAATCTCAGCATAGAGAAGCGACTGATAAGAGCAATGCTAAACCAGAGTCCACGACGGTTTGAATGACAAAGCGGAATCTCCCGGAAGAGTGCCCGCCTCGTCTATCCAGGAAGCAAAGGCAATCATTGCCGCATTATCGCCTGTATGCCCTCTGCGGGCCACATGAAGCGGTATTTTATGCTTAGCGGCAAGAGTAGCAAAAACCTCGCGAAGACGCCCGTTATTGGCAACTCCTCCGGAAAGCCCAAGGCTGCGATAGTTGCCCAGTTGAAGCACCTGATGCGTTTTCTTGCGCAGAGAATCGACCACAGCCTCCTGATAAGAGGCGCAGAGGTCCGGCAACTGCTCATGCAGTTCCTCGTCGCTAAGTTTCTCCAAGCGATAACGCAAGCTGGTTTTAAGTCCGGAAAAGCTGAACTTCATCTGAGAACGTTCGGGAAAAGCCCGAGGGAAGGCAACGGCGGAGGCATCTGCTCCGGTGGCCTGCTTTTCGATAAGGGGACCTCCGGGATAAGGCATGCCAAGGAGTTTGGCTCCTTTATCCAAAGCTTCTCCGGCAGCATCATCCACGGTTTGGGCAATGATATGGATTTGCTTCTGCTCGCTGATGGAAAAGAGGATGGTATTGCCTCCAGAGACAATCAGACCGAGGTGCGGCAGCAACGATTGAAAACGATCGGTAAAAGCCGAGGGTTTCTCCGCGTGTAAATCAATAAAGGGGGAGAAGGCATGTCCTCTCAGGTGATTGACTCCACAAAGCGGTATATTCCAGGCCAGAGCCAATGATTTAGCAAAGCTCAGGCCCAGAGCCAGACAACCGGCAAGGCCGGGGCCTGCGGTAACTGCCACGCGTGAAGGAATTTGCCCCTGTAAGACATCCAGAGCCACCGGAAGCATAGGGGGAAAATTGCGTAAATGCTCACGACCTGCCAGATCAGGAACCACACCGCCATAGACTCGATGGAGATCAATTTGAGTGTGCACCCATTCTCCACACAACCCTTGGGCAGGATCAAAGAGGGCAAGAGCGCTTTCATCACAGGAACTTTCAATGGCAAAAATCACAAGATCATCATTCTCCACGCTGTTTTCAAGGCAATATTGAACTGAGCGAAAACCAAGGTTTTTTAACCGGAATTACTTGCGAAACATCCATACGCCCACCTTGAGAGCGCAACGAGCTTTCCCCGACTCAACTGATTCCGGGCGATAGTCCCAGATCCACTCAGTCTCAGGATCGGAGGTAATAGAATAGAGCGTGGATTCTTCTACGTAGCTGTTGTGGGAACGCTCAGGGTACGTAAGGTGAGCGAAATCTGTAATCAGCAGACTGGGGCCGGGCAGTTCCTGCAAGCCAATGATATGAGCACATTCGATCTGCTCACCCCATTTAGCAATATTGCCATCCCACTTACGCTTTCGGGCAAATTTCTCCGGCATCAGCGGCAGTTGCGAGAGGATATTGAGCGAAACCACCAGATCTGCCTCCAACGCAACATCGGGAAAGCCCGATTTCAGCTCTGGTAAGTTTTTTTTGCCATCATGTGTCGCCAAATGTTCACAAACCCCGGAAAGGTCAAATTCCACCAGCTTAACAGAAGGGAACTCCCGCACTAGTTTACGCGTGGTTTTACTGAAGATACAATCCACCAGAATCACTTCGGCAAAACGCTCAATAAGGTCAGCCAGAGGCACATCGTATATAATACCCGCCCCCAAAAGGACAATGCGTTGTCGTTGAGGAAGGTTCTCCGTTGCATTGAGGATTGCCTCGTGGCAATTGCGTTGATGCGGCCGGTATGCGTCGCTGTAACGGTTCCAGCGGGCATCAATAGAAATAGATTCCGCAAGAAACCCCAAATCTCGAGCCCATGCGGAAGCCGGCGTTGTCATATAAGCGATGACTTCCTGAATCACTGATGAATAATGTTGCTCAATTTTACAAATCTTCAAGTTATTTTAAGGAAGTAGAAGATGATCTATAAAATATATGCAGTCCCAATCCAGAGATACCAATTTAACTGCAAGTCTGCCCACGGTAGAATAGAGCAGATCGATTCCTTTTTTTGTTTGGCAAATTAGCCACCAATCAGTTTGAAATAATGTAAAATTAACGTAATCAGTTGAGAATAAGAAAAAATCAAACATCAATATTCAACACCTAGCTTATAAAACCTTTCAGTTTCATCGTTTTGTATCATAGAGCAGAGTATATATTCAAGCTAAGGGCTCCGGAATATTCCGGAGCCCTTACGTTGTGACAATTTTGCAAGAAAAAGGATAGGGATAGACAAAGCTGCTCCTGTTTTCTATGGTGAGTGTATGTTTACAGGAAAATTAGTACGGCTCAGGGAATACCGGGAAAGTGATCTGGAGAAGGCTCTGCAATTTGTAAATCAAGCGGACGTCAGCCTAAATCTGTACCCAACAGTGCCCTTCCCCTACACACTGGAAGATGAACGTAAATGGCTGTCCAGCCAATCGGCACGTAATCCGGATTACAACTTTGCCATCGAAGATCTGGCCACGGGAACCTATATCGGCGGATGTGGACTCAAGGGAACCGACTGGAAAAATCGTAACACCGAAATAGGTATTATGATCGGCCATGAGGAGTACCGTAACCGCGGTTACGGCCCGGACGCGTTAAACGTTCTTATTCGCTTTATTTTCGGAGAAATGAATCTCTATAAAATTAAGTTGAATGTATTTTCGTTCAACAAGCGGGCCATCCGCTGCTACGAGAAGTGCGGATTTCTTCTTGAGGCTACTTTAAAAGACGAAATATTCAGGGATGGCAGGTACCACGACATCTTCAGAATGGTGCGTTTTAGAGAAAAGACTTCTGAATAAAAAGCATATATTTATTCATAACCATTAGGATAACTAATAAAAGACTGAAACAGATTACGAAATCGAAGTGATGGTTATATTACTACATGCCCTTTTGTGTAAATAGCACATTTACCGCAAAAACCCACTCCCCATACGGAAAGGCTTATTACCCTTTCGCGTATCTTCATCTTCACCCTTCCATATACCATGATCATAAGTCTCTCAAAGAAATTGTTTCTTGGAGCTGGATTGCTTGTCAGCATTCCACTCCTTCTATCCATCATCATATCACAATTGAAGGTATCAAGTGAGCTGGAAAGCGTAACAGCCGAAAGGCTCCTGATCAGCTCCAGCCAATTAGCAGAATTAACCACAGCTATGCTGAATCAACAGGTGGTTCACATGGAGGGGTTGAGCAAGTCCGACCTAATTCTGGATACCCTAGCAAAATACAATACATCCGGGATAGAAGAAGCGGATCGAAAATTGATCAATCCCAAGCTCTATAAACAGCTGAAAACCATGGGCGAAGACTACAACGGTTTGTGGATAGCATCGGATAAAGGTGTGATTTTTACAGGAGTTCTGAAAGACGGTCGGACAGAGCCCTACAATTACTCCAACAACATAGATCGTGATTACATCCAGCAGGCACTGAAAACGCAGAAAACGGCTATCAGTGACGCGATTCTTTCAAAAAGCACTCAAGAACCCATTTTTGTAGTTTGTTCGCCGGTAATGAATGAACAAGGAACGCTATTGGGGTTCTGCGGGGTAAGCATTCGCTTGGACTTTCTCTCTCGTATGATTGTCAGCCAAACTATAGGGAAAACAGGTTACGCCTATATGATTAACAAAGACGGGGTGGTAATCGCACACCCCAAGTCTGAATATGTTTTCGAGCTAAATATGCTGGAAGAACCCGGGCTCGAAACAGTCTCTCAAACCATGATTTCGGGAAAGAGTGGTTGGGATGAGTATCAGTTTAAAGGAAGGTCCAAACTGGCTGGCTATGCCCCTGTTCCACTGAAGGGATGGAGCATTGCCATGACACAGGAAGTGGATGAATTCAAGGCAGCCTCTACGAAAATCCGTAATCTGCTGATCCTCTTGTTTGTCGTGGTTCTGAGCGTCTCGCTGCTGGCCACTTTTCTTTTTGCCCGAGGGATAACCAAGCCCATAAGCTTGATTGCCAACGGTCTAAAAGATACTGCCGCTGAGCTGCATTCAGGTTCCTCCAGTGTTGCTGCATCGGGACAGATACTAGCTAGCAACAGCAGTGAACAGGCCGCCAGTTTGGAGGAAACAGCCGCTTCTCTGGAGGAGATTACCTCCATGACACATCGCAATTCAGAGCATGCAGCAGAAGCCGACAATCTGGTGGACCGCTCACAGGAAGGCTTCAACAAAGCCGACAGATCTATTAAAGAGTTGTCGGAAGCCATTTCGACCATCAGTAGTGCTTCGGAAGAAACTCGGAAAATCATCAAAACTATTGATGAAATAGCCTTTCAAACGAACATTTTGGCACTGAATGCCGCGGTTGAAGCCGCCCGAGCTGGCGAAGCCGGAGCAGGGTTTGCCGTGGTTGCTGATGAAGTGCGTAGTCTGGCTCGCCGTTCTGCAGAGGCTGCCGGCCGTACGGCAACCATTATTGGCGAAACAATCGACAGTGTGGAACATGGGAAACACCTCTCCGATGTAACGTTAGAGGCGTTTATGCAGGTAAGATCGGACTCAGATGAATTAGGATCCATTGTCCGTCAGATTGCCGGCGCATCCAGAGAGCAAGCCGATGGGCTTTCCCAGATCAACACCGCTTTGGCCCATATGGACGGAGCCGTGCAGACCAATGCCGCCAGCGCCGAGGAATCGGCCTCCGCCGCACAGGAATTGGACTCTCAAGCCAGCGGTTTGATGACCTACGTATCGCAACTGAATGTGATTATCGAAGGAGTGAAGGGACAAATGGAGGATCTTCACGAAACTTCTCACAGCCACGTGCAGGTAAGCCCACACAAAACAAAACCGGGGAAAAACATCACCGCGAAAGGCACTATGGGCGGATTCCTCCCTCATTGATGGATTCAGCACCCCATTTTTTTTACGAAAAGAAAAGGCTCCGGAATATCCGGGGCCTTTTGACATAAGAAGCAAAAGAAAGAACAATTCTAACGTGTTTTAATAGTCTTCCAAAGCTCACCAAAAACAGCGCTGCCGTTGGGCACTTCCAACACATATTCCAGACGCTTTTCCGTATCGGCATCGGGATAGATCGCCGGGTTGGCCAAATCTTCAGGTGTAATGTATGGCATGGAAGCCTTGTTGGGAGAGGCAAACTGGTTAAAATTGGAAAGCTGAGCACCGACTTTGGCATCGAGGATGTAGTTGATAAAGTGGTAAGCCAGTTCCGCATTGGGTGCTTCGCGCGGAATACATAGGCTATCTACCCAGACAACAGTACCTTCTCCGGGATTGACAAAGCCGACGTTGGGGTCTTCAGCCATAGCCTGAATAACATCGCCGTTATAAGCCATAGCAATATCAACCGTTCCTGCCTGAACTTTGTTGAGGCCGCCAACGTTGCCTTCGAAGCCCATAAAGCCGGCCTTCTTCTTATCGGCAATCATCATTTCCGCAGCATCCATCAGTTCGGTTTTATCAAGGCTGTTGACAGAGTAGCCCCTGTAACGGAGTGCCGCACCGATCATCTCGCGTTCGGAATCAAAGAACATGAATTTGGTTCCTTCTGGAGCCTCAAAAATACTCTTCCAAGAGGAAATACCTTCCGGGAATTTAGCCTTGCTGTAAACGATACCAACGGTGCCCCACTGGTATGCGGCAGTGTATTTGTTGCCGGGGTCAAAACCGGGGTTCACAAATGTGTCCTTCAAGTTGGACATATTGGGAATCTTGCTGTGATCCAGAGGCTGGAGCAGGTTGAGGTTGATCAGGCTCTGAATAATAAAGTCGGAGGGAACCACGAGATCGTACTGACTGACACCACCGGCCTGAAGCTTTCCAAGCATTTCCTCGTTGGATTCATAAAGGCTAATGACGACCTTGCAGTTGTATTCTTTTTCAAAGCTCGTGACAATTTCCGGATCCAGATATTCGGACCAGATGTAAAGGTTCAATTCCTTTGGAGCAGAGGACACAGTGGGCTCTGCGGCGGCATCTTCGCTCTTGCCACAGGCGGAAAACATCAGGATACATCCAGCCATAGCGGCTGCCGTATACGCGACTCTTTTAATTAATTTCATAGCGTTACAGTGTTTGTGTTGAGGTGCTAAAAAGTATTTATCTGGCATCCGGGGCAATCTTCTGCATGACGGCAACAGCGGCGATGGTAGCCAGCATAATAATGGTGGAAAGGGCGTGAATCTCCGGGGTTACGCCGCGTTTGACGGAAGCGTAAATGAAGAGGGGCAGTGTGGTAGATTTCGGGCCGGCGGTGAAAAAGCTGATGACAAAATCATCGAGGCTGAGGGTAAAGGCCAACATGGCACCGGCGATAATGCCCGGCATGAGCATGGGCAGGAGCACCTTGGTCAGCACCCGCCAGTAGCCCGCGTAGAGGTCGCAGGCGGCTTCTTCGACATCATGCCCGATCAGTTCCAAGCGGCCCTTAACCGCCAAGGCCACAAAGGAAGTCTGGAAAGTGACATGACCAACGATCATAGACCCCATACCGAGCTCAAAAAGCCCGGTAAGGTAGCGGATGACACTAAAGGCAATGACCAGTGCCACCGCGAAAATAATGTCCGGGGTAACCACGGGAAGGTGCAGGAGCAGGTTCAGCTTGCCGACAGCCCGACGGCTCCAGGGAAAGCGGAACATACCGATGGCCAGCATCGTGCCGAACACAGTGGAAACCGCGGTGGAAGTGACAGCCAGCACAAGTGTATTCCAGGCGGCATGAAGAATCATCTCGTTATGAATGAGCTTCTCGTACCAGTGGGTGGAAAAGCCACCCCAGGTGAGCCCCATTTTGGATGCATTGAAAGAGAAGACCAAGACGCAGAGCATGGGTACATAGAGAAAGATAAAAATCAGAGCGGAGGAAAAGGTAACTCCCAGTGAACAGCGTTTCATAATCAGGCTTTTCCTTTCTTTTTAGCACTTTTACCGGCGGCTATCAGGGCTCCCAGAGTCAAAATCATGAGTACTAGACTGAGCGCCGCTCCAAAGGGCCAATCGCGGCTGGTGCCGAACTGCTGCTGAATCAAATTCCCGATGAGCATGTAGCGAGCCCCTCCCAGCATATCGGGGACAACAAACATTCCCATGGCAGGGATAAAAGTGAGGGTAATGCCCACCGACAAACCCGGCATGGTCTGGGGAAGAATGGCATGACGGAAGACGCGCCAACGGCTTGAATACAAGTCAACGGCCGCCTCTACAATAGACCAGTCGAGTTTTTCAACCGCGGTATACACGGGCAGGGCAACAAAGGGGAGAAAAACACTGACCATGCCCACATAAACGGCAAACTGGCTGGGATAGACGGATGTGCCCGCCTCCAATAACCCCATCCAGGACAAGATTTTGGCAAACGGCATTTCGGAGTCAAAGACCAGGAGCCAGGCATAGGTTCGAATCACCAGATTTGTCCAAAAGGGAATCAATAATATAGTCAGCCAGAGGATACGGGTTTTAGCAGGCCTGGCAGCCAGGAAAAAGGCCAGAGGATATGAAAGAGCGACACAGAAAAGCGTGGTAAAGAAAGCCACGACAAGACTGCGCCAAAGAATGACTAAATTGTCAGCAGACCACCCGAAATAGCCAAAGCCAAGCAGGCGTTTGATATTATCCAGGGTAAAGGCGAACTGGATTTCTCCGTACTGCCCGCGGGTCAGAAAAGCGACAACAAAGAGCGAGACACACGGGATGGCCAGCAGGATGACAATGGTGAGCATTCCCGGACTGATAAAAACAGCCTGACGCGCTCGAATAACCGAAGGGCGAACCATTTCTCCATTATGGAGAATGATCTCGTGTGCTTCCTTGGCGTGTTCCAACGGTTCGTATTCCATCAGGCAAAATCTCCTTATCTTACAGTGCGCACATCCATGCGCTGGAAAGTTTCTTCGTGCAGGATGATTACAGCATCCTTGGGCACGTGTACCATGAGCTCATCCCCTTCCTTCACGGGAAGAACCGTCTCTGTTTCCATGAGGAGGCCGTTACTGAGGATAAACTGCTGATAGCAGCCGCGGTAGATGACGGTGTTGACGTGCGCTTTGAAATCGCACTCTGACAGATCCGAGGAAATTCTCAGCTTTTCCGGGCGCACGGTAACCGTTCCCTCCTCCCAAGGAATCTGCTCTTTAAGCTCCCAATCGCCATAAGGAGTAGAAACCACGCACGGACCAATGCGTTCCACCGAGATGAAATTCTGAGTCTGAAGAAAGTCTGCGACAAAGCGGTTGCGCGGATTATCATAAACTTCTCGAACAGAACCGAACTGAGCTACCTGGCCCACTCCCATAACGGCCATACGGTCGGAAACAGTTAAGGCCTCCTGCTGGTCGTGGGTGACCATAATAAAGGTTTTCTCTAGGCGCTGCTGAATCTGGCGCAGCTCAATCTGCACCTGAACGCGCAACTTGGCATCGAGCGCACTCATCGGCTCATCCAGCAAGAGGATTTCCGGCTCGTTGGCGAGTGCACGGGCCAGGGCAACCCGCTGGCGCTGGCCGCCAGAAAGCTGATGCGGTTTGCGATCTTCAAAATCAGAGAGCTGAACTAAGTCCAGTGTTTTTCTGGCTTTATCGATGGCCTCAGACTTTCTTATTTTGCGGGATATAAGACCAAAGCAGACATTTTCCAAAACGGTCAGGTGAGGAAACATCGCGTAACTCTGAAAGACGGTATTGACCGGTCTTTTATTAGCAGGGACCTTTGTATAATCCTTGCCGTTGATAATAATGCGACCGTTATCGGCCATCTCCAGCCCGGCAATAATGCGCAGTAAAGTAGTTTTACCACAACCGGAAGGCCCCAGGAGCGTAAAGAACTCCCCTTTATCTACGGCAAGATCCACGTCGTAGAGCGCTCTGGTCTCCCCGTAATTCTTACAGACTGCGTATGCTGTTAAACCCATATGAAAATAAAGTTGAAAATTCCTGAGGTGAACCTTGCATTTCCTGTGCCAAGAAGCATCAACGGGCAAGGACTGGTCGCTTTTTTATTATTTTATTCAGTGAAACTTTAGTGTTGATAACTCCATGGTTTTGTGAATCGTTCAACACATGCCGACTATCAAAGAAATCGCCAAGGCGTGCGGTTTTTCACCCAGCACCATTTCCTATGCATTGCGTGATAACCCGCGTATTCCTGAAGAGACCAGAGAGCACATCAAAGCAGTGGCCAAGGAAATGGGATACCAGAGGGATGCCCACCTGGGACAGTTGATGGCCCACCTGAAAACCAAACGTCGACACAGCCAAACCTGCCCGATTGCCTGGATTAATTCTTCGACAAACCCAAATCACTGGCGGGAAACACCGTGGGCCCGGGAGTTTTATGAAAGTGCCCAAGCACGCGCCAAAGAACAGGGATTCTCCATGAGCGAAATCTGGGCGCATGATCAGAAAATCCCCTTCTCGCGCCTGGACGAAGTGCTCAAAGCAAGGGGCACACAGGGAATCATCCTCTCCACACCCCTGCAGGATCAGGAATGGATTCACTGGATCGACTGGAATGCCTACGCCACGGTTATCGTTGACGAGCCTCATGCACTGCCTCAGTTCGACCATGTATACGCCCTCTATAATACAAACATGCGCACCGCACTGGAGCAGGTATTTGCGCGCGGTTACAAACGCCCTAAAGTGTGGCTGAACAGTGCTGATGACTACTGGACTGCCTACGGCTACAGCGCTGAATGCCTACGTTACAGCCACACGCACCCCGACAGCGAGCCTGTTTTAACTCCGGCAAAGCCGGATATGAGCGAGAAGAGCATTCGCGAATGGATGGAGGAGCACAAGCCGGATGCGGTTATAGCGCCAACCCCCACCCTGGGGCTCAAACTGCAGGAACTGGGCTACAACATACCCGGCGAACTGGGCTACCTGGCAATGTATGTATTAAATGAAGATTCCCGCTGGTCAGGAATCTCTCAGCTGCATATGGAACAGTCAAAAATAGCCATCGACCGGCTGGCGTCGCTCCTGCAGATGAACAGCAAAGGCAGCCAGCCTCACCCCTTGCACCTGCAGATTAAGGGCGAATGGCACGAAGGCACTACTCTGCGGCGCCAGGAATACGAACCGGAAAGAAGCGACCGCTAAAAAAGCACAGCGGATTTAAGGTGCATAAAAATGAACAAGCGAAATTTTCAGCACTGTTCATTATCAAACAAAACCACATGCTAGCGAACGATTCGCTACCGATTCAATAAATCTTTTCAGCAGAATTGGCACACTGGCATTCCTCATGCAGAAAACCGTTCAGAAAACGAACAAACCTTTTTCAACAGGAATTAACATATGAGTGTCACAGCAACAAGCACACTGCGCGAAACAGACAAGGCACACCACCTGCACCCGTTCACCAATAATGCTGACATGCACGAAAGCGGCAATGCCCACATCATTACCTCGGCAGAGGGCGTATACGTATACGATGACAAAGGCAACAAGCTACTGGACGGTCTGGCTGGATTGTGGTGCGTGAATATGGGCTATGGTCGCAAAGAGATCATCGAAGCAATAACCAAACAGTTGGAACAGCTTTGCTACTATCCTTCATTTTTCAATTCCACAACAGAACCCACCATCAAGCTGGCGGAAAAGCTGCATCAGCTGGGACTCCCCCGTCTGACGCACACCATTTTCTCAAACTCCGGTTCTGGAGCCAATGAAACAGCCATCAAGACCATCCGCAACTACTGGAATCTGAAAGGAAAGCCCGGCCGCACAAAACTGATGAGCCGTACCTATTCCTATCACGGGGTTACACTGGGAGCGACCTGCCTGACAGGACTAACCAGCTGCACCAAGCCGTTCGGACTCCCCACAGAAGGCTTTATTCACGCACCGGGCCCCTACCACTATGTGAGCGATACCACGCTTTCGCCAGAGGCTTTCGGGCAGAAATGCCTGGAAGAAACGGAAAAGCTGATTTTGGCGGAAGGGCCTGAAACCATTGCCGCCATGTTTGTGGAACCGGTTCAGGGAGCGGGCGGAGTGATAGTACCACCGGAAGGTTACCTGAAGAAGCTGCGCGAACTGATCCGTAAATATGACATATTATATGTATCCGACGAAGTAATCACCGGTTTTGGACGCACCGGAGCAATGTATGCCTCCGATGCCTGGGATCTTGATCCGGACATTCAGTGCCTGGCAAAGGGTATCACCAGCGGCTACATTCCACTGGGAGCAACCCGCATCAGCGATGAGATTGCCGATACACTCTTTAAAGGCGGCTATTATGCCCACGGGCATACCTACAGCGGCCACCCCGTTCCCTGTGCGGCAGCTCTGGCCAATCTGGAATTGATGGAAAAGGAAAACATCATCTCCTATGTCAGCGAAAACGTTGGCCCCTACTTCCAGGAAAAGCTGCTCTCCTTCAAAGATCACCCGGCAGTCGGATCTACCCGCTGCTGCAATCTGATGGGGGCAATGGAATTGCTGGACCACGGCAAGAAAGTAACCGACCCCTACTTTGGGCTTGGACCGAAAGCCGCAGGACTCATCCGCAACGAAGGCGTTATTGTGCGCGGTTTGGCCAACCTCATTGCCATTTCACCTCCTTTGACCATCACCCACGCAGAAATCGACACCCTGTTTGCCGCCGTTAAAGCCGGACTCGATAAATTGATCTAAACCGGCAACTCACCTGAATCACTTTTTTTATAAAACCCACATATATTTTTCCATAAGGAGTTTAACATCATGATTATTGGCGTACCCAAAGAAATCAAACCACAGGAGTATCGCGTAGCTCTGATCCCCTCGGGAGCTCAGCAGCTCGTAGCAGACGGTCACACGGTGATCATCGAAAAAACAGCCGGTGAGGGTTCCGGTTATTCCGACGAGGCGTATATCGCCGCCGGAGCGACCATGGTTGACACCCACGCTGAAGTTTTTGCCAAAGCCGACCTGGTTGTGAAGGTCAAAGAACCAATTGAGCCTGAATATCCTTTGCTGAAAAAAGGCCAGATTCTCTTCACCTACCTGCACCTTGCAGCGGACAAACCGCTGACAGATGCGCTGTTGGCCAGTGGATGCACCGGCATCGCCTACGAAACAGTCGTGCGCAACGGCAAGCTTCCGCTGCTCGAACCGATGAGTGAAATTGCCGGACGTATGGCATCCATGGTGGGTGCCGTCAACCTCTCCAAGAACGGAAGCGGCATGGGCAAACTGCTCGGCGGCATTCCCGGTGTGTTGCCGGCCAAGGTAATGGTCATCGGCGGGGGCACCGCAGGCGTTAACGCCGCACATCTTGCTGCCGGTATGGGGGCAGACGTTACCATCCTGGAAGTGGATATTGAACGCATGCGCTACCTTGACATGGTCATGCCGAAGAATGTGAAAACACTGTTCTCCAACCCGGCCAACATTGAAACACTTCTGCCGGAAACCGATCTGCTGATCGGGGCGGTATTGGTTCCCGGAGCAAAGGCTCCCAAACTGGTAACTCGTGACATGCTTAAAATAATGAAGCCGGGCAGCGTTCTGGTGGACATTGCCATCGACCAGGGAGGCTGCATTGAGACATCCCATGCCACCACACATGAAAACCCGACCTACGAAGTAGAAGGCGTAACCCATTACTGTGTGGCCAACATGCCGGGAGCCTATGCCCGCACGGCCACCCAGGGCTTGACCAACGTTACCTTCGGTTACCTGCGCAAGCTGGCCAAGTTTGGCGTTAAGGGAGCACTCGAGGCTGATCCCTCACTGGTTCCGGGAGTCAATGTAATGGATGGAAAACTGACCTTCAAGGCCGTAGCCGAAGCGCTCGACCTGCCTTACACACCTCTGGCACTTTAATTTCCAGATATCAGGGAGTCCGGGGGCGCAGGCAGCACCTGCCTGCGCCCCTCCCCTTCTCTATCCAAAAAATGACTAACTGGCCCACATTCATCCGAACAGAAGACCTTGCACCGGGGGACACCCGCCCGCATCCGGATCTGCCCACGGATTTAAAACTGGTACCAGTGACCGATCCGGAAAGCAGTGAATTTGAACTCGGGTTTCGCCTGCTTAACAACTATTTCGGTTCTGCCGGTGAAATGGAAAGCCGTGACGTCATCGCCGGGCGCCTAAACCTGAAGCCGGAAAAACCAGTCAACGGGCACCACATGCTCTACCAGTTGATGCTGCTTTACAGCGGGAATGAATGTGTAGGTCTGAGAGACCATACAGCGATTCTCCGCGATGATTTCTCTGATGTGGTGGTACACTTATCACACGTTTTGGTTGTGCCGAAATGGCGCCGCAAAGGATTGTCGGCCATATTGAGGACTCTGCCCGTAATCACTGCGCATGAGTGCGCCCAAAGAGCAGGCAAACCGGAGGCTCCGATAACTCTTTTCTGTGAAATGGAGCCATTGGATTTGAGTATTCCGGCAAACAAAATACGGCGCATATCCTACGAGAAAGCCGGATTTAAAGCCATCGGCAGTACCTTGAACTATATTCAGCCGGACTTCCGCGATCCGCAAACGATAGATGCCGATCCGGAGGGCAGCAAACCAATACCTTTTGATTTTCTCCTGAGGCGCGTGGGACGGGAGTCTGACAATACCGTAGCAGCCCGGGAAGTTATTTCCAATGTAGAACTGATCTACGCAATGTATGCGGAGAGCTTTCGCGATAAAGATATGGAACCATGCTTTACCTGGTTGAGCGATTTTTGCTCCCGCAACACGTTAACTTATCCACTTTACAGACCCACAGAAGCACCATGATCCCAGTATTTTATCACCCCGGCTATTTTGCCCCGATCGGGGACACACACACCATGCCGATGCGCAAATTCGCACTGGTGGCAGAACAGATCAAAGATCATCCCCAGGCGGAATTCTTTACACCGGAACCAGTCACTATGGAGCAACTCCTGCGTGTGCACACCGCAGAGTACATTAAAGCCATAGAAAGCGGAGAGCCGCGGGATAAAGCCGAGGAACAGAAATTTCCGTGGTCGGAAAAACTGTTTCCGGCAGTCAAACTGACCAACGGCGGCGTAGTGGCCACCGCACACAAGGCGCTGGAAACAGGAGTGGCCGCCTGCTTAGCCAGCGGGTTTCACCATTCCCACGGAGATCATGGAGAAGGCTTCTGCACTTTTAACGGGTTGATTATTGCATTGGATGACCTTTTGGCCTCCAGTAAAATCAAGCTGGGAGCAGTATTGGATATGGACCTGCACTATGGCAACGGAACAGCAGCACTCGCGGAAGGCAGAGAGCACGTGACCGCCATTTCCATCTACGGCAACGACTATTGGCTTAACATGCCATACAAGGATGTGGACACAAAGCGTCATGAAGACGGGGAAAATCATTTTTGCGACATACTGCCCAACGGGTGCACCAAAGAGCAGATGCTGAGCATTCTGCAGGCAAATTTACCCAAGATTCTCAGCCGCGGAAAGCCGGATATTCTGATTTATCAGGCAGGAGCCGACCCCTACCGGGAAGACCCGTATTCACCCCTGCTGCTGGATCACGACGCACTGCAGGAACGAGACCGGATGGTCTTTGAATTCTGCAAAAAGGAAGGTATCCCGGTGGCCTGGGTTCTGGCCGGAGGGTATACCAAAGACACCTCCAAGGTGGTTAAAGTTCATGTAAACACCTTCCACGCCTGTGTGGATGTATTCTGCAATTAACCCAAACCATTCAAACCCATGCCAGCATCCTTTCAGTTCGCCTCACCCGGAGATTTACGCATCACGCTTGACCGCGTAGAGCACACCGCCGTGGAACCCGTAATTGCCGCGGCCGCCGCAGCCTACCGCAACTGGGCTCATACACCGGTAAGCCGCAGGCTGGAGCTGCTACAGGCCGTAGAAGCTGGATTGAAGGAAGCCGCCGAGGAGCTGGCAATGGGGATTGCGCTGGAAGTGGGAAAGCCATTGACAGAAGCTCGCGGGGAAATGGGTGCTGTGGTGGGAAAGTTTGCCCTGACCTTTAAGGATGCCGAAGAATACCTTTATCCCCGCAAGATTGAAGGCGGGCCCTTTGAAGCAGAAATCCGCCAGATCCCGAGAGGCCCGGCAGTCGTGATCGGCCCATTCAATTTCCCTTTGCATCTGGCAAACGGAGCGATTGTGCCGCATCTACTGGCAGGCAATCCGGTGATCTTTAAACCGTCTCCCATCGGGGCAGTAGTCGGGGCAAAATATGCGGCCATTTTTCAGAAACATTTACCCGAAGGCGTTTTCGGACTCGTTCAGGGACAGGCGGTGGAAGGAACCGCACTGTGCACGGATCCGAGAATCCTCAATATTTGTTTTACCGGATCCGTAGACGTTGGGCGCTCCATTGCGCAGGCTGTTGCCGGTGATTTCAGTAAAAGTGTAGCACTGGAAATGGGCGGGAAGAATGCGTTGATCCTCCTGGAGGACGGTGATGCAGCAGCAGCGGCCAAAGCTGCCGTAGACGGCATTTGCGCAACGGCAGGCCAACGCTGTAATGACACCAGTCGGGCGATTATCCACCGTTCCCATGTGAATGCCTTTTGTAAAGGAATCAAAGAAGCCTTTAAGCATTATGTGCCGGGAGACCCCTGCAAAGCAGAAACAACACTGGGAGTGTTGGTCAATGAGGCCGCCCACAAGCGCTACGCAGAACATCTGGCAAGTGGAGGAGAGTGGATCGTTGAAGGTGCTGCCATGAATACCTACGAAGGGCGTCCCGGCTATTATGTAAAGCCAGCTGCACGTATTTGGAGGACTGCCGCGGAAGGCCTGAAGTGCCCGATTATCGACAAAGAGATTTTCGCTCCGTTGCTGGATATTTTCGTGACCGAAAGCGACGCAGAAATGCTGACATTGCACAACGCCGCACCGTTTGGTCTGGCCGCCAGTATCTACACATCATCCCGAGAACGCTTTGAGACTATCGGCTCTGATCTTGACGTAGGCAATCTTTACGCAAACATACCAACTACTTTTTCGCCGAGTATTCTCCCCTTTGGGGGCTGCGGTCTTTCCGGGAACGGAAAACCGGCCGGCCGCGGATTCATCCGCTACACCACAGACGAACAGGCCGTTCAGTTCGGCCAGGGAATCTGAACAAATCTTAACCACTTTCAGATCATGAATCTTTACCGAATGCCCGAAATTTTCTCAGGAGTAGATGCCGCACCGGCCTTAGGCAAAGTGCTGAGCACGCTTGGCGTAAAACGCATCTTTATTGTCACGGGGCCTCACGTCAGCAAGAGCGAAGGTTTTGCCGCACTGAAAGCTATTGCCGAAGCGGATGGACGCCGTGTTGACATATTTTCCAACACCAGTGCGGACCCAAGTCTCCTGCTGGTTGAAGAGATGAGCGCACAGGCCAGAGCGTTTAAGGCCGACTGTGTGCTTGGAGTGGGAGGCGGCAGTCCGTTGGATGCGTCCAAAATCGTGTCTATTTTGCTGACGCATGAGGTGAAGCCGGAAACACTCGTCGGCACCGATGTATGCCCCAAGCGGGAAATTCCGCTTCTACTGATTCCTACCACCGCAGGCACCGCCAGTGAGGTCACCATTTACTCGATTCTAACCGACACCGAGGAGCAGATCAAAAAAGCAGTGTGCTCCAGAGAGATCATACCGGATTATGCATTTCTCATACCCGAAATGACCGTTTCCATGCCGAAATCTGTCACCGCAGCAACCGGCATCGATGCACTGTGCCACGCGACTGAAGCATATGTCTCAAAACGCCGCAATGCCTACAGTGATGTAATGGCACTTAAGGCTGTCCGGCTGATTTCGAAAAACCTTCGAACAGCCTACAATGAACCTGACAATTTGAAAGCCAGAGAAAATATGCTGATGGCCAGCCTCTTTGCGGGACTTTCCTTTAACAACTCCAGCACTACCGCCGTACACGCCTTTGCCTACCCTCTGGGCGGGATGCACCACATACCGCACGGGATGGCCAATTCGCTGATGTTTGCGCCGGTTTTCCAGCACAATATCGCAGGGCATGAGGAACGCATGGCAGACCTTGCGGAAGCCATGTGCGGCAAGCATGACTGCAATGCCCTGATTCCCGCCGTGCAGCAACTGAAAGCAGACGTGGGGATGCCCATGAATTTGCAGGATGCGGGGATTCCTGAAAGCGATTTGGAAGCAATGTCGGTCAGCGTCATGACGGTAACCCGGCTTTTAAACGTCAACCCCAACGGAATCACGCTGGACGACGCGCGCCGCATTTACCGCGAAGCTTACGAAGGTTAATTTTCATCAAACACTGTTTGCAGGATGCCTGCTCGACGAGCACATCCTGCAAACGCAGATCAGCTTCCGATTTTTGAATTTTACACTCTCGTTATTCTCTGGTATGGAAGCCTCTGTTGAAAATAAGGAACCTAAAAACCGACTATCTGATTGCCGGTGCGGGCTTTGCCGGACTCGTTCTAGCTGAGCGACTATGCGCCGCCGGATTCCACTGTATTGTAGTAGACAAGAGATCTCACACAGGAGGAAATTCACACGACACCTACGATGCACATGGCGTCCTCATACATCCTTATGGGCCCCACTATTTCAGAACCGATGCCCCAGCTATTTTGGAGTATTTGAGCCGTTTCACTGACTGGCTCCCCTGCACATACCGAGTACAATCCTGGACGAATGGCCGCTATTGGTCTTTCCCGGTAAACCTGAAAACATTTGAGCAAATAGTTGGGCATAAGGCCAGCGAAGCCGAATTTATTAAGTGGCTGGAACAAGAAAGAATAGCCATAGATACGCCTCAAAACAGCGAGGAAGTCATCCTTTCGCAAATGGGCCCCACTCTATACGAGTTATTTTTCAAGGGCTATACACGCAAACAATGGAAACGAGATCCCAAGGACCTGGATGTATCAGTTTGCGGGCGAATTCCCATACGGACAACCTATAACGATGCCTATTTGAAAGAAAAGTTCCAGTGTCTTCCTAAAAACGGCTATCACGCTCTATTTGCAAATCTGATTGAAAGCTGCGGAGATAAATTACAGGTAATTCTGAATACAGATTATACTGAGGTCAAAGATACCGTGGAAAGGAAGCATACTTTTTTCACCGGCCCAATAGATGCTTATTACGGTTACTGTTTTGGAGCTTTGCCCTACCGGTCGCTCAGGTTTGAACAGGAGCATTACAAAGAAGAACAGCTTCTCGAACGTGCAACAATCAGTGGAAAACAAGGATTTTGGCAACCTGAACTACAGGTAAATTATCCCAATGACTATGAGTTTACCCGCATCGTGGAATTAAAGCACATAACCGGGCAAAACCATACGGGAAGCACTATCGTTCGCGAATATCCCAGAGACTGGCAAATGGGAGAAGACCCATATTATCCAATTCCCAGTGATGAATCTAAAGCTCTTTATAAGCGCTACAAAAACTTATCCGAAAAAGACACCGATGTAACCTTTCTAGGACGCCTTGGAACATATCGTTACTATAACATGGATCAAGTAGTAACACAGGCGTTGAATACCGCTGAAACGGTAACAGGTAAACCTTTATAAACAGACTATACGCCATGCCCTCCATTCTCCCAAGACCCCAATGGTTCCGCCAACGACTGAAAAAACACGCTGAGAGCAGTTACGTGATCAATGTGGAGCCCTATCTCCGCGTATTCAGTCAGGAATGGTTCGCCGTGACCGACGACAATATATTGTTACCGGATTCTTTTGTTTCAACTCTGGACGGCAGAAATTCTGTTTACATGGGCCCCTATCGCAAAAACGGACATCAGGAAATGTTATTACCGGAAGCCCAATTCGTACTGGAAAAGCCAATTTATGTTTTGGGTGGAACCAATAATTATGCACATTGGGTAATGGATGTATTGCCGCGCCTTCAAGCATGGAAAGCCAATGAAGAGCTGGGCAAGCTGCCAATTTTGACAGATGAACAAAAAGCCGGTTTTTATAAAGAGTGGCTGGAACTTTTAGGAGTGACTTCCACTCAAATCATCGGCTTGCCCTATCCTTCGAGTGCCATCTGTATGCAGGCAGTTTACTCATCGGTGCGGACAGATCAGCGTTTCGGCCTTCCTATACGCAACAAGGAACAACTACAATGGCTGCGTGCACAGTTACCACTCAAGAACGGACCCAAAGCGCGCCTGCTATACATCACCCGAGGATTGAATGCACCCGAAAGAAGGCGAATTCAAAATGAAGATGAAGTCATGGATTTAGTCAGAAAACATGGCTTTGAAATCCATGATACCGACGGTATGAATGTTAAGGATCAGCTAGAAATGTTTAATGAGGCCAAGGTCATTCTAACGGTACACGGTGCGGCGCTGGCCAATACGGTAGCAGCTCAACCAGGTACCTGCATTATAGAATTGGTGAATGACGAGCACCATCGCAAATATGATGACAAAACCTGGTTTGCTCATTCAAGTGTTCTTCTGGGACACAATTATATTCGGGTCGTAGGAAAAGCCGGCGACGCAAATACAGCCGGTGATGATCGCCCCGTAAACAAGGTAGCCACATACGAACTCGAACATATTGAAAAAGCGATTCGAGAATCCGGACGATAAGTTTCGTAGAAAAAAGAAAGCCCGCCTGAGTTAATTTCAGGCGGGCTTGTTTATCCTATGAATTATAGGTGAAGCAGTGCTTCACGAGTTTGATTAGTCTGACTTATTCCCCAGTCAGAATGGAGTGAATGAGTTCGTAATCCGTGAACGAGTTGTCGTTGCTGCGGATTCCAAATTCTACTTTGTAGGACCAAATGGCATTCTCGATACCCTCTTCCCGGAAAACCTGACTCATATCGCGGTACCACTGCAAGCGGTCTTCGCGGGGCATAGTGGGCATTGTGCCCCACTCTCCGCAGTAAAGGGCCAGGTTGTGTTCTGCGGCATAGTCAATGGCCGGTTTCATCATGGCGCGAAGTGTTTCTTTATCGTTATAGAACGACTCGGTGAGCATATCTCTGATTTCTCCCTCAGCAAGGCTTTCCAGATAGTCCTCGGGTACGATATTTCCGGGGTAGTTGATGGGACCGCGGTAATCGGAATAAGCGCCAACCCAGCCGGCCTGATAATGGGTGAATGGGAACGGGTTATAGAAATGGAAGCTGAGAATTATGCGACGATCTCCTTCAGGAATTTTCAGGAACGGGAAAAACTGAGTCTGTTGCCAGCGGTTGGAACCAATAACCAAAAAACGCTCTGGTTCTTTTTCGCGGATAGCGGCAACGCATTTGGCGACCAGTTTATTCCAGTCTTCATGATTTTCGGCCACCGCCTCATTGAGGATCTCATAGGCCAAGAAATCATTGGGCCATTCATGACAGCGATCCGAGAGCTGCTGCCAAAGCCCTACGAGATGCTGCTGAGCTTCTTCACTGGTAAAGAGCACATTCTTTCCATCGCCATGCTCGGAATTGAAGTGGTGAGCCTTGATGATGTGTAAATCGAGAATTGCGTTTAAGCCGGCATCTTGAGCCCAGTGTAGGGCCTGATCGAGATAACGGAAAGACTCTTCGTTGGGAGAACCGTCTTCGTTCCACATTTCGACTTCTTCTACTGGAATGCGCAGGTGCTGAAACCCGGCATCTTTCAGCAATTGAACGTCTTCCTGAGTAAAAAAGATATCTTTTGGTGGAATCCCCTCAAAATGCTGAGCCAACCAGTGACTGGCATTAACCCCAGATCCGAGGACAAATTCTGTTCCGGCAACCGGCAGGGTTTCAGTTTTATTTTCGATATTGCAGCCGGGAGTGAGAGCCAGAAGCAAACCAAGGGTACAAAGGTATAGTGTGGTTTTAATTTTCATACAAACGGGGTTGGGTAGCTATAAACGGAATAAAAGCGCTTTTAGAAAACGTGTCGTTAGTAAACAAAAACACATTCCATGACCAGCACTGACTTATTCTTGAAAAAGAATATACGGCATTTTCTACCTCAATCAGTGGAACAAACCTAACTTAGCGATGCATGGGAAACTCAATCCAGAAGCAGGATCCACCTTCAGGGACATTTTCAACGCCAAAGCGGGCATGATGTATTTGGCATACATCGGCAACGATGGCCAGACCAATACCGGTTCCACGCTCATCCTGACGGCTGCGCACAAATGGCCGGAACACAGTGGCTTTCTGCTCCAGAGTAAGCCCCGGGCCGCTATCACAGATTTCAATCCGGGCAAAGCCATCTTCAAGAAGGCGAATAGAACATTCAATTGATGCGTTATCGGGAGAGTATTTCAGCGCATTATCCAGCAAATTGGCAAAAGACTCGCGCAACAACTCAGGAACTGCGGTGATTTCGACCGACGGATAAGGGCACTGTAAGGACACCGAGAGGGAACGTAACTCGCCAATGGTTTCCGCTTCTGCTACCACATCGGAAAGCACGGTCTTGAGATCAACCCTTCGCATCTGTTCGAGAACCGCATCGGTGGTACATCGGGCCAACAATAGAAGCTGATTCACCGTGGCACTCAAACGGTTGGTTTCCTCTAAAACGTCACTGATAACCTCTCGGTATTCCTCTTCCGTTCGCGGATGCTTCAGGCAAACCTCTCCGGCAGTACGTATGGCAGCCAAAGGGTTTCTTAATTGATGTGATGCATCATAATTATAGCGTTCCATACGCTCCACAAGCATCCGGTAACGATCAAACGCCTGATTCAGCGTGGTGGCCAATCGTCCTACTTCATCCGCGGGATTATGTGTAATGATGCGTTCCTCCAATGCTCCGTTACCTATTTGCTCCGCCTGATGAAGTAAACTTCTCCAGGGACGTAAAAGGCGGGATGCAACATACCAGGCAAGCATCAGGGTAACGGGAAAGAGCAAGGCCATGAAGCCAACAATGATGAAGAATTCCTCCGCTTCCTCAGCGCTTTGAGCAGGGTGCTCCAGCTGCTCATGAATATTGAAGGCAAAGAGCAATACCCCGATCAGACAGAACACCAGAAAAGTGTAAACGGAAAGCAAATAAAAGAATTTGAGACGAATGGTAGATTTCATTTACCCTCCTTGAGAACCAGCCCCACCCCACGGACGGTGTGCAAGAGAGGCACTCCTCCAAACTCACCCAGTTTCTGTCGCAACCGAGAGGCATGCACATCGATGACATTGTCCATTGATGTCATATTGGAACGAACCTTCCAGATAGATTCCTGAAGCATCTGCCGTGTGGCAACCTCTCCATGCAACGATGCCATATAAGCCAACAGGTCAAATTCACGCGGGGTTAAATCAAGCACCTGCCCCGATCTGGAGGCAGTTCTGGAGGGAAGATCGATGACCAGATCACCGATCTCCCACCGGGTTTGTGTCCGCTCAAAATGACGCAGTTGAATGCGGATACGGGCCAAAAGTTCGTCAAAAGAGTATGGCTTGACCATGTAATCATCCGCACCGGAAGAAAGGCCTTTTAACCTGCTGGAAAGCTCAGAGCGCGCGGTGGTGATGATAACAGGAAGCTCCGCAGACCTGTTGCGAACCATCTTGAGCACAGCAATGCCATCACCATCGGGTAATCCCAAGTCCAGAATGATCAAATCCGGCAACAACTCCATAGCGTCGGCGGCCTCCTTTCTCGAATGAACCGTACGACAACTGTATCCGGCTTCTGAAAGCCCTTTGCAGAGGGATTCCGAAAGAGTTCTGTCGTCTTCAACCACTAAAATCATTGTTTCTCTTTATGCAGAGGGAAAGCAAAAAAACCATTATTTTAACCTTACGATATTTTAAGGTTGTACCGTTTGAAAAGCAACCGAGAGTGTTCAACTATGATGTAAATGAATCATTCGTTTATGAAAATTCAAGTTCATGGAATTCTTATTCTAATCAGCCTGCTTCTCTCAGCATATTGCAGTGCAGAAGAATTGACCGGCTTTGCCTCTGTTCATTTCTCGGGGACATCAACACTACACGATTTTGAAGGTCAGGTCTCAGCAGAACCCTTTACCATTCATTGGAAAGAAGACGGCGAGACTAGCATCGTTTCGGCAACGGCAACCGTTCAGGTAGCGGAGATGGATACCGACAATAAAAAACGCGATCGGAAAATGCTCCGCATGTTTGATCAGGAAAACTTCCCTCTCGTTCGCGTGATACTACCACCAACACCGATTCTCAAGGAAGCAGAAACAGAAACCACCCTATTGGTAACGATTCGCAGTGTAGAAGAACCTGTATATGCCACTATTTCGGAGTGGAGGCAAAACAGCGAGGAGATCTCCTGCACCCTCCAATTTAACATATCACTGGAAACCTTTGGACTGGAGGCACCCTCGGTAATGGGGTTGATCAACGTAGCAGATACAGTCCATGTCGAATGCAACATCAACAGCAAATTACTTAAAAGCGAATTTCCAAAAAACCTATGAGCATATACATCCACAATATAGAAACTCTGGTTCCACCTTTTGCCTACAAACAAGACTACTCCCGGGATCGCATGATTCACTGGCTCCCGGGAAAGCGCAATCAGAGGCTGCTGACAGGTATTTACGACCAATCCAGCATTCACACCCGCTACAGCGTATTGCCCGACTTTATACCCGAGGAGACGCCCCTCCTTTTCCGCGAGGACGAGAACGGCAAAATCATTGAACCATCCACCGGTAAACGTAACAGGGTATTCAGGGAACACGCAAGGCCCATGTATATTGAGGCAGCCCGCAAAGTCATAGACAATACGCCCGGGTTCAAAAAAGAAGACGTAACTCATGTAGTGACGGTGTCGTGCACCGGCTTCTATAATCCAGGGCCGGATTATGATGTTGTCCAAGGGCTGGAGCTGCCTGATTCAACGGAACGCTACAACATAGGATTTATGGGATGCTATGCGGCATTCCCCGGACTGCGGATGGCACATCAGTTTTGCCAGGCCAACCCGGATGCGGTTGTTTTGGTCATCTGTCTGGAATTGTGCACGCTACACGTGCAGTTTCGCGAGGAAACAGACAGCATGCTGGCCAACGCACTGTTTGCCGACGGAGCGGCTGCCGTAATCGTCAGTGCCCGCAAACCGGAAAGCGGGCAAGCAGCGTTGAAAATAGCCTCGTTCCACTCTGCGCTGGCACCGGAAGGCGTCGGTGATATGGCATGGGAAATTGGAGATCACGGTTTTGACATTCGCTTGTCCACTTACATTCCCAAAATTATTGGAGGCAGCATTCACCAAATCGTCGATCATGTGCTCAAGGATTCCTCTGTAGCAATTGGGCAAGTCAAGAATTGGGCCATTCATCCGGGCGGTCGAGCGATTCTGGACCGTATAGAATCTGAGCTGAGTCTGCGTGAAGAGCAGATTGGAGACTCACGCAGCGTGCTGGGTGATTATGGAAACATGAGCAGTGCCACGGTTCTTTTTGTGCTCAAGCGAATTCTGGAGCGAAAAGATGATCCGCACCCTGTTTGTGCCATGGCCTTCGGACCAGGGCTGACGATTGACAGCGGTTTATTTGAATATCAACCAGCATAAATTCGATGGTCAAAAGAACATGGCTTTATTGTTATTTTCTTCTGCTGGCGTTGATCCATTTACAGGCAACAGAAACCGTTCTGGCGTCAGCCCAGATGCCGAACAGAATTTTCCCGCAGAGTGAAATTCAACTGGTGGAAACAGAAGACGGTTTTATTGTCCGCTCGATCATCGACACCCGTTTTCCCGATAAAGTTTTGAAAAAGATCCGTGGAAGCGAGGAAAGCAACTGGGGAGACAACAAGGACATGCAAACATATGTCGAGACTCTTGAGGCAGCTTTCATTGACTACAAGGATGAGCGAAGAATGAACAAACAAGCACTCCTCGTAGTTGATTTCTGCCGGTATTCATCCGGAGACCGCATTGATTTTAAGCTAAACGGAGAGCTCAGGGAGAGCCTTTTCCTGAGCAGCAATTACATTCGAAATAATCAGGAATATATTCTCCGGGATGCATTCGGCCAAACAGCCGAGACTTTGATTGAGCAGTTGAATAAGGAAGGCCACCCATGAACCCGGAACCTGAATACACTTTGAGCCAACGCGGATTTGCCCTTTTCTGGGGGCTGACCTGTCACTTTTTGTTTCTCAGTGCAATTGCCGCAATGGCCTCCAACCTGTTTTGGGGAATGCAATTGGGCTTCGGGCCCTTGAGCGGTTGGGCAGCTGTGCCCGGCAACACCCTTCTTCTGCTGTCCTTTCCTCTGATTCATTCCTGGTTATTGACCGGAAAAGGACGGAGTTTGATGGCAAAACTCGTTCCTTTGGGAATCGGCAAAGAACTCAGCACCACCACCTTTGCCGCCATTGCCTCCCTTCAATTGTTGAGCGTTTTTTTGCTCTGGTCTCCTTCGGGTATAATTTGGTGGCAGGCACAGGGTTGGCAAACATGGGCTATAGCAGGCATGGCTGGAAGTGCCTGGCTATTGTTGGGAAAATCCATGTATGATGCCCAACTGAGTTTTCAACTGGGGTTGTTGGGGTGGTTTGCGGTCTTCCGCAAGCAAAAGCCCAAATATAAGCGATTTGCCACAGAGGGGCTTTACCGGCATGTAAGACAGCCGATATACATTTCTTTTGCCCTGATACTCTGGTTCAGCGCTATCTGGACGCCCGATCAACTCTTTTTGGCAATTGGCTGGACCCTCTACTGTATAGTGGGATCAGTGTTGAAAGAAAAACGTTTTGTGAAACTGTTCGGTGAATCTTTCCGCAACTATCAAAAGGCTGTTCCATTTTGGATTCCGAAACGAAATGGGAATGACAGGGGGCATATCGACCGGTTTGATGCCGATGTGTTGATCGTCGGGGCCGGCCCCATCGGTTTACTACTGGCCAGCTTGTTGGGAAGGATGAACATCCATGTAATTTTGGTTGAACGGCGCAAGGAACTCCCCAAAGGCTCTATGGCCATAGGCATCACACCGCCATCGTTGCATGTGCTCAAAGAACTTGGTGTGGACCAATTCTTTGTGGAACGCGGAGTTCGGATCAACACAGCAAAAGTGTTTGAAAACGGTAGCTTTGTAGGAGCATTGGACTTTGATCAACTGCCGACGGAACACCCCTTTATTCTCTCGCTCCATCAATCGGAAACCATGGCCATACTGCAGGAGAAAGCCCTAAGTTATGGAAATGTGCGCCTTATTACGGAAGTAGATTATCTGAAGCATGAATCCTTTTCCAATGGAGTAACCGTTTGCGTTAGAGACCAGAAGACAGGCTCCACTACCCACTATTCCGCCAGGAAACTAATCGGTTGCGACGGAAATCGGAGCCGAGTCCGCAAACAGGCACACATCGGGTTCTCCCGGAAAAACTACAGTACCGAATTTCTGATGGCCGACTTTGAGGACCTGACCGACTTCGGAAGCGAAGCCCACTTGTATTTTGGGCCTCACGGTTCAGTAGAATCGTTCCCCCTGCCTCATCATCAACGACGTTGGATTATACAGAGACCAAAGCATGAGGATGCCACAAAGGAAATTGCCCAATCAATTATAGAGCACGTAAGAAAACGCACCGGCATGGAGCTGGGACATTGCAAAATCTACTTTGAAAGCATGTTTCGCCCACAACGGGGGATCGCATCGGTCTACAATCGCGGGAATGTGTATCTCTGCGGAGATGCCGCGCATGTCATGAGCCCCATTGGAGGCCAGGGAATGAACACCGGATTTGCCGATGCCGTGGCACTTTCCAAGCTATTAATTCCAATGTTAAACAGGGATGTAGAAAAAAGGCTTCAGGCACAGCCGTATAATAACCTTCGCCGGAAAGCCTTTTCGGTGGCCGCCTCGCGTGCCTGTTACGGCATGTGGCTGGGGACCCGACGCGGCTTTGTGGCCTCATCGGTGAGAAGGAAGTTAATTCAAAAAGTCCTATTGAGGGCAAACATACGCAGGAAGCTGGCGCCCTATTTTGCCATGTTAACCATTCCCGGAAATAAAGCGCTCTTAGAGGAGAAACTGAATGACACCACGATTTAATTTAAAACCAACAGAACATTTAGACGCCCCATCGGATAAGCTGGAACTGAACCGGAAGCTGTTTGATGAAGTTGCACCCAAATATGATTTTATTACCAAAGCGTTGTCTTTGGGACGGGATTCTGCCTGGAAGCGAGCGTTGATACGCATATTGCCTGAAAAACGAAATGCCAGCTGTTTAGATTTGGCTTGTGGGACCGGCGATTTGACGCGTTTATTGGGTGCACGCTTTCCCGACGCAAAAATTGAGGGATTAGACTTAACTCCGGGAATGCTGGAAATCGCCCGAACTCGAACGGAAGATCAACGAATTTTGTTTGTGCAGGGAAACATGAACGAACTGCCCTACAGCGACGAAAGCATTGATATCGTCACCGGGAGTTATGCGCTGAGGAATACCCCGGAACTGGGACACACTCTGGAAGAAATCTACCGAATCTTAAAACCCGGAGGCATTGCCGCATTTTTGGATTTCTCCAAGCCAAAAAACAAAATTGGCCAAGGCATCACTCACGGATTACTTAAATTCTGGGGAGGCTTCTGGGGAATCTTGCTGCATAGAAATGCCGATGTTTACGGCTACATAGCCGACAGCTTAAAACGCTTTCCGGACAGACCATCTATCCGCAGATTACTGACAGAAAGACAACTGAAACTCATCCAGAGTAAAAAGTGTTTCGGTGGTATTCTGGAAATCCTGATTGTTGAAAAATAAACGTTCCACCATGTCCTTGATTCCAGACTTTTCCATACGATCCAGCGAACATGAACTGATGGATGATCCCGACTGTGATCCCCGCAAGCTGCTGCGAACAGTCGACCAGTTTAAGTCCATTAACCGGCTGGTTTCCCGCTACAAATTCATCCTAAGCAAATGGGTGCTCGATGATATGCAGGAAAGGCCTCAAGAATCCAGACATCTGGTGGATATGGGAGCCGGTGGATGCGACATAGATGTATGGCTACTGAAAGCAGCAGAGAAGCACGGATTGAAGCTGCACATAACAGCCTGCGATTACGATGCAAACATCGTGGCCCATGCCCGCGAAGTCTACGGAAAAGTTCCCGGGCTTGAGATCAAGCAGACCGATTTATTAAAAGAGCCCCCCAAGGCCCCCGTAGACTATGTTTTCGGCAATCACTTTCTGCATCATCTGGCAGAAGAACAGATCATTGAATTACTGAAGCAATGGTTTCCCGCAGTCCGCCGGAGGATGGTTTTCAGCGATTTGCACCGAGCGCCTGCTCCGTATTGGGGTTATGCGCTGCTTTCTCTCTTTTATCCGCGAAGTTTCGCACGTTATGACGGATTGCTATCTATCAGAAAAGGGTTCAAAAAGGATGAACTCAGCCTTCTGACGAATCAAGCACTCCCCCAGGCAAAGGCCGAAATTCATCACTTATCTCTCGGGCGTTTGTTATTAAGTATAGACGCAAAGAAACAGTAGCGGAGTGGAGATATTTGCAGATTTAAATTATACACACCAGAATCCTCGAAAAAAACGTTATACACTTGCTTTTGAGAGGAATTCTTCTGTACTAATTTAACGTTAAATCTTTAACTCCTGTAACTTAACCCCTTAGTCGATGAAAAAACCTACTCTTAAGACGAACGCTGTTCGCTCTGTACGCCTGACACCCATTTACGCAGCGGCTCTGTTTTGCCTGTTACCACTCTCCACACTGAATGCTCAACGACAGGTTCTGAGCCTAAAAGGAGAATGGGAATGTTCACTGAGTGCCTCAGAGAATGAACAGGGGCAAGCCCTACTCACCGGTGAGATTCGTCCGGTAATACTTCCCGGATCGCTGGACACCAACAAAATGGGTAACCCTATCGGTGAAAAGACCGATCTGCATTTGGACAAACCGCTGCAATTCGAAGGTCCAGCCTGGTATCAGAGAACATTTTTGGTGCCAGAGTCTTTTGCCGGAGAGTATGTCGAACTCCTCCTGGAGCGGACTAAGGTGACTCAGGTTTGGATCAACGATCAATTTGTGGGAGGAAGCAGTCTAGTCTACGCACCTCAGACACTGGATGTCAGCCAGTTCATCCGACCGGGCAAAGAAAACACCATTACCATCGAAGTAGACAATACACTTGCGCTGGTGCCGGTGGAAGGTTCGCACGCCTACTCGCCAGATACCCAGACCAACTGGAATGGTATCATCGGTAAAATCCATCTGACGGCAATGGATCCGGAGCATATTGAGGCGGTAAAAGCAACACCCCATGTAGCCGAAAAAACCATAGACATCACCACCATCCTTTCCGATGCAGCATCGGAAGCAGGGCTTACCCTGAGAGCACGTGCCAAACCGGAAGGAAGCACGGACGGATGGGGCGATTACAACGAAGTCGATGTTACGGATAAAAATGCTTCGGTAAGTGTTTACCTTGGTGAAGATGCCAAAACCTGGAGCGATATGACCCCGAATCTGTATACGATTGAAGTGGAACTGGTCGATGGAGACAAAGTCATCGACACCCAAACGCTGACCGCGGGATTGCGTGAGTTTAAACCCACACCGAACGGTTTTACGATCAACGGAAACAGAACCTTTCTGCGTGGGAAGCACGATGCCTGCGTATTCCCCCTGACCGGTTACCCGGCAATGACGGTGGAAGAGTGGATGCGGGAATTCGGCATAGCCAAGAGTTATGGAATCAATCACTACCGTTTCCACACATTCACTCCCCCGGAAGCCGCCTTTGAAGCCGCTGACCGCATGGGAGTTTACCTGCAGCCAGAACTGCCGATGTGGTGGGGATTCAGGGCAGAGAATAAAGCGCAAGTTTCCTATCTGGTAAGTATGGGTAAAGAAATCACCGATGCTTACGCCAACCATGCCTCGTTTGTGATGTTCTCACTGGGCAATGAGCTGTCTCAGGAAAGATCAGTTCTGAAGGAAATGGTTGATGTGCTGCGCGCCCATGATGCCCGCCCGCTTTATGCCCAGGGGTCTAACAATCGTCTCTGGGATCCCTTCTATGCCGAAGGCGATGATTACTGGCGTTCTTTCCGCACCGGCCCTTATCAGGAAAACGGCTCCACTGATGCCCGCCTGTCCATGTCTTACATCGACTCCAACGGTGAGGGAGGTTTGCTGAACTCTCGCTACCCCTCCACCACAATCAATTTCAATAAAGCGCTGGAACGCTCTCCGGTACCCTTCCTTGGTTTTGAGGTTGGGCAATATCAGGTATTCCCAAATTTCAGCGAGCTGAGCAAATATACTGGAGTGCTTAAGCCCTATAACCTGGAGCTTTACCGCGAACGCCTGAAAAAAGCCGGGATGCTGGATCAGGCGGAAGACTTTTTCCTAGCATCGGGAGCACTTTCCGTATTGTGCTACCGCGCTGATATAGAGGCGATGTTGAGGACCGAGCGCTATGCCGGATTTGATCTGCTGGACCTGCAGGACTATCCAGGCCAGGGAACAGCGCTGGTGGGCATTCTGGATGCGTTCATGGACAGCAAAGGCCTGATTCGCCCGGATGAGTTCCGCCAGTTCTGCAGCGAAACGGTAATCCTCCTGGAGCAGAAAAAGTTCAGCTGGACCGATGCTGAAACCTATGAAGCCAACGTCAGCTTGAGCAACTTCAGCAAGGACGATTATACCGACGGTGTGATTGAATGGGAACTGAAAGACGGCCGCCATGTGCTGAAAAGAGGAGCCGTATCTATTGAGGCTCCTGCTTACGGAGGGCTAAAGCATGCTCAAGGAGCTATCCGCTTCTCATTGTCCGGCATCAACACTCCGTTGCGCCTAGATCTGGATCTCTTCCTCAAAGACAGCGGCGTAAAAACCAGCTATCCGGTGTGGGTTTACCCGGCAGAGAACACGGTGGAAATCCCGAAGAACGTAACCGTTGCAGAAAGGCTAGATGAGGCAACGCTCAAAGTGCTGGAACAAGGCGGCAATGTGCTGCTGTTCCCTACAGAAGCGGCCATCAAAGACCATTCCACTGCCAACCAGTTTATCTCCGAGTTCTGGAACTGGCAGATGTTCACCGGCTTTGCCAAACAGCAAAACAAGCCTATTTCTGCCGGAACCATGGGGCTGTTGCTGGATCCCCGTAGTGAGGCCGTGGCGGAATTCCCTACAGAATTCCACACCAACTACCAGTGGTGGCCCATTGTAACCTATAGCCGGGCACTGATTCTGGATGATCTCCCCGCGGAATACCGCCCAACGATCCAGGTAATCGATTGTATTTCTCGCCTGCACAAATTGGGGCTGGTTTGTGAGTTCAAAGTTGGAAACGGCAAGTTGCTGGTCTGTACCTCCCGCCTCCCTGACCATATGGAATACCCGGAAGTGCGCCAGTTTTACAGAAGCCTGTTGAGCTATACCTCTTCGAAGGCTTTTGCACCGGAATTTGCAATGACTCTGGAACAACTCAAGAAACTTGGTTTGTAAGCGAATGCTATGACTCGACTAAAAACTCCGCAGACTGCGGAGTTTTTTTGTTATACTTACCTCAAAAAAACGTTTACGGTAATAGGAAGCCCCTTACTTTATAACACTTAACCAATGTTCCTTATGAATAAACTACTTAAAACTCTTCTCTTTTCCGGACTTGCCCTAACGGCTCAAATAGGAGAATCGCGTGAAATCTCAACCGACTTGAAGGCGGTAAAAGGACCATTAACAGAAATGCCGAATTTCTGCGTAGGAGCCGGCCGCGCCAATGAAGGGTTGCGAGCAGACTGGCAAAAGCAGTTGGCCACCGCCCAGAAGGAATGCGGATTTAAATACCTGCGCTTCCACGGTCTGCTTTGCGATGACATGGGGGTATACTTTTTCGACAAGCACGGAAATCCCGTCTATAATTGGCAATACATCGACGCGTTGTTTGACGCTATGCTGGACATGGGAGTTCGCCCCTTCGTGGAACTTGGCTTTATGCCATCAGGGCTTTCCAGCGGTCCCTCCACCATTTTCTGGTGGAAAGGCAATGTAACCCCTCCCAATGACCCGGAAAAATGGGCTGACTTTATCTCTGCACTGGTGACACACTGGACTGAACGCTATGGCGAAGAGGAAGTGGCTCAATGGTTCTTTGAAGTGTGGAACGAACCAAACCTTTCCGGATTTTGGATCGGCGACACCAAGGGAATGGACGAAGAGGAATTCCAGGCTTATGCCAAGGAAGAGTACTTTAAATTGTATGAGGTAACCGCACGTGCGGTAAAGGCGGTAAATCCGCGTTATCCGGTAGGTGGTCCGGCAACTGCCGGCAATGCCTGGGTGCCTGAACTCATTGAATACTGTAAGACCAACAATGTCCCCATGGATTTTGCCTCCACCCACAACTATGCCGTGATGGCCGGGTATCTCGATGAAAAGGGAAATGCGGGAACCGTATTTTGCCCCAACCGCGATGCTATGATTCGTGAAGTCAAGGATGTAAGGCAACAAATAGAAGAGAGTGATATGGCAGGGATTCCTCTCTATTACACAGAATGGAGCGCCTCCTACACTCCATCGGACCCTATCCACGACAGCTACCACAGCCCGGCATTTATCCTGAACAAAGTAAAAGGTGTGGGCGATGCGGTACAGGGGATGTCCTACTGGACCTTTACGGATATTTTTGAAGAAGCCGGCCCACGCTACACACCCTTCCACGGCGGTTTTGGATTGAGCAATTATCAGGGGATTCATAAGCCCGCATATTTTGCCTACAAGTTCTTTAACGAACTGGGTTCCACCGAGCTCAACAACGCCGATGAAGACTCCTGGGTGTGCACAGACGGCTCAGGAAACATTCAGGCACTGTTCTGGGACTTTACCATCACCCACCCCGGTGAGGGCGTAAACAATCAGGATTACTACAACACAGATCTTCCCGCAAAAGCGGCAGAACCAGTGAAACTGAAGGTAGCTCACGTGGCTCCGGGAACCTATACCATGAAAGTTTACCGTGTCGGTTACCGCTCCAACGATGCCTATACCGCTTATCTGGACATGGGTGAACCGCAGCAGTTGAGTAAGGCCCAGGAGAAAACACTGAAAGCCTTAAGTACAGGCGCACCGGAATCGGTTCAACTGATTCAGGTGGGTGAAGACGGATTGCTCAGTGGAAATTTTCCCATGAAGGAAAACGACGTGATTCTGGTTACCTACGAAAAGCAATAAGCCGTAAAAAAAGCACGCTTTGCAACAAGGCATGAGGAGTTCCTCATGCCTTGTTTTTTTTAGACGAAATCACTCCTGAATTCATCCCGGAACTGTTCAGTCCACCGTTATAGCGTGCGTATTCCATTTTAATACATTTATCGGCCACAACAAGCAGTCCCGCTGCGGCGGCGGTTTCCGCGGCATCGAGGTGGGCAAGCTTGAGCTGCATCCAAAAGGCCCTAGCCCGTATGCGGATGGCCTGTTCCACCAGAGCAGGCATTTCAGAAGGCGGACGAAAAACATCAACCAGATCTATGGGAACAGGCACATCCTCAAGAGAAGCAAAGGATGGCTCCCCCAAAATGGTGCCCGATTTGGGTGTTACGGGGATAATCTTCCAGCCCCGTTTCTGAAGATAATCGGCCACAAAGTAACTGGCTTTCTGCGGATTTGAAGAAAGCCCAACAACAGCCACAGTACCCGGTTGAGCAATAATCCGACGAATGACTTGCGGTTCCTGAAAGCGTTTCCTCTGATCTGCATTGAGGGGAGACATCCAGCCTATATCGCAAGCAGTGCCTTCTCCAAATCCCATATCAAATCCTCCTTGTTTTCCAACCCAACCGAAAGTCGAATCAATTCCGGTCCAATACCACCGGCGGCCAATTGCTCATCGCTGAGCTGCTGATGCGTGGTGGATGCCGGATGGATGACAAGACTTCTCACATCGCCAATATTGGCCAAATGGGAGAAGAGATCCAGCCCGGCAATGAAGCGGGCCCCAGCCTCTCTGGCCTGTTCCGGCGCCGCCTTCAGTCCAAAGGAAAACACGGCGCCGGCACCCTTGGGTAAATACTTTTGCCCCAGTTCATAATGGGCATGCGAAGGCAGGCCGGCATAGGAGACCCAGGACACCTTGGGGTGTTGTTCCAGGAACCGGGCCACAGCCAATGCATTGGATACATGGCGGTCCATGCGCAGAGAGAGCGTTTCGATTCCCTGCAATGCGAGAAAGGCATTGAAGGGAGAGAGGCTTGCCCCGATATCCCTCAAGGATACAGCCCTCACCTTGGTGAGAAAGGCGTAATGGCCAAAGGTATCGTAAAAATTCAAATCGTGGTAGGCAGGTTCCGGAGCGGAGATCGTCTCAAAACCTGAGAAATCAAACTTTCCTGAATCAAGGATGGCACCGACCAGAGAATTTCCATGTCCGGCGAGGAACTTCGTGGCAGAATAGACAACGATATCGGCTCCGTAATCAATCGGACGGGATAGCCAGGGAGTGGCCAAGGTGTTGTCGATAACCAAAGGCAACCCACGGGAATGGGCAATATCGGCAACCGCTTCAATATCAAATACAGAACCGAGAGGGTTACCGATCGTCTCACCATAGAAAAGGCGGGTGCGCCCGTTTACGGCCTCTTTCCAAGCGTCCAGATCGTGAGGATCAACAAAGGTGACATCCACGGAAAGCTTTTTCAGTGTTTGAGAAATTTGCGTAACGGTACCTCCATAAAGGTGACTGGAGGCAACAATGTGATCTCCCGGCTGGAGGAGCGTAACAAAGACCAGAAACTGGGCGGCCATGCCGCTGGAAACCGCAACCGCACCGGTGGCCCCATCCAGAGAGGCCAGCCGCTCTTCGAGCACTGCTACAGTGGGATTGCTGATACGAGAATACAGGTGCCCGTATTCTTTAAGGGCAAAAAGCTTGGCCGCATGGTCGGCATTCTCGAAAACGTAGGATGTGGTCTGATAAATGGGAACTGCCCGAGCTCCATTTTCTGAATTGGGAACCTGCCCGGCATGAATCATCCGGGTATCGAAGCCAAAAAAGTGTTCTTGATCTGACATATCGGTAATTTCTAAATAAGCGTCCGACGGGTTATCCGGAGGACAGGAGGTTTATTCGTTTCAATCAGTTTCTCGACTGATATTGTATCAATTTTTGCTGCCAAAACAACTCATCGGGCTGTTCTGTGATGAGGCTCTGCAAAGCCTCACGGTAAAGGTTTACATCGACATAGCCGGCAATGTCTTTGTCGCTTTCGGCAAAGCCGCTGCTGAGGATAATGTGCCAGAAATTCTGCAATCCGGTCAGGTTGGGATCGGTGCTCTGGTCGAGAAAGCCCTCGTAGTAGCCTTGATAGATGGTCTCTTTATCGATGGGGAAATATTTATGGATGTCCTCAACTGTCTGCTCGCGGTATTCCTGAGTAAACTTTTCGGCCTTAAGGAAAGCACGGAGGAATTTAACCCATACCTCGGGCGTTTTCCGGTAGCGGTCGTCGTTATTGACGGTAAGTCTGCAGCAGGGATGCCCAGGGTAGAGGTTGCGGCTGCGAATGACGACTTCCAGACCGGCCTGTTCGGCGCGGATATCAAACGGCCCCCAGGTAACACCGGCATCCACCTGCCCGGAGAGCACGGCTTCTTGAACAGCCGGTGGGTTCTTCAGCTCAAAAAGTTGCACATCCTTCTGCCAGTCAATACCGGCGTCGGCAAGTGCTCCCCGTAAAATGGCATCACCTGATGCCAGACGCACAGTGGCGATTTTCTTCCCCTTAAGGTCGGCGATCGAGTTTATGGAATGCGCTTTGTCTTTGGTGGTGAAGACAGACGCATCTTCTCCCATGACCCCGCCAATGATGCGCAAATCCGCTCCTTTGGAAATATGCAGGAGCGGTGCCGAGGTTCCAAAAGCGGCAACATCCAGTTTATGTGCCCTCAAGGCGGCCAAGCCATCCGCAGAATTGAGGAACTCGACAAGTTTTACATCTAACCCCTCTTCGGCAAAGAACCCTTCTTCATAGGCCACAAAGTATTTAGCATGACCGGTAGTCGGCAAATACCCAGCAGTTAAAGGGATGCCTTTTTCTGTGCCGGAGGCGGCAGACAGGTGATGAACGGGAGTTAAAGAGACTGCCAGCGCGAAAACCGCAGACAAAGCAGATCTGATAGAGAAGTTTTTACGATTCATAAGTGTAATTTGTTGTGACAAAGGTTAAAGGTTCAGTTTCTCCAAACGGGAGTCCGCTTTTCGAGAAAGGCGCAAATGCCCTCCGAGGCATCCTCATGCTTGAGGTTTTGCACCATAATGTGGGCGGCATAGGCATAGGCATCATCCAGCGGGAGTTCCGCTTGGCGGTAGAACGCCTCTTTACCGATAGCCAGGGTGACTGAGGACTTGGCAGCAATTTTACAGGCCAACTGATCTACCGCGGCATCCAGTTCATCCTCAGGCAAGGCACGGTTGATCAACCCGATACGGGCCGCGTGCTGAGCCGTAAACAAATCGCCGGAAAGGAGCAGCTCCAGCGCATGCTTATGGGCTACGTTACGGGAAAGTGCGACCATGGGAGTAGAGCAAAAGAGGCCGATATTGACGCCGGGAGTGGCGAAACGGGCGGACTCTGCAGCATAGGCCAGATCTGCACTGGCCACCAGTTGCGCCCCGGCAGCCGTGGCCACACCGCGAATTTTGGCTATCACCGGTTTGGGTAGGCGGACAATGGCTTTCATGGTCTCGGCACAGGCGTGAAAAAGCTCCTGATAAAAGACGGCATCGCCACTATGGGCGTAGACCTCCTTGAGATCGTGACCGGCGGAAAAAGCAGGCCCATTTGCGGTCAGGACGACCACACGCACGCAGGAATCTCCGTCAAGAGCAGTAAACGCCGCATGCAGCTCCCTAAGAGTTTGCAAAGAGAGACTGTTGCGAGACTGCGGCTTATTCAGGGTGACGGTAGCGATGCCTTCTTCGATGTGAAGCAGGACATCCTGTGTGGATTGAAATACGTTGGACATATGGATGTTTTCTTTAAAAGGGTTATTTGCGTTGGAGCATTCCGGTGGTATCAACGCTGCGCAGCGCCTTCAGTTCAGCCGGAGACGGCGGAGGAACTACATGAACATGCGGGCTGACCTGAAGGTTCCACCCGGTGCTACTGAGAATTTCTTCGATGCTGGAAAATGCAAAATAGGCACTGATTTCAAATTCGAGTGTCTTTGGGTTGGGCCGCAGGATGCCCAATGTAGTGACAATAACGGAAGGCCCTCCACCGATCAGGCCATAACGCCTGCGAGAGCCCGGGCCGTCAAGAAAGCCCGGAGAGCTGATGTAATCGACCCGATCGACAAAACGTTTCTTCTCGTGCGCGGCCATGATGACCACCCGCCCGCAGGAAGAAGCGATATCGTTGGCTCCGCCGGCCCCGGCAAGCCTGGTGCGGGGAAGGCCGGCCACGGACGACAGCGGATCGCCCCAAATAGCGGTGGTGTTGACGTTGCCAAATTTATCGACTTGAGCGGCACCGATAATACCCACATCACAGCGGCCTGAACCGACGAGGAATCCCAGGGCATCAAGTGCTCCGGTAAACGATGTGGCATTAGCTGAAATGCGGTTACATTCGATGCCCCAAGGAAGACCGCCAACGGGTGTGGCCCCGTAGACGCCTCCTTCGGTGAGCGAGCGAATGTTGGGTGCATGGTGTGCCTGAGCAAAAAAGCCGGCCAACATACTGAGCCCTACCCCGAAAATGGCCAATTCTCCATCGCGAATTTCCCTACCGGTGGCAATCGCCATCATTTCCTGACGTGTGTATTCACTCATGATTGTCTCCTTTGATTTCCGAGACAGCCGCAGGGGAGAGAATCCACTTACGGAAGGGATCGGCCAAAAAGGACGTCGGCCCGCGGGTCAGGGTTTCAATTTTTTCCTCACCGATAAGATGCAGAAGGTCCTCAGGGGTTTCCACCGGGTCAATAAAACGCTGCTTGTAGTCCAGGTAACCCGCTTCGGTTTTCAGGGCCTCGTTGAGCAGTTTCATGTGAGTCTCGTCAGAATCGTAAAGCCCTGGAGAGCTCTGCGGCCAGGCGGCAAAAGGTGCGTAGACAACCGCATCAACCACCAGATCAGGTATGCGGATCAGGTTTGGGAACTGTCTGGCCAAGGCCGGAGAGACGATATGGTCGGCAACCAGAATGACTTTTTTGGCTGCGCGAGAGAGTTCGAAACGGCTCCACTCAGTCCCCAGCATAACCGCATTTCCCGATGGATCGGCAAACGTGACATGGATGGCAGCCACGTCCGGGCGCAGAGGGCTCAAGGCCCCGAGTCGGCGACCGGAAAAAGGATCGGTGATCTCCGGTATTTTTGTAGTTGATGGGTATAGCTCAGGAGCTGAAGCCTGGTACCACTGAATATCCGAACCGATATTAACAGTAGCAGGGACGAACGGCCAATTGAGAGCTCCCCCAAGAAAGCGCAGCGTCATGGACAAGTTGGAATAGTCTTCGAGAATCGTTTTTCCTGATTCCACCGCGCGGCGCAGACCATTGGCAAAGCCATAGACCTCCAGCCCGGAAAAACCCAGTTCGGCTTTATCTACGGCACCGGCAGCACAAAGCAGGTTGAGTTGCTGAGAGGAGCAATTGGCCACCACATGCAGGTGCTTGCGCTTTTGCCGGATGATTTCCCGTCCGAAGGCCACAGACTCGGCTCCAACAGGCAAACCACTGCCGGGCGCGTATTGAATACCGTCGGAAACATATCGGGAAACCGCATCGGAAAGACTGATGAGTTTGTTCTTTCTTTTGGAGAGCGTTGCAGACATCGTAAGACCTGTATTTCAGCGCACCCAGAAGAGGGTACGTTTACGGATGAGTTCAAGGGCTGCTGTTGAAAGGAAGACAACAGATCCCACATAGAGAATGCCGGCCGCCATTTTGGGATAATCAGCATAGTCGGCGTAAAGCTGGATAAAGCGCCCCAAACCATTTTGAGCCCCAAAAAGCTCTGCTACGGTGAGCATGATGAAGGAGAACACAAGACTGACGGAAAGACCGGAAAAGATGTGGGGAAGAGACGCCGGGAAAACGATGCGGCGAATATACTCCAGACGACCAAGCCCGAGAATGCGGGCGTTATCCCTAAAATGCCCGGGAACGGAAGCAGCACCGGTCGCAGTGTTCAGGAAAATAGGCCAAAAAGCTCCGGCAAAAACAATGAACCCGGCTGCTGAATGAAAAGTAGGGAGCAAGGCAATGGCATAGGGAATGTAGATGGTGGGAGGAATGGGTGCCGCCAAGCGGGAAAAGGGAGAAAACATGCGGTGTAAGGCGGGCGTAACACCAACCCAAAGGCCCCAGAGAATTCCGACCAGTGCGGCAAGGAAAAAACCAGGCAGAAGAATAAGAAAGGATGAGACAGTGCCTTTGATAAGTTCGGGAAGGGCATTTCTTAAAGCAGCGAACGTTTGCAGCGGCCCGGGAAAGAGATAATTGGCAGAGAATGGAAGCACGCTGATAATTTGCCAGGCACCGAGTAGTGCTATAAGAAAGGAGATCCCTTCGTAGCCTGATAAAGGAAGTCTGACGGCTCCAGATGGAACGGATTTGTGTTTATGTTCGTTCATGGTTAGATCCCTTCAGCCGGTGAGTGAATAACAGAAGTGGCGTGGATATGGTTCAGGATATCCTCCTGAAAGCGCTTGCGAATACGGCTGCGCAGTTCGGCAAAAACGGTAGATCCGGCGATGGAGGCATGGCTTCTCGGCGTTTCGGCAGAGAGTTCAATCTCGTCGATAATACGCCCCGGATTGGAACCCAGAACGATGATGCGATCGGCCAAATAAAGGGCCTCGTCGATATCGTGAGTAACAAAAACTACGGTTTTTCTCGGTTGGGCATCTCTCCAGACCTCTATGAGTAAATCCTGAAGTTTGCTGCGGTTCACCGGATCCAAGGCGCCAAAGGGCTCATCCATGAGCAATACCGGAGAGCCAAGAGCAAGTGTCCGGGCAATGGCGCTACGCTGACGCATACCTCCGGAAAGCTCGTGAGGATATTTTGTGGTCTGGCTCCCAAGCCCAACAAGATCGAGGTATTCTTTGGCAAGCTCTCGCCGCCATTTACGTGAAGAGCGCTTATGCGCTTTAGAAATGGCCAATTCCACATTCTGGGATAGATTCATCCAGGGGAAGAGAGAATAGTCCTGAAAAACGACACCGCGCTCAAGAGAAGGCCCGGAGACCGGCTGCCCACGCCATGAAATGGATCCGTATTGAGGAAATGCCAAACCGGCCAAGAGGCGCAGCAAGGTACTTTTGCCACTGCCACTGGGCCCCAGAAGCGCGACAAATTCTCCTTCTTTGATTTGTAGAGAAATGTCCTGCAAAACAGGGTTTCCCGAGTAGGCAAAGTGAACGCCGGAAACCTCCAGCCCCTGCAGGCTCTGATCCGCAATGATTGGCAGCTTCGGTTTGACCAAGGCCTTGGGTTCGAGGGCGGCGGCAGTCATGAAGAGACCTCCACAGCCCGGAAAAACCAGTGGGTTTCCAACCATGCGGGAAAGGTGCGAAGTTTCCGGGCAGGCAACCCGCTCCGGCCGGTAATGAGCGGACCGGCCGGAGGAGTGATTACATGTTGTTTATATTCCATTTACCAAAAGTTTTTACAGGTGAAGGTGAAGAGCGGAAAACGCGGGCCTGAGAATGCAAAAAGCCCGCGGATGTTTTGATCCGCGGGCTTTTTGAGGAATCTGAGTGTGTTGTTTACTGCATCAACGAAGTCTCAGGAGGCCACGAACCAAAACGAGCGCATTGCCGGTAGGCATGCACATCATGGCATTCATAAGACAAGTTTTGTTGATGGTATTCTTCATTAGGTTTCTCTCGATATGGCAAAACTATGGAGAAAAAAGGACAGATGTAAAGTCTAATTATGATTATTTTGCCCTTATTACTAAAGATTACAGAAAAAGAAAGAAAAGGGCTTCAAGTGGTTGTTGTTATAGCATTTCCGAAAACAGGTAGGGCTGACCGGGGAAAGTCAGGCGGAAAGAGGAGCAAAACAGAGGTGAACAAGCGTGAGCATATTTCGTGCTCATTTCGTATTTCACTTGCAAAGAGACGGATTTATTTCAACAGTTTATATTGATATGACCCACTGCAGGAATCTGGAAAGCTCCATCCACTATCAACTACTGGAAAAAATAGCTGAAGGAGGAATGGGGGAAGTTTACCGCGCGAGACAGCTCGGAGTGGACAACTTCTCCAAGCTGGTGGCTATCAAAATCATTCGCGAAGAATATTCCAGCATTCCAGAATTTCGGGCCAATTTTGTGGGAGAAGCTCGAGTAGTGGCCGACCTGATTCACACCAATATTGTGCAGACCTATCACCTGGGGATTTTCGACAATCAGTATTTTATGGTGATGGAATATGTCGATGGCTTTACGCTGGATGAATTCATCTACCAGCATCAGTTTTTGGGACGGCAGATTCCCGTAGAAATCGCCGCGTTCATCATAAGCCGTATCTGTCGAGGACTGGATTATGCTCATAATAAGAGTAATTCTAATGGGAAACCATTGGGCATTGTGCACCGCGACATCAACCCGCGCAATATCATGATTTGCCGTGAAGGTAACATTAAGTTGAGCGACTTCGGCATCGCCAAGGCATTTGACCTGATGTACAATGAAGAAGGTGAAGTGATTCCGGGGATGGATGAATATATCAGCCCCGAGGCGGCCAATCGGGAAATCACCGATCCGCGATCGGATCTGTTCTCTTGTGGAGTGGTATTGCTGGAAATGGTTCTGGGATACAATTTTTTTGAGGGAGATACACCTGAGGAAAGTCGGGAAAATATTTTGAAGAAGCCCTATGTGGATTTTCGCTCGATCCGGGACGATCTGGACGAGGATCTGTATACCATTATCCGGGCATTACTGCAACGTGAGCGAAAGTGGCGTTTCCAGTCGGCCAAAGATTTGCTGATGGAACTGGAAAAGTATCTTTACCGCGACCGTTTCGGACCAACCAATGAAAAACTGTCCGACTACATGATCGAGCTGTTTATCAATGGAAGTGCATTCCCTCGCGAGTCCGAACAACGCGGCTCATTCGGCATTCCCATCACCTCGCACGACAATCTGAAGGAGATGATTTCATAAGCTATGCCGACACAAGGATTTCAGCAGGTACAAAAACAAACCCAGTCTCTGGTACTGGCGCCTCAGCTACGTCAGTCTCTGAAGATTCTGCAGGTGGCCGCGCTTGACCTGAGAAATGTAATCCTGGAAGAGTTGCAGTCCAATCCCACTCTGGAAGAGCTCCCCATGGACGGTATCAGCATTGATGCCAAAGAACAAAAGTCCGAGAGCAGTTTTGATGAGGGTGATGTGGCCTCACACAAAGAAGAGCTGGAATTCGGAAAAAGTTACGAAACCTTCAGCCGGATGCAGGAGGATTACCGCGACTATTATGCCGACGAAAATGGCAGTTTCTCCTATTCCGCGGAAGATGAGGAACGCCGGAAGCATTTCTTTGATTCAATTACCTCAGATGTTTCGCTGCAGGAGAACCTGATGCGGCAGGCAGAATTATCAGACGCCTCGACAGAGGTGCTCAAGGCGATGGAATACCTTGTGGGCAGCCTCAACGACAGCGGCTTTCTGGGGTCAAATATTTCCGACATTGCCCTGCTGGCCGGCTTGCCGCTAAAGACCGTGCAGGAAGCGCAGCGATTGCTTAAACGACTCGAGCCCGTGGGTATTGGCAGCACTGATTTAAAGGACTGTCTCCTCACACAGCTGGAGCAGCGCGGAGAGAAAGACTCCCCTGCCTACGAGATTATCAAAAAGTATTTTGAGCTGCTGTTGCGCCGCCGCATTCCTGAGCTGGCCCGCCGCATGGGGCTGAGCCCGGAAGACATCCAGGATGCCATCGAAGTGATTGGAACCCTTGATCCGGCTCCGGGCAGACAGTTCAGTGACGACAACAATCGGGTGGTGATACCGGATGTAACGGTGGAACAGGACGACACCGGCGAATGGCTGGTTACCCTAAACAACGACTTTATTCCAAGGCTACGGATCAACCCGGCCTACAAGGAGATGATGGCCAAGGGTACCTTGCAGAAAAAGGAAAAGGATTATCTGCAGGATAAAGTGCGCTCCAGCAAATTCCTGATTTCCTCCATAGAGCAGAGACAGCAGACGATTGAGCGCATCACCCGGCAGCTACTGGAATTCCAAAAGGAATTTTTTGATGAAGGCCCCTCCAAGTTGAAGCCCTTGACAATGAACAAAGTGGCTGAGCAGGTGGGTGTACACGAGACCACAGTATCCCGTGCTATTGCCAATAAATACATTCGTACACCACACGGAGTCTTTGATTTCAAATATTTCTTTACCACCGGTTATCAGAACGATTCCGGGGATACAATGTCGAATACTTCGGTGAAGGAACGGATTGCCAAGATAATCGAAAGCGAAAACAGCATGAAACCTTACTCTGACCAGAAGATCGTGGATATTCTGAAGGAAGAAGGAGTCAACATAGCCCGCAGAACAGTTGCCAAGTATCGCGAAGAGCTGGGCATTCTGCCGACCAACCTGCGCCGTCGCTATGATTGAGCCCAACCGCATTTATCTGCTGGTGGACGCCAGCAGCCCTACCCTATACACAGGAATCCTGAAGGACGGCAACTGGGCGGCGCTGTGTTCCTGCGATGGAGACACGCTGGAACAACTCATGCCTTTGACCAATAGAACGTTGAAGCAAGCAGATGTAGCACTGAAAGATGTCGACGGTATCTGCTATTGCGAAGGGCCGGGAACCCTGCTGGGGTTACGCCTATCCGCCATGGCGGTTAATGCCTGGCACGTGTTACTGGGGAGGGATAAACCGGTGGCACTTTATGCCTACAAAAGCTTAACCGCGGCAGGCTTGAGCAACCCTCAGGCAGATTACATTATTTCCCCATTTCGCAGAGAAAATTACAACTGCTACAGTGTGAAACGCGGCGAATTGAACTTGATAGATGCGGACACCGCAAAGCAGTTGGAGGGAAGCGTGCTCTATTTGCAACAACGCCGGCTCAAGCAGGAAATACCCGAGCAATGGACGCCCGCCGACTACAGCCCAAAGGCATTCCCCAAAATTTGTCAAAGCGAAGCCTTTCTCAGAACGGTAGACCTAGCAGATGCCTGGGTACCGGAAGAAACAGAATACGTGCGCTGGACTCAAACCCGCCACAGTTGATTTTTGTTTAAGTTTAAATTTTCTCCTTTTACGGAAAGCGGAATCGGTTAGAGTTTCCCCTGTGAGACTGCATGATAAACCACGTTGCTGGGTAGAAATTGATCTGGGGACTCTGGAGAGAAACCTGAAACGTATCCGAAGCGGATTGCCGGATTACATTCAATATGTGGCGGTGGTCAAAGCCGATGCCTACGGGCATGGGATGAAGCAGACCGTCTCGCGCCTGATGCACTGCGGGGCAGATCTCTTTGCCGTAGCCAACCTGAGGGAAGCCGAAGAAATCCGGGAAATCGGTTCGGGCTGGCCCATCCTTATTCTGAGTGCTATTTTGCCGGAAGAGGATAAGCACATTGCCAAGCTGCAGGTCATTCCAACGATCTCCTGCGAAGAGGAGCTGAGACGCTTCCAGAAGGCAGCACAAGAGGCAGGCAAGCGTATTTCCGTGCACATGAAAGTGGATACGGGAATGGGGCGCATCGGGGTCTGGTATGAAGATGCCAAAGCGCTCTGCCTGAAGATTCTGAAATGCGCCGACTTACAACTGGACGGCATCTTTACACATTTCAGTTCGGCTGACTGCGATGCCGCGTTTACCCAATTACAACGCAACCGCTTTCTGGATCTGCTGAAGACGCTGCCCCTGCCGACAGACCGTAAACTGCTGATACACTGTGACAACAGCGCTGGATTGGAATCCCTTCCCAGCAATGGACCGTTGAATGGCGTGCGCATCGGACTGCTGCAATTCGGAGTGCTGCCCTACCCCGACTCTCTGCTGGCCGATGTGTGCGTGGAACCCGTATTGAGTTTCCACACCCGAGTGGGACTGATTAAGGAACTGCCGGAAGGTTGCTACATCAGTTACGGGAAAACGTATCAATTGAAGAAGCGATCAAAAATAGCCGTTCTGACCGCGGGATACGCTGATGGAATTCCCACAGCATTGAGCAACGAGGCCGAGGTGCTGATTCACGGGAAGCGTTGCCGGGTATTGGGACGCGTGACCATGGATCAGACGATAGTGGACATCAGTGATATTCCCGGGGTAGAATGCGGAGATATAGCCACGCTCATTGGAACTCAGGAGGGTGAGCGCATCTCCGTAAACGAGTTCAGCAGCAAAGCCGGAGAAATTCCCTGGGAAAGCTTTGTTTCGATCAGCAAGCGGGTGCAGCGTATCTACAAAACCGATACCGGATTTTAGGATTTTCAGCATCCACACTTGATGTTTGGAAAGGCTTTCATTAGGGATAAGTGATTATGGCGAAAGTGGATTTAGAATTGGTAAAGATGATCCTGCAGCGCAATGAGCTGGATGTGCGCATGGTCTCGCAGATTATAGAAGATATTGAAACCGAGGCGAAAGCATCTGAAGAAGATGTGCCCAAGGCACCTCCGGTGAAGAAGCAATTTGTCTTTATGATCTCCGACCCCAACGAAGAGCTCCCCGACAGGGATTTTACCGGCTGGGTGCTGCAAATCCCGGAAGAAGAAAGCCCCTATATCGCCGAAGAGAAGCTGCAGCGCAGCGCTTACGAATTTAATGTGACTCCAAAGGGTCGAAAAATGCCCGTAAAGTCTATCGCTGAAGTGTGCGAAGTGGTTTCCACGCGCATTCTGAAAGAGCAAAACATCTGGGTAAAAACCAAGGAACCTGTTTTTGTATTGAAGACCAACAACAAGATTCCAACAGAAAACACAGATGGGTTAAAGGGCGAAAATGCCGAGGACATTTTCTAAACACACATAAAAAAAGCGGCAGAATCCTGCCGCTTTTTTTGTGTAAAGAGAGTTTTCTCAATTAGTGGATTTGATGCGGTCCCAAACCTTGGTGTATTTGGGAAGGTCTTCGCCGAGGTCGAGAATTTGTTCGGCTTTGGAGCGCATTTCGTCCGGAAGGAAGAGGATGGGATCTTCTTTGAGTTCGGGATCCACGATTTTGTAGCCTTCAACGTTGGGGCACTGGATGTAGTTGAACTCCATGTTGAGTTTGGCGATTTCTGGATCGTGCATGAAGTTAACGAATGCGTAGGCGAGCTCAACATCCGGGGCATTCTTGAGGATAACCATATCGTCGACCCAAACCGTGGTGCCTTCTTTGGGCAAGGCCAGCTTGATGTCGTAGTCTTCGTTTTCTTCGATGACCTGCATGAGGTCGCCGGCATAACCGTGAACGACAACAAATTCTCCGGAGCCGATTCCGGCCTTATAACCTTCGTTCTCAAACTTGGCAATGTTGGCCTTCCAGCCGCGAACAATCTCCTCGGCCTGAGCAAGCTGAGCTTCGTCTGTAGTGTTAACAGAATAGCCGAGAGTAATGAGGGCGGCACCAATGGTTTCGCGCATGTCGTTGAGCAAAGTCATGCGACCCTTAAGATCTTCACGCAGAAAAACATTCCAGCTGGGAACAAAATCGGGCACTTTGCTCTCGCGATAAGCCAGAACAGTAGCCCCTGTCATATAAGGGACAGAGTAGCTCATGGTTTTATCGACAGCAGTATACTTAAGAAACTCTTTATCGACGAGCTGCAGGTTGGGCATCTTAGATGCGTCCATAGGCAGGAGCATTCCCTCCTGATTCATAATGCCGGACTGATAGCTGGAGGGGAAGACCACGTCGAAACCGGTGGCACCGGCCTTGAGTTTTGCATACATGGCTTCGTTTGAATCGAAGTAATCAACGACAACCTTACAGTTGTATTTTTCTTCAAAACGTTGAATAGACTCAGGGTTGATATAATCCACCCAGTTATAGAGGTGAAGTTCCGGTTTTTTTTCGGAACACCCCGAGAACAAGAAGAGCGCGCCACAAACGGCGACGAGGAGGCTGATGTATTTTTTCATCTATGAACGGAGTTGTTGTACAGGTTGACGTCGATTCATGAGAAACTGTCCGGTGATTACAATGATGGCTGTAACCGCCATAAAAATAGTGCAGAGGGCATTGATGATGGTGGGCGAGCCATGCTTCATAGAGCTGTAAACATAGAGCGGAAGCGTGGTGCTGCCGGGCCCACAGACGAAGAAGGTGATAATAAAATCGTCCACCGAAAGCGTAAAGGCAAGCAAGGCACCGGAAGCGATCCCCGGCCCGAGCATGGGGAGGATAACATTCCAGATAATGCGGGGCCAGCGCGCGCCGAGGTCAAGGGCGGCGTCCACCACATTATTGTCGAAATCCTGAAGGCGCCCCAAAACCACCAGCGTAACATAGCTGGTGCAGAATGTAATGTGGGCCAGGGTGATGGTGGTCAGCCCCAGTTTTGCAGAAAAATTGACAAAGAGCAGAAGCAGGCTGATGCCCATGAGGATATCCGGAACCACCAGCGGCATGTACATGAAGAGGTAATGCGTACGCTGAAGCGCGCCGTGATAGCGGTGGAGCACCCAAGCGGCGATGGTACCAAGGCAGGTAGCCACCACGGTGGAAACCAGTGCAATGATGAGGGTGTTTTCGGTAGCCGCCCAAATATCGCGTTCCGTCAAGAGGCGCTCGTACCATTTGAGGGTGAATCCTCTCCAGGGGCCACCGTAGCGCGAGTCGTTAAAGGAGCCGACAACCAACAAAAAGATGGGCAGGTAGAAAAAGAGCATGACACCCACAGAAATAAGTAGAGGGAAACGGGACCGTTTCATGCTTTTTTGCCTCCCGTTTTTTTGGTAAAGCGGCGGTCTCTGCCAATGAGGGAAATCATCATGGGAATAAGGACGGCGAGGGCCAGACAGGCTGACAGCGCACTGGCATGGGGCAGATTGCGATCCACAAAGGTTCTCTGGGCGATTTTATTACCGATCATTTCGCTGGAGGCACCACCTACAATATCGGGAATTGCATAGGAGCCCAGGGCGGGGATGAGCACCACCATGAGGGCGGTAAAGAGCCCGGTGCGAATGCCCGGAACAAAGATGCTGAAAAAGGCGTGTATTCTGGAAGCGCCGAGGTCGTGGGCAGCATCGATGAGACTGAAATCAAACTTCTCTGCTGCGGCATAGATGGGCAGGATGGCAAAGGGCAGATAGGTATAGATCAGGACCACAAGAATGGCTCCGGAATTGTAGAGGAGGATGGCATCGGGAGAAACCAGACCCAGCGAGACAAGTGCGTATTTGAGCCAGCCCTCGGAATGCAGCAGGGTTTTCCAGGCAAAGATGCGGATGAGGAAATTGGTCCAAAAAGGCAGAATAATGAGCAGCATGAGCCACTGGCGGCGCTGGGGAGGTTGAAGGGCCAGCCAATAAGCCACAGGAGTGCTCAGGAAGAGACAGACCGCAGTGGCGACAACACTGATCCAAATGGTGCGGAAGATGATTTCCGGATAACTGGGTTGAGCCAGATTACGGATGCTCTCCAGAGTCCACCCTTCGCCGATACCGCCGTTGACGCCAGCCGGTTTAAAGGCAATGGCAAAGACGATGATGGTGGGAATGATGAAAAAGAGTGTAAGCCACCCCAAACTGGGAAGGGTGAGCAACCATTCCACGTAGGGTTTATTGTGCTTCTTCATCGTCTTCCAAATCTTCTTCAGGAGGTAGAGGAAGCATGCTGGCGTCTTCTTCGTCGAAGCGCTGCAGCATGTAGCCGTCGTTGGCGTGCCAGCAAACCCAGACGTTTTCGCCCCAGGTGATGGGGGTTTCGTCGAGGAGGAAACGGCCGTGCTGTTGCTGCACGGAGACGAGTTTTTCGCCGACACGAATCCAGTATTTGGTTTGAGCGCCGAGGTAAATGATGTCCTCCACGGTCCCTTCCACGGCGTTCATGTAGGGCGTGGCCTCGGGTTTGTTGCGGAAAAGGCGGAATTTCTCCGGTCGGATGCTCAAGTCCACCCGCTCTCCGGGGTTGAGCTGTTTGTCGTTCCAGGCAAGTACAGAGTTAAACTCTTCCAGCTCAATACGGATGTAGTCGTGGTCGATTTTCTCTTTAACCTGACCGTTGATAAAATTGGTGTCTCCGATAAAGGCGGCGACAAAGCTGGAGCCGGGAGCCTCGTAGATCTCCACCGGGCTACCGATTTGCTCAATGCTGCCGTTGTTCATGACGGCAATACGGTCGGAAAGGCTCATGGCTTCCCCCTGGTCGTGCGTTACATAGAGGAAGGTAATGCCGACTTCGTCGTGGATGTTATCGAGCTCGATGAGCATGCGCTGGCGCAGTTTGAGATCGAGTGCAGCGAGGGGTTCGTCGAGCAGGAGCAACTGCGGCTTGTTGACGAGAGCACGGGCAATCGCCACTCGCTGTTTCTGGCCACCACTGATTTCGCCGGGCTTTTTCCGGGCGTGGTCCTGCATGTCGATGAGCTCGAGCATGCGGTCTACCTCGACATTGATCTCCTTGCGGGTCATTCGGGCGACTCTGAGACCGAAAGCGATGTTGTCCCAAACCGTCATATTGGGGAACAGCGCATAATTTTGAAACACGGTATTGATCGGGCGCTTATTGGCGGGGAGATCGGTAATATCCTGACCGTTGACAATGACTCTGCCGGAGTCCGGATATTGAAACCCACCCAAAATGCGCAGGAGCGTTGTCTTGCCGCAACCGCTGGGGCCGAGCAGAGAAAAGACCTCGCCTTTTTTCAGCTCCAGAGTGGCGTTGCAGACAGCAGCTTGTTGCCCGTAACTTTTGCAGATATCGCGTAATTCAATAAAATGTTCCATCCTCGTATATTCCCATCAGGCACGATACCTGTTTCTAAAAAAACAAGCTAACCGACAGCGTTTCTGGGACTCAGGAATTTCATGTAATATGACGGAGGATTAGTCCGTGGTGATGGGTGAGTGAATTAGAGGGTTTCGCCTGCCTCTACAACAAAAAAAGCGGAAAAGATCCCCTTAAACCAAGGGGTTCCGGCAGCTTGATTATTTGTTTTCAGGTAAGCAGATAGAGCCCCGGCAAATACGCCGGTAGAGACGGTCGAAGCCATTGCGGGTTTGCCCCGGATCGGGATGCCAGGAGTGGGAACAGAGAATGCCGGAGGGATCGAGCGCGGCTACTTTGTCGAAGGACTCGCGCAGGAACCAGGGAGCGGTGCAGAAGGAGCGCGGAGGGAGGCTTGGGCGGAGGAAGTAGGTAAAGAGGTCTCCGGCAAAGAGGATGTCGTGCTTTTCCGAGTAAAACCCGCAGTGGCCTGTAGTATGGCCGGGCAGGTGGATAACGCGCAGACCGCCCCAAAAAGGGAGGTGGTCCTGATCCTGAAAATAGATATCGGGGGTTGCTGGTGTATAATGGGTAAAGCGACGCAGGAGGGCCTCGCCGCGGGCGCACCAGCGGTTGGCCTTTGAATAGTGGTATTCTCCCCGCAGGTGAGCATGCTCCAAGCGGTGGATATAGACCTTGCCCTCGGAAAGGGATGCAATGGTGTGGGCATTGCCGGCGTGGTCGATATGCCCGTGGGTCAGAAGGATGGCCTTGAGGTTGAGCCATTCGAAGTCGAGCAATTCGAGCAGCGCCTCAATCTTTCGCACACAGCCCCACATGCCCGTATCGATGAGCACAGCTTCATCACCATCCACCAACAGGTAGCAGGAATAACCGAAGGCACGAATGTGATAGAGTCCAAGCAACGGATTCACCATGAGCATCGACTATAGAAAAGATTCACGAAGATGGAAACTCTATTTTTGAGCGTCGGGAATCTATATCAGTAGATACACTGAGCACCGGAAAAGGCTTCCTCGGGAATGGCTGAATTGATGGGATAGCGGTATTCCTTGCCTTCAAAATTGCGCATGATGACTTCCGTTTCGGTAATGCCGGTAACGTAGTCGGGATTGAGGGGCACCTTGCCTCCCCCACCCGGTGCATCGATCACAAACTGAGGCAGGGCATAGCCGGTGGTGTGACCGCGAAGAGCACGGATAATCTCCAGCCCTTTCTGCGGGTGAGCACGCAGGTGCGCACTGCCGGTGATTAAATCGCACTGGTAAAGGTAATATGGGCGCACCCGCATCATGAGAAGGCGGTGCACGAGGCGCCGCATGGTTTCGGGATCGTCGTTGACTCCGCGCAGGAGGACGGACTGGTTGCCCAAGGGCACCCCCGCAAAGGCGAGGCGTTCGCAGGCGGCCCGGAGGTCCTGGGTGCACTCGTTGGGGTGGTTGACATGGATGCTCATCCAAATGGGACCGTGCTTACGGAAGACATTGCAGAGGGACTCGGTGATGCGCTGAGGCAGAAACACAGGTATGCGGGAACCGATGCGGATAAACTCCACATGGGGAATGGCCCGCAGGCGCCCCAGAAGGTAGTCGAGCTTGTGGTCGGAGAGGAGTAAGGGGTCACCCCCGCTGAGGAGCACATCGCGCACTTCGGGATGGTTCTCTATGTAGCGCAGGCCATTCTCGAACTCAGGGTGAAAATTGTAGTCCTGAGCATTGGAAACGAGGCGGCTGCGGGTACAGTAGCGACAGTAAGAGGCGCAGCGGTCGGTTACGAGAAAGAGGACGCGGTCCGGGTAGCGGTGCACGATTCCCTCGGTGGGCGAGCTGCTGTCCTCCCCCACAGGATCGAGTAATTCCTCAGGTGAGGTGTGGGTTTCCTCAATCCGGGGAATGACCTGGCGGCGTACTGGATCGTCAGGATCGTTGACGTCGATGAGGTTGAAGAAGTAGGGCGTGATGGCCAGCGCCAGTTTTTTGTCGGCAAAATAGCACCCGGCCTTTTCCTCAGGCGTGAGGTGCATGTAGTGCTCGATTTCGTCGACCGTTTTGAGCCGGTGCTGTAGCTGCCAAACCCAGCGATTCCATTCCTGAGGTGGTATGTGGGCCCAGTGGCCCTGCCCTGAGTGCCAGTTTTTGGAGTGATCCTGTGGAAACATGAGTCGGTTAGTGTGGGTATCTCTGAAAAAAGTAAAAATGAGGCTGAGGAAAGGTTGCGTCTTTCAGTAAAGAGGTTATTTATATATTTAAAATATTCAATAGATAGTCGTATTTTTTTATGAATCCAGCGGAAGAGCAGTTGGCCCGGCAATTATGGGCATTGGGAGATGCAGTGCGTTTGCGCATTTTGCAGCGTTTGCCACGCACCGCTGAGGACTGCTGCGACTGGAATGTATCCAAACTGGCAGAGGAACTGGGGCTCTCCCAGCCTACACTCTCCCACCACCTGCGCATTCTGCGCCAGGCGGGAGTGGTCTCCTACACAAAGAAGTGCCGCGATTGTTTCTATTGGGTGCGAGAAGAAGACACAAAAGCGATTCTCGATGCCATGCACGCATTACTGAAACGCTGAACGGGGCGGGTGCGCATAAACGGGAAATGTGACAAAGATGCCTATAAGCATTAAGGAGGTAGAAAAGACATGAAACCGACCTGCAAATTAAGCATAATAACTCGAAATTATATCGGATCTACTTCACACAAAAGCTACCATTTATTACAATCTGAGAGTAAGAGACAGTTGATCGAGTAGCCTATTGTCCACCTAACACTTAGGGATTTAACTGTAACTTCGATAAAAGGCGATCTACTTCTGTGACCACGTTGAATGGCTCATCCGAAGATTCAAAACTTTCTTGAAGTTGATAAGCCATCTTTTCTAGTGGACTATTGCGATAACCAAAATGGGCTAAACCCTGTGCATAAGTCAAAAGAAAGCCATTAACTCCAAGACGATTCCATTGAATAACATGTATCAGTTCATGAAAATGGAGAGACTCGATAGATGCTTCTGACTCTCTAACGAAGTAAAAGTTTTTGAATGTGATCCCGGAGTATTCGTTCTGATCAAAGTCTCCTAGCCCTCCTAACCCCATTTCCAAAAGGGGTGGGATTGGAACATTTGGAACAACGACAGCCTTTGCAAACTCGAGTAAATCTTGTGGATAGTAAAGAGGTAATTTTGGGAAACCATAAGATGATACTGAGCGAGCCTGATTCTCGTAACGGGCAAGTAGATCATCAATCCAAGGAACTATCAGTGGAAGTTTTGCTATGAAGTCGTTTGAAGGTTCTGCGGACATAATCTTTATGAGATTTGGTAATACAAAAAAAACGATATATCATTACAACAAAAAAAAGCAATCCGCGTCACGCTTTTTAACAACCCAATCTCGAACAACCAGAGATAAGATCACTTCTTATTAAGATCAGCAGAAGATATAATCTCATCTGTAACCACTAAGCAAGAGATCAAAAGGCGAAGAAATATTTTTTTTTACACAACATCAAAATAAGGTTCCAAATCACTAAGTGTGCAATTCTCTAGATAATTTTCCACAAAATCTACGCGGTTGTTTTGTATATGCCGAATCAACCAGTAAGGTTTATTCCTAACAAAGATATCTTTTGATTGTGGGGTTAGGATGACAAGACGATTTCTACCATTGAGGTCATTATGCATCCATTGATCGATTCTTACATTTATACCTCTGTCGCCAAAACCGTAGCCACAGCATATCAGTCGATGATGGTTCGAAAGGTGATCGCGAAAAGCTTCCAGTTGTTCTCCCCAAAAAGCCAATCCATAATGCAGTTCCTTAACAATTGTACCCGAAAGGAACGCAGATCTCCCATCGACAGGATTAACAGTTCTTTGATTTTGGTCACAGCAACGACGGGGATCTTTATTTGGAATTGCATATTGGCGTGCCCAGTCAGGAAAATCATAGAACCACCAATTAAGTGATCCGTGTAATTTAAGCATCCTCACTTTAGACCGAGGTTTAGAGGTGTTCTTCCACCAGTAAGTTTGGTAAACCCTAAAATCACCATGATCATAATCATCGAATCCCATTTGCGGAAAAATCCCATTGGACTCCAGCTGTTTCTCAACAAGAAGATCATGATTAAGTGTGAAGACATCAAGATTATCAACTGAGTTGGCCACTTCTGAAATAAGTCCCAGACCTTTCCTATTTTCACCAATAGACCTTAGCATTGAGTCTACCACCCAATGAAGAAAAATACAGGTATCCTCCGCAAGCCCACCAAGATCGGACAAACCAGACGGACCTCCCTTGTATCCAATATAAAGATCCGCAGTATCTGAACGAACTCTTCGAAGATAGTCCACTATCGCTAGATTTGGAATATGATCTTGCTCAACATTTACAATCTGCGCAGACAAACTAAATAGTTCTTCATAGTGAGGAGGCAAGGCCGGAGTTATCCTAGTAACCTCTGCTTTGCAATCAGCCGCAATTTTAAATAGTCTTTGGAGAAATGCCTGAACTAGTGGCGTAACCTGATCAGGAATACAATGGTTTGAATTTACCCCCCTTAGAAAAATACCTTCAGTGCAAAAATGCCAATGCTCTTTGAGTGCAGCAATAGTGATATCATCAACCGATGGTGACCCCGATGCATATGAAATTCCTGATCCGAAAAAAAAAGCAGCCTGCTTACCCATAACGAGAACCTTTTCTTCGTGAATCATTATGTCAACATCCTATTCTAGAATAAGTCCTTCACGTGAGGAATATTTATAGAGAAGAAAAAAAGACTTATCTCTGTATGATGGTTTGGCCGTCGCGCCAGGTGGGGCCGATAAGGGTGGCGCGGGGAAATTCGGGGAGGCCGATATCGCCGTTGTAGATGCTGTTGATGAGCATATCTACGGAAGCTTCGCCGCAGAGGTCGTTGTGCTGATCCATTCCGGCCCAGTTCTGGCCGGTGTTCCGCCGTTCCAACTGGATGAGGCCGATGTCCTGAGGGATACGGCAGCCCAGAGACTCCAACCAGGTGGCCACAGAGCCGTGGAGGGTGAGGATGGTATCGGGGCGATAGCGCGTGAACCATTCTTTGAAGAGGTTGTCATTCTCTTTGGCTTGCGTGACCTGATGGAAGGGCGGAATGTGGGCGTTTTTTTTCAGGTAGAGGTGTTGGGCCGCCCGAAATGCGGCGGAGAAGCGGTGCTCAACGAGCACATCAATTTCCTGATCCAAAACAAGGGCCGGTTTTCGAGCCCCCAAGTCGATGGCTTTTTCAAAAGCTCTGAGGGTGAGTACGTGGTGATCAACACAACTGAAGGACAGGGCGGGCTTTTTGGTGCGAACCCCGGTGACTACGGTGGGGAATTTGCTGACCACGGGGATGAAGAAATCGGGGATGCGGTTCTGTTTCATCATCCCGGTGAGGATGATGCCGACAATACCCCGCGAATTAAGGATGCGAATCCAGCGCTTGTCGGAGAGACCGGGTTCAAAAAGCCAGAAGTTATCGGTGGAGTAACCCAGACTTTGAGCACGCCGCCTGATGCCGGCGACATAGCTGGGAATGGTCGGGTGACGGGAAAGGGCCTTGGGATCCTGATTGCAGTTAATGAGGGCGATATTGCCCCGACCGGAACTTCCCTGCCCTGCCCTCATCTGCGACATAAGTTCACCAAACTTGGCATTGCGGACATAGCCCATGGCCTTGGCGGTTTCGAGAATCTCTTTCTTTCTGCTTTCGGAAACCTGAGGATCGTTACGCAAGGCCAGAGAAACCGTCATTTTACTGACGCCTAAGCGGTCCGCGATGTCCTTCATGGAGGGGAGTTTTGCCATCCACTTTACTGTAAAGGATAGTGAGTATTTTAGAAATCTTTTTTTTGTCCATTTTGAGTAGTTAATGAAATGCACCATAGGACTAGATTTTGGTACCAATTCGGTTCGGGCGTTGCTCGTGGATTGCCGAAACGGTGAAGAACTGGCAACGAGTGTGTTCGATTACCCCTCCGGCCATCAAGGCATCCTTACTGACCCCAAAAACTCTCACTTGGCACGTCAGAATCCTGCGGATTATCTGGAAGGAATCGAATACACCATTACCACCGCGTTGAGCGAAGCAGAGAAGGCAATTCCCGGCTTTAACCCGGCGGATGTGATCGGCATCGGCGTGGATTCCACGGGCTCCAGCCCCATTCCGGTAAATGCGGAAAACACGGCGCTGGCCTGCCTAGACGCTTTTAAGGATAACCCGGCAGCCCATTGCTGGTTGTGGAAAGACCATACCAGCTACAAGGAAGCCGCACAGATTACAGAGATTGCCCGCAAAGAGCGCCCCCAATATGTGGCCAAATGCGGAAATACCTACTCCTCCGAATGGTGGTGGAGCAAGCTGTGGCACTGCCTGAACAGTACTCCTGAAGTTTTTGATGCGGCCTACTCCTGGGTGGAGCTGGCAGACTGGGTACCGGCTGTGCTGGCCGGGGTTAAGAACCCTCTGGAAGTCAAGCGCGGGGTGTGCGCCGCCGGGCACAAAGCTTTTTATGCGGATGAGTGGGGGGGCCTCCCCGACGAGGAGTTTCTCTCTATGCTGGACCCCAAATTGGCTGCACTGAAAGAACGACTCTACACCAAGGCCTACAACGCCTCGGAAACCGCCGGCTACCTCTGTGAAAAATGGGCGGCCAAGCTGGGTCTGAAGGCCGGTATTCCGCTGGCTATCGGTGAATTTGACGTGCATTATGGAGCCATTGGCTCGGGCATTAAGGAAGGCACACTGGTCAAGGCTATGGGCACATCCACCTGCGACTGTTCCGTCGTCAAGCTGTCCGATGATATCGCCGACATCCCCGGCATCTGCGGGATTGTTAAAGAATCCATTTTGCCCGGTTTTTACGGAGTGGAAGCCGGCCAGTCGGCCGTGGGCGACCTCTTCAAGTGGTGGGTGGAAGTCGTCTGCAAAGGCGAAGGCAAAACCCACAAAGAATTCCGTGAAACAGTGCAACAAGCCAAGCCCGGTGCGGCCGGTTTGCTGGCACTGGACTGGAACAACGGAAACCGCACAGTGCTGGTGGACCAGCGCCTGACCGGGCTGATTCTGGGGCAGACGCTGCACACCTCTCAGGCAGAAATCTACAGAGCCCTGATCGAGGCCACGGCTTACGGTGCGCGCATGATTATCGAGCGCCTGGAGGCTTACGGAGTGCCGATTCAGACAATAGTCTGCTGCGGAGGCATTGCCGAAAAGGATCCCTTAACCATGCAAATCTATGCCGATGTAACCGGCCGGACAATGCGGGTATCGCGATCTGCGCAGACATGCGCACTGGGTGCAGCCATCGGTGCGGCAGTGGTCGCCGGCAGCGGCAACGGCGGTTACGATGATTACGACAGCGCCCAAGCGGCCATGACCGGGCTGAAGGATATGGTCTACACTCCGATCGAAGAGAACCACGCCGTATACAACCGGCTCTTCAAACTTTACAAGGACGTCCATGACGCATTCGGAGGTGTCTGCACCAATGATCTGGGCCATGTGATGAAAGAACTCCTGGACATCAAAGAAACCCAACTGAACTAATTTTATGACCTCTTTAATTTCCCCCGAAAAAGAACTCTGGTTCGTAACCGGAAGCCAACACCTGTATGGCCCGGAAACACTCAAGGAAGTAGACGCCCACTCCAAGATCATCGCGGATGCTCTGAACAGCGCATCCGATATTCCGGTAAAGGTGGTCTTTAAGCCCGTGCTGACGACATCGGAAGCCATTACGCAAACGGCACTGGAAGCTAACATCGACCCGAACTGTATCGGGTTGATCTGCTGGATGCACACCTTCTCTCCGGCAAAGATGTGGATCGGTGGTCTGACGACCCTGAAAAAGCCCATCTGCCACCTGCATACGCAGTTTAACCGCGATATTCCCTGGGCCACGATGGACATGGACTTTATGAACCTGAATCAGTCCGCCCACGGAGGCCGCGAGTTCGGATTCATGGTTTCCCGCCTGCGCATCAACCGCAAGATTATCGTAGGGCACTGGGAAGACCCGGAAGTGGTGGCCGAGCTGGCCCAATGGTCGCGCGTAGCTGCTGCCTGGGATGATTTCAAGCACCTCAAGGTGGTACGCTTCGGCGACAACATGCGCCAGGTAGCCGTAACTGAAGGCGACAAGGTTGAAGCCCAGATTCAATTCGGGATGTCGGTAAACTCCCATGGAATCGGAGATCTGGTGGAACATATCCGTGCCGCCAGCGCCGCCGATGTGGAAGCCCTGTGCGATGTTTATGCCCAGAGCTACAAGATGGCTCCTGAACTGCTCAAGGGAGGCGCCCGCTACGCCTCGCTGCAGGATGCCGCCGCCATTGAGCTGGGGCTGCGTTCCTTTATGAAGGAAGGTGGTTTCCATGCCTTTGTTGATTCCTTTGAAGACTTGCACGGGTTGAAACAACTGCCCGGCCTGCCCGCTCAACGACTGATGGCCGACGGCTACGGATTTGGTGCCGAAGGCGACTGGAAGCACTCTGCCCTGACCCGCGCGATGAAGGTAATGGCCAGCGGAGTGGACAAGGGAACCAGCTTTATGGAGGACTACACCTACCATTTCAGCCCGAAGGGCATGCGCTGCCTCGGCGCCCATATGCTGGAGATCTGCCCGTCTATCGCCGATGCGCAACCCACCTGCGAAATCCACCCGCTGGGAATCGGCGGCAAGGAAGATCCGGTGCGTCTGGTCTTCAACGGCAAAGCCGGCTCGGCAATCAACGCATCGCTGGTTGATATGGGGAACCGTTTCCGCCTGCTGATTAATCAGGTAGAAGCAGTGGAACCTGAAGCTGACCTGCCAAAGCTACCCGTAGCCCGCGTGCTCTGGGATGTAAAACCCAGCCTCAAGGAAGGCGTTGCCTGCTGGATTCAGGCCGGCGGTGCCCACCACACCTGTTTCAGCTACAGCGTGCCGGTTGAGGCTATGGTTGATTTTGCAGAAATGGCCAATGTGGAGAGCGTGGTGATCGACGAACAGACCACCCTGCCCCGCCTCAAAGAAACCCTGCGCTGCAACGAAGTTTATTACGGAATCCGGGCTCTCTGATGAAATACGAAGCATTAAGAGAGAGTTGCGCTCTGGCCAACAAGCAATTGCCGGCCACCGGCCTGGTAGACATCACCTTCGGGAACGTAAGCGTTTACGATCCCGAGGAGGGCGTCTTTGCCATCAAGCCAAGCGGTGTAGACTATGATGTGCTTACCGCCAAAGACATCGTGGTGCTCGATCTTGAGGGCGAAATCGTCAGCGGGAAACTGCGCCCGTCTTCGGATACACCTACGCACCGGTATCTTTACCGTGCATTCGGTGAACAGGGAGTACGTGCCGTGGTGCACACCCACTCGCGCACCGCAGTAGCCTTTGCCCAGGCGGCGATGAGCATTCCCCATTACGGAACCACCCATTGCGACTACTTCAACGGTCCCGTTCCGGTAACCCGGACCATGACACAGGAGGAAGTTGAAGGCGAGTATGAATGGGAAACGGGAAAAGTAATTGCGGAGTGCTACAAAAAGATCAGCCCGATGGAAGTGCCCGCCGTACTGGTGCGCAACCACGGTCCATTTGCCTGGGGCCCAACTCCGGAAAAAGCGCTGGAAACAGCGTTTGCGCTGGAAATTGTGGCCGAAATGGGCTGGAAGACCCGCCTGCTGAATCCGCAGGCTCCCACTGCGCCGGATTACCTTCTGAACAAGCACTACAGCCGTAAACACGGCAAAGATGCTTATTACGGGCAAGCTTAACGCAACACACTTGCACAAAACACACAAAGCACGCTTGAGGAATCAAGCGTGCTTTTTACTTGTGTATTTCAAGTCCCTATATCCGGTCCGAATGAAAAGAGATGTGGTAGATGATCCTAAACAGAGGGCTATTTTTGCGAAGGCGTGCCAAAGACAGGGAAGCCTTCGGAGTCCCACTGAAGGGCCTTGACGTAGGTATGGCGGTTGGGGTCCCAAAGCGGATCTCCGACGATTTCCGTATAGGTTCTGGCATGGTAGACGAGGATGTCTGTCGTGCCATCCTCAGATTTGGTAAAACTGTTATGGCCCGGGCCAAAAACGGAATCCTCATAGCACGTCTGAAACACGGGGTTGGAAGATTTGCTCCAGGAGGCGGGATTCATGAGGTCGTCATCAAGATCGGCCCAGAGCATACCCATGCAGTAATTCTCATCGGTGGCACTGGCCGAGTAAGTGATGAAGATGCGGTTTCCGTGGGTAACCACGGCCGGCCCCTCGTTGACCCAAAAGCCGCGGATTTCCCACTCCAGCTCCGGTTTGCTGAGCAAAACGGGTTTTGCCGCGAGCTTCAGCGGCGTTTCCATCGGCGCCAGGTAGAGGTTGGAATTACCGGTAATACCCGGACCTTTTTGAGCCCAGAGATAATAGAGTTGGCCCTTGTGGTAGAACGTGGTGGCATCCAGGCAAAAGGAGTCGATACCTGTATCAATCTGCACCGGTTCCGACCACTCCCCTGTAAGGGGATTTTCCGCGGTGGTAGAGATGACATACATACGGTGCTGAAAGAGATCGTCTTTTATTTCGCGGCTGGGTGCCGCGGCAAAATAGATATACCAAGCACCCCCGTTGTAATGGATTTCCGGCGCCCAGATGAGATCGGAAAAGGGACCGTGTTCAGGCTTTTTCCAGACAGTCGTTTCCTTTGCTTGGGCAAGCCCTTCGATGCTATAGGAATGGCGGATGACGAGGGAATCGTAGGCTGGAACAGATGCGGTAAAGTAGTAGGAACCGTCTGTGTGGCGGTAGATAAAAGGATCTGCCCGTTGTTCGATGAGCGGGGTGTTTATACCGTTAGCAATCATATCAGATAGAAGCTTCGAGTTGTTCGTAATATGCGTCAGTTATTTTATAGCGGAACATGAGCAAGCCCATGATGGTATGGAAAACGCCGGGAATAACGGTAAGCATCAGAGCGATGCCGAATAAGGCGAAGTCGCTTTGTATGCCATCGGGAATGTAGCCAAAGAAATCCAGCAGATAACCAACAAAGGCCCCGGCAATTCCCATACCGGCTTTCTGGGCGAAAGAGATACCACCAAAGGCCAGACCGGAGACACGCTTACCGGTTTTGACATGGCCATAGTCCACGGTTTCGGCAATGCAGGACCAGAAAACAGGGGCCTGCAGATCGACAATGAAGGACAGGGCAAAATAGAAGGGATAAGCGAGAAAGACATTACCCGGACGCACCAGCAAGAGCATGACCAAGCTAATGACTCCGACCATGATCTGCGACCATTTGAATAGTTTAACTTTGCAATAATGCTTGGTAATAAAAGTGGATGCGGGCATGGCAAGGATAGCCGCAGCAACGCCGGTGGCCATGAAAGAAGACTGAATACCAGCATCTCCACCGAGGTAATACTTGGCGTAAAAGATAGCCACAGAGTTACGAATGACATATCCCACCGTGCCTATAAAGCAGACCATGGTGAGGATGACCCACTGGTCGTTTTTAAAGAGCAGCTGAACCTGTTCCACGAGCGGCTTTTTATCGATCACGTGCTCTATGCGTTCCCGGGTGGTAAAGAAACAGAAGAGAAAGAGCAATGTGCCGAGCAGGGCCATGGTGCCCATGGCGAACTGATAACCGCGGGCAATCTCATCCTTGCCGAAAGCATTGGCCATGATGGGAACCACAATGGAAACGAGAAACGCTGCCACCTTGGCAAAAAAGAGGCGATAACCATTGGCCGAGAGGCGTTCCTGAGGATCGTTGGTGAGCACTCCGATCAGTGAAATATAGGGAATGGTTACCGCAGTGAACACAATCGTCACCAAAATATAGGTGATGTAGGCATATATCAGCTTACCCGTGTAATCGAATTCCGGAGTGGTAAAGGTAAGGAAAACGGAAATACCAAAGGGCACGGAAAGGAAGAGAAAGTAGTGGCGGTATCGGCCCCATTTGGTGGTAATTTTATCGGTAATGAGCCCCATCAGCGGGTCCGTTATGGCATCGATAAACCGGACAAGGAGAAAGAGCATGGCGACATCTTTTGCTTTGATGCCAAAAACATCCGTATAGAAGTAGGTGATGATGAGGAACATGGAAGAGATAACAACGTTTACCGCCATATCTCCCGTACCATATCCAACTTTTTCAAGAATAGTAAGTTTTGGGGATTTCATCAAGCAATGGACATAGGGTTTCTGTGGAAGGGGGGTGCAATTATACATAAAGCCAATCACACGGCCTCTATATTTATAATGCGCTTTACGGGCAACAAACCCGCCACAGGACCTCATTTATTGCAGGAGAATATCAATAACCGGAATACGTCTGATTCACATCGGTCAGCTGCCTGGAGGCTTCATCTGCGATGATTTTGGCAAAGGCCCAATCGAACCAAAAACCGTGAACGGGGGTTCCGCGGTCCGTAACATTACGACTGCGTTCTTTTTGCAGCAGTCTCTCCGCCTCGGCCAAGCTTTCTCCGGCAGGGTCAAGCTCTCTGAGCATGGTCAGTGAGAGGGCTTTTATGGCGTAAACGGCAGCGTCTCTGGGCTCGTTTTTAACAGGATAGTTGAGGCACTTGTCGCAGATGTTCAGGGCTTCGCCATAATTCCCCCTTCGGTATTCAAAGAGGGCCACCGTCATGGCACGCCAAGCGGCCTCGAAATAATTACCCTGTTCTTCGGCATCCTCAACGTTCTCCCAGGTAATGACAGAGATTGGCCTGAGGGACTGGAGCATCTCATCGTCTGCAGGAAGTAAAAGGCTGATCTTAAGGAAGCGGTCCGGATAGAGACCCTGGGTTTCGTGAAAGCGCTTAATGGCAGTACGGCGGAACTCCTCATATTTGTCAAAGTCACCGGCCATAATCATGGCTGCCCCTACTTCGAGATAGTCGAGCGTAGAAACATCCTCTGTTTCAAAATGGTTCACTTTAAGCAGTGTTTGCAGCAATTCAGCAGCATCGTCCCAACGCATATTCAGTGCATGCCATTCCCCCAGAGAGCGAAGGACGGCGGCTTCGTCCATACTGGTTCCCTGGAAGGTGAATTTCTCGATGAGTTTATCTGCTCTGGCGTACTCCTGCTGGCTGATGAGTAAGGCCGCCTGCGACATGCCCTCGCGCCTTTCGGCAATTTCGCGCAGGTGTTTCTCTTTCTGCTCGGCCATGATGGCGTGCTGTTTGGCATCTCTCTCGCGCAGGAACATCCATGTGGAGGCACCCATTCCCATAACCAGAGCCAACGCAACAAGGGCGTAGGCCACAAAAGCGCCTTTGTTCCTGCGGATAAATTTCCCGAAGCTGTAAGACCACCTTTTGGGATGCGCCAAAATGACCTCATTCTGCAGATAGCATTGGACATCCATGGCCAGCGCATTGGCAGTCTCATAGCGCAAGCTTCTATCCTTTTCCGTAGCTTTTTGAACAATATAATCGAGGTCGTGTTCGAGAATGTGGTTCAGTTCGGCGGGAGAGGTATTACGGCGAAATGCGATTTCGGAAATCTCGGAGCTTTTCAGGCTTCTAAGGGCTTGAGAAGGGAGTAAGGGAATCTCGTAGCGAAGAAATGCCTCCATTTCCATGGGACTCATCTTCATCATTTCCTTACTGTCGAAAGGCGTCCGCCCTGTAAGCAATTCGTAGAGGAGGATACCCAGGCTGTAAATATCGCTGCGGGTATCTACATCGTAGCCATTCATTTCCATTTGCTCCGGGCTCATATAGGCAGGGGTGCCCATCGGCTTTTCGATGCCCTCAAAAGGCGATTTATCAAACAGGTGGGGCTTGGTAGCCCGGGCAATACCGAAGTCGATAACTTTGGGGATGGCGGCACCATCCTGCTGAGAAACGAGGATATTGGCCGGTTTGATATCGCCGTGGATGATACCCTTCTGATGGGCATGCTGGATCGCATGGCAAATACTGATAAAGAGGTTGAGGCGATCGTTAATGCCCAGCTCCTTCTCCTCGCAAAAATCGGTAATGCGCATTCCCCGCACATATTCCATGACAAAATAAGGGGACCCGATTTTAGTTTTACCGGCATCGAAAATGCGGGCGATATTGGTATGGTTCATCATGGCCAATGCCTGACGTTCCAATTTAAAGCGATCAATAACCTGCCGACTTTCTTTCCCGATACGGACAATCTTCATGGCCACGATTCTGCGTATGGGGCTTCTCTGCTCGGCCAGATAAACGACTCCGCAACCGCCGTCACCGATGCGTTCGATGAGGTTGTAGCGCCCGATACGAATACCGGCAAACTCGCCGCAGTAATCGCCATCATTGCTCATGGAAAGGTCGGCAATGTCGCGCACCTTCCTCATTTCATCGGAATGTTGAATGAGTTTTTCCCCATCGGAGAAAAAGGCGTCGATTTCTCCGGTAGACTCAAGGAAGCGTTCTATTTTTGCTTTTAGAGCCGAATCCGAGCCGCATGCCTCATCGAGAAAGCGGGATCGCTCGTCGGGATCGCTGATACTCTGAGCTTCATCAAAGATAAACTCTTCATCCAATTTTTTCTCAGAGCTTTCGTTCATTCCGCAGTGTGTGAAATTAAAGAATCAGGCCTGTTCACGAATAATCTCGTAGAGTTTGACCTTAGCAAAGGCCCAGTGGCGCTCAGCAGTACGCACACCAATCCCCATGATCTCAGCAACTTCGGTATTTGAATGCCCCCCAAAAAACTTGAGGGTAACCACCTTTGCCTTTTCCGGATCGGTCAGTTCAAGTTGCTTGAGGGCTTCATCGATAAGGAGGATTTTTTCTCCGGGCTCGACGGCCACGGGATCAATCTTCTCCATATCTACGCGGACCTGATCCCCGGCACGTTTAAGGGCACTTTTACGCCGGATACTTTCCACAAGAATTCGCCTCATGGCACAGGCCGCCGCTCCAAAAAAGTGGGCTCTATTTTGCCAGCAATGGTTCCTTGTTCCTTTATCGGTAACGCGCAGCCAAGCCTCATGGACCAACTCCGTGGGCTGCAGGGTATGATTGCGGCTCTCACGGGACATCTGGGACATGGCATGGCGCCTGAGTTCGTCGTAAATCAAAGGAAAAGCCTCGCTAAAAACCCCTTGTGAGGGATCGTTCAGCGAGCGGGTAAAATCGACCTGCGCTGCCTCGCGGTAGGTCCTGGCAGCAACGAAGATGGAGGCTTTGGACTTAACCGTTTGAGGACGGTTCTTTTGCGGGGTTTTACTATTGCCAAGAATACTCTCGGAACGCGTTGCTAACGGTTCCAAGTGAGGGGTATTGGATTTCAGCATTCTTCTACAAACGTTGCGTTTCAGTTGAGTAGCGAACAGTTATTAAAGGTATGAGAAAGGAGAGGTAATGTCTATACTAATTTGATTTGAAAAGAGGATGTATTGCGTTGTTCAGTGGGATCTTCCAACACCAAAAAAACAAGATCAAAAGCGAGTAATTATCGCTCGAGGGATGCTTCTTCGAGCCATCGTTCTTCAATACTACGGGGAACATTATTGGCCATAATAATTGGCCATCCCCAAAAGAACTCCTCGATAATGAGCCGGGGCGGGTTTCCGGAGCCGTGAGCATCGTAACCATGGAGCACGAGGTAGTATTTACCATCTTCAAAGAAAACGGAGTTATGCCCTAACCCGAACCAATCTTTGTTGCCCTGCATCAGGATAGTACCACCACCTTCTGTCATTTTACGACCGGAAAGATCGATATAGGGTCCTTTGATCTGCCCAGAACGGCCCACTACCATTTTGTAATTACTTTCGGCTCCACGGCAGCAGTAATCAATGGCGGCAAAGAGATAATAATAATCACCATGTTTATAGATGTAGGCACCTTCGATGGCCCCATCTCCCGCCTCACGAGAGTAGCCTTCAAGTGGTTTCTCAGTTTGAGGAATACGGCTGGCAATGTTAATGATTTCCGGATTTTCAGTGGAGAGGGCCATGCGGTCGGGTCTCAACTGAACCAACTGCAACCCGCTCCAAAAGGAACCAAAGGCCATATAGGGGATGCCGTCATCGTCCACCACCAACTGGGGATCGATAGCGTTCCAATTATCCTCGCCGGGAATGGACTGGAGGATTTTTCCGCGGTCGACCCATTTGTAATCGGGGTCGTTCGGATTTAGAGTGGTATTGGTTGCCAAGCCGATGCAGGAGGTATTTTTACCAAAGGCAGATACCGCGTAATAGAGGTAGTATTGACCGTCGTAGAAGCTGATATCCGGCGCCCAAAACTCCCCCCGAAAGGTAGGAACAGCTTCCAGCATCCAGGGAGCTGGGGTCTCAAAGACAACGCCCTGACGTTTCCAGGTCTGAAAATCGGTAGAATACCAAATACATAATCCGGGCCCCGTACTGAAGAGGTAATACGTGTCGCCCTGTTTCATAATGACAGGATCATGGACAATGGGTGCGGGATCCCAGTCGTTTTCCTCTTCATTGGCAAATGCTCCTGCAGAAAAAAAGACTAACAGAACAAGGGCATGTAAGATCACGGGGAGTTTATACGTCATATCTATCGGCTGGAGGAATGATTTTTTGGAGTATCCATAGTAACATGCGCAGTAAGGAAGGAAAACCCGCCATAAAAGGTGCTGGAGAATTCCAACCGGAAAGCAGGAACACCTTGAGATCGGAAAAAGACCGCCTAATTAACGTGATTCGCCGCACAATAAAAAGTGCTGCCGTGAAACACGGCAGCACTCTCTGCTAAGCGTATTATTTCAACAATGGAAATACCTATTCCAAAGAAAATCTAAAAATAGCACAACTGAGTTTAGGAACCGTCAGCGAGCTGGAAGGACTCAGACCATCCTTATGGTAAATATCGACTTGGCGTGGCTGCCCCGGTGCATTATGGGCGGTTTCGGCCGCTCCAGTAATCCAGTAAATTTCGCCATTCTCCACGAGCGTTGCATTGAGAACGGAAAGATCTATCGGGATGTCCTTTTCCAGGGGATTGACCACACTGACGGTAAGCACTTTGCCGTTATCGTCCAATGCAGCGGAAATATCGAGGGGATCGTGGTTGTTCTCTACTGCCAGCGGAACAAGGCCAAACTTATCGCGGTAGAGGGAGAGCACCAAGCCGGTTGTGGCGAATTCGGCATCGGTTTTGGACGTTTTAATGCAACCAATAACGTTCACCGTTTGCGCATAGGTGGCCAGAGGAATAATATCAGCCTGGCGGTAGAGCTCATGGATACCTGCGGCGATACCGAGTGCATCGGCAAGGTCGTAAACACAGCCCAGTTCACCGTATACAGCGTCTCTGTGCCAGTAGTTCCACTCATCCAAGGCAATAGGAATTCGCTTGCCTTTAAGGCTGGGCATGGCGGCCTGTAATTCGCGGTGCTGATCTGCTTTCTTTTTGATCATGGTTTTGATTTGAGCCACATGAGAAAGCAGATCGAGACGGGGCTGGTCGTTCCAGGGAAGACGACCACAATAGAAGTGCTCAGATATCATATTCATGTAGTCGGCAGACTCTTCGAGAAGTCCTTCCGACCACCCCCGAACACGGTTACCTTTGTTCTCCAGATTGTTGGAAAGAGACTTACTTTGGGCATCAAAGTCTCCTGAAGCAACCAGCACGAGGGAGTCGTCGATCTCCCACATGGCTTTAGCCACCATGTTGTGTTTGATCACGTATTGGTCGAGGTGCATGAATCCCATCTGCCAAGTTCCCCACATCTCGTTGCCAACGCACCAGTAGCGCACACCGTAGGGAGTCTCGTTGCCGTTTTCTTTACGCCAGGAACCCCCGATGGTATCGGCGGCGGCATTGCAGTATTCCACCCACTGTGCCGCGGAATAGGCATCGCCGAAACCGGTGTTTACAGCGACCATGGGTTGCGTGTTGATCTCGCGGCAGAAAGCGATGAATTCGTCTGTGCCAAAGTCGTTGTGCTCGATGCCGACCCATGCCTCGTTTTTACGCGGGGGGCGACGGTCGCGATCTCCGATGCCGTCGCGCCAATCATAACCGCTGACGAAGTTACCACCGGGCCAGCGATAAACCGGAGAATTGAGCTCTTTAAGCAGCGTCAAAGTATCGGCACGCATACCGTTAACGTTATCTCCGGGCATCAGAGAAACAGTGCCTACAAGGCAGTCTCCAGAAATAACCCGGATATCCAGAACAGCATGATCCGATGGAGTTTGATTGCTCCAGAAAAAGTCAAATTTTTCATATTTACGATTCCCGACGACAAACTCCTCAGACATAACCTTTTCACCGTCAACAAGCATGCTAACGTCAACAGTTGCGCCTTTTTCAGTGCCTGCCTTGAGCCAGATATAGCCTTCGTAGGTTTTATCCTCAACAACAGCCAAATCAAGCTGCTGGATTCCGCTGCCCTTTTTGATGAGCGGGGTTTGATCGCCGACAAAGGAATCCTCTTTAATCATAACCACACCGGATGGATTTCCCGTAATTTTCCAAGGAGAGGATCCAACGGCAGGATTGGGAGAGTCCAGAAATGCTTTGTAAGGAGCATAATTCTCCGTAATCTCCCAATAGAATTTTCTATCTTCAAGCATTTCGGCCCAAATACCACCGTAAATGCACCGGCCCATGTGTTCAATGAATTGACCATAGACCATTTCGTTGACTGGATAGGTTTTGTTTTGGACGTCTACTTGAAGATCAATCGGGGCGGCGTTCAGCGCCACCGGTAAAATTGCTGCAGCAACTATTTTTCTGAAGAAGTTCATCAATAAGCGATGGGAAGGAGGTTGAATGATTGTGTGAGTAAGCATGAGGCAATGGATCTGCAAAGAGATCGGGGCATAGCTTCACTATACAATGCGTATTTCCCAAAGTTAAACCGTCAATCAATCATAAGATTTTGCCGGGGGCAGGGATTCCCCACCTGAAGGCCCGTAAAAGGGGACCATCTAACAGGGAGAAAACGCAGGAAATAGCTATTGATTTTCTGCAGCAGTAAAGCAACTAATGCAACAAGTTTACTCCAAAAAACTAAATATTGGCGGAAATTTCAGCGCAAACACGCATAGAGTTATAAGGAAATCCAAACAGTTCCTTAAACTATAATTACCCTACACCCCAAAATAAAGATGACTCCGAACTACAAAAAAGTAGGCAATCGCTCAAGCGTACATAATGGGTTACCGTTTTTACGACTTCTGCCGGGGGTATGCATTGGCGTTTTGATGACTGCCCTTGCTTCGCCCCTAACTGCTCAAACCGACCTTGACGAAAACGCTGAAACCGACGAAGTCCTGATCATGGATACGTTTGTTGTTGAAAGCATTCGAGGCAGTCAGACAGCAGCCATTGATATCAAAAAACAATCGCTGCAAATGGTGGATGCCATTGTTGCAGAAAACATCGGTAAATTCCCGGATAACAATGTAGTGGAAGCATTGCAGCGCGTTGCCGGAATTCAGGTGACCGGCCGCAACCGCGGCGAAGTCAGCACCGTGCATATCCGCGGGCTGGATGATGTGACCACCACATTGAACGGCCGAAATATATTTACCACCTCTGGAAGATCCGTATCGCTGCAGGATATACCAGCCTCCCTGCTGAACCGTGTGGACATCTACAAGACCCGTTCTGCCTCGCTAATCGGCAGTGGCATTGCCGGGGTAATTGATGTAAAGACGAACCGCCCGTTCTTCTTTGATGAAGAACGCAACATGGTAGCCCTACGCGGAACTTATACAGAGCTTTCTGACAGTTTTGATCCAAATGTGAGCGCCATGTTCAGCGACGTATGGAAGACGGAATACGGAAAATTCGGTGCGTTGATCAACGTTTCTTATGCAGAAACCAACTGGAAGGACATCAGCGCCACGGCCGGTGCGATGGTACCTTTTATTACCGAAGAGGGAGCCTCCGAATTCGGCTTCATTCCTTTGGAACGTATTTTTGAATCGAGCGCATTGGTAGAGGAATCTCCGCTGTGGCAACCGGGGTTGGAAGCCGGGCTTCCTTTCGCCGAAGGCTCTACGTTGACCTGGACTCCTGTGGGTTCCGACACGCCTGTGGAAGTGCCTTACTACCTGTCGCGAGACGCGGTTTTTACCTCCAATATGGATGGACATCGCGAGCGCTCCGCAGTGAATGCCGTGCTCCAGTATGCCCCCAACGACCGCTCTGTTTACACCTTTGAAGCCTTCTATACCGGCTACCGCGAGGACTGGTGCAACAACCTGATGTTTACCTTTGCAGACTGGTGGGATGGCTGGGATGCTGTCGGTGTAGACGTGAATGATGCCGTTGAGCTTTACCCGGGCACCAACATTGTGGCCTCCCGAGTAACACCGTATGCCTACGGCTTTATGAGCGCCGACAAAACGGTACAAAAGACCGACAGTTACGTATATGCCCTCAATGGCGAATGGCTGATTGGCGATAATCTAAAGCTGACCGGTGATATTTCCTACCAGGACAGTGAATTTGAGAATACCTTTATTGCCGCCAGAACCGACCGCTCCTGCTATGTGCTGGATGTTGATTTTAACGATGGCAGCGGCGTTCCCGGATTCTCGTTCCGGGATAATCCGGATACTACCGCAGATGAAAGTGATTTGACTGATCCCAGTCTGTGGACCATTGCCCAGTTCTACGACAATGCCGGTTACAGCAAAGGGTCGGCCATGACGGGGACTCTGGATGGTGTATATGAAACACCTGACTGGAAGCTGATTGAAAACTTTAAGTTCGGGATTCGTTACGATGACCGTGATGCCGAAGAAGGGGCCTACCCTGCCCAGGCAGAAGCCTACCTGGGGCAGCCTCTGGCTAACTACCCCGAATTGCAGACCATTGTAACCGGATTCTACGACGGGCGTGCCGATATGCCGGATGCTGCAGTCTTTATCAGCGGGGACTACCTCAACGAGCATGCCGATGAGATGCGCGATTTGTGGGGAATTACCAAGCCAGAAATGAAGCGCAATTTCACAATTACAGAGAAGAGCTTTGCCGCCTATCTGCAGTCGGACATGCGTTACGATCTGGGAGGAGCCTCCTCACTGAGTGGTCAAATTGGAGCCCGCTATGCCAGAAATGATCGAGATTTGGACTTCATTACCGACAACGACTCTAAAACGGATGATACCATCTTGCCCAGTGCCATGTTGCTCTATGATATCAATGAGCAGTTCCGCATTCGCGCCAGCTATGGAGAAACGATTCGCTACCCAAGCTTTACATCCCTAAATCCGACGATTACTTATTCGGACGATGTAACCGGCATCGGATATGGAACAGCCAGCGGCGGTAACCCCGACCTGAAGCCGACAGAGTCGAAGAACTACGACTTGTCCTTTGAATACTATGCCGCCCAAACCACGATGTTCTATGCCACGGCATTCAAGCGTGAAGTAGAAGGGCTTGTGGTGGATTTCCGCAAACGTGTTTACAGCACAAGTCCCACTTACGGTGAAAACTATCCTTATATTCTCTCCGCTCCAGATAATGCCTCTGATGGTGAACTGACCGGCTGGGAATTTGGAGCCGTCTGGTTCCCGGAAAATGTGCCGGATTGGCTGCACGGTTTTGGTATTCAGGCCAGCTATACAATCCTGGACTCGGAACAGGAAATTCCTGTAACCAACGATGCCGGTGAAGTGATTGGAACCACCAAGACTCCGTTCTTCAATGTATCGGACAGTTCCTACAGCGTTGTGCTGGCTTATGAAAAGTCCCGTTTCTCTGCCAGACTCTCCTATGTATGGCGCGAAGACTTCCTGGCTTCTTATGAAGCAGCGCAATTCGCCAATCCGCTGGGAGTCTACAACGATGAGCAGGTGAGCCTAGATCTGCAGATCTCCTACAATCTGACGGATAATCTGATGCTTACGTTTGATGCAACGAATCTGACGGATGAGGAATACCACAGTTATTACGAATATGAAGATACCAATAACTTTGGGAACTGGATCATCAGCCGTACCTTCTCAGCGGGCGTGAGATACTCCTTCTAAGTTTTTTGCTAAGAAGTTTGATAGTTAAGGCCATCCATTAAGGGTGGCCTTTTCTGTGCAATAAAAAGACACCGGGAGCAAAAGCTGCCCGGTGCCAGTAAAAGTGAATAAAGCGAATGCTTACTTCGTAATGTGTTCTGAGATATGAAAGAAGTCGAAATCGGCAGAACCACCCGGTGTCAGCGTAGCATAGTTGAAGAGAGCAAAGCGGTATCCCATAAAATGGGGCATGGTGTACTGCATCTGCAAGGTGTCTCCAAAAGGCTTCCATTGGTCTCCGTCTAGACTATAAAAGAAATGGGCCGTATCTACCAGATCGCGAAAATCGCATTCGACCTTAAGGTAGACTTTATTGCCCGGCAGGGGAACGCGCTCGACATCCACCGGTATCTCCTCTTGGGCGTTGACCATAAGAAGGACAGGCTGCCCGTGCTCGATTTTGACGCCGATAAGGCCGTAGAGTTTCTGCAGTAGACCAAGGCCAGCAAAGTCGCCCTCTTGCATCTGGGCGGTATCGAGCAGAGTAGTGCCACTACATACAGGGCCAAAGGTACGTTGAGTGAGCGTATTGTGGGTAGTTAGGAAATCTGTATCCACCCGGTCGGTAGTCAGGCGCAGGTAACCGGGTCGGGCGGAAAGACTCCAATAGCTGTCTTGAGGGTTATGATTCCACTGCCAGACAAGTGGAAGAGACGAGGTTTCCTGCACATAGTTGAACTCGTCAGAATTAACAATATCGGGAATGAGACTTTTGTTAGCCGGAAGTTTTGGCAGCGCCTGAGGAGCCGTACCCCCCTGCCCGATCACCGGCCAGCCGTTTTCCCATGTGACGGGAACCAGCCAGGGAAGACGCCCGACAGCTCCGGTATCCTGAAAAAGATAGGCATACCAGTCCCCTGATGGAGTCTCCACCAACCCGCCTTGGGCAATTCCACGATCCTGAAAAGCAATGCGCCCCTCGTATGGGCCTGTAATCTTATCGGCACGATGGACAAAGACCGTTCTCGACCAATGGCTTCCAGGAGAGGCAATGTTGAAGAGGTAGTATTTACCATTGATCTTGAATAATTGCGAACCTTCAGCAGGAAGACCAATCAGATCTTCTTCAAACAGTGCATTTGCATTTTCGACAATCACCTGATCCACCCCTCCTGGTTTGACACCAGAAAGATCGGGTAGAAGTTCGGTGATTTTAATAATCCCGTGGCCATTAATCATGTAGACACGGCCATCGTCATCAAAAAACAAGGAATTATCGTAAAGCTTGGGCGAAAACACGATGGCCTTCCAGGGATCGCGTTCGGGATCGCTGGTTGAATAGACGTGTGTCTTGCCGGTAGAATTGGAAAAAGTAGATACATAGAAAACGCCATCGTGGTAACGCAAGCTACTGGCCCAAGAGCCTCGAGCATAGTCGTTCTTACCATTAAGCAGATTAAGTTCATCTGTATCGGCCAGAGTATCGTAGGCATAGGAAACGATTTTCCAGTTAACCAAATCATTCGATTTCATGATGGGTACCCCCGGAGCCATGTGCATGGTGGTACTGCTCATGTAATAGAAATCGCCAACCCTTACAATGGAGGCATCGGGCATATCCGCGTAGATAGTGGGATTTGTGGCACATTCTACCGCCATACCCATAGGTGTAATGGAACATAGGGCCGATAGTAAAAGGAGTGTTTTCTTGTATTTCATGTGATAACTTGATGGGGCAATAATAACCCGCGCAAAGTGTAATGAAAGCACTGATCAACAAAGCCTTCAAAGGGAATAAGCAATCCGGTAATTACACTCTAGCGCGAAACAAAAAAGTGGACAAAAAGAGAATTCATGCAAATCGAAAACGGATACGAATTTGCAGAATTAAAGCATCAAAAAAACCTAACGCCAAGAAGTAAAATCACCAGGCGAGAGATTTATCAAAGAACAAAGAGGTGCTGCTCTACCCTGCGATCATCACGAGCATTTCGATCAGGCTGAATCCGCGCGCACTACTGAATGGGGTAGATTTCATACTCCGTTACTTTTGGGCTGTTTTACGCGACAGGCAAGGTGAAATGTGTGTGTGTGGGGGGGGGGGAATCATACAGCTAATATTTTCAAAAAAATCTACCTACTAAAAAAAAGCCTATATGAACACTACTCTGCAGAAATAGGATCAGGATAATATCGACCCACAGGAATAACCGATGTTCTTTTTATACTTAGTATTTGTAGCGGAAAAACGATTCCATCGCATTCCCAATACTCAACCCCTCCAAGAAAATCAATAGCATAAAATGAGGCTGACCATGTTCCGGATTCTTCGATAATCAGCTCCGGATTTTTAACTATATTTTCAAAAACATCATGAATTGATTCTTCAGTAACATCATCTAGATCTGACTCAATATGCTTATAATAAATAAGTCTCGAGAAAAAATCAACGGACTCTGAATTCTCTTCATAAATTAGCATTTTATCTTTTGAAAAAACCCAAACCAACATCATTAAAAACCTATCATCAATAAATTTAGCAGCTAAAACAGGATCCTTTATTGAATTAGATAAAAAGAGATTCAATCCACCTAAATCGCCATTCAGACATATTTCTTGCATCCCTGTATCGTACATAAAACGATAACATGATCCATCTGGGATAAAATCCACTTTCCCTAGAAACATTTCCGAGACATAGTGATCACGATATGATTCATATGAATAATTGGATTCATCCAATTCATCAGAATAAGAGTTTAGGCAAAACATAAATAGAAAGGATGCAAAAACAATAGATTTCATATATTAATCCTTAATTGAATAAACAGGGGTTGTTTTATCAAATCTAAAAATACGATTATACAAATAAATCTCATCTTCATCGACGTCCTCTAAAGTAAATTTCACAACAGGAGACACTGTTGCATTCGAAACCTCATAGTAACCCATCTTAGCATTGTAAAAAATAGCCATTGCATGTCCTTTAAAAATGAACACCGAAGGCTTTCCTAGTTTCTGTTGAGCAAATAGGGCATCTGTTAAACTATTATAGCTATTAGTTAAAAAGCTGACACCATATTCCGTTTCTGCTGCTTCAAACACAAAACTAACATTATCGTTAGAAACACCTCTACTATTTAGGCTTGCAGGTGGCCTCCCCATTTCAATATTCAACCGTAATCTCCGAACAACACTATAATCATCAGGCTCATAAATTTTTATTGTTTTGTTGTATATCAAGAGCTCTGTAATAGCAACATAAAGGCAATCTCCATCAATTCCAGAATAACCATGTAAAGCACTATCCCCTGATATTTGATAACGATCCACAAATACTTCATCACTAGTAGCTATCTGAGGATTTGAAGAATCACCAATAAAACCATCCGAGAATTCCGGGGAAACATCCTTTTCTTTATCGGGCTGGGTGACCTCCTTGGAAGAGTCGGAACTCTTCGAGCTATTTCCGACAGGAAATCCGTTATTCCTGAGCCATTTTTCAATATCAGCGTCGGTGGTATAGGGGCTGGCAAGAAGCGCTATTAAATCCCAGCGAGGTTGTAAATCTGGCGCCCGACAATTATATGCAGAATCATAGTTACCAAAATTCATGTAACTGTAATCTGCATCGGTAAACAATTCACTTATCGTGGACCCCGAATAAGAAGAGACATAATAATATGGAATAGCACCAAGCGCAGAGGGATCCTCATTTACACTTGAACCTATCCTACCCATATTTATTTGAGACGGAGCAGATGTTAAACCCCAAGCAGCAAGATCAGATGCATCCCAAACAATATACGGATTATCAACTGATGGATCATTTGTCTTAAAAATATAGAAGCCATTATTCTCCACATTACTCTGAAGCCCTCGGACATCCCATGCGTTCATGGGGTTGTTGCCCACAATGGCATAGAGGTTGTGTACACCTGCCAGACCAATGGGGTCGCGGTTGATGAAGCGGCCGGTTTCGGGGTTGTAGTAACGCAGCCCGTAGTAGACCAGGCCGGTGGGGTCTTCGGATTGTGAACCACGAAGGGACATGGGCACAAATGGGAGTGACTAGGAAGGCTCACACGAAGCAGCTAAGGGATTGGGGTATTTATCAAAGAACTAATTGAGCATTCAAGCTTTCTTTTTTTAGGATTCTAAAAGTTGCTGTCAATCAGCTTGTTCGTTCTACTGATTCTAAAATTGAAGGAGCCTGGGTGTAATTATTTATTCACTCCTTTAACCTCATAACCATGGTCTATAAGCCATTTTATTGTTTTTTGCTTCCATGAATATGCTGGGGTGTCTTCTCCAACAAAACTATCATTTACTTTATCTAAAAAAGAGTATCCTCCTTTACAAATAATGGCAGGGTCTGCTCCATTTTGTAACAAATAAACAGCGGCTTTATAGTTTGCGGAATACATACATTCTAGTAAGGGAGTTTCAGTAAAAGTCGTCTGGTGATTAATATCTGCGCCTGACTCCACTAAAATTTCTAAGTTATTATAATTTTGAAATATAATAGCATCGTTTATAGGTGTAATATGTGATCTATGATAAGGCGTATTGGGTTCACCTCCATTATCTAAAGCTTCTTCTAAGAATGAGCTATTTGGATTAGCCGCGCATAATGCTAAAATTGAACGACCTTCAAGCCTAGAAAAATTAGGGTTTGCTCCATATTTTAGAAGTGTTTTAAAGCTATTAAATTGATTCCCGTATACTGCCCAAAAAAGAGGAGTTGTTCCATCTTTCCCCAAAGCGTTGGGATCAGCTCCTTTTTCTAAAAAACTTTCAATAGTTTTACCTTCAAAAGCAGCCATTACAAGATGTTGGTTTAGGCTATTAGAAAAATTCATTTCTATCTGTCTACTTAAGGAAGAATCATTACATCCTAAAAAGAACATGAGAATAATAGTAAACAAACATGTTTTTATATTATTTATAATGGTTTTATTTAATTGCATTGTTTTTTTACTTCTTCTTTCAATGGTTCAATTATTGAATCAATTTCATGTCTTTTAACAGCTTCCACTAATTGGTATCCAAAATTCATAAATGGATCCTTACTTCCTAGTGATGGAACGACTGTCCCTATTGTTCTCATATTTAATGAGGAATCGATATAACTACTTGAGCTACCTCGAAGATGGGTTAGTAATTCTCCATTGTGGATATAAACGCTAGCGTTTATTTTTGCAACGCTACCACCAACTCTCCTAATTGTTTCAGAATTAACAGATGCTGTATTGAACGCATATACTTTAGCACCAGTAACTGATGAACCCACAATGGCTAAACCAGCTCCAAGTGAATTTCCAGCTAGTATTAACCGGTCTCCTAAAATTGAGTATGCTCGCCTGCTTAACTCTGCCGCTTGATCATATTGGCCTCTATTAACTATATTTGGAGCAAAAGCATAACCTGTCATATGTGAGCTCTCAACCCCGAGATTTTGGTAAAAATCAGTTTCAAGACCGGCCTTACTTGTGAAATCAGTTCCGTCGAAAGATAATAAATACTGACCTGATGAGTTAGTGCGCAAATGTGCTGAAAAGCCAGTTTCCGGGTCTGAGAACATATCATAGTTCAACCCTAAGTCAGCAACTTCTTTTCTATTCAAACTATTCCAACCATGAGAACTATCATATTTGTTATATTTAGAGCTTAAAATTGCTTTTGCCGCAGACAAAGCTGCTTTGGCTTCTCTGCATTTGTCGCTATCATCATCTTCGTTACCATTATCTGAATTTCCAGTTCCTGAAGGGATGTACATTGGGAAGCCAACGGCGTATGCTTGTGGAATATCATCATATTCAGAGTATGGCATATACTGAATATAACGTAAGAAGGCACTCCACCCTCCATCTCCCCCCATATAGAATGGATCCAAATCTGGATTTGCTGGATCAATATGCATTCCATCACCATCTGGATCTATTAATTTCATCCCCCGGACATCCCATGCGTTCATGGGGTTGTTGCCCACAAAGGCATAGGGGTTGTGACCACCTGCCAGACCGATGGGGTCGCGGTTGATGAAGCGGCCGGTTTCGGGGTTGTAATAGCGCAGCCCGTAGTAGACCAGACCGGTTTCCACGTCGGTAAACTGACCGGAGTAGCCGAAGGGGTTCTCCAGGCCGGTGGGGTCTTCGGATTGTGAACCACGAATGCACACAAATTCACACGAATGGGAATAACATGAGAGAGCCTCACACGAAGCAGTGAAGGCACTAAGGAATTGGGGTATTTATCAAAGAACAAATTGAGTAATCAAGCGTTCTTTTTTTAGGATTCTAAAAGTTGCTGTCTATCAGCCTGTTCGTTCTACTGATTCTAAAATTGAAGGAGCCATCCCTAAAAGTGAAGAAACTAGACCAGAAAACTATTTATTATTTAATTCATTATAAAATAGATCAGGAATCTTTATCGGCACTATAATTTGCAAGTCACCACTCCAAACATTCAATTCATTGCCAAATTCTGGACTTACAAAATAATCTACTATAATGTTCCTATGTGGTGGAAGATCATCCTCATCATTAATCAAGATTTCATAAGAAGGGAGCTCCGTCACATCACCAGGCTTCAAGTTAACAATAGAAAAATCACTCTCAGATTCTACTAAAATAGATCCATTATATTTATGAACCCAAAATCCATAGCTATAATTAATACCATGCGGATACTGACCACGAGACTCGCCCTTCGGTTGTCTCGCAACTCTGATTTCTGATTCGCCACAATTTGAAAGATATGGATAAACATTCATCACAATCTGATCATTTACATAATCATAATAACAAGACTGAGATATATCCATACTCAAACTATCATCACATACAGCTATTTTATGTATCACTATAAAAACAATAAATATAAAAAGCATACGTTTCATATCATTCCTTCTTTTCATATAAGCACCAATTATTAACCCCTGTTGATGACAAATCATGTGGTACTTTTCTATAACAATAATTAGGGGATGCCATTACCTTAACATCCCATGTATTAGAAAATTGCTGAGGGTATTCTCCTGCACCAAGATTACATATATGGAAAACGATAATACCTCCGGGCTTAAGACGAGAAACAACATTACCCCATCGAGGATCATCATAACTGATTGACTCTTTTCCCCATGTAATGCCTAAGCGACCATCGGTCGATCTACCATGATCCTCAAAAATCATAATATCAAAATCATTGTAAAAACTAAATGCTGATCGTAAATCATTGAAATCAAGAATTTTCCTTTGGATACTCCAAAAGCTGTCACCTTTTTCAACAGCTGCAATTCCCATTTTCCTCCATTCATCGACATCACACTTCATTTCATTTGCATCATAAAATACAGCAACCCTATCACTTTTATTATATTGATAACCCACTCTACTAGGAAATTTCTCCTTATCAGGATAGTAGTTGATCGATCCATCAAAGTAAGAATATACTTCCATATTCGTCAATGGATTATACGATTCAAAGTTATATTTATTACCACTTTTATCAGTAAAATAGGCTTTGTATCCACGATTATCCATATT
>JAFGCZ010000001.1 GCA_016932335.1 Opitutales bacterium | reverse complement strand
AGCCATCGAAAAGATTTTTATCTGGAGCTTCAGCCTTCGCCTGAAAATGCAGGTGGTTCAACTTGCCAGCATGGATAATCATGTTCTAGAAAACAATCTTTTCGAATTGATTAAAGACGCAATTAGCCCCGGTGACTTCATCAATTGCACGCTTCCGATCTTACAGGAGAAACGGTCGACTAAAACTAAGGAAATTGAAAACCTTTTCCGGGAGATGCGATATTATGAATAACGAGATTTCTCAACTATCCGTCCGTAATCTTCTTAGTGGAGAGGCCAATTACACCATTCCGATGTATCAGCGGAATTATGCTTGGGATGAAGGAGAAATCACCCAGCTCATTCAGGATGTAATCGATTATCTCCCGGAAACACGTAACTACTACATCGGTACACTTGTCGTTTTTGAAAGAATCGATGGCAAACGTAGCACCTATGAAACTATAGACGGGCAACAAAGGCTAACCACCTTATCACTGTTAGCATCCTATCTGAAAAACGAAAAAAAATGTGATGTCTCATGGTATAAGAAGCTGGCTATTGATTTCGATAGTCGAGAGCATTCGCGGCAGACTTTCAGTGAAATATTCAGTGGCAGGTTCACTAATGACCCAGCAGAGGTTCTTGATCCTAAAGAGATAAATACCGCTATATTGAACGGGTATCGTCTCGTTAAGAAGATCCTTCCTCAAAAGCTCGCTGAGAACAGAATCGATCCGCACCAATTTTCTTATTTCCTATTTGAAAAAGTTCAAATCATGCGAGTTAAGGTTCCAAAGGATACCGACCTGAATCATTACTTTGAAATCATGAACAACCGTGGAGAGCAGCTGGAAAAACACGAGGTACTCAAATCCCGGATGATGCAGGCTCTTAAGAATGATAAAGAAAGCCAACACTGCCTTCACCTGGTCTGGGAAGCATGTTCAAACATGGAAAAATATGTGCAAATGGGATTCCCCCCAGAGCAGCGCGACGCAATTTTTGGGACTAAGGATTGGAGTCGCTTCGATGTATATAATTTCGAGATGCTTCGGGAAAAAGTCACTCAAGAAACTAACGGATTGCCCAATAGGGATTCAGAACAAACGCTCGATGAAATTATTAGGCAAGCCAGAGATTATTTGACGTTAAACAAAGAGAATGAGACCCCAGAACGTTTCAACACAGTAATTAATTTTCCCAATTTTTTGCTGCATGTATTACGGATCCAAACTGAGCAGGATGTGCCATTGGATGATAAGAGACTAATTTCGACGTTTGAATCCAACGTGCTCAGAGGGAATGATGCCGCAGAAAAAGTCAAAAAGTTCACCTTCAATCTACTTCGCTGCAAATTCCTCTATGATCAATACATCATTAAACGTGAGTTTATTACGGGAAAAGATGGGTGGAGCCTAAAGCGCCTATCAACAGATCAGCAGGGAAAGCCATATTATAAGAATACGTTCGGGGATGAAGACGCCAACGGATCAGAGAATAAACGAATCCTGATGCTTCTTTCTGCATTTCATGTTTCTACTCCAACTCTGGTCTATAAACATTGGCTTAACGCAGCATTAAATCACCTCTTTGACACCGAAAAAATCCTTGCAGATACATACCTGCATCATCTGGAATCAGTGGCTAAAGCATTCGTATTCGATCGCTTTTTATCTGAAAATCGCGGGTTGGATTACTTCGAAATGATTTTCAAAAACAAAGGGGTTTGTCAAACTGAGAGAAAAACCGTATCGAAAGAACACTTGGAAAAAAAACTCTCTTTTGGCAACGTTGAGAACAATCTGGTGTTTAACTTCCTCGATTATCTCCTTTGGATTAAACATAAGGCAACGAATAGTACGATCAACGATTTTGAATTCACATTTCGCAGTTCGGTAGAACACTACTATCCTCAACATCCATTGCCGGGACACGATTCATTGCCTTCAGAATCACTGAATTCTTTTGGAAACCTCTGCTTGATTAGCCACAGTAAAAATTCACGACTTAGTAACTACATGCCGGAAGCCAAAAAGGAGCATTATCGAAATAATACGATCGATAGCGTAAAGCAGTATATCATGATGAAAGAAGATAAATGGGGTAAAACCCAAATTAGCAGGCACCTAGAAGACATGACTTCCGAACTTCTGGACTCATTAGAATAAAATGCGGTCCATTGTCGCATTACCCATCCACACCATCACAGCTTCCGGTAATCGCTGAAAGTCATTGTACAGGATTCTTCGAAGGAGAAAAAGAGCATAGCAGAACCTTCCACGTGCGTAGTTGCTTGAGTGGTCAGGATGCGATCCAAGGCATCCACTTTAGCAAAAGAGAAGGTTAGTTTGAAATCTTTGATTTTTGCAGAATCAGCTTTAAAAAACTTCTCATTAAAAAGCTCCAAGGAAGTCACATAACCGCGTGAAACATCATAATGCAGGCGGCCGGTCAGCGCTACGGAAACATCATCCGAAAAAGGCATCACGTGGGAAAAAGCGAAGAGCACATCGTCTCCGTTTTGCTCCAGAAAAGTCAGCTTACCGTCGTCAATCAGATCCATTAAGCGGTCTACTGTGGTAGACGCTGCTCCATCCTCTCCCGGGGCGGGAATGTTCCGCTCTTCAGCAAACTCGGCCGCTTCCTTTTCAGACACAGGGTTTCCATTTTTAGAAAGCAGCGTATATGTGTTCACCGACTCCTCCGGTGCTTCCACCACATAAACAAACGCATCTTCCCCCATATGTTCTTCCACCTGAGCTGAGTGCGGGATAAAAGGCATGGCATCACGCTGAGTTAGCTCAGCAAGTGCCAGTGTTGAAAGTTCTTCCGGCGATTGAGCAGAGACCAGCACACCGCCAGCCAGGGAACAAAAACAAAGGACCAATTTATAGTTTAAATATTTCATTTTCGAATCCTCGAAAGACAATATAGAGGATCGCATTGTTCCAAGGAGTATCGAAAAATAACGATTACTTCTCAACGAACCGAAAGAAATATGCTGATATTCTTGCGGTCGCCCTGCTCCGTAGCGAGGAATACATTAATAATATCCCGGGCTTCAACAGAAGTGTCCTTTGGCGTAACCATCACTCGAATGAGCGATTCCTCGGGGAATTGGGTAACCGTAAGGCTGTAGAGATCCTTTTTCGAGGTAATCTCCTGAAATTTAGCCTTCCAATCTGGATTCAGGTGAATCTCAAAGGTCCACGGATCCAGATCGGAATCGAGCTCCCAGGAGTGGGAACGCTTTGACACGGTAAATTTTTCAGGAATATCAACCTCAATGCTCAAACCATAGATCCCCTGATCCGTAACAACGGTAATTTCCTTGTGCTGCTCACCTTTACGGTGCCCGAATTCAAAAACAGCATCAATACTCCCCTGCTCTCCCGGACGGTATGTTTTCTTGCTGCGGGTTGCCGTGGTACATCCACAGGAAGACTTGATGTCTTCAATGACCACAGGAGTATCCCCAGTGTTTTCAAAGATGAAATGCGCCGAATAAGCTGTGTCGTTGACACTAATCTCGCCCGTAGAGACGGTATTGCGAAAAGCCAGTTGAGCATGCAAAGAAGCGGCGGCCCCTATCAGGCACAGCACAAAAAAACAAATACGGTTCATATAGCGTAAGGAACGGATTGAATAATCTGTCGAGAAAGGCTCTCGCAACGCGCATCGTCGAGCGTAATACCAACCTTGCGCATAGCCAGAATCACAGCCCCGATAATCGGATGAAACTTTGGCGGATTGATAACTATTTCTGAAGATACAGAACTCAACGCGCTTTGCAACGCATTCCAAAATAAATCTCCGGCTTTACAAACACCACCGGTCACCGAAACCGGAACACGGGACAAATCAATCTCTACAGATTCGGCCACGGTCTTCACCATCAAGGCCAGTTCATCCATGCCCTGCTCAATAATGCTCCGGGCAACTAAATCACCTCCGCGGGCCTGCTCAAAAACAATTGGCGCCAGTTCCGCAATACGGTCCCTCGAGAAAAACGGGTTATAAATAATACTGGGCAGCTCCCTAAGGTCCGGCAGGCGAAAAAAGCGCTGCACTGCATCCATCAGCGCGGTGCGTTCGCCACGCCCGTCAAAACTGCGAATAGCGGCCCGCATAGCCTGTAAGCCCAACCAGTAGCCACTGCCCGGATCGTCAATAAAGTGCCCCCAGCCACCTACGCAAACCTGCCGGCCACTCGAGCCAACTCCAAAACAGGCGGAACCGGTGCCCACCACCAAAATAATCCCCTGCTCTTCCCGCACATTGGCCGCAAGAGCGATATCCAGATGATGGCCAATATCCAGACCGGACTCATGCACCCAGTTGCGGGGCAACACCTCCCTCCTATAGGCCTTGCGATCGTGCACCGTGCTCAGACCGGCAATCCCCAGATAACCGCCCCGGGCAACACAGGCAGGTGCCTCCGCATGCGTCCAAGCCCGACTGACTGCTTCCTCCAACGCAGCAATGGATGACCCCAGAGTAATCTCCTTGGGATTCGCGGGCCCACCAAAGCCGAAACCGATCAGGTTACCGGCTAAATCGACTAGCGCCGCCCTGACAGCACTGCTGCCTCCATCTATGCCTAGAACACATTCCACGCAAATCACATAAGAAGGTCTGCAATTCTGGGCAATCGCTTTTTTCCGAAAAAAATAAAAAAAGGACTTGCCAAACCCACAAAAGAAACCTTTTATTCGGCGCTTTCCTGAGCGATGCCTGGCTAGCTCAATTGGTAGAGCAGCGGACTCTTAATCCGTTGGTTCTGGGTTCGAGTCCCAGGCCAGGTACCATCTTCTCAGTGAAAGCCACCCTAGCTCAATTGGCAGAGCAGCTGATTTGTAATCAGCAGGTTGCCGGTTCGATTCCGGCGGGTGGCTCCATTCTTTTAAATTTTATTTTGGAACCTCACTGAGGTTCAGACAGTCAGAAGTGACTGGCTTTAAGACTCCGCAAGGAGTTTTGGGGTAACATTAAGGAGTAGTGAACTAGACAACAATGGCGGGTAGCTTAGGGGTAGGCTACCCGCCTTTTATTTGCCGGTTTTGAGTGATTTTCAGAGGCAAATTTTTCTGAACTTTTCTATTGCACTCCTCTGGAGATTCTCCCATGTTACTGCCTTCATTTGGCCGATGGTGTAATGGTAGCACGACGGGTTCTGGCCCCGTTAGTCAAGGTTCGAATCCTTGTCGGCCAGCCATCAAAAAGCCATCCAACATCTACGGAACCCGAGATTATTCATCTCGGTTTTTTTGTGCCCGAAAAAGCGTTGAAGAATCTCTGCGGCGGCTTGCCAAGAACCACAAAGAGGTTAATAAGGGAAACATGAGTTCCCGTGCATCACGCATTCCCGTAACGGTAATCTCCGGCTTCCTCGGATCCGGAAAAACCACGCTACTGAACCATCTGTTAAAACATCCGGGTTCCCGCCGCATCGCCGTGCTCGTTAACGACCTTGGAGAGGTCAACATCGACGCATCGCTCCTCAAAGCAGGCGCAACGCAACTAGAAAATGATACCCTCAACATGGTGGAGCTGACCAACGGCTGTATCTGCTGCACCATTCAGGACGATTTCAGCAAAGCCCTGCTGGAAATGATCGGCAATGGGGAAATCGACCACATCGTTATCGAGTCCACGGGCGTAGCGGAACCATCCGCCATTATTCCGGCCTTTATGGACGACCGCCCCTACTCCAACCCGCTCGGGCGAAAAGCCAAAATCGACAGCCTTATTACACTGGTGGATGCCGCCTCCTTTTACGAACACTGGAAAAAGAGCGATCAGTCCGACCGCACACTGGGCCGGGAGCAACCGCTTTTTGATCTGATGCTGGAACAGGCAGAATACGCAGACATACTCCTGATCAACAAAACAGACTTGGTTTCCGAAGATGAGAGCAAACAACTGGAAGGCATTCTCCACGAAATCAATCCCCGCGCCCGACTGATCAAAACCACCCAGTCCACCGTGGATACCGAAGCCATCCTTTCTGCAGGATTATTCGATCTGGACAACACCATGGGAGCTCCCCGCTGGATCAGCGAAATAGAAAAGCACATTCAGCACAAGGAGCACGAGCATCACCATCATCACGAAGAAGGCTGCACCTGTGGGCATCACCACGAGCATGATGAAGATTGCCCGGAACACCCGCACCACCACGACCACAACAGTAAATATGGACTGAGCACCTTCCTGTATGCATCCAGAGAACCTTTCAATTACGAGAAGCTGAGCGAGTTTCTCCGCAACTATCCCAGAAACATCGTCCGCGCCAAGGGTTTCTGCTGGGTCAAGAAATGGAACGATGAAGTAGGCTTGCTCTCCATTGCCGGTAAATCGTCGTCCGTCGAGTTCATGGGCGAATGGTGGGCCGCAAAACTGGAGCGCGGCGCAGTTTCCGAATTCGATCTCCCGGAAATCGTTCGCCAGGCATGGAAGGCCCCCCACGGTGACCGCCGCCAGGAACTGGTCTTCATCGGGGTCCACATGGACGAAGCGGACATCCGCAAACAATTAGACGCATGCCTTCTTTAATTCTATGAAAAAACGACTCATTTGCTTTCTATTGGGAACAATGCTTCAAATTGTCGCTCAAGCACAGACGCATTCGGTGTTTGTCGGCATTCCTCCACAGTCTCACATTGTAAAAGCCATCGCAGGAGACACCGTAGAGGTGCAGGTGTTGCTGAAACCGGGCTCAAGTCCGGCAACCTACAACCCGTCGATTTCTCAACTGAACAGCATGGCTCAGGCGGATGCCTACTTTTTGATGGGCCTTCCCTTCGAGGAGAAAATCATAGGCAAAATTCAGTCGATGCTGCCCAATCTACCCATTGTTGACACACGGAGCGGAATTCCCATGCGCCATTTCGGCGAGAGCGAACACCACGAACATGACTCAGAAGAAGAGGCCCATCACGAGCACGAGGTAACCGATCCTCACTGCTGGATGTCGCCGGATAACCTGCAACTCATGGCTCAAACGATTCTTCGAACCTTAGAGGAAACAGCCCCGGAAAATGCAGACCTCTTTAAACGCAATTACCTGATCTACTGCCAAAAACTGGAACAGACAAAAGTCGAACTGCAGGAACTGATGCAGACACGCCAAGGGCTTAATGTTGCCGTCTACCACCCAGCATACGGTTACCTCTTCGATTATTGCGGCATACGCCAACTAGTTGTCGAACAGATGGGCAAAGAACCCACAGCCAAAGCCCTGATTCACTTCGCCGAATCCATCCGCAGTCAAGGGATTCAGGTAATGCTCCTGCAACAGCAGTTTTCAGCCAGAAGCGCATCAATCCTCAGTCAACAGACGGGCATCCGGCTGATTACGGTAAACCCTCTGGCGGAAGATGCGGAAGATAACTTCATTGAAATCATTAAGGCGCTTCCGGAAACGAACCCAAAATGATTGCAAGCTAAAGATCATTAAATGCTTAAAAACTTTTTTTAAGCGATTTCCCTTGAGTAACTCAGGTTGGAATCTTTATTGCTTGTCTCAAGCATTCCAAGAATCATGCGCGACTACTTCATCAGACGTTTACTGCTGATTCCGTTAACCTTATTTGGCATAACCATTATTGTCTTTATGATCACCCGGGTCGTTCCCGGTGGGCCGCTTGAACGCGCCCTCATGGAGGCCCAAATGGTCAATGCCGGGAGCGGAGGAGGCACTTCCAGTATGGCAGGCCAGGGACAGGCACTGTCGGAAGAGCAAATTCAACAGCTTAAAGAATTCTATGGATTCGATAAGCCGGTACTGGTCAGCTATTTCAGTTGGCTGGGCAAAGTCTGCAGGGGCGATTTGGGCACCTCTTACCGCTATCAGGAATCCGTACTGTGGATGGTGGGCCAGGCACTGCCGGTTTCTATTTACTACGGGATCATCACCCTCATTATCACCTACGGAATTTGTATTCCTCTGGGAATCGTCAAGGCAATCAAGCACCGAACCTTCATCGATACCAGCACCTCCATCCTTATCTTTGCAGGTTACGCAATCCCCGGCTATGTATTGGGGTCCATCCTCATCCTGCTTTTCTCGGTAAAACTGCGCTGGTTCCCCATGAGCGGATTCGTCAGCCTGGAATATTACGATTTACTCCCCTGGGAGGCCTTTTTCCACTGGGAATCACTTAAGGACATTATCATGCACTCCATCATGCCCTTGAGTTGCTACTTGATCGGAAGCTTTGCCATCACCACCCTTCTGATGAAGAATCACCTGATGGACAACCTGGCCGCCGACTATATGCGCACTGCCGTAGCCAAAGGTGTTCCCTTTAAGAAGGCGGTCATCACGCATGCACTGAGAAACTCCCTGATTCCCATTGCCACCACGTTCGGGCAGAACATCGTTCTGATCGTTTCGGGGTCTTTTCTGATCGAATTTCTCTTCGATGTTAACGGATTCGGTCTTTTGGGAATTACCGCGATTTTCGACCGCGACTACCCGGTCGTCATGGGTGTCATTTTCCTTTCCAGCCTGTTGCTTCTGCTGGGTAACATCATCTCCGACTTTCTCGTGGCCATGATCGACCCGAGAATTCGCTTCAACTGAGGATACTGTGCCATGAAAGAAAAAACACAAAGCATCCTCAAAATCATTTTCGGCGTATTGACCCTGTGCTCGCTCTACGTCTTTTTCTGCAAAAGCTTTTTCTGCGGACTGGGCATGATCGGCATTGTCACGATTTTGGCCGCCAAATTCCTGAACTACAGGCTGAACCCGCTGACCGCCAAAAAGCTGAAACGCTTCCGGGAAATCAAGCGGGGCTATATATCGTTCTGGATATTACTGGGCATCACCATTATCACCCTCTTTGCCGAGCTCTACGTCAACGACCGGGCTCTGATTGTTCACTATCAGGGAAAGACCAGCTTTCCGACTTATAATGGAATTGAGCTGGGCAGCAAATACGGCTTGGCCGGTGTTGACGGTCAGACTCCGGTCAATTACCGCGATCTCAAAAAACAATTTGCGGAAGCAGGAGAAGGCAACTGGGTAATAATGCCTGCCATCCCGTATAACCCAAACGAACAAACCTCGTTTGAAGGTTACCTCAAGCCCCGCCCTCCGGACGGAGCATCCCGCCATTACCTGGGCACCGATACCACCGGCCGTGATATCCTCGCCCGCCTGATCTACGGATTCCGCATCGCCATCCTCTTTGCCTTGTGCTTTATGCTGCTGACCTACTCCATAGGCATCAGTATCGGTTGCCTTATGGGTTACTTTGGGGGCCTCTTTGACCTGATTGCTCAACGGCTGATTGAAATTTGGTCCAACATTCCTTTCCTTTACATGGTGATCATTGCCTTCTCCGTGGTGCCCACCAGCATTGGGATCAGTGCCCGAATCATCCTGCTGCTCATCATTATGGGGCTGTTTTCCTGGACTGGGATGACTTACTACATGCGCACCAGCACGTATCGGGAAAAATCCCGCGATTACACCGCGGCGGCCATCGTCTCCGGAGCCGGAACCTGGCGCATCATCTTCAATCACATTATCCCCAACACGATTTCCACCATCGTTACCTTCATGCCTTTTACTGTAGTGGCAGCTATTACATCAATTACGGCATTGGACTTTCTGGGGCTGGGGTTACCGCCCCCAACCGCCAGCATGGGTGAACTCTTGAAACAGGGAAAAGACAACCTGACCACAGCTCCGTGGATCGTTACCAGCGCCTTTACCACTCTGGTATTCCTGCTTTCTCTTGTTACCTTTATCGGGGAAGCCGTTCGCGAGGCTTTCGATCCAAAAAAATTCACTACCTACCGTTAATTTCCAAACATCTCATCAAATCATGACTCTTCATAAATCCATTATCCTCCCGTTGACGGCCCTGCTTGCCGTATTTTCCGGTTGCGGAAAGAAAGAAGCCGAGCCGCAGGAAGCAGCCCGCGACAACACCGCTGAAATTCAAGCCTACTACGAAACCAAGCTTTCCATCCCACCCGATGTGCTGGAAGCCTATGAAGCAGGCAAGATTTCCGAAGAGGAACTGGACAAGATGAAAGCCGAAGGAAAGTTTGATCACTATTTCTCCTTCAAAACGATAGATGAACTCCCTCAGGGACTGAACTGGGAAGACGGCATGGACCTGCCGGAACTGGGGGATGACAACGCGAAAAAGGGAGGCACCTGGTATTACTACCTGCAGGACTTCCCCCGCACCCTGCGCACCGTTGGCCCGGACGCAAACGGAGGCTTTCGTCCATTTATCAATGAAGATGTGGATATGTGGCTGGCTTATCCCTACCCCGAATCCCGCGAAGTCACCCAAAACGGTTTCCGCTATTACCCCGGCCTGGCGGATCGCTGGGCCGTAGATAAGGCCAACAAAACCGTATACATCCACCTGAACCCGGACGCCCGTTGGTCCGACGGAGAGGAAGTGACTACTGAAGACGTGGCATTCACCCTCTTCTTCATGCAATCCAAATACATTCAAGCGCCCTGGTACAACAATGCCTACCAGCGCTACATCATCGGGCTGACGGTTTACGACGACTATACCTTTTCCTTCAAGCTACCGGAAGACAAGCCCGACATCCTGGCCAGAGCACTCGAACACACCCTCTACCCACGCCATTTCTACAAAGAGCTGGGTGAGGATTACGTGGAACGCTATCAGTGGAAATTCAAACCCACCACCGGAGCCTATGTAGTGCTCGATAAAGACGTTAAAAAAGGCAGCGTTATTTCCCTGACCCGCAACAAAGACTGGTGGGCCAAGGACCAGAAGTTCTTCAAGAATCGCTTCAATTTTGACAAAGTCCGCTTCACCGTAGTGCGGGATCCATCCAAGGCCTTTGAAATGTTCAAGAAAGGAGAACTGGATGACTACCTGATGAATACCCCCGAATACAACTACGACAAATTTCCCGATGATAACGAGCTCATCCAGAAAGGCTACGTTCATAAAGCCACTTTTTATAATGACCGGCCGCGTCCGACTTACGGAATGAACATCAATACGGTTCAGCCCCTGCTGGATAATGCCGATATTCGCCGTGGAATTGCCTATGCCAGCAACTGGGACCTAGTTATAGAAAAATTCTTCCGCAACGACGCCGTTCGTATGCGCACCAGCGCCGACGGTTTCGGAGAATTCACGCACCCAACGCTGCAACCCTACCCCTTTGATGTGGAAAAAGCACTGGAATGCTTCGCCAAGGCAGGATTCACCCAGCGCGGCCCCGACGGAATTCTCGTGAATGCCAAAGGGCAACGCCTATCCTTTACACTGACCACCGGCTACGCCACCCTGAAGTCCATAATGGAAATTCTTCAGCAGGAAGCCATTAAAGCCGGCCTTGATCTTCGCGTTGAAGTCCTCGATCAGACTGCCGCCTGGAAAAAGTTCCAGGAGAAGAAACACGATATCGCTTTCTTTGCCCTCAATGTCGGGGTTGAAGTTTACCCCCGTTACTGGGAAATGTGGCACACCGTTAACGCCTACAACAACGACGGCAGCATCAAGACTCAAACTAACAATACCTGCTCCTACAGCAATCCGGAAATGGATAAACTGATTGAGCAGTACCGCGCCAGCTCCAACGCCGAAGAAATGAAGCAACTGGCCTTCCGTATGGAAGAAATTCTCCACGAAGACTCCCCCTTTATTCCGGGCTTTGTCTTGCCATTTATCCGTCAGGCTTCCTGGCGCTGGATCCGCTATCCCGAACACGGCGTGGGTATGACCGCCGGTACCTATGATGAATTCTGGATGCGCTGGGTAGACGAGGACATCAAAAAGGAAACCAAAGAAGCCATGCAATCCGGTGAAACGTTACCTCCCGAATCCTTTATCTGGGATCAGTACAACGCCTATAAATAAGCGGAGACACTGCATTGACTGAGAATATTCTCGAAATCAAAAATCTGGTAACCGCATTTGACACGGAAGGCGGTCAGGTTGTTGCCGTAGACGGAGTCAGTTTCAGCGCCCAAAGCGGGCGCACTCTGGGCATTGTGGGAGAATCTGGATGTGGTAAAAGCGTCACCGCGCTGTCCATTATCCAGCTGCTCCCCCAGCCTATGGGGAAAATTCTTGGAGGTGAAATCCTCTTTAAGGGCAAGGACCTGACAAAGATCAGTGCTTCGGAGATGAATAAAGTCCGCGGCGGTCAGATCGGCATGATCTTTCAGGAGCCAATGACGGCGCTGAATCCAGTTCACCGAATCGGCCGTCAGCTCAGCGAAGTTTTTCGCCTGCACATGGACATCAGCAAAGCTGAGGCCTGGAAGCGCTCGATCGATATTCTGGGAAAAGTGGGCATTCCTTCTCCGGAAATTCGCGTGGGAGAATACCCGCATCAGCTTTCCGGAGGAATGCGCCAACGCGTAGTCATCGCCATGGCACTGGCCTGCAGTCCCAGCCTGATTATCGCCGATGAGCCGACCACCGCGCTGGATGTTACCATTCAGGCACAAATCCTGGAACTGATGAAACAATTGCAGAAGGATATGGGGATGAGCATCATTATGATTACCCATGATTTGGGAGTCATCGCAGAAACCTGCGACGATGTTGTCGTCATGTATGCCGGTCGTATTGCAGAACGCGGAAGCGTGCGACAGATTTTTGACAAACCCGCCCACCTATATACACAGGGATTGCTTCATTCTATTCCAAAACTAAATGCTGAACGTAAAACCAGATTGAACACGATTGATGGAATGGTTCCGGGGCTTCAGGAGATGCCCGTTGGAGCGCGTTTTGCTCCCAGAGCCAAACACCCGCGTATTGAAGAATACCTGAATTCAGAGGCATTCAAATCTGTAAAACCGGGACTGATCGAAGTCGAACCGGGGCACTGGGTGGAAGACTGCGATTTTGTGAGAACGGACAATTTCCGGGGGGAATAACATGATAAACAACGAAAAAGAACCCCTGCTTAAGGTAGAGAATTTAAGAATGCACTTCCCCGTAAAAGGTGGAGTGTTGATGCGCGCGAAAAACTGGTGTCGGGCTGTCGACGGAGTCAGCCTCGAAGTCAAACGCGGAGAAACCCTCGGGCTGGTGGGCGAATCCGGTTGCGGAAAATCCACTCTGGGAAAATGCATTGTTCGCCTCTACAAACCTACAGATGGACGCATTGATTTTTGCGGAAAGGACATCACGCATATGGGCCGCAAGGCCATCAAGCCGATCCGCCGCGATCTGCAGATGATTTTCCAGGACCCGGCTGAATCCCTCAATGCCCGACATTCCATACGCAATATTCTGGAAGAACCGTTCATTATTCACGGACTCTATGATTCCAGAGAGCGGAAAAAGAAGGTTATGGAACTGCTCGATATTGTGGGATTGCCCGCAAGCAGTGCAGACCGCTTTCCCTTTGAGTTTTCCGGTGGCCAGCGACAGCGCATCGGCATTGCCCGCTCGCTGTCACTGAACCCCAAGTTGATTGTCTGCGATGAACCGGTCAGTGCATTGGATGTATCCGTACAGAGTCAAATCCTCAACCTGATGCTTGATCTGCAGAAGCAGTTTGAGCTGTCCTACCTGTTTATCGCGCACGACCTTGCCGTCGTCCGTCACATCAGCGACCGAATTGCCATCATGTATCTTGGCCGTGTGGTGGAACTGGCCGATGCCGATGAAATCTTCAATAATCCGATTCATGCCTACACCAAGGCTCTGATTTCAGCCATTCCTGAACCTGACCCGCATCAAAAGCGGCAGCGTATTCTACTGCAGGGCGACGTCCCCTCTCCGATCAATCCACCTGAGGGATGTCACTTTGCCTACCGCAGCCCCATCGAGACCACTGATGAACAGAAGCGTCAGCCGAGTGAGTTTAAAGAAGTTTCCCCCGGGCACTGGGTTGAAGTGCACCCGGGGACAGTTGAGCATTATTCCAATTACCTCTAATCGACTGTGCCCAGCTCCTTATCCGATTTGGCGTAAGCCCTGAGGGCGGAAACCACATCTGCGACAATGAGCAGGGAGAGCAGAATTAAAACAATCGAAATAACGCTCAGCATTATATTTAGAGAATCGGGCCGGAGATATCCTCCGGCCTGGTTGCATAATCCCCAGAGCAATGCCCCGAGCGTAGTCACAATCATAATGACAGAGGGGATCAATGTATATGCAGTGGGGCGTTTTTGACCGGCAAGGTATGCACTGACGGTCAGTAGAGTGACTGCGGCGATCAACTGATTGGAGGCACCAAACATTTTCCAGATCTGACCGTAACTGTTGCTCACAGCCAAAATATAGGCGGGAATAAGCAGAACCAGAGTGGAGACAATCCGGTTGCGCAGCAGAGGGATATTTTTGGCAATGGTCTCTCCAAAGACAAAGCGCCCAAGACGTGTGGAAGTATCCAGCGACGTCATGACAAAGGTCTTCACCATGGTCGCCCCCAACAGTGCGGAAAGAGCGGCACCCAGAAATGGAATGCCTACCTTCCCGACGATATTACCGAAACCGGTGCCAAAAGCCTGAATCCAACTGACATCCAAAGCCGTCTGAAAATAGTTGAGCCGTTCATCTCCCACAAGCGCCTCAGGAGCTGTTCCCCAGGTCAATCCCGCAGCTACAGTAATCACAACCACAAAAGCGAGCACTCCTTCGGCCAACATCCCGCCAAAGGCCACGATTTTTCCGTGACTCTCACGAGCCAATTGCTTGGAAGTGGTTCCGGTTGCCACCATGGTGTGGAATCCGCTGATTGCGCCACAGGCCACTGTAATGAAGAGAATAGGCCACACTGGATGAGACCCGCGGAGAGAAAATGATCCGATATTGAATGGGGCTGAAATTTCCGGCGAAACAAAGAGAATCCCGATAAAAGCCAAAGTCAATCCGACGAAAAGTTGGATTGAAGAGAGAAAATCTCTCGGCTGCAGCAATAGCCAGACCGGCAAAACGGAAGCAACACCACAGTAGAAAAATAGAATCGTAATAATCCAGATAACCTGAGCGTGCTCGCTCATTGAATCAGGAAAGGCCAGAGGAAATTCAAACCCAAGCCAGATTAGCAGATAGGATGCAGCCACTCCCAGCAGAGATGTAACCCATGTATTTGTTTTAAGTCGATACACGGCATAGCCCATAAAAACAGCTACAATACTGATTCCGAAAGTGGGCAATACCAACGCCGGATAACCAGCAAGGGCCTTGGCCCCGCTTGCCGCAAACACCGTGATAATAAAAACCAAGGTCAGCCAAATCAGAACAGCAAAGGCCATCTTGGTACGCTCTCCCACCGCAGCTCCGGCAATCTCGGCAATTCCCTTTCCTTTGTTTCTCACAGAAAGCATTAACGAGAGATAATCATGAACGGCTCCCATAAATAAACTCCCAAGGGTAATCCAAAGCACGGGAGGGCCCCAACCAAACCAGGCAACCGCTAAAATGGGACCGATAATAGGCCCGGCACCGGCAATAGAGGCAAAATGATGCCCCCAGAGAAAAGGTGTTTTTGCAGGTGAATAATCAACGCCGTCGTCATATTCGACAGCAGCCGTTGGGGTTTCATCGTTCGGCTTGATCAGTTTTCGATCAATAAGGTTTCCGTAAAAACGGTACCCGATTAAAAAGTAGGCGATAACAACCAGAGTAAGGAGCAGTACATTCATAAACGGGAGTAAAAGCTCCAGTTTACCCAGCGCTCACAAGAAAGCAATTATCAAATATCCCTTATCAGGGATCGCGTAATTCCTCCAAAAGCACCGTTGGAAAAGAAACAAACCAGCAGAGGTTTCTGATGGTTACCAATATACTGCTTCAAATCGCTCAAAAGCGCTTCATTATCCAGGTAGGCAACAGAAAAAAGGCCGCGATGGGAAAGCTTTTCGGCCATAGCATCTGTTTTCAAAGCATCCTCGCCAAGGCGTTGCGCATTGTGTACCGGAGCAATCAATGCCGCATCCGCACGGCTCAGAGCATCTTCAAATTCTTTGCGAAAGAGATCGGTACGCGCGGTATTGCTGCGCGGCTCGAAACAGGCAGCAAGGGTGTATGTGGGATAGCGTCGACGCAGACTGTCCAACGTCTGAGAAATTGCCGTCGGGTGGTGTCCGAAATCCTCCATCAACACCAATTCTTTACTCTCCAGCAATATCTCCTGGCGGCGCTTCACCCCCTGGTAGTGTTGCAACATCTGTAAGTCAACGGCAGCAGTAGGTGCATCCGCATCCATAGCCAACCCGGCGGCCAATGCGGCCATGGCAGCGTTGCGCGCATTGTAAAGGCCATAGATACCCCACTCCACTTTCCCCCATATTTGCCCGTGCCACTTCAAGGTAAAGCTGGATCCGCTCTCATCTTCTGCAAAATCACAGATACGCAAATCATTCGTCTCTGCGGTTCCCACTTTAATGATTTTCGTCCAGGAAACCGGAAGCAGGGAAAGCACATTGGCATCATCTCCATTGGCCAGGACAAAGCCTTTTCCGGGAACAATGCGCAATAAATGGTTGAAGGTCCGTAACACGTCCGGCAAATCCCGAAAGATATCCGCATGGTCGAATTCGATGTTGTTGATGACCAGAATCTCAGGCTTATAATGAATAAACTTGCTGCGTTTATCAAAAAAAGCGCTGTCGTATTCATCTCCTTCGATTACGAAAGGAGCATCAGTGCCAAGATGGGCTCCCGAGGGTAAATCACGGGGAGCTCCCCCAACCAGATAGCCCAGATCTTTTCCCGCCTGCGCCATAAGAAAAGCCGTCAACGCCGTAGTGGTGGTTTTCCCGTGTGTACCCGTAATTACAACCGGTTTTCTACCGGAAAGGATTTGCTCTCCCAGTAATTGAGGGAGGGAAACATAGGGAATCTGTTGACTGTTTAATAAGTATTCCACTTCCACATTCCCTCTGGAATTGGCATTACCGATCACCACCAAATCCGGAGCCAATTGCTGTAAACGCTCTGCATCGTAACCTTCCAGCACGTCGATACGGGCACTTGCCAAAACGTCAGACATTGGAGGATAAATACCGGTATCGCAACCGGACACCCGGTGCCCTTGTTCTTTCAGCAGTAAAGCTGCATTGCCCATGGCGGTACCACAAATGCCCAGGAAGTAAATGTGCATAGAAACTGATTCGTTACGGATTAATAAGGAAAGCATTCTTTCTATCAGGACATGATACTTCAAGGCGAGAAAAGTTTTCCGCATCCGTGCTAATCTGTTGACTCATAATACAGGGATATTCAGAACATTCTCATGAGCGAAACGAAGTTGAAAACATTGGTCATTGGCTCGGGAGGCCGTGAGCACGCAATTGTAAAGTCCTGCCTGAAAAGTGCCCTGATCAGTGAGGTCATTGCTGCCCCCGGAAACGGAGGAATCGCCAAAGAGGCCAAATGCCTTCCCCTGGATGTGACCGATGTGGATGCAACCGTTGCGCTGGCTGAAGCGGAAAAGGTCGACTTCGTTATCGTTGGCCCGGAAGTGCCTTTGTGTCTGGGCGTCACAGATGCCCTACAGGCTAAGGGAATAACTGTTTACGGCCCAAACAAGGCCGGTGCCCAGCTCGAAGGCAGCAAAGTATTCACCAAGGATTTCCTCAATAAATACAAGATCCCCACCGCTAAATCGGATACGTTCAGCAAAGGTGAAGCCGACGACGCCGTTAAGGCTCTGGAAAACTACAGCTACCCCGTGGTGGTTAAAGCCAGTGGGCTGGCCGCAGGTAAGGGAGTGATTATCGCCCAATCCAGAGAAGAGGCGGAAACAGCTATTCGGCAAACTCTCTCGGGTGAGCTTTTCGGAAACAGTGGTGCGGAAATCCTGATCGAAGAATTTCTAGATGGAGAAGAATCTTCCATCACCATTATGGTCAGCGGGGAAAACTATGTTTACCTGCCCGCGGCTCAGGACCATAAGCGTATAGGAGAAAAGGACAGCGGGCCCAACACCGGTGGCATGGGAGCTTATGCTCCAGCGGCAGTCGTTAACGAATCAATCAAGGCTCAGGTCATCAGCGATGTCATCGAACCCACCCTGAAAGGTCTCGTGGCAGAAGGCATTGATTTTCGAGGAACCCTGTTCATCGGCATTATGATTGTCGACGGCATCGCCAAAGTGCTCGAATTTAACGTGCGCTTTGGAGACCCGGAAACACAAGTGCTCCTTCCGCTCTTGGAAACAGACCCGATCAGCATCATGTTCCACTGCGCAAAAGGAACATTGAAGCCTGAAGCAGTTAAGCTGAAACCGGAGTACGCCATCGTTATCGTTGCCGCCGCCAAAGGTTACCCCGAGGCATATCCCAAGGGAGAAACCATTACCCTACCGGATAATCTTCCTACAAACGTGGAAATCGTCCACGCCGGCACAAAACTCGGCGACAAAGGAGAAATCCTTTCCAATGGCGGACGTGTACTGGGCATTACCGCATTTGGAAAATCCCTCAAAGATGCAGCAACAGATGCCTATAAGGTATGCGATGCAATTGAATGGAACTCCATTTATTTTCGCCGCGATATCGGCTACCGCCAACTAACTCGCGAACAATAAAAAACCTCCGACCCCAAAATTCTCATGATCGATGAACCCTTAGTTATCTGCGTTTGCACGGCAAATATCTGCCGAAGCCCAATGGCTGAAAAACTACTGGAACATGCCCTGAAAGCAGAGGATGCTCCCCTCAGTAATATAAAAGTCATCAGCGCCGGGGTCAGCGCTTGGGACGGTGAAGCTGCTTCTCCTAATTCAGTTAAAGCGTTGAAAAAAGTCGGCATCGATTTGAGCAAACATCGCAGCCGCGAACTCACCAGAGATTTGATGGATAAAGCAACGCTGGTCGTTGCCATGACTCAGGCACACCTGCAAATGATTCGTCAGTTCTTTCCCAATAGTAGAGCGCAATTGATGTTGGTCAGAGAACTACTGCCGCCGCCCGCGGATCCGGAAATCGGAGATCCCTGGGGATCTGATCTGGAGAGTTACGAGGCTTGCCGCGATTCCATCGTTGAGGCCATTCCCTCCATCGTCACTCATTTGAAACTTTTGCTTTCAGCCGAATAATTTCCATCGACAATTTATCCGCTGCCTTGTTTACTGGCGGAGTCTCTCAACCGCTGTGAGAGTGCAGTGAACTATCAACAACCTTCAAGTATAGAGCTAATGAGCGCTTCATCAGAAAGCCCGTGTCTTCTCTCCAAAGAGCCCTTGTCTACGATCGACCCCGAGGTCTTCGCAGCCATCGAAAAAGAGCGCGAACGTCAGCAGACTCACATCGAGCTGATCGCTTCTGAAAACTTCACGCTGCCCGCAGTCATGGAAGCCTGCGGCAGTGTTATGACCAATAAATACGCTGAGGGGTATCCCGGCAAACGTTACTACGGCGGCTGCGAATGCGTGGATATTGCCGAAGACTTGGCCATTGAACGTGCAAAGAAGCTCTTCGGGGCAGAATATGCCAACGTGCAACCGCACGCCGGCAGCCAAGCCAATTTCGGGGTCTATACCGCCGTGCTCAAGCCCGGTGACAAGATTTTGACGATGAACCTGAGCGACGGGGGTCACTTGACTCACGGAAGCCCGGTTAATTTCTCCGGTAAACTCTACAACGTAACCCACTACTATGTGGATCCGGAAACAGGTCTGATCGATTATGATAACCTCGAGCGCATTGCTCAGGAAGTTAAGCCTGCACTGATTACCGTTGGTGCTTCCGCTTACCCTCGCATTATCGATTTTGAGCGCATGGGCAAAATCGCCAAGTCAGTTGGCGCTTACCTCATGGCCGACATTGCCCACATTGCCGGTCTGGTTGCCGCAGGAGAACATCCCAGCCCATTCCCCCACGCCGACTTTGTCACCACCACCACTCACAAAACCTTGCGTGGCCCCCGCGGCGGTCTGATTCTCAGTCACGAGAAGTATGCCAAGGAGCTGAACTCCGCCATCTTCCCCGGTGGCCAAGGTGGCCCTCTCATGCACATCATTGCCGGAAAGGCCGTTTGCTTTAAAGAAGCCATGACTCCCGAGTTCAAGGCCTACCAACAGCAGGTGCGCAAGAATGCAGTAGCACTCGCTGACGCATTGCTCAAAAAGGGCTACAAACTGTGCTCCGGAGGAACAGACAACCACCTGATACTGATCGACCTGCGTGGCAGCCATCCAGAAATCACCGGTAAAAAGGTACAGATTGCGCTGGATAAGGCCAATATTACCACTAACTGCAACACCGTTCCCGGTGAAACCCGTAGCCCCTTCCAGACCAGCGGCCTGCGTTTGGGATCTCCCGCTGTTACCACACGTGGTATGGTAGAAGCCGACATGTATCAGATTGTTGAAGCTATTGATATGGTCATCAACAATATCGAAGATGATGCCAAAATTGCTGAAGCACGCGAGATTGCGCTGGAGCTCTGCAAAAAGTATCCCCTTCCCTACTGATCCTATCACAAGATTCACTTTGCAAAACTCCCGATCTAGTGGTCGGGAGTTTTTTTTTGCATATCAGATTAGCCCAAGCATACAATACTATACTTTCATTCTCGACAATTGCCATAACGGAATTATCCACTATCTATATGAAAACATATTCCCGATCTGCATTCACCTTGATTGAGTTGCTCGCAGTAATTGCCATAATCGGAATACTCAGCGGGATGCTCTACCCGGCAATTGGCCATATTATGGAAAATGCCCGCAGAACGACTGCGGCCAACAACCTTCATCAAATATCTATCGCCGCCAACGCCTATATGAGATCGGGCCCCACGGCAAAAACCATCCGGGCCAATTCAGTTCACGATTGGGCCTTACTTTTGTCTACAAATACGGGTCTCAATGATGCCGCACTCTATATTCTCAACGAAGATCCACTAGTAATTGCCCAAAACAGAGAAACCCCGGGGCAAATAGCCTTTACCGACAGCAACGGTCAAACAACCATAAACAGCAGTTTTGCCAACATGCCGATCAGCTTTGCCGTAGTATCCAACATAGCACCCAATGCTCCAGTGAGTACCACTCCGATTGCCTGGACGAGAGGATTACAAGCCTCCGGCTATTGGGCAGCAGAAGATGCCACTTGCCCGGGAGTCTACGGAAACCGCGGGGGACATATTGTCTTCCTGGACGGGCATGTCGAATATTATGAAAACCTGCTTGGAGAAGACGGCAGTGGAAGGCTGGTTAATTACTACACCAAACAACCAACTGTAAACATAGAAGAAGCCCTGAATACAGGCGCTGCTATTCTGGATGTCGATTCCAGCTTTGGTGCACCCGTCAGCGACCCAGAACCATAATACTGGGAGACACTTCGTTCAGCAGCCGATCATGCCGTTTGGATTGCCCATCGTAACATGAAAGCAACTCATAAAAACCCGCGGAATGGTTCATATGAGTCAGATGGGCAAGTTCATGAAAAATAACATGATCCATCAATTCAGGGGGCAGCAGAATCAACCTCCAATTAAAGGAGAGTGTTTTCTTATCCGTACAGGAGCCCCACATGCTTCTCTGGTCACGAATGGTCACCTTTTCAAAAGTTACCCCGATCTTTTCCGCGAGACCAGCAACACGCTCTCCGATGACTTCAGCCGAAAACTGCCTCAAGACCTTCAGCAATTCACTCTCAAAAGGTTCACCCGACTTGCAGCGAATCACCAACCGCTCCTGCGCAATGCTGTAGACCCAGGAAGTACTCACCGCACCGGAAAGCAGTTCCAGACGCAGCCGCTTTCCGGCGGCAGAGACAAATGGAGAAAGGTTGAGGTAAGCTGATAACTCGGGCACCTGCGGCATCTGATTGAGCACTTCGATCAGCCAGTCTCCCTGATTGCGAAGAAATGCCAATGCTACCCGCTCAGGCAAGCGCCAGGGAATCTTCAAAAGCACACCGCCTTCATTGACTACAGATAACTTAATACTACGCATGCGCTTATAACGTTTCAGCACATAAGGAACCTGAACAACTCCCGAGGAAGTCTGCAGCTCACAAACACGCGTATCATCTGAAACTGTTTTAGGCATTGTCTACTTTTTCAATCAGGCTGTCCACATAGGTTCTAAGCAACGCTTCGGGATCGAGCCCTTTGTCCTTACATCTGGCCGTAATCTTAAATAGAAGCTCTCCGAGCGTTTTTTCATCCAACTGGTCTACCTGTTCGCAAAAAGTATCATCAAGACCGGCTTTCGTCAAAAGCTCGTGCTTCTTTAACTGCTTATAGACATTCTTCGAGAACAAAAGTGCCGGTAAACGGTTTGGGGGAAGCGGTATGCATGATTTAGAAGGTGTTCCATTCTTCTTTTCTGTAGCCTTAACCGCATTCCATGTCACCAGAACCTGCTCGGAGTTATCCAGTTTATCGTGATCTCCGAAAACATGCGGATGCCGGCGCACCAGCTTCTCATTGATTTCGGCAGCCACATCATCAAAATTAAAGTGGCCGTTTTCACTGGCAATTTGCGCGTGGAAAACAACCTGAAGTAAAACATCTCCCAACTCCTCACGCATGTGGTCCATGTCGCCGTGATCAATGGTATCCAGCAACTCAGAGGTTTCCTCGATGAGGTATTCAGCCAAACTTTGGTGAGTCTGTTCGCGATCCCAAGGGCAACCATTTGGAGCCCTCAGAGCCGCCATTGTTTTCAATAATGCATTTATTGCAGTCACGTGCCGATCATACACATAAACATGGAGGAAAATCGAATGGAAAAGCTGCCACAGGGAAAATATGCGAACGAATCCTCTGATACGGAATTTGAAGTTTGAAAAATAGGCGCCGCTGCATCAAATAGAGACAGACATCTATGGATAAACTTGAAGAAATCATGGCGTGGAAGCGCAAAGAGGTCGCTCAGCGCGAACGGCCAGTAAAAGACCGTGAGCTGGAACGCTTTGCTGAACTCCCCAAAAACGGACTGGGATTCATCGAATCGCTGAAACGCCCGGGCTTGCGTGTGATTGCCGAGATTAAGCGTAAATCTCCCAGCGCCGGCCGCATTGCAGACCTTCCAGATGCCACCGAACAAGCCAGAAAATACTACAACGCCGCTGCCGATGCCATTTCCGTGCTTACAGACAAAACGTTTTTTGGCGGCAGCATCCAGGACTTGTGGGATGTCAACGATCTACTCTCTCCTCGATCCGATGCAACCCCCACTCTCCGCAAAGATTTTTTTGTTCACCCGATCCAAGTATTGGAAGCAGCCGAAGCCGGTGCCCGCTGCATCCTCATCATTGTTCGGGCGCTGGACAACGACTCCATGAAGCGGCTGCGCGATGCCGCCGATTTAGCCGGGCTGGACAGCCTTTACGAAGTCCATACGGAAGCCGAATTGGAACGCGCGCTGCGCTTCGACCCAAAGCTGCTGGGAGTAAACAACAGGGACCTCACTCGATTTGTCACCGATTTGGAATTCTCCGAACGGATTATTCCACAAATCCCACAAGGAATTCTTCCCGTCAGCGAAAGCGGTATCTGGTCATACGAAGATGCAGCCCGAGTTCGCAAAGCAGGAGCAGAAGCCATCCTCGTCGGCGAAGCACTGATGAAGGCGGAAGACGTAGACGCATTTATTGAAGATATCCACCAACTGGATTGATGCACAACAGCCCGTTAACACCTTCCTCGACCCGAACCCTTCTGGAGAGCCTCGGACACCATCCACGCAAGCGGCTGGGACAAAACTTTTTGATCGATGGAAACATCGTTCGCAAATCCCTGCAACTGGCCAATGTAGAGGCGGGTGATATAGTGGCCGAAGTCGGGCCCGGGCTGGGTACCTTAACCCGCGCACTGCTCGAAGCGGGGGCTCAGGTTTTTGCCGTAGAGCTGGATACCTGCCTTCACTCATATTTGGATCAGCAGCTGAGAGGAGAGCTTTCTGAAGATGCAGACAAGCGCTTTTCCCTGTTGCACGGAGATGCCGTTGACTACCCACTGGGAAAGCTGACTGAAGCATTTCAGCAATTACCTGAGTATAAAATTGTTGCCAATCTGCCCTATGCGGTGTCAACCCCCTGGTTGGAAAGTGTGATTCAGCTGCACATTCCGGAACGGATGGTACTCATGCTGCAAAAAGAAGCTGCCGATCGCTATACAGCGGCTCCCGGCAGCAAGTCCTACGGTGCCATTTCCATTTTCGTACAATCAGCACTCGACAGAAATCCAGGGCACGCAGTTTCCCGGCAAAGTTTTTATCCTGTTCCCGGAGTCGACTCAGTACTCCTCAATCTGCAGAAAAAAGCCAATCCGTTTGTTTTTCCCAAAGAAGACGCCGAATTAATCCGACAGGTCTTTCAGCAGAGAAGAAAGCAAATTGGAGGTCTCTGCAGAGGAAAAGCCAAACTGGAGCGTTGGCTGGAGAAGGCAGCAATAGCCCCATCGATCAGACCGGAAGATATTCCCGTCGCTCAATGGCAATTGATGACAGAAGTCTAGAAGGCAAAAGGGATCAATCTCCCGTACCCACTGAATAAGCTTCAAATCCCATCTGGCGCAAGGCTTTGCGGTCCACAATATTTCGTCCGTCAAAGATAAACGCAGGCTTCTGCATGGAATCAAGGAGAGAGGCATAGTCGAGCGACTCCATCTTAAACTCATCCCATTCCGTAAGGATGGCAATAGCGTGGGCATCCCTTGCCGCCTCGCACGGGTTCTTTGCAATCGTCACCTGGGCACAATCGGCATCAACTCCAAGCTCCCGATATATCTGCTCAGCCCCTACTCTAGGGTCATAAATGCTTAAATGTGCCTGTTCTTCCAACAAACTCTTACAGATATATATGGCTGAAGACTCGCGGGTATCGTTGGTATCTTTCTTAAAAGCAAAGCCCCAAATGGCTATTTTCTTATCCGAAACCGTGTTGAACAAGGTATCGAGAATGCGGGTAACAAAACGGCGCCTCTGATAGTCGTTCATCTGAACAACCTGCTCCCAATAATGGGCAACCTCCGGTAGGCCGAAATGCTCGCAAAGATAGACCAGGTTTAGAATATCCTTCTGGAAGCAGGAACCGCCAAAACCAATACTGGACTTCAGAAACTTAGGCCCTATGCGCGAATCTCTACCGATAGCATGTGCCACTTCATCCACATTGGCTCCGGTAGCCTCGCACAATGCACTGATGGCATTAATCGAAGAGATGCGTTGCGCAAGAAAAGCATTTGCCGTCAGCTTGGAAAGCTCACTAGACCAGATATTAGTCGTAATAATACGGTCGGCGGGAACCCAGCGTCGATAGACCGAAGCCAATCTACCAACTGCCTTATCTCCTTCAGCTGATGTTTCCCCACCAATCAAAACACGGTCCGGATGTTCCAGATCGGTCATGGCCGTTCCTTCAGCCAAAAACTCAGGATTACTTAGCACCTGAAACCGAACACCATCCGGCGAACTGGAGTCCAGAATACGCTTGATTGATTGAGCAGTGCGCACCGGTAAAGTCGATTTTTCGACTACAATTTTATCACTTTCGGAAACCTCTGCAATCATGCGAGCACAACGCTCCACATACTTAAGGTCAGCAGCTTTACCGGCTCCAACGCCATATGTTTTGGTCGGAGTGTTGACACTGATAAAGATGATATCGGCTTCACGAATCCCCTGCTCTACCTCTGTTGAAAAGAAAAGATTACGGCCACGTGCTTCTTTAACGCACTCAAGCAAACCCGGTTCATAGACAGGAAGATCATCCGTCATCCACTGCTCAATCTTGGCAGCATTCATATCGACAACGGTAACACGGATATCCGGACATTTTTGGGAAATTTTAGCCATTGTCGGGCCGCCTACATAGCCCGCGCCGATACAACAAATCTTTAACATATCCATAGTATATTACACTTATATTTCAAACGCATTTAGAGAGTGCAAGCTCTTCATGAAAATCTTAGCGCTACCGCGGCAAAACGGGCTGCGGCTTCTTCGAGTAAAGATTCCGGGAGTGCTCCAAAAGAAAGACGCACACAGTTTTTACGAACCCCACCGGCAATACACAGATCCCCGGGCACATACAGCACCTTCTCGTCCAGGCACGCCTTGCAGAAGTTTGATGGCAAAGAGGTATCGACATGATCCGGCCCAGTCAGCCAAAGGTATAACCCGCCACCGGGAACAGACCACGACCATCCATGCTCCATCAACCCGCTGTTGACTAGCGCACGATGCAGAACCTCCATCTTCCCCTTATAATGCACACGAATACGCCGTAAATGGGTAAGATAAAGATCGGCCTTTAACACGTGCTCAAGAATAGCCTGAGCAAAGTTCGCTGTACCAAAATCCTGATGCCCTTTAACGCAAAGCACATTCTGCATCCATTCAGCAGAGGTGGAAAAGGCATACCCAACCTTCAGGCCTGTGGCGAATGGCTTGGTAAACGTTCCGGTGTACATTACCGGCAGGCCAGCCCACTCTGGAAGGCTTAGTAAGCTGCGGGCCGGGTAGGCTTGATCAAAATACAAATTCCGGTAAGCCGCATCTTCAATAACAGGAATAGGCCGTTTCTGAGCCCGCAGCAACAATCCAAGCCGGCGCTTATCTTCCTCACTCAGCGAACGGGAAGACGGATTGGCAAAATAGCCGATCAGGTAAATGAATTTTACCCGATGCCACTCCCCTGCGACTTTCAGCTCGGAAAACAGCGTTTCCAAAGCTTCAAAATCAATCGCCCCTGATTCACTGCGCGGAATAGACAATACTCGCAAATTCATGCCTCTGAGCATTTCCAAAAGCACAAAATAGCTGGGATCTTCCACAAAAACAATGTCGCCCTCATCGCACAAAACCTGAGCCGAGAGATAAAGGACCTGCTGGGAACCGTTGGTAATAGCCACCTGCGAAAGCGGTAAGTCAAGGCGCTCCTCTCCCGGATAAGTTTTCAGCAATCGAAGCGCTTCCTCCCGTAACCCAAACCGGCCAATATTGGTTCCATACTGGAAACATTCCTTACTCCCGGTAGGATCGCAGAGCGCACTCATCGCCTCCAGTATCAGCTCGGACGGCAAAACCGCATTGTCCGTAAATCCTGCGGCTAAAGACAACATTCCCGGAATATTCAAGGCATCCGCCATAAGACTATCGATGACAGGAGGTTCCACGCGCTTCCCCAAGGCAGACCACGCAATGGAATCAAAGGAAGGAGGTATAGTCATTTCTAGGGATAATGCTGGAATAAATGGTCAGATCAATCATGAATGCAGAGATATTCCGTTGTCAGAGGATGTGACGCGTGTTATCCATGAGATAACAACACTTACTTTAATGCTTATGAAAACCGTCTACGTCCTGCTCTGCAACGGCTTTGAGGAAATCGAAGCCATCACCCCCATTGACCTGCTTCGTCGGGCCGGAGCCAATGTTGTACTCATTTCCACAGAACAGTCTCTGGAGATCACAGGACGCAGTGACATAGAAATTAGCGCGGACCGAAATCTGGAAGATTTGGATGCTGCAGTTTTGGCAGATGCACTCATTCTCCCCGGTGGCCCCGGACACAAGACGCTTCGAACAGACCCCCGGGTTATCAAGCTGATAAAGATGCACAATACCGAAGGGAAATTCATCGCCGCCATTTGTGCCGCTCCCGTCATCCTGAAAGAGGCCGAAATAATCCCGGAACGCTATACCGCGCATTTCTCAGTGGCAGAAGAGTTGCCGGAAATCCGAGAGTCGGAAACCGTCTGTTCCGATGGAAACATCATCACATCGCGCGGTGCCGGAACAGCAGTGGAATTCGGGCTGGCACTGGTGGAGGCACTTTACGATACCTCCACCGCAAAAAAAATAGCCGATTCCATTCACTACGCTTGAGCAAAGACTCAACGGCGGGGAGCGCAACTGGCTTGAGATGCATTTCCCCAAGCTTTTTCGTGCAGATAACCCTTGTGGCCGGTTTCCGTATCCAGCAAAACCAGACGCTGATAAGTAGATGTGCGCTCGGTATAGATGAGGTGACGGCCGTCCGCTGCCCAGGTGGGTTCAATAGCATCCCCTGTTCCGTTGGAAACCACTCGGCTGGTGCCGGTGCTGTAATCCCAAACCGCCACTTCAAACTGACCTGCCTGAGCAACTGTAAAGGCAATGAGATTGCCTTTGACCGGGTTCCAGTCGGGTTCGGCGCAGTAACCACTTATATTGGTGGGAATGCGCTTCATATTGGTGCCGTCTCTGCGAATTTCGTATAGCTGCGGCTTTCCGGCATTATCCGAGGTAAAAGCAAGACGCTGCCCGTCAGGGGCCCATGTAGGATCGGCTTCCAGGCCCTTGGTTCTGGTCAGGCGCTGCATATTACGCCCCTTGGTATCACTGAGGTAAAGCTCTGAATTCCCGGTTCCCGAAAGGATCATAGCAACAGAGGTTCCCATAGAGTTGTAGGTGGCACCGGTATTGGTCCCCTTAAAGCTGGCAAAAACTTCGCGCTGCCCGGATGCCAAATTGACTTTATAAATATCAGGGAAACCGTTTTTGAAATAGCTCGTATAGAGAATAATACGGGAATCGGGGGAAATGGAAGGTCGGACGGAGTGAGTACGGTCCTTCGTTACCTGATGCACTCCCAGCATGAGCAAGTCGCTGACGTAAACCTCGGTATTACCTGTGCGATCACTGATAAAGGCCATTCTCGATGAAAAGATGCCGGGAAGCCCTGAAGTCTTTGTCACGGCCAGGTCAATAGCACTCAACGATGCTTCGCGCCAGTCTCTTCCAGATAAGACCTCGCTGAAAAGTAACTTGGAGGGACGCCCGCTCTCGATTTCCAAACGAACTTTGGCGGAATCTACCGGCTGAATGCGGATAGTAAATGCGGGGTTGCCATTCTGGGACAAATCGTAGGCACCGTGCACGGAAAAAGCTTTTTGCATGAGGTTGAGAATATTCTGATCCGAAGATGCCACAGTGATTTGCTTTACACGCGAGTTGGCATTTCGATTAATATCTCCCAATTCAATTGTCTGCTGAGCAGAGATATATAAGGGAAAAAGAAACAAGAGGAATAAGATTTTTTTTTGAATAAATGACATGGCGGTAATTTTTATCGCAGAAGATTATAGGGGAATGAAGATCAGGGATCAATGAGAAATCCTAAAAGGAGCAAATACAGCAAAGCTTGCATCCGCAAGTGTTTTGAGCATAGGCTGACAACACGCTATGCCAAAACTGACTAAAGAATCTATTCTAGAGGCACTCAAATTAATTAATTATCCCGGGTTCAGTCGGGATATCGTTTCCTTTGGTCTCGTTAAATCGGTGAGGATTGAAGACGGAATTGTTCAGGTAGCCATTTCTGTATCAACCCCCAAGCCCGAGATCCCGGCCAAAATAAAAGCAGACGTAGAGCATGTTTTAAGACAAGTCGAAGGCGTCGAGGGCATACAAGTGGGCGTTTCCGTGCAGGCGGCTCCCAAAGCCCCCCCCTCTCATCCTAGTCCGGCAGAAACGAAAGAAAAAGCTGAAGGTGTAAAAAAAATTATTGCGGTATCCAGTGGTAAAGGAGGTGTAGGCAAATCCACATTCAGCGTAAATCTGGCCGTGGCACTCTACCAGGAACTCATTGAACGCAACGGCAGTGCTAAAGTCGGGATTATGGACTGCGACGTCTACGGCCCCAGCATTCCTCTGATGATGGGAGTGAGCAACAGACCGGAGTTTCGCGACGATAAAATCATCCCTGAAGAGAATTTCGGAATTAAAGTTATGTCTCTCGGCCTGTTGGCGGAAGACGACGCCCCCATCATTTGGCGTGGCCCTATGGTCAACAACGTCATAGCCCAGTTTGCCCAAAGCATTAATTGGGGAGAACTTGATATTCTGGTAACAGACCTTCCTCCCGGAACCGGTGACGCGCAACTCTCCCTCACACAGAACATGCCCGTAGACGGAACCGTTGTGGTCACCACACCTCAGATGGCAGCGGCCAGCGTTGCCCGCCGCGGAGCCATGCTTTTTGAAAAAGTAAATGTTCCCATTCTTGGCGTAGCAGAGAATATGAGCTACCTGATGAATGAGGCCACTGGTGAAAAACAATATATCTTTGGACAAGGTGGCGGCGAAGAAACGGCCCTCGCCCTGAACTGTCCATTCCTTGGGGGAATCCCCTTGGATCAGGACATCAGAGAAGGCGGCGACAGAGGTATTCCCATCGTTCTCAGCAATCCCGAATCCCCCTCCAGTAAAGCTTTTCGTGAAGTTGCTTCAAAAATCCTGGAGGCCTTACAGTCGGCTTGACGATTCTCCCCGAATCACTTATTTTATTTGAAATCAAATTGAAATAATTTTGCCCCACAGGTGGATTATGTCTGTATAAAGGGTGTAAAAATTGTATCAGTTTTAGATGTTTTTGTTTACAATTCGGTGTGTTAGCCTAAGAATTATCAACAATGTCTAGTACGGATAATCAGTCCAAAGATTTTGATATTGGTCGTTCCAACCTTTATCAGGAGTTTATCGCGGAGCGGGAAGAAATCCTCCGTCATAAATGGCTTGAGTCAGAAAAGGCTGGGCATGATATTGGCTTTGAAAGAGCTCTGCTGGACTGGATCCGCAACCATCGCGATCGCTGGAGATCCAGCAGGCGTAGCAGCCACTCCCAACGATAACACTTTAAACAAAAAAACCGTATTCCTAAGGAATACGGTTTTTTTAATAAAGAAATTGGTCTTACTTGATTTCCTTATGCAGCGTGTGGCGACGAAGATGAGGATTGTATTTCATCTTTTCGACGCGCTCAGGCTGCTTTTTCTTATCACGCTCAGACATGTAGCGGGATACGGGTTTGCCCTCTTTACGGGCTTCAGTGCATTCTAAAATGATATGTTCTCTGGGCATAGCTCAAATTCGTTGAAATGGTGCAGGTTACTCTTTCTAACAGGTTCGGCAAGTATGAATTTTACTTTTTTGTGAAGTAAAAATCAGGCAGTGCCTCCCAGCGGTTTTTCCAGCAAGGGAACCATATCTCCATTGCGAAACAGAGACACCTGCCCCGTGCTGGCGGAAACAACAATAGCAAGGCAATCGGTTGCTCTGGAAATAGCCGCAGCGGCAGAATGCCGTGAACCGAACCCACCGGGCATATCCTGATAAAATTCACTCGGAGCATGAATCAGGCTACCCGCAGATTCAATGACACCATCTCCGCGGATAACAAAACAACCGTCTATTACAGAAAACTCTTTAATGGTTTCATCCATAAAAGGATTCAGCACATTACGGTCTTCTTCTTTATAACCATAAAAAGGATTCAATACCAAAGGTTTAATCATGGGATTAATCACCTCTGTATTGCCTACGACAAAAAGGCTTCCAACAGGTTTCCCTTCGCGGCCTTCAACAGCCAATTCAGTGGCAATGGCCAACATGCGCTCAACAACCTCAATCTTAACATTCTTGGGAAGCAGATCTTCGTTCTGAGTCATCACCGACTGGAACTCGCGCTCAATATCGACAACAATCAATGTATCCAGCTGATTGCTACTGGGCAAGCCTCCGATACAACACACACGATCACTGAACTTGAAGATATTCCTGGTCAGCCCAATAATGATCGCACTGCGTAACTGAGACAAACGCTGCTGGGAGAAAGAACGGACCTCAATACAGGCGGACACCCACGGAGAGTCTTTCTGCCGATCGGAAACCGCTCTAGAGACCAAGACGCTGCGATATTCAGGAAAACCATCGGTAATCTCAATCCCTCCGGCAAATGTATCCGAAAAAATGAGAATGGCCGAACAGCGTGTTGAACGGGCAACCTTCTCAGCCTCTCTCAACAGCAAACGGTTGAAACGATTCTGACGGCGCTCTGGCTTAGCCAGCAATCCACCAAAACCTTCATATACCCGCTGTTGAAAAGTCCTCAGATTGGGAGCGTCTACAATGTGGTCGACAACGGCCTTTTCCCTGAACAGGCGAGCAAGAGAAGCCAGAACATTCAAATAGTTCTTTTCGCTTTCCGAAGCCAGGAGAAGGAAAACCAAACGCACTTCTTTATATTCAGTAACCCCCTCATGGTCCAACCCTTCACGACAGCGACCGATCGCAAAAATATACGGGCGCTTCATTTTGGCCCTAACATGCGGCATAGCCACCCCATTCCCCAGATAGGTGCTCATCGTATTCTCCCGTTCAATCAGTTCCTTGACTAATTCATCAGACGGGAGCTCCTGACTTAAGCGCTGTGTGGAAACAGCAATAAGCTCCTTGAGAGCACCTTCTAAATCCGTGCTCTCCAACTCAATAATACGTGCTTTTGAAATATAGCGGTCAAGCCTCATGAAAAAAGGGAGGCAGATTAATCAATAGAATCTGCCGTGGTAAAAGAGAGAGAGAAGGAGGAGAAAAATCAACGCTCCCAGTCCAATGCTCCCTTCTTCACTTCATAGAGCAGTCCAAGAACAAGCACCACGAGGAAAAAGAGTGTCGGGAGGAGAATCGGGATATTATGAATCAGAAAATCTTTATAGACCAAAACCCAAGGCATCAGATAAACAACTTCGATATCAAAGATAAGGAAGAGCATGGCCGTAACATAAAACTTAACCGCAAAACGTGGGTGTAATTTCCCCTCTGCAGGCAAGCCACATTCGTAAGCGCTGTCCTTAATCTCGTTCGATTTGCTGCGCTGCCCGAACAAGTGGCTAACACTGATCAACCCTACAGCAATACCAGCAACAAGAATCACTTGCACCAGCACAGGGAAAAAATCTGTCAATGTATTTTCTGTCATACGTTGTAGAATGGTCTGAATATAGTAAAACAGCCTCCGCAGAAGCCTTCACATTCGAGAGCATTAGAATACGGAATCGGTTTTCTTACAAGCTGATTTTCGTAAAAGATTAGTCTTCATTCGAAGAACCACAGGGTGTTCTCCAATGAATCTTCTGCGTATATCGGCTCCCTAATCCCAATTGCATTGAGTAGTCCAGCACGGGCAGCGTTTCCGTAAACGGTTTAAACCCGGCATCTGACCTCGCGGTGTTAATCTTCCCCAAAACAACAGCATCCAGAATAACCGGATTGCTGCTCAGATACACCACCGGCTCCTGCCTTGTATAAAGCGAATTAAACAAAGGTCCTCCAATAAATTGATAGCGCTCCATGGTGGCAATGGTAAACGCCCAGTTCGAGATCAACTCTGGAATAGCGGCAATTTCTGCAATCGCCGGAGCCGCATTGGTCCGGCTTCTCAAAAAGCGCTCCCGGTTGCTGACACTCCAAAGCGTCGGATTGGCCAGAGCCCCATTAATCCCCATGGAAGGGTCATCCGTATACATGGGCAAATTGATGAAGAAATCCACATCGTTGATTAATGTGGCGGGCAGGTAGCTTTTGCGGTTTTCTTTGGAGTCATCCGCCAAAACATTCCCCGACTGCAACTTTTCGTAGGTTTTAGACAATGGCACCGGCAAAGGATCATCATGAAACCATTCACGGTCCCAATACTCTCCAGAATCCAAAACATAAACAGGTGAACCTTCGAAATGGGCAACCGGAGAACGATCGCTCAATGCCGGAAGAAATCCGCTGTCTCTCAACAGATCTTCCCTCAGGTCTACCAAAATTACATTGTGACGTTCAAAGCCGCGGTCGACCAACTCCTGAATAACGGCTCTTACCAGATTCTTGGGAGTAGCTAACCCCTTCTCCGAATTGGTGGAAATCTTTAACCCTACCTTTCCCTGAACACCGGGATTCAGGGATTTCCCCGTAGCGTTTTCAAAATCGGACATCAGACAATGAACGACCTCTCGATAGGAGGCTTCATCATAACCGGAAAGTTTTCCCTTCCACACATCATATTCAAAAGAAAGGCGCGCGCCATCAAAGCCCCAAAAGCCGGCAAAAACTGAGATTTGAGTCAAGAGGAAGATTGCAAATGCGCTGGATAGTGATTTCATGCTGAAGTTTAACTGTAATTTATACTTTTATCCCTATTTATAACAGACAAATGCTGCCCAAAGTTTCTCATTTTCTTTTCTTTATACTGTCATTCTCGCTACTCCTGCAAGTCGGCTGCGGAAAAAGAGAGCTCACTGTTGAGGAAGTATTAGGCGAGGCTGACACATACCGTCAAAGCGGTCAACTCGATCAAGCCATTTTCATTCTGGAAACTTACAGCACGAATCATCCGGGATCTGCACCCGTTTTGGAAGCGCTTGCTTTTGATTATACGACTAAAAACGACGGAGCCATGGCGGCCTACTACTTTATCCAACTGGCCAACAGCGGGCCGGGGCAATCTCACTTTACATTGATGGCCGGGCAGTCTCTCCTGCAAAGTGGAGATAAAGCCGGAGCCATATCCTATTACAATGCCTACCTGAAAGACCACCCGGAAGACAGCGGCGTATGGGGCACCCTAGCTGATTTGTGCAAAAGCAGCAATCGTTTGCAGGAAGCCATTCAGGCACTGCTCCAGGCCTACAATATTTCTCCGAACGGCGAAACCGCAGTCGAATTGGGTAACATGTTTTTGGACGCTAAAAACATAACGCAGGCAAAAAGCTGGTTTCAAACTGCCTATAAACATGAAGGCAAAGCCGCCTCGGACGCTCTGTTAGGTCTGCTCAAAGCAGCACTCGTGGAAAAGAAATTCAGCGTTGCCGACAGCTACATCGTTACACTGGATCGACGTTTCCCGGGAAAGCTGGACCACTCGGAACTGGCTTATTGCCGAACACAGATTGAGGAATGGAAAGCCCGTAAACTGGCTCTGGAAAACGCTACGCAGAACATCCAGATAACCCAACCGGTTGAGACAGCGACCCCCACCCCTCCCGTTGCGGAAGCTGTGGTAGACACGATAGAGGGAATAGAAACACCTGCCGTTGCAGAAACCGCCCCTGCTAAGGAAACCGCTACCGAAACTCCGGTTATGGAACAGACGGCAACCGCAAAAACACCTGAACAGCCTCAGGAGATTACAAGCGAAACGCCGGAAGTCATCGAGGAGAATCCCCCCTCCCCCGAGCAGGAGACAATCGAGCCACAACCTTTATTTGATGACCAATCGGATATCGCCGCAATCGAGGCTAAAGAAAACTACGACTTCAACGACTGCATCATTATAGCCAGAACAGCCTTCCAAACCAGCGATTTCCCCAAAGCGATTCGTTTCTACAAAAAGGCACTACAAAAAAATGATCGCAACGCCCTAGTCTGGATGGAACTATCCAAAGCTTATTTATCGGGTGAGCAACCGGTATGGGCGGAAAACACCGCATTGGAAGCCATCAGGCGCTCGCCGGAAGATATTAATTACTACCTGAATTATTTACAGGTGGCCAATGTCAGCATGCGTCCCGAACGTTACATGCAGGAACTGCAACGGATTCGCCTGAAGTTCGATGACAACCCGGAAATTACTTTAGCCCTCGCCAGGGCCTATAAGGACATTGCCAGAAATAAGCGCAACGCAACATATCTCTACGAAGAATTTCTCCGCAACTATCCCGAACACCCGGAAGCAGCGCAGGCCAGAACCGAATTGGACAGTCTGTAAAACACGAGACTGAAATACACCAATGCCGCTGATTTCCCGTAATTGCATCGAAGACATCCGCAATCGAATTGATATTGTGGACGTGGTGCAGAATGTCGTTCACCTGAAGCGCAGTGGCAGTAGCTACAAAGGACTAAGCCCTTTCACACAGGAAAAAACACCCAGCTTTTTTGTTCATCCAGATAAACAATTTTTCTATTGCTTTTCGACCAGCACCGGAGGAGATCTTTTTCGTTTTGTGCAACTGACGGAAGACCTCGATTTTACCGAAGCAGTTGAAGCAATCGCCAATCGTTACGGAATCCCTATAGAGTATGAACAAGGCAATGGGCCCTCTCAGGAATCCCGCTCCCTCAGAAAAGAGATCCTCGAAATCCACGATCAGGCAACGCACTTTTACCATGCAGCCTTCAAAGCAGACCACCAACTAAGCTTGGAAACCCGCCGTTATTGGCTCGAAGACCGGAAGTTCAGCCTAGAGCTTGCCGAAGAATTTTCCATAGGATTTGCCCCACCCAAAACGGACAAACTGAATATCCTTTTGAAACAGAAAGGGTTCAGCATGGAAGCGATCAAGGAATGCGGACTCTTCTACGCCTATGGGAACGAGTCGGATCCAATGCAATTGAAACCGCGCTTCCGCGGCCGTCTGATGATCCCTATCCGCGAAGCAGTACATGGAGAAGTCATCGCTTTTACCGCACGAAAAATGCCCTGCACCCCCAGTGATGATTCTTCGGCGGAGGCAAAATACATCAATTCTCCGGAAACCAAAATCTTCCACAAGTCCGATGTATTATTCAACTTGGAACGTGCCCGCCGAGAGGTCGCCTCAAAAGGAGGCAGTTTCATAATGGTTGAGGGTCAACTGGATGCCTTGCGTTGCTGGGAAAAGGGGCTGACTACAGCCATAGCCCCGCAGGGCACATCGATTACAGAAACCCAGTTGGCCAAACTGAAACGCTACAGTGATCACCTGGAGGTTATTTTAGATGGAGACAACGCCGGGCAAAAGGCGGCTCTGCGCATGCTTCCGATGGCAATTGAAGCCGGCCTTGAGGTGCAATTCATTTCCCTACCTCAGGGAACGGACCCGGATAGCCTACTGATCGAGGAAGGCGTTGAAACATTTCAGGAACGGCGCAATAAAAAAGTATCGGCAATGCACTTTGCCACCGAAACCATTCTACCATCACCGGAACAAGCAACGGCACAACACAAGGCCGCGGCAATGAGGCGTCTATTTGAAATCATCGCCAAAAGCGACAGCGAAATCGTCCGCAATGATTATTTGCAGGAGTCGGCGCATTTACTTGGAATAGATTCCAACGTGGCAAAAACGGATTTTATCCGTTTCATCCGCAATCAAAGTTCGACAAATTCAATGCAACAAAGCATTCCAGAAGAAAAAAACTCTTCTCGTGAAAGGTTGACAACCGTTGAAGCAGACTTACTTTATCTAGTTCTCCATCATGATGGACTTGGCGAGCGCATCTCAGAAATAATAAATGCAGAGTGGATTGATACAACAACCACAGAAGGTAGATTACTCGCCCACATCGTGTCGGATATTCAAGAAGATCTTTGGGAAGGGATAGATCATTTGATAACTCAACTTTCGGACGAATCACGAGAGTCGGAGATCAACATGGTTTATGCCTTGCGTGCACAAACAAGTAGTAACGACACCAGTGGAGCTGATTTGACTAACGTATTCCGAACGCTTTTCTCGAAATATAGAAACCGACGATTGGATGAGATTAATCGTGAACTGCAAAAAACGGATGCTTCATCCAACGCGTTCAGGTTACTCTTAGGTCAAAGAAGCGATCTATTACAGACCAAAGCAAATCCTCCTGAATTTCCGAAAGTAACACTTTAACACCTTTTCTTCGCAAGAGAAATCCTCGCACCAAACTCACTTCCAGCAGTATGCCTACAAAGAAAACGACCTCCTCCAAAACCGAGTCGAAAAAAGTCGCAACGCCTAGAACGGCGGCATCAACCAAGAGCAAAGCCAAGAAGACGTCATCCGGGAAAAGTGCAAGCAAAAGCGCAGTCAACAAAACCCAAAAGGTAAGCAGCAAGCCCTTGGATACCGATGAAGCCGAAGCTATTGCTATGGACATTGCCAAGTTGCAGGCAATGGACGACGAATCTCAGGATGATTCGGACTCGGAACGGAGAAGCCTGATCAATGATCGAATCCGCGTATTGATTCGCAAGGCCAAAGAACAAGGCTACCTGACTTACAGCAACATCAACGATTCGCTTCCTGAAAATGTAGACAGCCCGGAAGAAATCGAAAATGTAATTACCATTCTGGAAAACCTCGAAATTGATATTATCGATGCCGAGGATGTGGAACGCTACAAACAACGCTTGGAAGAGCATCAGGAAAACGAGAGCAAGGCTGCCAACTCCGATATACTGGATGATCCGGTTCGCATGTATCTCAAACAGATGGGGCAAGTGCCTCTCTTAACGCGCGAAGAAGAAGTAGCGATCTCCAAACGAATTGAAGCAGCAGAACAGAAAGCCCAAAATGAACTGTTTTCCGTTGCCTTCACCACAGATTTCCAAATCGACTTGGCCAAAAAACTTCTATCACGGGATGAGCGATTCGATCGCGTCGTCCTCGACAAGAAGATTGAAAGCCGTGAGCAGTACTTCAAATCACTGGCTAAAACCATTGAAGAAGTAGAAGAGGTTAAGGAAAAGCTGGAACGCTCTTGGGAGTCGATCCTGGCATCCAACAATGATGCCAACCGCAAGCGCGCCCTGACACGCTATAATAAATATCAAAGCACCCTGGCTCCCCTCTTCAAAAAGTTCTGCTTCAAACTGAAGGTATTTGAAGAGTATCTGGAAACACTGGATCCTCTGGTTCGAGAAACCAGTGATTTACTGGAAAATCTCTCCATTGCCGAACGCGTAAGAGCAAGCCATCTGGACAATATTGACGTTGCTAAGGTGAAAAAGCGCCTTGAAGAAATCCATCTGCAACTGCGCTTGGAACCTCAAGATTTCCTCAACGTCGTCAGAGAAGTCCGCAAGGGAATGCGCAAAGCGCACAGGGCAAAAACAGAGATGGTAGAGGCCAACCTGCGCCTGGTAATTTCCATAGCCAAGAAGTACACCAACCGCGGGCTCTCTTTCCTCGACCTGATTCAGGAAGGAAACATGGGCTTGATGAAGGCTGTGGAAAAATTTGAATACCGTAGAGGTTACAAATTCTCCACCTATGCAACTTGGTGGATTCGACAGGCCATTACTCGTTCTATTGCCGACCAGGCCAGAACAATTCGTATCCCTGTGCACATGATTGAAACCCTGAACAAGGTCATGCAGGTACAAAAGCAGCTTCTTCAGGAACTGGGCCACGAGCCGACTGCCGAAGAAGTTGCCGACGAAATGCAGATGCCGGTGGAAAGAGTTCAATCCATCATGAAAATGGCCCAACAGCCAATCTCTCTGCAAAGCCCTGTAGGTGATAGCGATGACACCAACTTCGGTGATTTCATCGAAGACAAAGGAGCCGAGAACCCCTACGATATGACGGCCTACAGCCTGCTCAGAGAGAAAATCATGGACGTTCTAGACAGTTTGACCGACCGCGAACGCAAAGTTCTTAGTCTTCGCTTCGGACTGGTGGACGGCTACAGTAGAACCCTTGAGGAAGTGGGTCGTCAATTTAATGTAACACGTGAGCGTATTCGCCAAATCGAGGCCAAGGCGTTGAGAAAGATGCGCCACCCGACGCGAATCCGCCAATTCAACGGATTTATCGAACAGGACGGCGGACAGGAAAACCCAAGTATTTAATTTCCCCAAAGGAACCATTCTCAGGAATGGTTCCTTTTTTGTGACAAAGAGTTTCTGCGTTTACAAATCCCTTCTGAAGGAATAAAAACAGGACTATGGAAAGCCCAGTATTTCACTTTTTTGCGCTCTTCAATCTAGGAACCAGCGAATTGTTGATCGTTCTGATCATTCTATTGCTACTGTTTGGAGCAAAAAAACTACCTGAACTCGCCGGAGGGTTGGCAAAATCAATACGCGAATTCAAAAAGGCGGCCACAGAAGTAGAAGACAGCTTCAAAGAAGCAATAGATGCTACGGAACCCCCTCCCCCCAAAGAAGCAAATAAAGAAAAAGAGGAAACAAAGGCTGATAACGCTTAAAAAAGCTGCTCCAACTGCTGGACCACGGAGAGTGATTGAGGGTTAAACAGATCTACTGAATCAACACGAATTTCCTGCTTTAGCTTTACATGCCAGTAAACACCTGGCCTACCGGGCAGTGATCTCAAAACACGCTTTCGCTCGAGCATAAGCGCCAGGAAATAATTAAAAACCTTTGCCTCATCTCTGGAAGAACTGATTTGCGTTGAGTCATCAGATTCCTCCAGACCGTTGAGGGCCAGAAAAAGGGTTTCTGCCGAAGCCAAAAGATTCTTTGAGGACACATCTTCTTCGCTACGGTTTTTAAAGGTATGCACCCATTGGCAAATTATGGAACCCGCGACAGAGTAATCTCCGGCATTTGCCTCAAGCACATCATCCCTACGAATATCGCCATCCTCTCCCATCACCAGATAGCACCTGATCTTGTCTCCGGGTTGAAATGGGTATCCACTGAGAACACATTGCCTGGATGCGGATCTGAACTGAATTTCCATAGCAAGAGTTGATTGTATAATGGCACAAACGTCAAAAACGAAAGTATACAACCGCATCATTGCCATTGGCGATGTCCACGGCTGCCACAAGGAGCTGGAAGAGCTGCTGGGGCGCTTATCTCCAAGTGAAACAGATCTGTTTATTTTCCTAGGAGATTTGATCAACAGAGGCCCAGACAGCCACCAGACACTGGAACTGGCCAGAAATCTGCAAGGTATTTACCTATTGGGAAACCACGAACAACGCTTCCTCAATCATAAAAGCAATCCAGCCAACCTTAAGCCTGCAGACCAAAAAACATTTAACATGCTTACGGAAGATGATTGGAATTTTTTGCAAACCTTCCAATTAACCCACTACGAAACAGCCCTCGACACCATATTTGTCCACGGCGGATTCCTGCCAAATATACCGTGGGAAGCGCAGGACGCCTCCGTAGTTACTCAAATCCAGGTAATTAACAAAGAAGGACTTCCTCGAAAACGCTCCGAAAGCCCCTACTCACCTCACTGGAGCCGAAAATGGAACGGACCTTCTTTTGTGGTTTACGGGCATACCCCATCGACCAAGGTACGCAGAACCGCATTTTCCTTATGTCTGGATACCGGCTGCGTCTACGGAGGCCATCTAACCGCTTGCGTTTTCCCCGAAAAAAGACTTTACCAAGTTAAGGCATTGCAAACGTATCTCAGCTAACCGGAATCCCTCTACCATGGAAACACCCGCACCTTTTCATCAATCAATCGCCCTAGTGGTAATCGATCTTCAGGCGCCCTTCCTGAAGGCTATAGCGTCCAGCGACTCCATCGTTAAACGCGGAAGTTTTGCAATGGAAGCGGCCCAATTACTCGATATTCCGGTGCTCATTACAGAACAAGTTCCAGAAAAGCTGGGTCCAACAGCCCCGGATGTACTCCGACTGGTAAATGCGCCTCATGTGTTCCCGAAGAATGCGTTCTCCTGCTTCGGCGCAGAAGGCTTCGGCCAATGGCTTGTGGAGCATAAGATTGAAGGCCTTTTGATCTGCGGTCTCGAAACCCCTATCTGTGTATTCCAGACCATCCGGGATGCCCTGCGCGAGGGAATCAACGTCACCCTTCTCACTGATGCCGTTGGCGGCAGAAGAGCCGAAGATCACAATGCCATTTACAACTTCCTGGCAGACCGTACAGAAGCCTCTCTATTGCCTGCGGAAACCGTTTTCTACAGCCTCATCGGAGAGGCTACCCATCCCAAATTCAGAGAATTTACTGCTCTCGTAAAAAAATACAACAACTGAGGAAGTGCCCATGGAGCCCACTGTTGTCAGCACTCAGATAAACGATCAGCCCAATCTTTATACAGTTGAATCTCTCATGGCCTGGCCCAGAGAGGAATTGGACAAACTGGACGTAGATAAACTGCAAGCCACCAGTTGCGTGGTTGTGGCCCAATTCCTGGAGCGTCTGGAAATTGACGAGCGACGGCATGTGCTACGCCTTCTTCCCATTGAATCTGCCGCAAATATTCTTGCAGAAATGGATGAAGAAGATGCGGCCGAAGTAGTTTCCGCTATGCGGGAAAACCGGGCCGTGGAAATTCTTGAAGATTTCTGGCCTGACGATGCGGCCGACATCGTGGCGGAACTCGACGATGAAGACAGAGACCGCCTGCTCGATAAGATGGACGACGAGTCAGCCGAAGCTGTAAAAGACCTCCTGGCTTATGACGCGGAGACGGCAGGCGGTATCATGACTCCGGATGTCGATACAACGTTGGAAAACCAAACCGTTGATGAAGCAATTGAACGCATTCGCAGTTTCACAGACCTGCACGAAGACCTCCACTACGTCTACGTAGTCGACGAAGAGCACCGCCTCAAGGGGGTTATCTCACTGAGAAAGCTTATTCAGGCGCGCCCGAGCCAACGTATCGGTGAACTGATGCAAACCGTTTTGAAAGGCGTGGTAACGCCTGAAACTGACCGGGAAGAAGTTGCACTGATTATGGCCGAATACAATCTGGCAGACCTTGCCGTAGTCGATAAGAATAATGTGCTGCTTGGTGTTGTGACCCACGACGACATTATCGATATTTTACAGGAAGAGGCCACGGAAGACATTCAGAAACTCGCCGGGGCTGGTGGAGACGAAAGCATCCACGACGAAATCTCCTATGCCATCAAGCGCCGCATCCCCTGGCTTCAGGTAAACCTCTTTACCGCATTCATTGCTTCTTCGGTTGTTTTACTTTTTGGAAAACAGATTGGGCAACTCCCTCTTCTAGCTGCATTTATGCCGATTATCGCAGGAATTGGAGGCAATTCCGGGCAGCAAGCACTGGCGGTAGCCATCCGCAGCCTGGCACTCGGCGAAATTCATGACGATGATACTCGCGGGATTCTCGTCAAGCAATTGGCAATCGGTCTGTTCAATGGAATTGCCATAGGGCTTATTGCTGCATTGGTCGCCTTTTTGATTACGGGAGAGAAACGTCTGGCACTTGCCGTATCGCTGGCAATGCCCATCAATATGGGGCTGGCCGGCTTCAGCGGAGCACTAATTCCTCTGATCCTCAAAAAGCTGAACAGAGACCCGGCGCAGAGCTCATCCATATTCCTAACCGCAATTACCGACACCGGCGGTTTTTTGATTTTTCTGACATTGGGAACGCTCCTAATGCTTTAAAGCATCAGGCAGCAGCAAAGATAACTACCAATTTATCATTGGCAGTACGGACTGATTTTATGTGTTCCCAGATGGCAGACAGCGACTCAAACTGGGGCGTTTTGGCATACTGCGAAACAAAGAAATCAAAGGACACACCTGAACCGGCATAAATTTCTGCCGCTCCGACCTTGAACGATTCCACGCGAAAATCTTTGTCAACAAAATAGCCAATAGCAGTGCATGGAATCTGCTTCTTAACCAGCTCGGTTTTAACATCCAAAGAAATGCATAGCTGAACTCTTCCTTCCGGAAGGAACTTAACATTCAACGTCTGGGCAAGCATTGTAATAGGTTTTTTTCCGTTGGATGAACCAGACCCCAAAGTCTTGGAAGGAGTCGTTGTAGCAACTTCTCTGGGCGTTGACACCAAGAAAGAGGAGGCAAAAATCTCATTAAGATCTCCTTCTGTAAGCTCAACGGAAGCCACAGCGTGGGATTTAAGAAGTGCGTATTTATCCTGCGCCTGCGTTAGGGAACCTCTTTTCCCTTGAACAATATAGGGATTACCTTCTGTAACGGCACCTTCTTCGGGAGCTCCCGAAAAAATGGAAATATCCATCACCGCAACCCGGAAGAAACCGGCAATAGCTCCCAGAAAAACGAGGAAGCAAAAAACAAGTGTGATAGCGACAATTTTAGGGAATGACATATGAATAACGGATGATTGTTTTATGAAGGCTCAGAAGAAGCCGCCTTTTCTGGAGCTTTCTTCTTGTAATCTGTTTCGTAAAATCCATTTCCCTGGAAAATCACCCCGGCACCCGTTCCGATAAGTCGTTTTAAGCTTTCCTGGCCACATTTAGGACACACCTTCAAGGCATCGTCTTTCATGCTTTGAAAGGTTTCAAAGGTATATCCACATTGTTTACACTGATAGTCGTATGTGGGCATTTTTCTGAAATTTTAAATATCTTTTACTTAGTAGGATTTGAAAAAAGTGCCGTATGGTATGCCATCAACAGCAACATGCCAAGGAAAAATGCAAAGCCAAATAAAGGCCAACCGATAAAGAAAAGCCCCATAACGGAAAAATAGGGAACCAACAGATAAGCCAGATTCTCACGCAACAGCAGAATCATCTGATCCAACTTCAATAAACTATCCCAGCGTTCTTCTTCCTGAAAAAACCACAATGCAACCAGAGCCAGGGGCACAGAAATAAAAATGGAGATAGCAAAAGGAACAAGCGCTACGGTCCAGGCAAACAAGTCCAATCCCACAACGCTAAAAAGCACAGAGACCAGGAGTGAAATGCCCCCGAGAAGGAGTGTCGGAACCAAAACAAAAGGCAACATCACAGCAAAACACTTTAATCCGTCCCAAAGCAACTGGTCCCACTGTGCCCATTCAGGGAGGGTCAGATTGCCTGTGGAGCGTAAGCGTTGCGCATATCTGTAGAGATACCCCAAGGCAAGAAAATGAACCAGCGGGATACAGGATAAGGCTCCTCCGATAAGAACTTTACGCCAAAAGTTTTTAGTGGTCAAAATTCGCTGTAGTAGGGCATCAAAAGTAGGCATAATAAAGGCAGGTTATAGGCACGCCTCAAGAGTGCAAGCGAGGAATTGAAAAGCAAAGAACGGCGTTGCGAAAGCTTGGCTGGCACTTAACATAAGTGATTCTATAAAGTGCAGAACGACCATGAGTGAAACAGAGCAACAGTTGAAACATTTACGTGAACAGGTAGAGAATGCCATCGAAAGATACCTTCCTTCTGCACAAACGAGGCCCGGTAAGCTGCATGAGGCCATGCGCTACAGCATGAGCGCAGGCGGTAAACGCCTGAGACCGGTCCTGCTCATCTGTGCCGCCGACTTATTCAGAAATCATGTTGATGCCCTGCCCGCTGCAGTAGCCATCGAATGCCTCCACACGTATACCCTCATCCATGATGATCTACCCTGCGTGGACAACAGCAACCTGCGCAGAGGTATTCCCACCTGCCACTGCCGTTTTGACGAAGCAACGGCTCTGCTGGCTGGAGACGCCCTCCTGACCTTCTCATTTGAACTACTCAGCCATGCGTACACGGAAAACCCGGTCATCGCCAATAAACTGGTGAAAGAGCTTTCGAGTGCTTCCGGCAGTCAACAATTGATCGGCGGGCAAATGGAGGATATCGACGGAGAAGATAAAACACTTTCCCCCGAAGACTTGAACTTCATTCATTTGAACAAGACTGCGGCATTGATTTCGGCCGCATTGGTGATGGGAGGCTGTATCGGCAATGCCGACGATAACCAGTTGATAGTGCTTAGAAACATCGGTCGATGCATGGGACTGGCCTTCCAGATTATAGATGATATTCTTGATGTAATCAGCGATGCAGAAACAATGGGTAAAGACACCCAACAGGATGTAGAAAACGGGAAAAACACCTACGTATCGCTCCACGGTCTCGATGTCTCCAGAAAAACAGCAAGGGAGCTTACAGACGAAGCCATTGGCCTCGCCCGTAAACTCCCCGGAAATTCATCGTTGCTGATTGAGCTAATCGAGCAGATGGGGGTCAGGATCAATTAAGCATCCACACCGGCTACTGCAGCCAGAGTTCTGTAGGAGACTTCAATTCCCTTGCGAAACATCTCCAAATCTATGCTCTCGTTAGGAGCATGCAGGTTGCTTTTATCGGTAAACATCCCGAGCATCAGCGAATCTACATTCAAGACACGCTTGAGATCCCCGATAATAGGAACACTGCCGCCCTCACGCGTATAGCAGGGCTTGGAGCCAAAAACATCCAAAATAGCACTATCCATAGCCCGGAAGGCCTTAGCCAGCGCTTCCGGCTGATCAGCCGGGGTGTTTGGACGATCTGGAGGAACAACGCCATAGGCCGGGCCGCTGTGCTCAGGAACAATTTCCAATTTAACACCTGCAGGGCAACGCTCCTGCAAGGTCTTATAGAGCTGATTACAAATCTTTTCTACCGATTGGTTGGGAACCAGACGACAACTCAGTTTGGCAAAGGCTTCCGACGGAATAATAGTCTTGGAACCTTCCCCCTGATATCCGCCTCCCACTCCATTGAATTCCAGAGTCGGAAGAAAACGAGTGGCCTCTACCGGAGTATATCCTTTCTGATACATCAGTGCATCCACATTCAAAAATTTTTTCAGGTAATCATCGGTAATATTCAAACGGGCGACCTCGTCACGCTCCCACTCTTCCGGCAAAATTACATCGTCATAAAAACCGGGGATGTTCACAAAGCCGTCTTTGTCATGTAAAGAGGCACAGAGGTCAAAAAGCGCAGCAATGGGATTAACTACGGCGCCGCCATAAAGGCCGGAATGCAGGTCAGAATTAGGCCCCGTTAATTTAACATCCAAACAAAAGATGCCACGCAAACCAGTCGTGATACTAATGGCGTCTTCACTTCTGCTGGATGTATCAGAGAGCAATACAAAGTCAGCCTTGAGGCGCTCCTTCTGGGCTTCCAGAAAATCGGCAAAACTTGGACTGCCAATTTCCTCCTCTCCTTCAATCAGGAAGGTTACGCGCAAAGGCAAGTCCGGGTATTGCTCCAACAATTTGGCACATCCTGCGATGTGAACCATCATCGGTCCCTTGTTGTCAGCCGCACCACGTCCATATAGGCGACTATCGCGTATTTCCGGTTCATAAGGCGGAGACTGCCACAAGTTCAGGGGATCTGCCGGCTGAACATCATAATGCCCGTAAATCAGCACATGAGGCCAGCTTTCATCTCCATTACGCGTTGCCAGGACTATCGGATGTTTCGGTGTCTCAAACACCTCAACCTCCAGCCCTGCAGATGAGAGCAGTTCGCTGATGAATGTTCTGGCACCATGCATTCCTTCCTTGAAATTGGAATCGGTGGAAACACTCGGATGACGGATAAATTCCTTAACGGCGTCAACTGAATCAAACATGTTGAAGAAATAATACAGTCCCGAGCGCAATTCAAGGATGAAGAAAAGATCTTTAACAGAGCCCTGAAAAGTGCGACATAAGTAAAACACGTTAGATGTTTTACAATTTCAGGCTCGTTTTTTAAAAAATACTTAAGTAATACAAATTCATAAATTCAATTCTATTATATTGACATATAGAGAGTTAAGTCGCTTATTAACAATACAAACATTATTAGCAGAAGGCGATTGTGAATAAATTTTTACATAATTTTTTAATTAACTTGCAAAACAAAATAAAAATCTTATCAAAATAAGAAGTTATTTTCTTATGCTCTTTTAGTTAATCTTCTCTAATCACCCTAAATCGCGCCGTATCATGGAGGTAAAACAGAAACTCTTAACCAAGACCCTACCGGCAACACTGGGAACAGTAGCCATCATCTGCACGGCAGTGCTCTCTTATCAGACAAGCTCCTGGGCTAACCACATCGTACAGGAGACAAGACAGCAGAACAGTCGTATGGATCAGCAGTTTAAGGAATTTTCCACAGTAATGCGGGAAAATGTTGAGGCCCTGAACACCGACCTGGCCACAGCCCAGGCAAACCAAATAGAATTGGCCCGCTCTCTCAATTCATTGCATCAGGATTACCAGACAATGATCGCCAAGTACAACAATAAGCTGAAAGAGGAAGCCGCCATGCGCGAACAACTGACCATGTTGGCCCGCACATTGGATAACGTCCGCAACGAACTGAAGTACACAAGCCTGGCCCTGAGTGATGCCCAAGAGAAGTCTACCCAGAAGGACAAGAATCTGGAACTCATCTCGCATCAGCTGAAAGAGCACCAGCAGTTGCTCGCCTCGATGGACATTATTGCCGACTATGTGGTCAGCAACGAAGATGGTGACACACGCCTTTCCAGAGAAGACCTCCAACGCCGCAACAAGGCGATGGAAGCTCTCGCTCAATACCAGTCAACCCGCAGCGAGCTCGAGTTTGAAGAAGTTTATCTATTCGCTCAGGCTGATTGATCCAACCCTTATTCATATTTCCAACAAAAATCCCGATTCGTATGAATCGGGATTTTTTATTGCTTTAAACTGATACGTGAATCAATGGCGGAAATGGCGCACTCCGGTAAAGACCATCGTCATGTTGCGCTCGTCTGCAGCTTTAATGACGTCCTCATCGCGAACAGAACCACCTGGCTGAACTGCGGCGGTTGCACCGGCATCGGCAGCAGCCAGCAATCCGTCCGGGAAGGGGAAGAATGCATCGGAGGCCACAACAGATCCTTCAAGAGCCAGGCCAGCCTGACCAGACTTCCATACGGCGATCTGAGAGCTGTCCACACGGGACATCTGCCCGGCGCCGATACCCAGCGTTCTTTCCGCTGAAGCATAAACAATAGCATTGCTCTTTACATGCTTAACGACCTTCCAACCAAACTCCATTGCGGCCCATTCGGCTTCAGTCGGCTGGCGTTTGGTAACCACCTGACAATTGCGCAGGGAAACCATCTTGGTATCACGGTCCTGCAACAGATAACCACCCACTACAGAACGCAGATCCTGAAAATCATCCTGAGCCAAAGGAGCTTTGCTTATCATTAGACGAAGATTTTTGCGTTTGGAGAACTGGCTCAATGCGGCTTCATCAAATGACGGAGCAATGATGATTTCGCAGAAAATCTCGCGGATGCGCTCGGCCAAGGCACCGGTTACCGTGTTGTTTACGATGATGATACCACCATAGGGGGCCTGTTTATCCGTCTCAAAGGCCTGGTCCCAAGCCGTAACGAGATCGTCAGCACTGGCTACACCGCAGGGATTGGTGTGCTTGAGAATGGCCACCGTTGGCTTGCGAAATTCTCCGATCAGATGAGTAGCAGCGGTAATATCGATGATATTATTAAAGGAGAGCTCCTTCCCCTGCAACTGCTCATAACACTCGTGGAAACGCCCGTAAAGAGCTGCACGCTGGTGAGGATTCTCTCCATAGCGCAATGTCTGAGCCTTGGGCGCAGAAATCTGCAGCATTTCAGGAAGACCAAAAGTATCCTCGGAAGGTTCCGTCAACTGGCCGTTCAGCCATTGGGCAATAGCACCATCATAAGCACTAGTGCGCTGGAAAACCTTTAACGCAAGCTTACGACGAAGCTCCAGTAAAGCATCATCACCGGCATCCATCGCCTCCAGCACACGGCTGTAATCGGCCGAATCGCAAACGACTGTTACGGAGTCGTGGTTTTTGGCCGCGCTGCGCAGCATGGAAGGCCCGCCAATATCAATCTTTTCAATGGCTTCGTCCCACGTTACGCCGGGGCGAGCGACGGTTTCTTCAAAAGGATAAAGGTTCACCACAACAAGATCGATCAGCTCAATACCATTGGCCTTGGCCTGGTCCAAATGCTCTTGCTTATCGCGGCGGCAAAGCAACCCTCCGTGGACCTTAGGATGCAGCGTCTTCACACGCCCTTCCATCATTTCGGGGAAGCCAGTGTGATCGCTGACATCGGTAACAGGTAAACCGGCATCCTTCAGCATGGCAGCAGTACCACCGGTTGAAAGGATACGATATCCATGTTTCTTAACCAACTCGGTGGCAAAATCCAAGACTCCGTCTTTATAAAAGACTGAAATTAAGGCGAGTTTTTCCATGATGTTTTTTCTGATTCAAAAAAGATCTGAGGCAAGATAAAAGAGGTCGCAGTTTATTGCCCTTCTACAATCCGGGTTTCTTCTTCGGTATCCCCGCTAAATGATTCATGGGCAAATGCCTCAGTGTCGGGAAGATTCAGGTGAAAACTATTGAGCTGCTGCACACTGACTTCCACATCATCAAAAGAAAGGTCCAACAGGTGCCCTCCTCCATCGTGAGTGTCGTTTAAAAAATGCAGATGGTAACCGGGAACATTAATTCCTTTGACTAAATCCGGGCAGCGATACCCAAGGATAATGCCTCCGGTATTTTCAAAAGTAAATTCAGGCTGTTTCAGGACGACATCCGCCAAGGGCTTGTACGGTTTTTCCTGAGCGGGAACACTGCGCGTATGCACATAAGAAAACGTTCCTTTCACTTCGATGGCATAGAAGCAATTCACATTGCCAAGCTTTTCATCCAGCACGGCTTTCAAGTCATTAAACGAATCGATTCCTTTCAGGTTGAAAACCATATCGGGCACAAACTCATTAACCGAGGCAAAAGGAGACGTCTCGCTCCCCTCAGGCACGCTCACCGTTCCATCCGCGCGGACCTGATATACCACCCCATCGTAAAGCACCATCTCACCATCCAGTGCATCAAAAGTTCCAATGCCATGATTTCCCTGACTCCTCAAAGACTCCAGAGAAATAACCCCATCGTAATGCCCTGCCAGCAAAGCATCCAATGTGGAATATTGAACAAGAGGGATATCCTCTTTGCCCTCAAGAAGAGCCGTTTGAGAACAGAAAAACAAGCCGGCCATGCAGGCATAGGCAGCCAAGGGTAGTTTCTTCATAGGGGTAGTTTTATGCGGGTTCGAAGCGGGCAAGTTCCCGGTTTTTCTTCACTTTTCCGGCCGGAAAGACCTGGCCGTTCATAGCAATATAGATGCCGTCCGACAGCATTTGTACTGCGGCAAGGGCAAATCCAATATTAAAAGTTGCATCGGTCTCCCTGAAACGGGCGGGAATCAGGCTACCGGTCAGGACAATTACCTTATCCTTAATATCACTCAGCATAACGGCTGTTTCCGCCATCGTATCCGTGCCGTGAGTAATCAGGATACGTTTCTCCGGAGCCCCAGCGACAGCCTTCTTAATCAAGAGGCGATCCTCCTCCACCATATCCAAGCTATCCTTGCGCATCAGTTGAAGGACTTCGAACTCAAAACTGGCATGGATATGCTTGAGTACTTCTCCAATTTGAGGCGCTCCCACCTGAAACTCGCTCAGTTGGTCAAAGTAAACCTTATCTATGGTTCCTCCGGTTGTTATAATTTTAATATCCATTAATTAAGCTCTAATCGTATTCTGCAGTATACTGACCGGAATAGATCACTCCATTCCCCTTATTCCCATGCGGCTGAACTTCGAGATAGAACGCGAACCTCCGCCCAAAAGGGCGAGCGTAAGCATTTTCCTCAAAAAAAACAAGCAGCATCAGAGCATCATTTGCATTGCCTGACTTAAAGGAATAACAACCGCCAAAACCAGGACAGCGATATAGGCTGCCAAAAGAAAAATCAAAGACGGCTCCAAGAGCGTGCTGAAGCGCTGCAGCATTTCCTCTTCCTGAATGCGAAACTGTTCCGCCAAGGCCTCTGCGGTAAATTCAACTCGACCGCTCTGCTCACCGTTTTGAATCAAGCTCAACTCCATGGTATTCAATAAACGAGACTCTTCCAACACTGCACTAAGCGTGCTCCCCTGACTTAACCCTGTACGAGCATTTTCCAGTACTGATACAAACGGAGGAAACGCCACGGAATCCATGGCCACTGAGAATGCAGACTGCAAGGGGTTCCCCGCCCTTATCAACATAGATAAATTGCTAAAAAAAAGCCCCAACGCATTCAGTCCAAACAATTCACTAATCCCTGGAATTACATGCAGCAAGGAGCTCCACCTGCCTGTTCTCAACTTCGGTTTGAGTGAGTTTCTCAAAATCAGCAACAGAAGGGTCAACAACAATGGACACACAATCATTACATAGCGGCTTGTTGCAAAAATACACCGCGAAAAAACAGGCAATTCCCGACCAGGCAAAATCTCATCAAAAAGATTTTGAAAATGCGGCAATACCCAAAACGAAAAGAATATGCCAACAAAACAACAGGCACCGAGCAGTAAGAACGGATACAAAAAAGTAGACATCCATTTTCGTCGAAGCCTCATTTGAACAGACTGACGTTCCGCCAGCTGCAGTAAAAGCTCAGGAAGAGCCCCGCTGTGCTCACCCGCAAAGACGGTTCCAATAACGATTGGACTGAATAATTGAGGGTATCGACAGAGGGCTTCAGAAAAAGAAATTCCTTCTTCCATGGAACGTATTACCCCGGAGAGGCCCTTTTGCAAATCTCCCAACGGCAACTGTTCCCGAATAGAAGATAATGCATCAATAAGTGGCACCCCTACATGCAAAAGCGTCCCCAATCTGGACAATAGAAAAACAACAGACTCACCTTTTCGCCCCCTTCCTCTCTTGCGGGAAAAAGACTCCCAACGGCTATCTAAAGACATCGGTGCACCTCCTCAGAAGTCGTTACCCCCGCTTCAATCAGCATGCGCGCCGAATCCCGAAAAGCTAAACCTGAAGCCGAACCAAAGCAAATGCGCCTCAGCTCCTCATTCGTACATTGAGCAACAATGGCCTCTCTGAGCTCCGGGGTAAAAACCACTGATTCAAACAATCCAATCCGGTCTCTATATCCGGATGCAAAACACTGGACACAGCCTACCGCATTCCATGCTGATCTCAAAGAATCACTGCTGAAAGATGGAACCTCCGCCTGCTTGATTTCCTGCCGACATGCCGGGCAAAGTTTGCGAACAAGCCTCTGCGACATAAGGTGAGTCAGCCCGGAAGCCACCAGCGATGAACTCACCCCCAAGCCTTGAAGTCGAATAATGCCCTGCACACAATCCGCCGCATGCAGAGAGGAAAGCACCAGGTGGCCGGTTAACGCCGCCTGAAATGTAGTTGCCGCGGTTTCCCCATCACGAATTTCCCCAACGAGGATCACATCAGGATCCTGACGCAGAAAGGCCCGCAAAATCAGCGAATACGATAAGCCCGCCACCGGCGAAACAGGCACCTGTATGGTGTGGTCCAGACGATATTCCACAGGATCCTCCGCCGTCAGCACTTTCCTGCTTTTGCGCTCCAGCGCCTCCAGACAAGCATAGAGTGTTGTGGTTTTCCCGCTGCCGGTAGGCCCGCAAACAACCAGCATCCCATAATCCGTTTCCAGCGTGCGCCGCACATGATCCAGCACCGGAAGCGGCATGCCCAAGGAGTCCAACGTGTAGCGTATGCGCAACGGATCCAGAAAACGCAATGTGATGGACTCCCCTTCAACCAGAGGCAAAGAGGATACCCTGACATCAACTGAATGCTCTTCGGAAACAAAGGAGAAACGACCATCCTGCGGAGTTCGATTATTGGCCGGATCCAGCTTGGCCAAAAGCTTTATCCGGGAAAGCACCCCAACGGCTGAGTCAGTCGTCAACTGGGCCAAAGAATAAAGGCTACCGTTTACTCTGCAACGCAGACGGTAGCCTTTATCGTAAGGTTCAAAGTGCAAATCCGAGGCACCTTGCCGGTAGCATTTCTCTAAAGTCTGATCCAGAAATCCGGAAACGGTAACGGAAGGTGACTTTAGCGAAATGCTCATGCCCGAAGGTTATTTGATCAAATTCAATTCCCGGAATTTCGCTGTAAGAGCGGCCGGATCCTGTGACTTTTCAATCGCTTCATCCGGCTGAATCAACTTGCGGTTCACCAAGCTGGCCAGGTGAGCATCCAGGCTGATCATACCATACTGAGAACCCGTCTGAATTTCCGACGGTATACGGAAGGTCTTGTTCTCGCGGATAAGAGCGGCGATAGAGGTCGTGTTGGTCATGATCTCAAAGCTACCGATTCGGCCACCGCCCACACGCTTGCACAGCACTTGGGAAATTACGGTCACAATGGAGGAGGCCAACTGAGTACGGATTTGGTCCTTCGTCGAAGCCGGGAAGGCATCCACAATACGGTCAACGGTTCTGGCTGAACCGGTGGTGTGCAGAGTGCCAAACACCAAGTGACCGGTTTCCGCTGCACTGACGGCTGCTTCGATCGTTTCCAGATCGCGCATTTCCCCAACAAGAATTACATCGGGGTCCTGACGCAAAGCACCACGAATGGCTTCGGCAAAGCTGGGTACGTCAATTCCGACTTCACGCTGGGTAACAATACAACGTTTGTGGTCGTGGAAGTATTCGATCGGGTCCTCAATCGTAATGATGTGACCTTCGCGGTTCTCATTGATCCAGTTAACCATACTGGCCAGTGTGGTGGATTTACCGGAACCGGTCGGACCGGTAACCAGAATCAAACCGCGGGGGCGACAGAGCAATTCCTTGATCTTATCCGGCAATCCGATTTCTCGAAGGCCAAAAAGTTTGTTTGGAATGGTACGAAGCACAACACCATAGTTTCCTTTGGCTTTAAGCACAGACACACGAAAACGTGCTTTATCCAAATAACTGAAACCGAAGTCGGCTCCACCGCGTGTCTTAAGGTGCTCTTGATGCACATCTGAGGTAATCGCCCTCATGAGTTCTTCCGTATCGGAAGGTCGTAAACTGGGGCCATCAACAGGAGTCATGCCGCCGTGCAAGCGCAATGTCGGAGGGTGTCCAACCTGAAGGTGCAAGTCACTGGCGCCCTGGTAAACCATCAGCTCCAGAAGATCGTTCATCTCATAAGAGCATGACAAGTCGTTTTCTTCGTGATCCATAACAGTATAATGATATAACGGGTGTAGGTTGTAATAAAAACGTTAATCTTATGGATCATAAAAGGCGAGTCAATAAAACCCTCCAATCGCTTAATCCCTTCTGCTGTAATAAATTCTACGAGAGATCATTGTATTTAAAATTAGCAAAATCAGGAAAAAGATAATCTCCGCGTAGACAATGCGTCAGCTCGCGTATTTCAGATCGTAATTTATGGCTTATGGTATACTTGGTTAAATCGGCATTCATACATGCTCCCAAGTTTTCAGGTTCTGATTTAATAACAGCCTGGTAAACAAACAATCCTTCCTGACGCTTTAACCGCTCGTTTTGATATGCGGGACAATCCCAACCCCAGTTTTGAGTTGGATGCTCCCACTTACCGTCCAACTTAACAAAACTATCCAAGCCGATAGACTTTCCCAAAAACACGTTCATGTTGATCTTAGAGTCTCTCTCCCAAATAAAATGATTCCCGGCTGAATCCCTTGGAAGTTTATTTCCTACCTCAGTTCCGTTAGATTTTTTCCTGTGTTCACGCTTCAATACATACAAAGAAAAATTCGGTTCAGGCCCCTCCCAATTATCCGGTTTTTGCATTGAGAAAAACAAAGCAATATATGGGTTCCTGGTAAAATCGACTAAGCGAGTGGGAACCCCGTGATGCTGCATCAGAGCAAGCCATTCAAAGGTATCAAAATGTTCGCCCTTACCATTTGGCAAGCGGAATACAACAGAACCATCCTTCGTTACCGGATGAATAGCCCCAAGTTGATTTCGAACACAATAACGCACAAAGTTATCAATTAATTCTTTCTCAGTCAATGCCTTGTATTCCTCGCCTCTTCTAGCAAAACTACTACTCAAAGGCCACTTTTCATCGTATTGTCCACGAAAGGCAAAATCGTAAGTATCAACACGCTTCTGCATAGACATACACACCCAATCGACAATTAGCTTATTCAACTCACAACATTCTGATATTATTTCCTCATTCATTTTATCAAGAAATAACAGGTGAACATAAAGATACAATTCTTCTGCAAATGCAGTTACATAGAAAGCTCAATCAGCTTTGCCTCATTGACAATAACGGCAGCTACCTGCTGAAGTTTACTTCTGGTCTGCGGTGCCAAGTTTTGCTGAAAACGGCTTTTCTTATCCAAAGGATGTCTACGTTCTTTACAGGCGCGCACCACTGCCAGTGTAAACTGGTGCTTTTTGAGGAACTGTTGCTGCTCCTGAGTGGTAGTTGCATAGAAGAGTGCAGGATAAAAATAGCGTTTGGGGTCTTCGTGCTGCATACGTTGATGTGCATTCAGATAAGCCAAAACGTTCCATGTCAAGAGACAGGCAAAATGAAACCGGGAGTTGTCTGATTGCTCCAGCAAATCCAAATAATTTGCTGCGTCTTCTCCGAGTCCTCCACGAACAATCCATGTTTTATTTATCTTACGAATTCGTTCAATAACAGCGGCATCACATCTGATCTCTGGCATAAATAGTTCGGTTGGATTTTGGAAAATATGAAAGAGGATAACGAATCGGTCAATCCAGAGAATACAACGAGAGAGCAGATTCCTGCATTATAGACTTTTCATAGGCCACAGAGTAATCTAACCAAGAACTATGGATAAGAAAGAAACCATCGTAACCCTGAAAACCAACCGCGGCAGCATTAAGCTGAAGCTGATGCCCAGCATCGCACCCAAAACCTGTGAGAATTTTGTCGGCCTGGCAGAAAAAGGCTATTACAACGGAGTGATCTTCCACCGTGTAATTCCTGATTTCATGATTCAGGGCGGAGACCCCACAGGCACCGGCCGCGGCGGTCAATCCATCTGGGGACGTTCCTTTGAAGACGAATGCACACCCGTAGTTTCCTTTACCAAAAAAGGATTGCTGGCCATGGCCAATGCCGGCCCCAACACCAACGGCAGCCAGTTCTTCATTACCACAGCAGTCACTCCCTGGCTTAACGGTAACCACACCATTTTCGGCGAAGTAATCGAAGGCTACGAAGTGGTTGACGCCATCCAAAATGCCCCTCGCAACGCGATGGATAAGCCCAAGGAAGATCAGGTCATCGAATCGGTAACAGTTGAACATGCCTGAGGCAATGAGCCATGGAGGCAAAAACACAACGTTTTGCATACCCCCTTGGCTCAACTGAACTGAACTTTTATCCGGCGGAGAATCCTAACGCACCGACCATCATCGCGCTGCATGGATTTACCGGCCTGGGGTCCGATTTTGCCCTGTGTGCACATGCTGCGCACAGGGCTTTTTCATGGGTCTGTCCCGATCTCCCCGGACACGGTCGTCATGAGACCCGCGAGAACTACCCCGAAGCCTTTTCCTCGCTACTGGAAAAGCTGCATGAAACATTCCCTGCAGCACACCTGCTCGGCTATTCGATGGGTGCACGCTTGCTCCTCGTGCACTCAATTACAAAGGGAATGAATTCCCCATCCCTGACCCTGATTAGTGCAACGGGAGGAATAGAGGGTAGCATAGAACGCCGGCAGAGAGTCGAAAACGACGCCATACTGGCTGAGCGCCTCCTAAGCGACGGGCTTCATACATTTCTTGAATTCTGGGCAAATACGCCCCTCATTCAAACGCAGGAAAACATTCCCGCCAAATGGAAACAACGCATGCGTCAGCAGCGTTTGATGAGACACTCCCCCAAGAACCTGGCAACCGCATTGCGGCAGTTTAGCCCGGGAGTTATTCCAACGGTCTGGGAACAACTCCGGCAAATATCTGCACCCACTTTACTCAGTTATGGTGAACAGGACGGTAAATATGCTAACTATGCCAAACGGCTGCATCAACTGATCCCCGATGCAGCACTCAGCGCGATTCCCGGCTCCGGACATGCACCGCATCTGGAATCCCCTGAACTCTTTGCAAAATCCCTGCAAAACTTCATTAAAAAACAGTAAAAATAGCGGGGATTCACTTGTCATTTCCTAAAAAAAGAGTCTAGTACATATAGTCTTTTTATGACTGAGACCCTAAAAATACCCCTATCTCAGGAATCATAAAAAGAGGATAATACCCTCCCCTATTTGTAAACACAACTCCTTCTACAGCAATCCGGATATAGAACTCAACTTACAACCGGAAGAAAATGCCTAATCAATTTATATAGCATTTTCATCTTGAAAAATTTAAATCTAAATTTAAATACTATAGGCATGATGATTGGAGAACAACATCATGGAATGCTGTAAAAGTACTTATAAAAGATCCATGGCTAAGAAAACTTCTGCAAATAAAGGTATCAGTCGAATCGATTCCGGTTCCACCCATGGCTGGTTCGTCCGCGGTTATCGCAACGGGAAAACTTACTCAAAGCTCTTCAGCGATCTGAAATGCGGCGGTAAAAGAAAATCGCTGCAAATGGCTAAGGAATATAGAGACCAACTCCACGAGGAGCTTGCCGCTATCCCCTCCAAGCCAAGAAGCCGCCGCGTCGTTTATCGCGACTCCCGCAACACCACCGGAGTACTCGGTGTCTGCAAAACCCGTAAGGTAAGCACCAACGGAACTGTTAACGAGTGCTACTCTGTGAGCTGGCGCCCTGAGCCCGGAGTGCAGAAATGCACCTCATTCTCCATCCGGAAATACGGTGAAAAAAAGGCCTTCCAACTGGCCGTAGCACACCGCAAGAAGATGATGAAAGACATCCACGGGGCACGTTACCTGAAACAATTGAACCAAATAAAAGAAGAATCCTGAGGGATTCTTTTTTTATGCCTGCATTCCGGTAGCGGCAGCGCCAATAATACCGGCCAAATTACCGTGCTTAGCCCAACAATATGGGCACTGGATATCGAGGTATTCGACAAACTTCTCCTGTTTCTTGAGACCTCCCCCCCCGAGGATAATCATCTCGGGAGCAAAGAGTGCATGGAGGTAATTGAGGTAGTCACTTAGGTTCTTGGCCCACTTTTTCCAGCTCAAATCAGATTCTTTGCGGGCGGTTTCCGAGGCTAAGCGCTCCGAATCCACACCATGCAATTCCAGATGCCCCAACTCAGTATTTGGAACAAGCTTACCATTGTAAAAGAGGGCCGTTCCGATTCCCGTACCGATCGTAACCATAATCACCGTTCCTCTAAGCTCTTTACCGCTGCCTGAAGCCATTTCCGCCAGACCGGCGGCATCGGCATCGTTGACGATCACGGGTTTGACTCCGCAGGCAGCTTGAACCGCTTCCGGAAAATCCATGCCGATCAGAGATTTATCCAAATTGGCCGCTGTTGCCAGGACTCCGCGATGCACGACACCGGGATAACCGCAACCAACAGGGCCCGACCAATTATGGTAACGGATCACAGAAGCTACAGCCTCGGCCAATGCCTCCCGCGTGCAGGGTTTTGGAGTGGCTACGCGGTAACGCTCACCAAGCAGCACACCGTTGCTTACATCAACAACGGCTCCTTTAATTCCAGAGCCTCCAATATCGATTCCCAGAACATCCATAGATGGTTATTTATCAAGGGCACTCCTTAAGCCCTTGTCAATCTCAGCCAAACGCTTACTAAAAAAGTAACATTTATGAATTTCATTTTTACGGTTGCACTGATCCATTTCCTTGGCGTTGCCTCCCCCGGCCCGGACTTTGTTCTGGTAATTCGCAATGCCCTCAACAAAGGCAAACAGGCAGGAGTTGCCACTTCTCTGGGCATTATGCTCGGAGTTCTCTTTCACCTCAGCTATTGCCTTCTGGGCTTGGCCGTTATCATCAAAACAACGCCGGTTCTCTTTTTCACACTGAAATGCATTTGCGGTATTTACCTCTGCTACCTTGGAGTTACCTCCTTTATTCAGGAGAAACAGAACCAGGCAAAACAGAGTATAAGCAGCAAGAATACAAACAGCATTCGCGAGGGGTTCCTCTGCAATCTGTTGAACCCCAAGTGCACCCTCTTCTTCTGGAGCCTTTTCGCGGTATTGCTAACACCGGAAATCCCCTTCTACATTCAGTTGATCTGCTGTGCGGAAATGCTTCTTATGAATTTTCTCTGGTTCAGCTTCCTATCCTTTACTGTAACACACAAAAACATCAGAAATCGGCTGGAGAGGTGGCAGTTCTGGTTAAACCGTACCATGGGCGCAGTGCTCATTCTTTTGGCCATAGGGATTATATTCGGATGATATCAATCGAAGGTAGTGTACAAATAGCGGGCATCCATGATCTGGATGAAGCAAACCTGGTGAAAGAAGCCGGAGCTGATTTTCTCGGGTTCCCCCTTCGGCTTCCCGTCAACAGTGTTGACCTGACAGAATCTAAAGCAAAAACGGTTATCTCCCAAATCGGCATCCCATCCGTTCTCATTACCTATCAGAAAAAAGCTTCCGAGGTCATTGAACTCTGTCAATTTATGGAATGTCCAAACATTCAACTGCACGGGCTCATTGCGCTTTCGGAATTACATTGGCTTAGAGAAAACGCGCCTGATCTCACCATCATCAAGAGCATCATCGTTCGAGCAGATCTCGCGTCAATAGATCCGCTAAAGGATGAGATCGCGATGCAGGCGCCGTACGTGGATGCCTTTATTCTCGACAGCCACAACCCGCAAAACGGAGCCGATGGGGCCACCGGATTAACCCACGATTGGTCCATCAGCAGAGAACTGGTGGCATACAGCACTAAACCGGTAATTTTGGCGGGAGGCCTGACACCGGAAAATGTGGCAACGGCCATTGCTCAGGTAAAACCGGCGGCAGTGGATACCCATACAGGCGTTGAAGGCAGAGATTTGCGCAAAGATGCCGATAAAGTGAAGCTGTTTGTTGAAGAGGCCCGAAAAGCACTGAAAAAGCATACGCAATTTCCACAGAGTCAAATGTAGGTTTATTCCGACAAAGAAGCGTAGTTTACAGCATAGCAAAAAGCCCATCAAAGAGGTATACTGGAAGCCAGTTCACAATATATTCCACCGTTATTTTTCAAGTGGCTGCATTATTCCGATGCAGCCACTTTTGCTTTTCAACAGATCCACGACAAAAAGAACTTGCTTCAAGGCCCCGGAACAACCTTAATATTGGCTCTTCATTGGCCACCCTAGCTCAGTTGGTAGAGCGGCTCACTCGTAATGAGCAGGTCGTCGGTTCAAGTCCGATGGGTGGCTCCATTTTTTAAATCGAAGCATTGCTTCGATTTTTTTTTCCAGAGATAAAAAAGGCCCTGCACAGCAGGGCCTTGTAAAGAGTTATGTCGTGAAACTCAGCCAACCGGATCCGGCTTGCCAGCATCATTCTTCGGCTCAGAAGGCAGCACTGCCTCATCTACAGCAGCAGGAGTTTCAACCGCTGCGTTATCCTTATCGGGGCTAAGATCGGAATCCGCTTGCTCAGGCTCTCCCTCAGTCTCTTCTGCAACATCCTTCGGCGAGCGTTGTTTAACAATAGCAGAAACAGCATGTCCGTGTTCAAGAATCTCGTAGACATGCTTTCCTTCGATGGTTTCGTGCTCAAGCAACATTTCAGCAATATTCACCCACTCTTTACGGTTTTCCGTAATGATTTCGTAGGCACGTTTATATTCAGCATCAATGATACGGGAAATCTCGGCATCCACTTTGCGGGCCGTTTCCTCACTGAAATTTTGCTCACGAGCATATTCACGCCCAAGGAAAATGTGGTCTTTGTTCGTGCCCAAGGCAATCATCCCCAAGTCACTCATTCCAAATTCACAAACCATACGCCGTGCGGTTCTGGTTGCCTGCTCAATATCTCCAGAAGCTCCATTGGTGACATCTCCGAACATTAATTCTTCGGCAACACGTCCCCCCATCGTCATACAGATATTATCAAGCATGCACTTCTTGGTTTCCAGGATAATGTCCTTCTTGGGAGTATACATAGCCATTCCCAAAGCACGCCCACGCGGAATGATCGTCACCTTGTGTATCGGCAATTTCGGGTTCCTTAAGACAGCCCCCAACACCGCATGTCCGGCTTCATGGTAAGCAATAATCTTACGATCCTCATCATCCATAATAGTCCGTCGCTCGCGGCCGAAAGAAATCTTGTCGCGGGCTTCTTCAATATCGATCATTTCAACTTCCTCCTTGCCGTAACGGGCGGCATGCAATGCCCCCTCGTTGAGCAGGTTGGCTAAGTCGGCACCGGCAAAACCTGAGGTATTCCCTGCAATGACGCGCAGATCCACTTTTTCACTCAGACGGATCTTTTTAGCGTGCACCTTGAGAATCTCCTCACGCCCTTTAATATCGGGAAGGTCTATGATAACTTGCCGGTCAAAACGTCCGGGACGCAACAAAGCGCTATCGAGCACATCGGGACGGTTGGTTGCGGCCATAATAATGACCCCTTCGTGACCGTCAAATCCATCCATCTCAACCAGTAACGAGTTAAGGGTTTGCTCGCGTTCGTCATTCCCTCCACCAAGACCAGCACCACGCTGGCGACCTACTGCATCAATTTCATCAATAAAGACAATACAGGGCGCATTTTTGCGGCCCTGCTCAAACATATCGCGAACGCGTGCAGCACCAACGCCGACAAACATTTCCACGAAGTCGGAGCCAGAAATCGAAAAGAAGGGGACATCCGCTTCACCAGCAACAGCACGGGCGATCAATGTTTTACCGGTTCCCGGAGGCCCCACCAAAAGACACCCCTTGGGAATACGGCCACCGATTTTTTGAAATTTCTTAGGATCTTTAAGAAAATCAACCACTTCCTTAATTTCTTCCTTAGCTTCCTCACAACCGGCAACATCTTTGAATGTTACTTTTTCGCGGTCACGGGTCAGCATCTTAGCTCTGGATTTTCCAAAGCTCATCGCACCCTTTCCGGCCATCCTCAACTGGCGTACGAAAAGGAAATAAAGCACGGCAACCACCAAGACCAAGGGCAACAATGTGTAGAGAAAATCGCGGGTTGCGGTGCTTTCCGGTTCTTCTTTAAACACATTCATTTTCTGGAGTGTTTCAAGCCGACTCTCAGTCAGGCGACCCTCCGCCTCAAAATGTGTTTTGCCTCCTATCGCGTATTCTTCCTTGAGTTTACCACGGATAATCGTCCAGTTACGCCCGCCGGTAGAATCAGTTTTAATAATACCTGAAACGACCTGACCATCAGCTGCATTATCCACAACCTGTTGGATCGTCCACTTAAGCGGCTCTTCCTGATTTGGATTGGTTAGAAGGAATAGAAAAATCATCGCAGCACCGATAGCTAACCAGATAAACCATACCTTGGGTTGCTGCATTTTCTCAGGATCCCCAATTGATTTCAGGGGCTTATTACGATTTGGTGAATTATCTGACATAGGATACTATTCCCTACCGTGTCAAAATAGGCATGTAAGTCAACTTTAGAGCCAACTTGCATCCTGATTTAAGTTTAAAAAGCTCATGAGGAATCAACCCGGGAACCCAGGCGATACGAGAACCAATACAGACAACCGGCAAGCTGTTTCGTTCCCCTGCCGGAATCTTACGGTTTATAAACGCATTTTGCAGTAAAACAGAAGCACCTGAACCCATCGGCGAATAAGAGTCTCCCTCTCTGCGATTGCGCAGAAAAAGAACCGTATCTGCATCACAGGCAAGCCAAGCCTCAACAGCTGGATCGCTTTGCCCCGACCTCAAATAGGCCATAAGTGCATCATCAACAGGAACGAGCTCACTATAAAAAGCCGTACCATTGGGAAAAAAAACAGAACAAACGAGTGGAATGGACAACGCAAAAGGAACATATACATATTCAGAAGGCTCCCTCTCCAAATAAACATTTCCATTCTGCTTCTGCAAAACACAGGAAGGCCCTAGAGTAAAACTCCCGTGTGCGCCTTCCTGCAAAAACCAATCTTCTGCCTTTGCCGAGAGCAGATTGCCGGCCTCATTAAATTGCATCCACTCCCGAAAAATACGCCGGCGTAAAAATCTGTGATAGACAGACAACTCATTCATATGAAGCGTATCGGATTCGATAAAGCTTCTGACGTCAGCCTGCATTAACCACTCACAAAGATAATCATCCACTTCCTGAAGCAGCTCGTGCGTTCTCACCCCCCCCTGCTCAAACGAACGACCAAGGATTTCGTCCAAAAGAGGCATTACCTGATGACGAATACGATTTCGGGTATACTGCAATGTGTGGTTGGATGCATCCTCGCACCAGCTTACCCCACTACGCTCCAGACAATTTTTCAGGAAATCAGGATCGAGAGTCAGGAGAGGTCGCAGGCGTATATGCCCATCGGAAAACAACTGCACAGCCTTGGGAGCAGCAAGACTTTCTGGAGAACTCCCCCGCCCCGCACGCATGAGCAGTGTTTCTGCAACATCGCGCCGGTGATGTCCGGTAAAAATCCATATTGCCTGTTGTCCCGAAAAACAATTCAAAAGAAACGCGTAGCGGGCATCCCTTGCCGCCTCTTCTGTTACCGAAGCACCGTGAGAACATTCCCACTCGCCGGAAATAAAAGGCAAGCCCAGTCCTTGAGCCAAATCTGACACATAGGCGCTTTCTCCATCGTCTGCATCAGGCCTTAAGCGGTGATTAAAATGCGCCACAAACATGTAGGGGCGGTGCGCAGGAAAATGAGCCCACAATAAAAGCAATAAGGCAACCGAATCGGCCCCTCCGGAAACAGCAATCACCCGGGGAGTATTTTCTCCCGGGTGATTGTTCATAAAATCAACTGTTTTTGAGTGAAGCGCCTGCAAGGGAACCTCGCGAGCCAATGACTCGGCTATAGATGCCCAGTTGTGCCTAACCTCACTCAAACAAGCGTTAACCGCCGATATATTCTTTGCCGACGCGCTCCTGCAGCACCTCGGGAACTCGCACACGGTTATCTTCCGTAAGGTTATTTTCAAGAATGGCCGCCAACACACGCGGAATAGCCAAGCCACTTCCATTGATGGTGTGCACGTGCTCCAGTTTTCCTTCTTCGTTGCGGAAGCGAATGTTGGCACGACGGGCCTGGAAATCGGTAAAACAGGAACAACTGGAAACTTCCAGCCAACGCTTCTGACCGCCGGCAAAGACCTCAAGGTCAAACTGCTTGGCATGAGGGAAACCAATATCTCCTGTGCACATCAGCAGTGTGCGGTAGTGCAATCCCAGTTTTTCCAGAAGAGATTCAGCATGCTCGCGTAGAGAATCCAGCTCAGCAAAGCTATTCCCCGGGTGAACCCATTTGAGTAGCTCAACTTTATCGAACTGGTGCACGCGGTTGAGCCCACGAACCTCTTTGCCATAACTGCCGGCTTCGCGGCGGAAACAGGGCGTATAGGCCGTGTGCTTCAAGGGAAGCTGCGACATTTCCAAAATTTCGTCTCGGTAGAGATTGGTTACAGAGGTTTCTGCAGTGGGAATCAGGTAGTAATTGTCCTGACCACAATAATACATCATTCCTTCTTTGTCCGGCAACTGCCCAACTGCAGTCGCACTTTCCGGATTAACCAGAATAGGAGGCATGACCTCTACATAACCGGCTGCAGTGTTTTCATCGAGAAAAAATTGAAGCAATGAGCGAACCAAACGGGCCACATCTCCCATAAAGAAGGGGAAGCCTGAACCGGTCACCTTGGTTCCACGGGCTAAGTCCACAAGAACAGGGAACCAGGAAATATCATAGTGGGGTTTGGCATAAGCAGAAATACTGTCGGTGCTGCCCCATGTTTTGAACACTACGTTTTCCTCTTCGGTTTTGCCAAAGGGAACCGACTCGTGAGGCATATTGGGAATCGTCAAGAATGCGGCTTTAAAGGCTGCATCGGCCTCATCCTGCTGAGCCATCAGGTCTTTCACTTTGGAGGAAAGCTCCTTCATTTCCTTAACCTTTGCCAGAAACTCGGGAGAACCCTTGGGAAGCTCGGCCATTTCATTATTGGCGGCCTTCTGTTGGGAACGGAGTGCCTCGGCCTCGGTCACGGCGGCACGACGCCGGGTATCCAGCTCAAGAATGGCTTCGATATCGCAATCGAACTTCTTCTTGGCAATGGCTTCACGAACCACATCAGGGTTCTCACGGAAAAACTTAAGGTCCAACATAGTTTTGCTTAGTAAATAAGGTTATTAGCCCTAAAGGATTGTGGTTGAATAGCAAGGCATTTTGTCGCCTCACAACGTCCACTCAGCCAGGGACTGCTCAATAAAATCACCAATGGCCTCATGGGTTTCTTTGCCGCTTCCGACCACCTCCATGGCTTGCCCAAAGCGAACATGCACAGGGCGGTCTGCGTAAATCGGGCCATAATCTTTATGCCACTTTCCCGGACTCCAGGCATCTGTTTTCAATGCCAGCGGAACCACTTTTACGCCAGCTTTCTTGGCCAGCTTGACTCCAATAGAATTAAACTGGGAACGGTCAAAAGTTAGTGCACGGGTAGTTTGTGGAAAAACAATCACGGAGATACCCGAAGCAATACGTTCCTGCCCTTCTTTCATCACCTTAATCAAATCCGCCTTGGGATTATCCCGACCGACAACAATGGGGTTTCGGGAACGCATCACATGCTTAAAAATAGGATACTCCACCAGGCTTTGCTTGATAACATAAGTAACGGGTTGGAATGACCGGATGAACGCCGGCAAGAGGAACGTCTCCAGCGTGCTCATATGATTCCCGATATAAACCACCGGACCTTCCAGATTGCGGACAACATCGATGTTCTCCACATGAATCTGCACTCCGGAACGCTCGAGAACCCGCAGCGCCTTGAACGAATCAGCCAACCAGCGTTCGTCGTTGTAGTCGTGCCACTTGGCAAACAGTCCGGATGAACAGACCAGATTGGCCATATCCATGTAGAAAAAAGGCGTAGGCATCAGTTTGGAAAGCCACGTCTGCTTTCCCGGTTCAGTAACGTAGGTATTGGAGAATTCAGCCATTTTGAATCACGCAGGTAAGCGCATTGTTTATCGGAAAACAGTGCTAAAAAGCAAAGCATAAAAGCGAAGATAAAGGAAGGTCAATGCCTGAAGCAGGTACAATTGCTTGCCAACACCAAAACAAGGCTCTTAGAAATGGGGGCACCACTGCTGCTATGATTTTATTTATTCGCATTCTGGCTTGGATCATTTCCAAAACGCCTGACTTTATACTGAGAGCCTTCTGCGTTCTCCTCGGAAGAATCGCCTACTACGGGAGCAAAAGAGGCCATCTCGTGTGCACCAATCTGCACCACGCATTTCCGGAAAAACCCGTCTCCTGGGTAAAGGCCACTGCCAAAGAGAACCTTACCCGCATGTTCGAGATGTTCCTCCTGCCCTTCGGAATGTCCTATATGTCTGACAGGGCGCTGCATAAACGTATTCATGTGGATCCAGAGAGCCTTAAGCTGCTCAGCGAAATGCGAAAAGAGAGAGGAACCATCGTTCTCTCCCCACACACCACACTGACGGAGTACGGCCCATACAAGGCACTCAAATTTGAAATCCCTCCAATGGGTGTCTTCTACCGCCCCTTGGACTACAAACCTTTGGATGAATTCATCAAACAAGTCCGCGGGCGTTATGTAACCATGCTGTCCCGAAAAGAAGGTCTGTTACAAAGCGGCGAGTATCTCAAAAACAAGCACTGGATCGGCATTCTTTTTGATCAAAACGCCGGAGATGTTGGAACCTACACCCTCTTTTTCGATCGCATTGTCTCCGCAACAGAACTGCCTGCGCTGCTTTCAAAAAAGTACAATGCCCGCATGGCACTGCTCTATTTTAAGCGGCTTGGTTTTCGCAAAGCAGAACTCTCCTACTATTTACTGCCGGAAATTGAGGACGTAAAAGAAAAGACAGCCTACCTGCAATTCGCCTTTGAAGAACACCTGAAATCCCACGAAGAGGAAATCGTTGACTGGTTTTGGGCTCACAACCGCTGGAAAGCACAGCGGGCACCGGAAAAGCTGTTTAATCTCGAGCACAAAAAAATGGCCATAGAAGAGGCGCTCCGTTTACGCGGTTTAAAAGAACTGCCACGTAAGTTGACACTGTTTTTAAGACTTCCCGAGACCACTCAAGCAGCTGAAGCAATGATGCCGGTGGTTTCGGAAATGCGCCAGGCAAGGCCCGACCTCCATGTAACCCTGCTGGGATATGCCGAGGTATTGGAAGCCTGTAAAAACACGTCTTCGTCTGACGCCACGTTGACCATTCCACGGGAAAAGGCTGCCTACGATAAATACATCAAATCACTTTCGGAACAATTCCCGGAGATATTCATGGTTGCAGAAAACACCCCCGATGCACTGGTTGAGGCGAAAAAGTCAAAAGCCCGCCAGCGTATCGGGATAAGAAATCAAAGCGAGAAAATCGGCGAACTGAACCTCACATGGGAATGCCCGACGACTTTACAGACAGCCTCATTAACAGATCGCTGGAGACTCTGCCTGCAACATTTTGGACTCCCCCAACAGACAGAGACAAGCACCGATTGAGACCGAAGGATTAGCGTTGCCAAGGAAAGATTGCTTCATTCAATAAGCCACATTTGAAACTTATCCGCACATACGCCCCTTATCTTAAACCTCATAGCCGGGCATTCATTCTTGCCATACTTGCCGGAGTTATTGCCGGCGCCGCCAGCGGCCTTGGGATTCCCTTCTTTACGCAAAAGGTTTTTAAAGCCATTTTTGAGAATACAGAACGCATCTACTCCACCTGGTATCTAATCGGTGTGGCCGCGCTGCTCCCGGCATCCTTTGTGGTTCGAGGAATCGCCGATTACTTTAATCAATACCTTATGAGTTACTGTGGCATCAATGTGCTACGCAGCCTCAGGCAAACACTCTTTGATAAACTGCAGACCCTTCCCATCGCCTATTTCGAGAAAAACCACTCCGGGGATATGCTTTCCCGCATTCTCACCGATACCACGCAGATTCAGACTTCGACGATGATTTTTGCGGCAGAAGCCTGCCGCCAGCCCTTTACGGTAATCGGAGGCATCGGGTACCTCGTCTACATGTCCTACCAGCAAAAGGAGTCGCTCTTTCTGCTGATGTTTATGGGGCTGGTACCGGTAATGCTCATTCCGGTAAAACTGATCGGACGCCATCTGAAGCACCGCAGCCGGCAGGTTCAGGCAACACTTGGAGAAGTTACCGAACACCTGTCGGAAAATCTCCATGCCAACGTCGAGGTACGCTCTTTTAACCTGCAGCGCAAACAAAGCCTGAAGTTCGGCAACCTGCTCTACAAGCATTTCAATTTCTTCATGAAGCAGGTTAAATACGAGAAGCTGACCCAGCCGCTCATGGAAAACATCGCTGTTATCGTTCTGGCGATTTCCTTTGTTTACGCCTATAAACAGCATATCGACTTCAATACTTTCATTGCTATGGGTATGGCGCTCTACTTTACCGCCGATGCCCTGAAACGCTTCATGAAAGCAGTTAACGAGCTACAGAAAGCACAGGGTGCGTTTGAGCGTGTGGACGATATTCTGGCCATTCAACCCGAGATCACGTCCCCGGAAACACCGGTTAAAGTCAAAAAGATTGACGGCAATATCCGCTTTGAAGAGGTAACCTTTGCCTATGGAGACTCACCGGTACTGAAATCCTTGAGCACAGAAATTCAGGCAGGGACGGCCTGTGCACTGGTCGGCCCCAGTGGCGCCGGAAAATCCACCTTTATCAAACTGGTCCCCCGTTTTTACGACAGCCAGAGCGGCTGCATCCGTATTGATGGCACCAGTATCAAAGACTTCTCGCTGGAGGATCTGCGCGAGAACATCGCGATTGTTCCTCAAGCTCCAATTCTGTTCAACGATACCATTGCCAATAACATCCGACTGGGTGACCCCAATGCCAACATGGACCAAATCGTCCGTGCCGCCAAGGCCGCCCAAGCCTATGATTTTATTGAGGGGTTTGAAGAGGGGTTTGAAACTGTGGTGGGAGAAAACGCCACGCGCCTGTCCGGCGGGCAACGCCAGCGTATTGCTCTGGCGCGAGCCTTCCTCAAGGCCGCCCCCATACTCATTCTCGACGAAGCCACATCAGCTCTGGACAGTGAGAGCGAAGCGAAAATCCAGCTGGCACTGGACACACTCATAGAGGGAAAAACAGTCCTCATCGTTGCGCATCGCTTTTCTACCATCAAGAAATGTAAGACCATCCTCGTCTTCGACGGCGGAGAGATTATTGCCCGGGGTACTCACGACGAACTAATCAGCAGTTGCCCGCTTTATAAACAGCTCTACGAACGGCAAATTTAAGTAGGGCTTTCGATGAGACGCAGTTGCGGTCTACCCGAGAAGTCTTTAAAGTAAGGTTCTTAAAACCGGATTTCACACATGCATAACTTTGAATTCTTCAATCCCACCAAAGTAATCTTTGGAAAAGGAACCATCGCCAAACTGGACAGAAATGTCCCTGCTGACGGCAAAATAATGATCCTTTACGGCGGGGGAAGTGCTCAACGCAACGGAACGCTGGATGAAGTAAAAAAGGCCCTTCCCGGCCGCACCCTGCTTGAATTCGGTGGGATAGAACCCAATCCATCCTTTGAAACTCTCATGCAGGCGGTGGAAATCGTTCGCCGGGAGCAGGCAACCTTTCTCATCGCGGTGGGTGGCGGTTCCGTCATCGACGGGGTCAAATTTGTCGCCGCTGCAGCACCTTACTCCGGCGATCCTTGGGGAATTCTGCAAACGTATGGAAAAACAGTAAAGGAAGCCCTGCCCTTCGGCACCGTTCTAACCCTTCCGGCAACGGGATCGGAGATGAACAACGGCTCCGTTATCAGCCGCAAAGAACAACACCTGAAGCTCTTCTTCCAAAGCAAAAAGGTATTCCCCGTCTTCTCTATTCTGGATCCGGAAAAAACGTATACCCTCCCCAAACGGCAGATCGCCAACGGCATTGTCGATGCCTTTGTTCATGTAATGGAACAGTATTTGACCATTCCCGTAGGCGCACGCCTGCAGGACCGTTTTGCCGAGAGTATTCTACAGACGCTCATAGAAGTGGCCCCTGCAGCTATAAACAGCCACGATTACAGCAATCGTGCAGATTTTATGTGGTGCGCCACCATGGCGTTAAACGGTCTGATTGCTTCAGGGGTACCTGAGGACTGGGCTACCCACATGATCGGGCATGAGATCACAGCCCTTTACGGGATAGACCATGCCAGAACACTGGCCATTGTCATGCCCTCCCTGCTCAACGAGCGCAAGGATGCCAAGTGCAAAAAACTACTGCAGTATGCGGAACGCGTATGGAAGCTGACTGAAGGCAGCGATGAACAACGCATGGATGCGGCAGTTGCCAAAACTCGTGAGTTCTTTGAAGAGTTGGGGCTGAAAACACATTTATCCGATTACGATCTAGGACTCGAGGCGGTTGATGCCATTTTGGCAAATCTCCAGAAAAGCGGCATGAGCAAACTCGGTGAAGACGGAAAAATCGATCCGGTAATGTGTCGCAGGATACTGGAAGCCGCTCTGTAGGAGAAAAGAGTGGCGGAGGCTGAGGGATTCGAACCCCCGGTACCGTTACCGGTACAATGGTTTTCAAGACCACCGCATTCGGCCGCTCTGCCAAGCCTCCATAAAAGAGTTCGAGTCGCTATTAATGAAAAACAGGCGATGCATCGAAACACTCAGATACTCCATTTTATGAAAAAATGGAGGCGCGGGACGGAATCGAACCGACGATAAAGGATTTGCAGTCCTCGGCCTTACCACTTGGCTACCGCGCCGTTTGAGGTTGCATACATGAACCGACTTTTAGCAGTTCGTCAATAAAGAATCGGAAGTTTTAGAAAAAAGTTTACTTTAGGATAGACTCTGTTGAAAGCGATGTTTTGCTTAGAGAAAACATGGGCGCAATCACCTTTAGCATAGCAAATCAGAAAGGCGGTGTGGGCAAAACCACAACAGCCATCAACTTAGCCGCCGCCATGGCAGAGAAGCGTGTCAAAACGCTGCTGATTGATATGGATCCCCAGGCCAACGCCACCAGCGGGCTGGGATTCGAGAAGGCGGAAAACTGCAGCCTGTATGGACCACTCAACGGCGAAGGCAATGCGCTGGACAAGGTGCAGCCAACGCATATCAAGCACTTATCCCTGATTCCTGCTGAAGTGGATCTGGCCGCGCTGGAAATCGAGTTGTCCAAGAAGCCTGATTACCTGACTCAGATGCGTCAGTGTCTCAAGCCTCTGGTAGACAGCGATGAATTTGCGGCGATTATCATCGACTGCCCCCCCGCCCTCGGGCTGACGTCTATGAATGCTCTGGGAGCGGCGGATTACCTTTTGATCACTCTACAATGTGAATACCTGGCTATGGAAGGGCTCGGGCAGATCCTTCGAGTAGTTGAACAGCTCAAAGCCGCCGGAGTAAATCCCGATCTGGCATTGGGAGGAATTGTCATGACTATGTATGACATCCGCACCAACCTCTCCAAGCAGGTGCACGATGAGGTCAAAAAGCATTTCTCAGACCTCGTCTTTAAGTCCATCATCCCCCGAACCATTCGTCTGGGCGAAGCCCCCAGCTTTGGGAAAACCATTTTCGATTATGCCCCCATCAGCCCCGGAGCTGAGGCCTACAAGTTACTGGCCAAGGAAGTCATTAAGCGTTTCAACTTAAAATAAGCAGTTACCGTGGCTGACACTACTCAACTGGACGCGTTTGAAAAGCGCGTCGGCTATACATTCACCGATAAGGCTCTTCTGGGTACCAGCCTGACTCACCCCTCCTACATTCAGCAGGATCCCAAACTTAAAGAACACAATCAGCGTCTGGAATTTCTTGGTGATGCCGCCCTTTCCCTGCTTCTGGCAGATAAATTGTTCCGCTCCATGCCCAAAGTCAGAGAAGGCAGCCTGACTCGCAATCGCTCCGCGCTGGCCAAAGGCGACCATCTGGCCAACCTGGCCCGAGAACTGGGAATTCCAGAGGTGCTTCTAATGAGCGAAGCAGAGGAACGTAACGACGGGCGCAACCGCGACAGCATCCTGGAAGATGCACTGGAAGCACTCATCGGAGCCATTTACCTGGACAGCAACGATTGGACAACGACTCAAAAAGTTGTTTTGAACTGGTTTGGAGATTTAGACCAACGCCTCAACAATATTCTGATGGAGCATAACCCCAAAGGAAAGCTGCAGGAGCTGGTTCAACCGGTATTGGGCAACGAATCCATCCAGTATTACCTGATTGATTCCGACGGCCCCTCCCACAACCGGCAGTTTACAGCCTGCGTGGAAGTACTGGGCGTCAGCTGGGGAGAAGGCTCCGGATCTTCTAAAAAAGAGGCAGAAGAGAATGCTGCCCGCAAAGCTTTGGCGGCATTCGAGAATGGAGAAGTCAGCCTACCTGAAAAGGATAGTTAAGCAATGAGACCGGCACAGTTGCCCAAGCAACTCAAGGCACAGTTTATCTATGGCATAACAGAGTCAGCATCGGCCTACTTCGCCACCAGACAGATTGCCAATGCCACAGAGCCTGTGGTCGTTGTTTTCCTCAAAGACATGAGTCTGGCTGAATCCTGGGCCGAGGACATTCCATTTTTTCACCGTTTACTTGGTTATGGGAAACTCAAGATATCCCTTCTCTACGAGCTTCCCGATGATGAAACCAGCGAACTGAGGGCCTTTGACCAGGAATGCGACCGTATCACTGCTCTGACTCACCTGCTGGCCTACAAGAAGGAACCCAAACAAACGGAAAAATTGCTGGTGCTGACAACACCCCACGCTTTTTTTCTACCGGTACCACCCGCCGAGCAACTTCAGAAAAGCGAAATTCATCTGGAAGCAGGACAGGAGTATTCCTTCAAGAAACTCTCACATCAACTGGCAACAGTACTGAATTACTCGCACGAGGCAGTTTGCGAAACGCCAGGGCAGTACGCCGTTCGCGGGGGTATCATCGACATTTATCCCGTCAATTCCGATCGCCCCTTCCGTATTGATTTCTTTGGAGACGAAATCGAGAGCATCCGCTGTTTCGACCCGACAACCCAACGCTCTGATGAAGCGGCAACCACCCTGACCATTGCCCTGAGCCCGGAAAAGCAGGAGGCACAAAATAAGGCCGATATCACCCAATACCTGGGCACAGAAACCTTCTGGATCTTCCACGATCCCTCCCAACTGCAGGAGCAGTACAAGAACATCTTCACCGTATTCGAACGCAGCAACAGCCAACGCCCCGGCAACCTTGAATACCTTTTCGAGCAACGAAATGGATGCGCAGATCACTTCCTGGCATTGGGTGAATTTGAGGCTTCCTCAGGCATTTTTGAAGATCTCGCCTCACCTGATCAGGAACAGTCTGAATCGCTGGAAACACATCGAAAAGTAATCGTCACCGATTACTTTGGGAAAGAAAAAACGGCGGCGGAAAGTGAAGCCCGCGAGGCATTCCTGGCCACGGCTAAACAATGGCAGAAAAAGGGAGACTCCGTTCTACTGATGGCGCCAAATGAGGCCGAACTCGCCCGCATCGGCAGCATCATTAAGGAGTCAAAGCGATTAGTCGGATTTAAGCCACAGCTTTTAACCGGCCCGGTGCGCAAGGGTTTCAGAATAAGAGAGGGAGATCATCACTGCTGCGTCATCACCTCCAACGATATCTTTTTCCGACACCGCATCAAACCGGCATATACCAGACGCCGGCAAATGCCCAACCACTCCCACGTGGAGCAACTGCTCGATTTCTCGGAACTGAGTCCTGGGGAACACCTCGTGCATCTGTCTCACGGAATCTGCATCTTTCGCGGCATCCAGAAGCTGAAAATCAACGGTGCCGAAGAAGAAGTGCTTTCGCTGGAATTCGACAATGCCCTGACGATCCACTTGCGCCTGCACGAGTCTCACCTGCTGACGCGTTACGTTGGCTTAAGCAAACAAGCGCCCAAGCTTGGTAAGCCCGGATCAGGTTCCTGGAGTAAAACCAGACAGGCAGCAGAAGAAGCCACCCTTGATTTTGCCGCAAAGTTGTTACAGACACAGGCCACCCGAAAAACCGGCGGCGGGGTTTGCTTCGAGATCGACAGTGAATGGCAAAAAGAGTTTGAAGCAGCATTTGAACATGAAGAAACACCGGACCAGCTAAGAGCCATCAATGAGGCCAAAGAAGACATGGAGTCGCCCGTGGCCATGGATCGCCTGATTTGCGGTGACGTCGGATTCGGGAAAACCGAGGTGGCCATACGAGCCGCCTTTAAATCGGTCATGAGCGGAAAACAGGCCGCGATACTGGTTCCTACTACTGTATTGGCCCAACAACACTACAACACTTTTTCGGAGCGCATGGCCGGCTACCCCATCTCGGTGGAAATGCTCAGTCGGTTCAGGAATCCAAGCCAGAAAAAGGAAATCCTCAAAAAACTGAAAGACGGCAGCATCGATATCATCGTAGGCACCCACAGTCTGCTGGGCAAAGAAGTACATTTCAGTGATCTGGGACTGCTTGTCATCGATGAAGAGCATCGCTTCGGCGTAACCCATAAAGAGCGTCTCAAGCACCTGAAAGAGAATCTGGATGTGATTACCATGAGCGCAACTCCCATTCCGAGAACCCTCTACATGGCGCTTATGGGAGCCCGAGATCTCTCTGTAATCGAAACACCGCCTGTTGACCGCTTGCCGATTCAGACACTGATCAAGAACTACGATGAGGAATGGATTAAACGAGCCATAGAATTTGAATTACGCCGCGGTGGTCAGGTTTTTTATCTGCATAATCGAGTGCAAACCATAGAATCGGTTACAGAAAAACTGAGGCGCCTGGTACCCGAAGCTAAAATTGGCATGGGGCACGGACAAATGTCCGAAAATGAATTAGAGGACATCATGACCCGCTTTGTAGCCGGAGCATTCAATGTCCTTGTTTGCACCACCATTATTGAGTCCGGCCTGGATATCCCCAACTGTAATACGATCATTATTGAAGGTGCCGACCGCTTTGGGCTCTCCCAACTGTATCAGCTACGCGGAAGAGTTGGTCGTTTTAAGCGACAAGCTTATGCCTACCTGCTTCTCCATAAAAATGCCCGCATGCTTGACCAGGCTCGAAAGAGACTTTCCGCCATTCGTCAATACAACCAACTGGGATCCGGTTTTAAGATCGCCATGCGGGATCTGGAACTGAGAGGCGCTGGGAACATTCTTGGAGCTCAGCAAAGCGGTCATATTGCCGGAGTTGGGTTTGACCTTTATTGCCAACTGCTTCGCCAGAGCATTTCCAGACTTAAAGGAGAAGCTCAAGCAGCGGTTATCCGGGCCAATGTTTCGTTGGACTTTGTCCACTTAAGCAAAGAAACCCCTGAGAACCAACGGGCAAAAGCTCCGGCAACCCCATTTGACGAACCGGTTGTTCCTGTTGAGAAAATATCGGCCTGCCTTCCCGCCGACTATATATCGGAGACTCGCCTGCGCATCGATTTCTACCGAAAGCTGGCCTTGTCGACCACACTTCCCGAGGTAGATGAGATTGGTGAAACGCTCCACGACCGCTTTGGTAAATTGCCGGAATCAGTCCTGGCACTGATCGAATTGACAAAAATTCGCATTTTAGCGGAACAAAACAGTATTCTCTCTGTTGAATCAGATGGGAATATTTTGCGCTGTCGTTTAACGGGTGGAGGTTCTTCACCCTATATAAAAGTAGGGAACCGATTTCCCCGCTTGACCCGGCGCAACCCACAACTAAGGTTGCAGGAAATCAAGTTGTTTCTGCAACGCTACCAAGATCATCTTTTATGAGAAATAGCCTCCATCTGCTCATCGGCGCCCTGCTGCTTACCCCTCTTGCGCTCTCGGCACAAACGGTACACAATATTTGGGAACTTCCCTACAAACAAGGGATTGCAGCTCAAGTTGAAGATAGGATTATTACGTTTGAAGAACTGAGAAGGGAAATTATTCCCCTGATCGGCCGCATCCAGCAGGAGGCTCGCACACAGGAAGAGTTCGACCAGAAAATGGCTGAGATTTATCAGGAAGTGCTGCAAAACCTGATTGACCGTGTGATTATTGTAAAAGAATTTGCTGAAAAAGAATACCAGCTGCCTCAGACTTACATTGAGAATGAGTATGACCGTGTTCTCGCAGAAGATTTTAATAACGACCGTGCCGCATTTCTCGCCTACCTTGACTCTCAGGGGAAAAATGAACGCGAATACCGCAAGGAGCTCCGCGACCGTGTAATCGTCAGTGTTATGCGCGGGCAAATGTATAAAGGTATTTCCGAAGTAAGCCCGGAACGTATCGAGAATTTTTACAACGAGAACAAAATCCACTTCTTTGAAGAAGAATCCATTCATCTGCGCCTGATTCTGATCCGAAGTATAGCCGATGAAACCCCCGACCTTATCCGCCAAACGGTTAACAAGGTAATGTCCGAATTGGATAGTGGCCGCGATTTTGCCGACGTTGCCCAGGAATACAGCCAGGACTCCCGCAGAGCCAATGGAGGCGACTGGGGCTGGAATCATCGCAGCGACCTGAACGAGCTGATTGCCGACCCGGCTTTTCAACTGGAAAAGGGTGAATACTCTCAGCCGATTGAACTCAAGGGCCAGTATTACATTCTCTATGTAGAAGATCGCCACGAAGAAGGCATTCAACCCCTGAGCCAGGTTCGCGACAAAATCGAAGAACTTCTCGTTGATCAGCTTAATCACCAGGCTCAACGCGCATGGCTCGAACGCATTCGCAAGAAAGCATATATCAAATACTATTAATTTGATATAAGCATCTTATTTCATTGATAATTCGTTAGCTTTTCCTCATTCTTTCAAGAGTGAGCAATCAACAGCATGGATTTGGGTTAAAGGACATTGCTGTCAACGAACGTCCTCAGGAACGTCTGGAACGCTTTGGGGCCAAAGCTCTCAGTGACTCTGAATTACTGGCTATGCTCCTGCGTTCAGGAAGTCAGGGCTTGGATGTACTCTCCCTTTCCCGAAATTTGATTAGAGACGCAGGTTCTCTCTCTGGCCTGCTTAGCTGGAGTATGGACGACTTTAAAGCGAGGAAAGGCATAGGACACATCAAAGCCTTACAGATGATGACTGTGATGGAGGTGGCCAAACGCATCCTCCAGCAGGAAGCAGAGAGCGACAAACGAATCCACAATGCGGAAAAAGTGTTTCAGCTGATGAGTCCCGTTTGCGCCGGATTGAGTGTGGAGAAATTCTGGGTACTGTGTCTAAACCGGAAAAATGTCCTGATCCGCCTCTGCGAAATAACTTCCGGGACTGCGACAAGCAGTCTGGTGCATCCTCGTGAAGTATTCCGCGAAGCCATCCGCTTAAGTGCCACAGCCATCATCGCCGTACACAACCACCCAAGTGGCGATACAAGCCCCAGCGTAGCTGACATAAAGGTCACCAAAAACTTGAAAGCCGCCTCAGAAACCATAGGCATTGATCTACTCGACCACATCATCATCGGAAATCCAGCAAGTGATGCCACAGGCCAGGGCTATTTTAGTTTTGCCGAGAGCCAGATGCTTTAACGTTCCATAGCGTCTTCAATGGCATTCTGCTGACGGGCCACATCGTGCAGAGTAACAATACCAAGCAACCTGTCGGGCCGTGTCGGGTTCACCACCGGTGCCTGCATGACGTCTTCCACCACAAGAATTTTGGCAACATCTCTAATTGATTGCTCTGGATGCACTGTAATGAGCTTCTGCCGCCTGATAATCTCTTTGATCGTCTTGGGACTATTCTCCCGGGCATATTCTTCCAACTCGTGGTGCGTAATCATTCCGAGCAGCTTTTTGTCATCATTCACCACCGGATAAGCATGGTGCTTGAATTCTTTCAGTTTTTCCAAACTCTGCTTGGCGGTATCACCACAGAGTGCCTTGATACAGTCAAACGTCATAATGGTTTGAATAGGCAGATTACGCCAATCCTGTTCCCCCATATAGGAGGGCATTTTCTTTAGGCTGATGTTGTCCTGCAACAAAAGAGAGTCATACAAAGCAATCGTCTGCCATTTGGATGCTAGGAGGTATGAGATCATATTACCCAGCATCAAAGGCAGCATAATGGAGTAATTTTGCGTCATCTCAAAGATGATCATAAACGATGTCATCGGGCATCGGTTCACTGCAGCAAAGAATGATCCCATTCCCAGCAGAGACAAAGCCCCCACAACGGTGCTGTCGTAACCAAAAAACATTTGGCCGATAACTCCGACAATCGCCCCAAGGATACCGCCAAGGAATAGTGCCGGAGCAAACAGACCACCGGAGCCACCACTGGCAAAAGCCAGAATTGTGGCAAAAAACTTCCCGAAAAACAGGAGAATCAAAGCAAACAGCACCAAATTCTTGCCGTTGATGGTATCGTTCAACGTGGCATAGCCGATGCCGAAAACACCGTCTTGGTTCGTGGAAAGAAGCACGGTTACACCGAGTATGCCAACAGCCAATCCGCCGATCCCGGGTTTAGCCCATACCGGAATCATGTTATACTCGCGGAATTTGGCCCTGCTTTTGAGCAAAAGCCGCACAAAAAGATGGCCGAACAGTGCCGAGACGATAGCCAGAGGCAGGCAGAGAATCATCCACCAGTCTGTACTGAAACTGGGCAGCGTGGCATTCAAGACCGGGCTTTCTCCCAAAATGGTTCTTTCCACAATGGAAGAAATAACCACTGCCACAAGGATACCAAAAAGAGATTTTGTAGAGAAGTCGCTTAACAGCTCCTCAAACACAAAGAACATGGCCGCCATCGGGGCATTAAATGCCGCAGCAATCCCGGCACCGGCACCTACCGGCACCATGCTTTGGATGCGCTTTTTGGCCAATCCAAATTTCTGTCCAATCCAAGAGGATATCGCAGAGCACAAGTGCACGGTAGGACCTTCCGGCCCCAGGCTCATGCCGGAGCCAACCGAAATAGCCCCCACGATAAAGCGCCACAACGCCTCCCGTAACTTGAAGACCCCGAAGTCCTGATAATAACGGGCTTTGGTTTGAGGAATCCCCGACCCTGCCGCTGTCGGCTCGATCTTAAAAATAATGAGGCCTGCCACCAAACCACCCAAGGCCGGAAACAGGATCATGATAAGAGAGGATTCAAGAACACCAAATTCAGCAGCAAAAGATTTGATGGTTTTCAAAATGCCTTCAATAGACAAACGGAACATTACTGCAGCCAGCCCACACAAAAGCCCTGCTAGTACCCAGAAGACAAAATAGCGCTGTGAATCGGAAAGGTGCGCCCTCAACCAATCAGGAAGGTTTTTCCCTGAAAAGAAGGCTTTTCTGTATTTTTCTTTCGGCATGTCGATGAAACAGGCGTTCCCTTAAATATTCTTTCGACGATAAAGGCAAGAGAGATTCCGTAAAGGTACTCATTTACAAGCAGATCGAAATCAGAGTCAAAAATACCTACATTTTTTTCAAAAAAAAGCTTGGCAGCGCTACAGATTCTTACCATTGTTCGGGCTTTCCTTTAGGTGGGATATCCAAGTGGCTAAAGGGCGCGGACTGTAAATCCGTTCGGCTTCGCCGTTCACTGGTTCGAATCCAGTTCCCACCACCATTTTAAAAAGCGCAAAGTTGCAGGTTATGCCTCCTTTGCGCTTTTTGTTGTCTAACTGGTTAAGACAATCATCAGATACAGTACTAGCCAAGCGCTAATGATTAGGCAATGCATCCCTAGTGCACAGGTCTTTGCACTGGAAAAAGAAGATCCTTCAAAAGAGATTTGAGGAAACCCACTCTGGATTCCACATCTTCTCTCCCAATCTTCCACGGATGCACCATAGGATGAAGAGAGCGAGTGGAGAGGATGATTCGCCCACGTATCCCTTAACACTTTTAATGACTTGAAAGCTCCTCGACAAGAGCAAGATGAGAGAAGACAAAGTAGTAAACCAAGCGTTGAAATACAATAACAAGCCTCTATTGAAAGCCTATCTTCCGCGTATAAATATCCACAACCAGAGAATAGCACGGTTTCAACCATCAACAACCACTGAATACGATGATTAACCAAATCATCCTCGTGCTCCACTTGAGATCTTATTTTTTCGTACAAGCTATCAAGCGCAGGATCGAGAGTCGCTTCACCAGCGTTAATATCTTTTATTTTATCCATACAAGAATCTCATTAACCAAAGCAGATATTTACACAATCTCTTATTACCATTAATTGAGTACATATAAAAAAACCTCCCGAAGGAGGCTTGAAATGGTTTAGAGAAAGGATAGCTCCCCATCGGCATTCAAACGCCGATAATAGCAGCCGGAACGCGATTTACCATCGGCATCCTTGGTATGGCAGCTCCCCTGCCCCTGTGGAATGACTCTGTAGAGCAGCGAGTTCTGTTCGCAATTGACACGAATATCAACGATTTTGAGGGTATCACCGCTTGTTTTACCCTTTACCCAAAGCTCATTGCGGGAGGTGCTCCAAAATGCAGCAATGCCATGCGCACGGGTATAATCCAACGCCTCTTGGTTGGCGTAGGCAATAACCAGAAGTTCGCCGGTCTCCGCATTTTGAACAGCAACAGGAACCACATGGCTATGGGTTGCCGCAATCTTATCCAGCTTATCCCAGTCGAGTGCCAATATGCTTCCTTCTTCAAGTTCGTGATGAGTCATAATACGCAAGATTAAAAAAAGCACAGAGGAAGGCAAGCTTCCTCAGACAAGCGAATCAAGGCGTTTAACAGCCTCCGTCTGCCCCAAATAGCGAGCAATATATATGAAAGGAGTATCCAGCACAGCGACCACAAATTTAAGGAAGTAGGTCGTAAGAAAAATCTCCCAGAGAAGCGACGATTCGAAAACGCCCCAGAACGCGATTACCGTAAAGACAGAGGAGTCAATGGCTTGGCTGATGGAAGTGCTCACCGTATTGCGAAGCCAGAGCCCCCGCCCTTCCGCAGCTTGCTTCTTGAGCAGATGATACATCCAGACATCGTGGAACTGAGACAAAAAATAGGCGCAAAAACTGGCTACCATCAAGCGGGGCATCAGTCCAAAAATCTGTTCCAGACTCTCCTGCACAAAATCATTTTCTGAAGGAATAAAAACCAAGGCCATCTGCATGAGCACAACCATACTGATCAACGAGCAAAAACCGATGAGAACCGCCTTGCGGGCATCTTTCTTTCCATAGTTTTCTGAAAGGATATCTGTAACCAGAAAAGAGGAGGCATAGACTATATTGCCCAACGTAGCCTCAACCCCGAAAAGTGTAACCAGCTTAATTACCTGCAAGTTGGCTACGATTGCCGAAATGGGGATCCATAAATAAAGCCCTACGCGACCAAAAAACCGGTAAAACAGCAAGATACAGGAAAAGTTCACCACCAGCATGGCAAACCACAAGAGTTCGTTTGTATACATAAATTCCAGTTCGTTTATGGTGGGTTTTCTGGGACCACCGGGTTCATAAAAAACGGCGCATACTTTCAAGAGAAGTATACGCCGTCAACTTATAAAAAGCCTAACCTTCAGAGCATCAATAACTCGTGCTTTCGAGTTTTACCTTACCCCTGAAGATCCAGTAAATGGATACCGTATAGGCAATGACCAACGGCATACCAATTAAGGCAATCGTCAGCATGATTTTTAAGGTTTTCTGAGAAGAGGCCGCATTATAGGCATCAAGGCTGTTCTTAATATCAGGCGATGAGTAAACCATATAAGGGAACATCTCCAAAGCAAAGAGCGTCATCAACAAGGCCATAGACAATACCGAGCAGATAAATGCCCGACCATCTCTACCTTTACTGATTTCTCTGGGAATGTTGGCAATTACCAACGTTGTCAGAGCTACCAATACCAGAAAGATCGGATGCCCTTGCAAAGATTCCTTAACATGCGGTACGTAGGTTAGAGTTGCTACAGTAAAGACCAGATAGCAGACGGCAAAAAAGATAATACAGGGAGTAATCCACCTACGGACATTTTGCTGCATTTCGCCCTCCGTCTTCATATGTAGGTAAATAGCTCCGTGCATCATAAATAATGCCACAGCCGTAATCCCCAACAAAATAGCATAGGGATTCAATAGGGGTAAAAGTCCACCAGCATAATTCCCTGTTTCATCCAAGGGGATACCGCGGACGATGTTCCCCATCGCCACTCCAATAAGAAATGGAGATAGAATACTTCCTACAGAGAAGCAGATATCCCAGAGATTACGCCACCATTTCATGGGCATTTTACTGCGAAAATCGATGGCTATTGCACGGAAAATCAATGAGAAAAGAAGAAGAATAAAAGCCAGATAAAAACCGCTGAAAACAGAGGCATAAACTCTTGGAAATGCCGCAAAAAGAGCTCCGCCACCGGTTACCAGCCAAACTTCATTTCCATCCCAAACCGGTCCGATCGCATTTAAGGAAATGCGCCGGTGTTCGTCTTTCTTATGGAACAAATGCAACGCACCAACTCCAAAATCAAAACCGTCCAAAATTGCATAACCGGTAAAGAGGACACCTACTAAAATAAACCAGATAATATTCAAGTCCATGGGTTAGTTCTCCGTATTGGGAATTTGATCTACGAGTGATCGGGCCTTATGTCCGTATCCCTCATCCATCTCATCATGTTTTCCCGGCCCAACTTTAATCTTATGATTCAGGAGGAAAATAAACAGCGCGAAGAGTAAAGCGTAGATTATCGTAAAGAGAATCAAAGAAGTCACTACGTGCTGAGCGGTTACTACCTCACTCAACCCCTCCGAGGTTCTCATCAATCCCCAAACAACCCATGGCTGGCGTCCTACTTCTGCAGTAAACCAACCGAATTGATTTCCAAGTTGAGGCAAGAGTACTGCAAAAACCAATACCCAAAGGAAAGGTCTATAAGTGAACACCCAGCCTCTCCACCAACCAATACAACCCACAAGGGAAATGGCAATAAGGACTCCCCCTATGGCAATCATGATGTGATAGAACTGAAACGTAAGGTTTACCGGCGGATGATCTTCCTCCGGGAAAGCATTCAAGCCCACAACAGGAGCTTCGGTGTCGCGATAAATAAGCCAACTGAGCATCCCCTTCACTTTTATACCGTGAACTTCTTGTTGAGATTCGTCCACCCACCCGAAGAGGTACATATCAGCAGGTGCATTTTCTGCATAGTGCCCTTCCATGGCCGCAAGTTTTGTCGGCTGGTTTTCCGCAACGCCTTCAGCACTGATACTCCCGGAAAGTCCCTGCAAAAGACAGGCGACCAATCCAACACTCAGACCTATTTTCAGGGTTGTTTTAGCAAATGCCTCCTCACGTTTTTTCAAGAGGTAATAAGCACCAACACTGATCAACAGAAAGGCACCGGCAATCCAACATCCGATAATCGTATGTGTGAGACGATCGATGGAAGAGGGGTTGAAAACCATCGCCCAGAAATCGGTAATTTCGGCACGTGGACCATAAGGCGTTTCCACAATATGATATCCGGCAGGTGTCTGCTGCCAGGAATTGGCAATAACAATCCAAACAGCACTAAAGTGACTCCCCAGACAGACCATCAAGGTTGAAAACCAATGCATTTTGGGACCAACCTTATTCCACCCGAAAAGCAGAATCGCTAAAAAGCCGGATTCCAGGAAAAAGGCAAAAATGCCCTCTGCAGCTAAAGCACTGCCAAAGACATCTCCCACATAACGGGAATAGGCAGCCCAATTGGTGCCGAATTCAAATTCCATGACAATTCCGGTAACCACACCGATAGCAAAGATGAGCCCGAAGATCTTCACCCAGAATTGGGTCATCTCCCGGTATCGCTCCTTTTTCGTAGCCAACCACATAGATTCCATGATCAGCAGACATAATCCCAGCCCAATTGATAAAGGGGGATATATGTAGTGAAAAGCAATAGTTACGGCGAATTGAATTCGCGCGAGCAGTTCAACATCCATAAGCAAGATATATTCAGTAAATTAAGGGACCTACGTTAGTATAAATGAGTTGCTAAAAGTTGCAACCAATTGGAAGAAAATGTTGAATATCTCATTATTTTAAGGTCAACTGATGGTTTCCACTTACGTCTCTGAGCAAAAGCGATAATGAGAACGAAAGAGGCTCCTGTTCATGCCCTCAGACAAAGAACTACATTAAATGAATACAGAAATCCTCACGAAAGCAGCAAATCAGGCTCGCGGACTGGCCATTGACGCCGTTCACGCCTGCAATTCCGGCCATTTGGGCCTCCCTCTCGGCTCAGCGGATATGGGCGCCGTCCTCTTTGGGGAATCATTGAACTTTAACCCTGAAGCCCCCCGCTGGCTGAATCGCGACCGCTTCATCCTTTCCGCAGGCCACGGCAGCATGTTCATCTATGCTTGGCTACACCTTTCCGGCTTCAATCTGTCGCTGGACGATCTCAAGAATTTCCGCGTTTACGAAAGCAAAACCCCCGGGCATCCAGAATTTGGTGAAACCGACGGCGTTGAATGCACCACCGGGCCACTGGGCCAAGGTGTCGGCAATGCCGTTGGGATGGCGATGTCCGGAAAAATGAGTGCAGCAAAGTTCAACACTGCAGCACACACTATTTTTGACTACAATGTAGTCGCTCTGGCCGGTGACGGCTGCCTTCAGGAAGGCGTTGCCCAAGAAGCTATCGCTTTGGCAGGGCACATGAAGCTGGACAATCTGGTGTTGGTCTACGACAGCAATGACGTAACCCTGGATGCCATGGCCGATGCCTCCCAAAGCCACTGCACCAAAGGCATATTTGAAGCCAATGGCTGGGATGTGACAACGGTTGACGGGCATGATCTCAATGCTTTTGCAGCCGCAATGGATACAGCCAAAACCACCAAAAATGGTAAGCCGAAACTGATCATTGCTAAAACCATTATCGGCAAAGGAATCAAGGAAGTAGAAGGCACCGCAGCCGGTCACGGCGAAGGCGGGGCCAAGTTTGCCGCAGAAGCTCATAAAACCCTGGGTTTTCCCGAAGAAACGTTCTACGTCAGCGATGACGTCCGCTCCTATTTCAGCGAACGCAACGCTGCACGCAAAACAGCCTACAATGCCTGGGTTGACACATTCAATGCCTGGAAACAGGAAAATCCAGAGCTTGCTGCACTACTGGAAAACAGCTCAACCAGGAAGTCTGCCGAAACACTGCTGGCTGCCATCCCTGAATTCCCGGCAGAGGGATCAATGGCAACTCGCGCATCCGGCGGCAAAGTATTGCAGGCACTGGCCAAAGAACTGCCCTTGATGCTGAGTGGCTCCGCCGACCTGTTCGGTTCCACCAAAAACTATCTGGACGGTCTCGGAGAATTTACCCCGGAAACACCGACCGGCCGCAATATCCGTTTCGGTATTCGCGAACATGCCATGGGTGCCATCGTTAACGGTTTTGCCTACGACGGCATCTGGCAGGCTATGGGCGCCACCTTTGAAACATTTGCCGACTATATGCGCGGTTCTCTGCGTATTGCCGCCCTGGCAAAAATTGGAAGCATTCATGTGCTGACACATGACTCTATCGGTGTTGGTGAAGACGGCCCGACGCACCAGCCCATTGAGTTGACCAGTGCGCTGCGCCTCATCCCGAATTTGGATGTATTGCGTCCCGCAGATGCCGAAGAAACCGCCGGGGCATTTGCCGCTGCACTTTCCCGCAACGACGGCCCCAGCACATTGATTCTTACCCGCCAAAACATTCCGCACCTATCTTCCATCCCGGCCAAAGAACGCCGTGAGGGTGTGTTAAAAGGTGCTTATGTAGCCGTAAAAGAAACCGGAAATCTGGACACCATCATCATTGCCAGCGGTTCTGAACTGCAACACGCCGTAGAAGCCGCCAAGGAACTTGGAGGCGGTGTTCGCGTAGTCTCCATGCCCTGTATGGAACGCTTCGAACGCCAAAGCGCAGACTACAAGGAAAGCGTATTGCCCTCCTCCATCCGCAAACGTGTAGCGATTGAGGCCGGAGTTACCTCCCCCTGGTACCGCTACGTCGGGACCGAAGGTAAAGTCATCGGAATAGACCGGTTCGGATTCTCTGCTCCGGGTGATTTCGTAATGGAATTCTTCGGGATGAACGCCGCCAACGTAGTTAAAACAGTAAAGAGCCTCTAAGGCCTTACTTCATTTTTATAAAAGAAAAGCACTACCGGGATTCCGGTAGTGCTTTTTTGTGGATTTCGCTTGGTAATATTGTAAATTCCAACAAGGGTGTTTTTCTTCATCTTTTCTGTACAGTATTATAAGATCCATCCGATAAACCTATTTGGGTGAGTTTGCCATGGCTATTCCGGGGACATCTTCTACAGCACTGGGAATCGCAAATATTGCGGTGCCCAACGTGGTGTACCCGGCGCAGCAATTCCTCCAAAAAACTACAGTCGAAGGTCCCAGCCAACTCTCCAAACAGATAGCCCAAAGCCAATTTAATGGGAACAGTGCCATTCAAAACTTGTTACGTATTATCGAAACAATGAGTCCTCCACCCGACCCGATGGATCTGCTTTCCCCCGGGCACCTGCTGAACGCCTACGCCTGAGCACCCTTACGCATCAAAAAGCAGGACCAGGAATCTGGAACCTGTTGCAAATCATAATTAAACCCACCCAAAAACGGCCTTGAGCCGGGATGTGTCGGGCGATGCCGCAATACCATCCCAGCCTCATGGGGCAAGCGGTTTGCTTTTTTCGAGTTACAGCGAACACACGATGTAACAATATTCTCCCAAGAAGTTTGCCCACCCATATGCCGTGGTATCACATGGTCAAGATTCAGTTCTGAAGCCTTAAAGCGGCGATTGCAGTATTGGCAGGTGTAATGATCTCGGATAAAGACATTCTCCCTGCTGAAACGAACCTCCTGCAGAGGAATTCGGTCATAAGCCCCCAGTAAGAGAATCCGCGGAACCCTCAAATCCATGCGCACGGTACTCAGATACGGCTCATTCGGAAGCGGGGGGTGCCTCAAGGAAAATTCAATCCACTCCTCCAGAGACATCAGATCAAAATACTCAGCTCTGGAATAGACCACCTGAGCTCTTTCCTGAAACAAAACAGCCATCCCCTGGCGGACTCCTACAATATTAACCGCCTGCCAGTTTCTATTGAGCACCAAAACCTTATGATCTGGAAACTGCTCATAGGTACCTAAGCTTTCATGCTGCATATCGGACTTCTTTATTTCGAAAAACGAAGAAAAAGAAGTCAACAGAAATCGCCCGAAGGCGATATAAAGGCAGCGCTTTAGGCTTAACGGACAAGCTCGTCCAGTTCTTTAAGTCCCTCACGTGCGTTGCACATGCAGTCATTAAGCTCGTCAAAAGCCAAGCCGGTAAGTTCCAGATAAGTCGGATTACCGTCATAGATAGGAATCGGAGAATCATTTCCCTTATCCTGTACCAGAAAGTCGGCACCCCATCGAGCAATGGCCAGCATACTGGCAAAGGTTGAGTGATCTGGAGCCATCGTCGGATTATACTGGTACTCAATCGGCTCATAAATCTCGGCCGGAAAATTCCATTTACGCAGAATGGCCGCACCGGCCTCCGCGTAGTCAAAACCAAGTATTTTACGCTCCATTTCAACATCCAAGTCTTCACCGCCATCAGAGCTGTAAATTTCCAGTCCATGCTTGAGGTAGTATTGATTAATAATAACCTTACCAAGAGAATGAAGCAGCCCAATCGTATAGGCAGAATCCAGATTTCCAGAAAGACGACGTGCACTGCACTCAACCATAACCACGGCACAGGCAATAGAATGCTGCAACAGCTGCCCTTTACCCATGTTGTAGACAGGGACCGCATCTCCCAAAACCTGATTGGCCGCAGCCATAGAGACTACTTTGTAGACTTCACGGAACCCCAAACGGGTGACCGCCTCTTCCAGACTTTGACTGGGAGAAGAGGCTCCGAAATAAGCACTGTTGGAGAGACGGACGATTTGAGCCGTCATCGGTGCATCTACCTTTAGCAAAGAAATAATATCATGAATTCCGGCATCCACATCCCTCAACAACGTCTGCAATTTAGGCAAAATCTGAGGAGAGGGAGGGAGTTTAACAATACTGTCAATAATTGATTGGAGATCCATGATCTTTCCTTTGGAAATGTGAATAGAATTACTGGTATATTTATACTTCTAATTCAAAAACGCATTGCTGAAAAGCAAATTTGAACACTGGGAGAGAAAAACCCCCAGAAGTGTTCGATTAGGCCTCAAAGATTTTTACAGTCCGATCTCCCTGCGTGATGCTTCCGATGTGATACGCAGAAAAACCTTCGGCGATCACGGAACCAAGCACTGCATCAGCTTTTTCTGGAGAAACAACCAGAATAAGGCCAATGCCCATATTAAAGACCTGATGAAGTTCTTCGTAATCAACGCCGCCTTCAGCTGCCAGGTAATCAAAAATAGGGAGCCGCTTCCAGGAAGTGGTATTAACCTGCGCGCCAATGCCTTCCGGCAAAATACGCGGAAGATTGCCCGTAATGCCCCCACCAGTAATGTGAGCCACGCCAAACACGTGGTTCCCATCACGCTGCAGGCTGGACTCGCCCTGATTGTATGCTTCGTAGAGGTGCTTGAGCAACAAAGCATAATTGACATGGGGCTGCAGCAGCGCTTCGCCAATGGTCATATCTGAGCCGGGGAGCGCATCTGTAGCGGTCAGGCCAAGATCCGTGAAGAGAATCTTACGGGCCAACGAAAACCCGTTGGTGTGAAGGCCAGAAGAAGCCACACCAATCAACTGATCTCCCTCTTGAATCGTGGATCCGGAAAGGAGTTTTGCTTTGTCACAAACACCGACAATAGTACCAACTAAATCAAATTCGCTCTCGGCATAAACCCCTGGAAGTTCTGCGGTTTCGCCTCCGATAAGCGCAACATTGCCTGCCTGACAGGCCTGAGCCACACTGGTGATCAAATCCTTGTAACTTTGCGCTTCCAGCTTGCTGGTAGCAAAATAGTCCAAAAAGAACAGAGGCTCGGCTCCAACCACGGCAATGTCGTTGGAACAGTGATTAACGATGTCAAAGCCCAGGTTTTTATAGCACTTGGCCATGGAGGCGACTTTCACTTTCGTGCCAACGCTGTCCGTGCTGGAGACCAGCGTAGGATTGGCCAACCCGGTACGGGAAATATCAAAGAGACCACCAAAGCCTCCAACGCTGCCCAACACCTCCGGGCGAGTTGCCTTTTTAATCTCCGGCTTAACATCATCCAGGAGGGATTCGGCCAGAGCAATGTCAACACCGGCTTTTGCGTACGCTTTTTCTTTCTGGTTGCTCATCAAATTATCCTTCAGCAGTAAGTGGAAGTTTATCGATATCCATATCGTATGAACGGCCTGTGCGTTTCAAGTAGAAATTAAGGTAGGCGCGGTTCACAACATTAATTCCGCCGGGAGTCGGATAATCCCCCGTAAAATACCAGTCGCCCGAATTTTCAGGGAGACAACGGTGCAGGTTCTCTATCGTTTGATAAATAATCTGCACATCACCTTTCCACGGAATATCTTTTGGAGTCAACATCTTAGAAATCTGCGCAGATATTTCTTCAGCGGTAAAAGGTTCATAGATCTGCTTCACCTTATTCACCTGTTCTGCAGCCGGTTTTTTAGCCTCGGCAAGGCACTCCTCATATGTTTTTGCCAAAACGTGTTCCATTCCGCGGGATTTCAACAAGGCAATGGCGGCCTGGAAGGCGATAAATTTGCCCAATTCGCTCATATCGATGCCGTAGCAATCGGGATAGCGGATTTGCGGAGCGGTAGAAGCGATGACAATCTTTTTAGGATTAGTGCGTGAAAGAATCTTAATAATGGACTCACGAAGAGTTGTTCCACGAACAATGGAGTCATCCAACACTACAAGATTATCGTGGGCTTTCAAGGCGCCATAGGATACGTCGTAAACATGGCTAACCATCTTACTGCGACCCTTTTCTTGGCTAATAAAAGTGCGTAGCTTGATATCCTTATGTGCTATCTTCTCGCTTCTTGGCCAATTGGAGAGAATCAATTCATCAAGTTTTTCATCAGTCAGCTCGCCCTTGGCCATTGCCGCCAGAATTTCCTTCTTCACAAGTTTGCGGCGCTCAAGGCGGAGCGACTCAAGCATACCGTAAAAGGCAATCTCAGCCGTATTTGGAATAAAGCTGAATACGCTATTATCCCAATCGTGATCGACCGCATCAAGGATCTGATTGACCAAGGCACCGCCAAGCGCTTTGCGTTCCTGATATATATCCGGGTCGTTTCCTCTGGAAAAATAAATACGCTCAAAGGTACAGGCAGTTCTCGGTGCCGGATCACACACTTGCTCACGTTTCACTTCGCCTGAGCTTTTAACAGAGATCATATACCCAGGCGGCACTTCCCGAACATCGGCCTGTTCCAGGTTAAAAACCGTCATCAAAGGAACACGCTCTGAAGCAAAGGCGATAAAGTCGTCGTTTTCAAAGTAGTAACAGGGGCGGATGCCGTGCGGATCACGCATCACAAAACAATCACCGTTACCTACCATACCTGCGATTACATACCCCCCATCCCAAAGGCGACTTGTTTCCCTGAGAATGTTGGACATATCAAGATCTCGGCTGATAATATCTTGAATCTCATCTCCGGGGACACCAGAATCCCGCAGATTTCGATAAAGCTCTTGATGCGCTTCATCCAAGTAAAAGCCGATTTCTTCCAGAACGGTTTGAGTGTCGGTATCAAAAATTGGGTGTTGCCCACGCTCGATCAATTTTTGATTAAGCTCTGGAGTGTTGGTCATGTTAAAGTTTCCACAAACCATTAGGTTGCGGGTTGGCCAATTACTGCGTCGGAAATACGGGTGACAGGCACTGGAGCCAAAGGAACCGCTGGTTCCATAACGCAGATGGCCCATAAGGACCTCTCCCCCGAAGTCAAAATTTTCTTTTACACTCTGGGCATCATCTTTATTTATTTCTCCCAACCGTGCCAGCTTATCAAAGCGCTTCAGCTGCTTGCGAAAAAGATCCGAAAGGGCGTTGGATGTCAGAGTTCTTTCGCGATGCATAAAGGCTTTTCCTTTATCCATATCCAATTTTGTAACCCCGATGCCCGCACCATCCTGACCACGATTGTGCTGTTTCTCCATCAGAAGAAACAACTTATTAAAAGGATACAAGACCGTCCCGTAAGTATCCCTGTAATACTGCAGGGGTTTCTTCAGACGAATCAATGCGATGCCACATTCGTGTTTGATAAGTTCGCTCATGCTTCTTAGCCCTTATTGACTACTGCACATAGCCAGAGAGCGGGATTTGTTTCAACCTGTTTTTTCCCAAATTTGTAACTTTCGTGATTCATTGAGATTCCTGCTTGCCGAAAAGGCTATAGCCTTCTATGGAAATCACATGATCCGCCGTCTTTATGTGGAAAAAAAGAGTGGCTTCAATATTGAAGCGAACGAACTCCAGCACAACCTGCGAGAAAATCTCGGGCTATCCAAGCTTGAGTCTGTGCGCATTCTCGTCCGCTATGATATTGAAGGATTGAACGATGCCGAGTATCAGGACGCTCTCCAGCGCGTATTTACCGAGCCTCAGGTTGATGTCTTTTACGAAGAAACTTTTGCATTACAGGATGGAGAACAGGCATTTGCAGTGGAATTTCTCCCCGGGCAATTTGACCAGCGAGCCGACAGTGCCGCCCAATGTGTTCAATTGCTGACCCACAAACAACGCCCGATCATTGCCGCGGCCAGAGTTTTTGTGCTGAAAGGTCAACTGAACGCGGATCAAGTGGGCGAGATCAAGGGCTACGTAATCAACAATGTTGATTCCCGCGAAGCTTCCATGGAAAAACCGGAAACACTGGTGCAACATCTGGATGAACCAGCAGCGGTAAAGGTCTTGGACGGTTTTATTGAGAAGAACTCGGAAGAGCTCAGTCAACTGCGCAAAGATCTGGGGCTGGCTATGTCCGACGAGGATATCCTTTTTTGCCAGACACACTTCAGCGGAACAGAGAAGCGCAACCCTACCCTGACAGAAATTCGCCTGCTCGACACTTATTGGAGCGACCACTGCCGCCACACCACTTTCCTGACCCGGCTTGACGATGTTTCTTTTGCCGATGCGCCTCTGGCCTCGAAGATTAAAGAAACCTGGGAGGGCTACGTAAAGTCCCGCGAAGAATACTATGGTGCACGCCTTGCCCAAAAAGATGTGTGCATGATGGATATGGCCACCCTGGGCATGAAACTGCTGCGCAAGCGCGGTTTGCTCGATAACCTGGAAGAATCCGAGGAAATCAATGCGGCCAGTATCGTTGTTCCCGTAAATATCGACGGAAAAGACGAAGAGTGGCTCGTGATGTTTAAAAACGAAACCCACAATCACCCCACGGAAATCGAACCTTTCGGCGGTGCCGCCACCTGCCTTGGTGGAGCCATTCGCGACCCGCTTTCCGGCCGTTCCTATGTGTATCAGGCGATGCGAGTAACCGGAGCAGGCGATCCCAGAACACCACTTTCAGAAACATTGCCCGGAAAACTCCCGCAGAGAAAAATCTGCGTAGACGCTGCCAGAGGATACAGCTCCTACGGAAACCAAATCGGATTGGCCACAGGTCAGGTCGTAGAAATTTATCATCCGCGCTATATGGCCAAGCGCCTTGAAGTCGGAGCCGTAGTTGCGGCAACGCCCAGAGAAAACGTCTACCGGGGAACACCAGAAAACGGCGATATTATTGTTCTCGTTGGCGGGCGCACCGGGCGCGACGGTATCGGCGGGGCAACCGGATCTTCCAAGGAACATACCGATAAAGCACTGGAAAACAGTGCCGAGGTACAAAAGGGCGATCCTCCAATGGAGCGCAAACTGCAGCGCCTTTTCCGCAATCCCGAAATCGCCAAGAGCATCGTTCGCTGCAACGACTTCGGTGCCGGCGGCATTTCCGTGGCCATTGGCGAACTGGCACCAAGCCTGCATATTAATCTGGATAAAGTGTCCAAAAAATATGACGGACTGGACGGCACCGAGCTGGCTATCTCCGAATCCCAGGAACGTATGGCGGTAGTGCTCCGTCCGGCTTCACTGGAGGCATTCCTCAATGCCGCCGACGCAGAAAATCTGGAAGCCAGAGTTGTTGCCAATGTAACGGATACAGGCCGGCTGGTGATGGAATGGCGAGGCCAGACGATTGTTGACGTGGACCGCGAATTCCTTAACAGCAACGGAGCCACCCAGAACGCCACGGCTATCATTACCGAACCGGAAGCCGGGATCTCTCCTTTTGTAACTTTTGTCCCTGAAGACGACGACCTGCAAGCCAACTGGGAAAAGGTATTGAGCCACCTGAATGTCTGCTGCCAGAAAGGGCTTGTAGAACGTTTCGACAGCTCCATTGGGGCCTGCACCGTAAACCATCCATTTGGTGGTAAATACAAAGCCACTCCGATAGAAGCCATGTCAGCTAAAATCCCGCTATTGACGGGAGAAACCACCACCGGCACCGTAATGAGTTTCGGTTACAACCCGGAAATGTCGATCTGGAGCCCCTACCACGGCGCTATTTATGCCGTAGTCGAATCGGTTGCCAAAATTGTGGCTGCCGGTGGCGCGTTGAGTGAAATCCGCCTGACGTTGCAAGAGTATTTTGAACGCCTCGGAAACACCCCCGAGCGCTGGGGTAAGCCAGTTGCCGCACTTCTTGGAGCACTGAAAGCCCAGCTGGAGCTGGGAATCGGAGCCATCGGCGGTAAGGACTCCATGAGCGGATCCTTCAAAGACCTGGATGTGCCCCCCACTCTGGTATCATTTGCCATCGCCCCGGAAGATGTTCGCAATATGATCTCTCCTGAGTTCAAACAGGCCGGATCAACCGTTTTGCGCATCTCCCTGCCGAAGGACAAGAACTACCTGCCGGATTTTGAGGCCGCCAAGCGTATTTATAACCGTGTGCACGAAGCCATTCTCCAAGGAAAAGTGCTGGCCGCACACTCCATTCGCTATGGCGGTGTAGTCGAGGCCATCTCCAAGATGTGCTTTGGCAACAGGCTCGGATTCCGTTTTGCCTGCGAACAATCCAATAAAGCACTCTTCAGCCCCGATTACGGTTCTCTGATTCTGGAAGTCAGCGAAGACGTGGAATTATTCGGCGAGCTGTTGGGCTACACCACAGATGATGCCATCATTTCCGTCAACGAGAGCGAGCTTGATGTCGAAAGGCTGCAAGGCAAATGGGAACAACCTCTGGAGGAAATTTACCATACACAGGCAGAAGAGCCGGAAGAAGCACCTGAGGTGCTTTGTCGCAGAAAGCCTATTTCCCGCAGCATTCCGGCCATCGCCAAGCCCAAGGTAATTATTCCGGTATTCCCCGGCAGCAATTGTGAATATGACACACAACGAGCTTTTGAAAAAGCCGGCGCCATCGTTGAACAGGTTGTTTTCCGCAACCTGACATCCAAGCACGTTGATGAGTCCATCGATGCGCTGGTTAAAGGAATCAACGGTGCCAACATCCTGATGATTCCCGGCGGGTTCAGTGCCGGAGATGAACCGGACGGTTCCGGAAAATTCATTGCTGCGGTTTTCAGTAACCCAAGAATCAGCGATGCGACCATGAACCTGTTGAAAAACAGGGACGGTCTGGCACTGGGTATTTGCAACGGATTCCAGGCACTGATCAAGTTGGGACTTCTGCCCTATGGAGAAATCAAACCTCTGACGGATCAGGATCCCACACTGACATTTAACCAGATCGGCCGCCACGTTTCCTGCTATGTAAGGACCAGGGTCGTCTCTACCCTATCTCCCTGGATGAACGGCTGCCAATTGGAGGATATGCACTCTATTGCCGTATCCCACGGCGAAGGTAAGTTTTTTGCCACACCCGAAAAGCTCGAAGAACTGGCCATGAACGGCCAAATAGCCACACAATATGTGGATATGAACGGAACACCGAGCAATGCGATCGAAGATAACCCGAACGGATCTCTCTGGGCCATTGAAGGTATCTGCAGCCCGGACGGACGTGTACTCGGAAAAATGGGACATACAGAACGCGAAGGCGCCTATATCGGACGCAACATCGATGGTAATCTGCATCAACCTATCTTTGAAAGCGGCGTAAAGTACTTCCAATAAATGCCCCCAAAATCATGACAAAGAAAATAATTGCTTTAGGCACCGATCACGCTGGGTTTCATCATAAGGAAGCCGTCAAAAAACATCTGTTGAGCAAAGGCATAGAGGTGTTGGACTTTGGTACAGACTCCGATGCACGTTGTGACTACCCGGACTTTGTCCGCCCCGCTGCAGAAGCCGTGGCACATGGGAAAGCTGATGGAGCTGTTGTTTTCGGCGGCAGCGGAAACGGAGAGGCCATGGTCGCCAACAAGGTGGCCGGAATCCGCTGCGGTGTCTGCTGGGATACCGTCAGCGCACGCCTCACCAAAGAGCACAACGATGCCAACGTCATCGCCATCGGTGAGCGTATGGTCACAGAAGCACTCGCGCTGGAAATCGTAGATGCCTGGATGGCGGCCACATTTGAGGGCGGCCGGCACATTGCCCGCATCGAAAAGGTCAACGCCATGATTTGAGCTGGACCGGTCAAAAATCTTCAAAAAAAAGCTCCCGAAATGCGGGAGCTTTTTTTGAAACTGAAATCAATTCTTTTTGGGCAGTGCCTCCAGCTCTTCCCAGCGCACGAAGAGCACCTCCAGCTTTGCTTCGATCTCGTTGAGCTGTTGCTGAGTTTTTTCTATGGCGCCGGCCCCCTGAACCGAGAAATCCGGTTGGCTCATCTGCTCAATTAATACAGCCTGCTGCTGCTCCAATTGTTCGATCAGCTTGGGAACCTGATCCAGCTCAGCCTGTTCCTTATTCGTGATCACTCTGGGTTTCTCCGGTTTCCACGTTTTTTTGGAGGGCGTCGCTTTGGTTGCGGCAGCAGTGGAGGGCTTGGCTTCCAGCGCTTTATCCCTGAAATACTCAGCATAGCCCCCTACCGTTTCCTTTATCACCCCACCCTGTTCCAAGGCAAAGGTATGCGTGCAAACCCGATCAAGGAACTCGCGGTCGTGGCTGACCAACAACAGGGTTCCCGAATACTCCACCAAAAGGTCTTCCAACAACTCGAGGGTTTCGATATCCAAATCGTTGGTCGGTTCGTCCAATACCAGAACATTCGCCTGCCGGGTAAACAAGCGAGCCAACATCAAGCGGTTGCGCTCACCACCGGAAAGACTGCTGACCAGCGATTGTGCCCTGTCTGCGGGAAACAGGAACTCTTCCAGATACGAATAAATATGTTTCTTTCCTCCCGCTGTCATAACATATTCGTTATCATCGGAAACGGCCTGTTTCAGCGTCATTTTCGGATTCAGCTGCGAACGATGCTGGTCAAAATAAGCAACTTCCAGATTCGTTCCCGGAATAACTTCACCCGAATGCGGAGGCAGCTCCCCCAGAAGAAGCTTCAACAGCGTTGTCTTACCTGAACCATTGGGTCCGATCACACCAATTTTATCGCCACGCCAGACAGTTGTCGAAAAATCGGCAGCAATCTTCATATGCGCCCAGCTATAGGTCAACCCCTTGATCGTAAGCACCTTGCGCCCTGAAACATTCCCTTCCTGAAGGCCAAATGCAGGCCCATCCCGAACATCCCTCCGTTGACTGCGCTGCAGGCGCATATCCTTCAAGGCTCGCACACGCCCCTCGTTGCGAGTACGGCGAGCTTTAATCCCCCGGCGAATCCATTGCTCCTCCTGAGCCAGCTTCTTGTCAAAAACGGCATTCTGCTGCTCTTCCGCCAAAAGTAATTCGTCCTTGCGCTGCAGGTAAGTATCGTAATTACAATCGAAAGAGGTCAGCTTACCACGGTCCAATTCCAGAATCCGCGTAGCAATGTTACGTAGAAAAGCACGGTCGTGCGTGATAAAAAGCAAAGCAATGTTCCTGGTCGGAAGAAACTCTTCCAACCAGGAAATGGACGCAAAATCCAGATGGTTGGTCGGTTCATCCAACAGGAGAAGAGTCGGCTCACTCATCAAAGCTGAAGCCAAAAGCACCCGACGCTTCATTCCTCCTGAAAGTGAATTAAAGGCAAGTTCAGAGTCCAGACTGAGTTTGGTGAGCAATTCCTCTACCTTCCGTTCCAATTCCCAGCCACCATTGGCTTCCAATGCATGTTGCAACTCGCTCATACGAACCAACACAGCATCTGTATCCGCTCCCGGGTCCTCCAGGCGAAGACTTTCCTGATGGTACTGCATCAGTTGAAAGGCAGCATCACCGGCTCCCTGCGCAACAATCTCGTAGACGCTTCCTTCCAATTTTTCAGGAACCTCCTGAGGCAATGTGGCAATACGCAGATTGGGAGCCCGTTCAAACTGGCCTTTGTCTGGCGGAAAAAGGCCCTCAACAATCTTCAGGAGAGTAGACTTACCCTCACCATTGCGGCCGATCAGGCACACGCGTTCCTTGGGCTCGATGGAGAATTGAGCATTCTCAAACAAAGCCGCACTTCCAAAGGCATGGGTTAATTCTCTAATGGCCAGTAAAGGCATGCAACGGGTCTAGCACATCCGCAACACAGGGCAAGGAAGAGTTTTAATTGACCGATGGATCCTCAGGAATATTGGCCAGAAAGCTCAACGTGGGGTTGATGCTTTGAATAAACTCCCGCCAGACTTGAACCGGAGAGTCCTCCTCGAGCATTTCCGGACACGGATCTGCCACCAGCCAGGCCTTCTCCTGCAGTTCTTCAGCAAGCTGCCCCACGGACCAACCGGCATACCCCATATACCCACGGACAATGGCATTGGGATTCGCCATCAATAGAGTGGCCACCTCCATGGGAATACCAAAATGGAATTGGCCTATGCCCTCATCCTCATCCCATTGCCAGGCAGCAAGAATCATCTCCTCCGGTTGCACAGGACCCCCAAAAAAGAGAGGCAGGTCGGCCATCGGCGATTGCAAAAAGCTCCGGTTCATACGCCCCAGGGTTGTGTTCATCGGACGATTGAGAATAATCCCAAGCGATCCCTCCTCCGCGCTATCAAGAGAGAGATGGATGACCGAACGCCGAAAGTTGGGATCGGCAAGCGAGGGATGCGCAACCAGACATTTCCCGGAAAGGTTATTACTGGAAGAAGAGCGCATAATTAAAGTTGAAGGACTGATATGCCTGCCTGGTTCAGCAGAGAAGCGACCAGAGGGTCGTTGTTGTAGTCAAAATGGTAACGCACCGCACTGATTCCCGAAGCTGCCAAAATCTTGGCACAGTTAATACAGGGATAATGGGAAATGTAGGCAATGCTGCCATCCACACTGATACCGCGGCGTGCAGCATCGGCAATGGCATTCTGCTCAGCATGTACCGTGGCTTGTTCGTGCCCTTCGCGAACCATGGAGGTGTGCGGAACACCCGGTAGAAAGCCGTTATAACCGGCGGCGATGATACGGTTACTGTGAGCGCCCTGAGAAACCAGCACACAGCCGACATGTAAGCGCTCGCAGGCAGAACGCGTGGAAATCATCAAGGCAACCGCCATGAAATACTCATCCCATGAGGGCCTTTCATGCTGCGATGCCACGGTTTCGGCAATGCGTTCGAGCCAGGAACTATTCGACGGGGCGCTATCTTCGGACATACCTGACTACTAATGAAGAATATCCGGCCCTGGGCAATTCTTTTTAAAAGAACAACAGGGGGTCTCCTGACTTGCAGTGTACCCTAAGGTAGCCTACAAACGACACATATGAAGCTGAGTTATAATGCGCCTTTTGTTCTGACCTTCACTTTGTTATGCCTGCTCGCCTATGTCATTTCAGGAATAACCGATGGCTGGGCCGCAAGGGAAATCTTCAGTATTGCGCCATCGGCAAGCCTTACCCAGTGGTCCACTTGGCCACGCCTGCTACTATACCCTCTGGGCCATGCCGGGCTCGATCATCTGGTATCCAACATTTTGGTACTCCTACTGGTAGGCCCCGCACTCGAGGAAAAGTATGGCTGGAAGAAGCTGACTATTGCCTCTGTGGTTACATCTTTGTTCACAGGAATCATCGTCGTGCTTACCATGCATTACGGGCTTCTGGGAGCCAGCGGAATCGTTTTCATGATGATTGTTCTCGGATCTTTCGCCAACTTCCGCAAGGGTGAAATTCCCATGACATTTCTCCTCGTTGTTGTGCTGTATCTGGGGAATGAGCTCGCCCAGTCTTTTGCCAGCGACAATATCTCTCAGCTGGCTCATCTGATGGGCGGCTTATCCGGCACCTTGTTGGGTTTTATGATGAAACCCGGAAAACTTCCCTGATGTGAGTTTTACAAGGTAGAAGAAACCCCTTGTCAGTCAGGAAATAATCTCTATGGATGATCGCAACGTGGCACCAGCAAGTAAAGAATTTCTCTACGGTTTAAACCCTGCATTTGAGGCACTTATCGCCGGAAAACGCAGATTTTACAATGCGTACATCACCAACGGCACGCGCAACAGCACGCGCTTGAATAAACTCATCCGCCTTTTGGAAGAGCGGGATATTCCTATTGAATTTACGGATAAAGGCCGCCTGCAGCAACTCTGCAAGAGCCATGAGCACCAGGGAGTCGTGCTGCGTTCCAGCACCTACCCCTACGAAAAGTGGGAAGATCTTTATGACTGCCCCCGCCTGCTCCTGCTGGACAATGTGGAAGACCCGCACAACGTGGGAGCCATTCTCCGCAGTGCCGAAGTTTTCGGGTTTAGTACCGTGCTGCTTCCAGCCAAGGGAGTGCCAGAAATTTATCCTTCCGTGGTCAAAGTCTCTGCCGGAGCTGTTGAACACATGCGCATTACCAAGCAACGTTCAGCCAACCAGTATGTGCGCAAGGCTCAGGATGACGGTTACAAGATCCTTTCCCTGGACGCCAAAGGAAATACTCCGATGAATGCGCTTCCCGATTTCAGCAATGAAAAGGTGATGCTGGTTATTGGAGGTGAAGACAAAGGAGTTGGACAGTTTGTGCTGAATATTTCGGACCATATTTTGGCCGTAAACCAATTCGGTAAAGTGAACTCCCTCAATGCTTCGGTTGCTGCCGGCATCGCAATGTATGCGTTAAGCGTCAGCTGAACGCGGCAAGCACAACACTTTTTTCATGAAGCCCCTTTATCAAGGGGCTTTTTTTTGTGCAAGTTTCAATTGACATTCTTCTGTCAAAAGAAAAGCTCCTCATATTGTTATACTATTTATGCTATTAAGTTAACAATCATGAAATATCTTTGGGGAACAACATTACTTTGGGCATTTTCTTTCAGCCTGATTGGAGTTTACCTGGCAGGCCAGGTAGACGCCTATTTCTCGGTCTGGACCCGCACTCTGCTGGCATTTCTCGTATTCCTGCCTTTTTTGCTTCGTTCCCGCACCGAAATAAAGACCGCCCTAAAACTCTGCGGCATCGGAGCGCTCCAACTGGGCTGCATGTATCTGTTTTACTATCGTTCTTTTCTCTACCTGAAAGTTCCGGAAGTGCTCGTATTCACGATTTTTACACCAGTCTATGTAACGTTACTGAGCGATTTTCTAGATCGGCATTTTTCACTCAGCTATCTGCTCACGGCAACGTTAGCCGTCTGTGGAACCGCCGTAATTCGCTACAGCGGTTTAAGTCATAACTTTGTTACCGGGTTTCTCCTGGTTCAGGGAGCCAACATCTGTTTTGCTTCGGGGCAGGTATTCTACCGGAGAATGCTCCTCAAACAGGAAAAACAGATTCCACAGCACACTACCTTCGGTTACTTCTTTCTCGGGGCACTGATGGTATCCAGCATTGCCTGGGTAATTTTTGGCGGCAACGCCTACCCGGAAACATCGCTACAGTGGGGCGTGCTGATATGGCTCGGAGTGGGCGCCTCGGGCATCGGCTATTTCTTCTGGAACCGCGGAGCCACTCAAGTAAATACAGGGGCATTGGCCATTATGAACAATGCAGTCATTCCCCTCGGGCTCATTGTTAACCTGTTGCTCTGGAACCAGTCCGTCAACATGCTGCGTCTGGTAGTCGGAGGCAGCATTATAGTGCTGGCATTACTGCTCAACGAATGGATTATTCGCCACAGATCAAAGCAGGCATACGCACTGAAAAGCGCGACCACTAAAGGCGTTTAAAAGCTTCTCTTACCGCATTCGTCAAGGCCGGGACATCCAGTCCGTATTGCGCCCTAAGCTCTTCCTGAGTTGAGGCGTGCCCAATGTACTCATCGGGCCAGCCAATACGTTTTACCGGAGTATAAACGCGGGCATCTTCGAGACACTCCAGAACTGCGCTGCCAAAACCGCCTGTGCGAACATGGTCTTCAAGAGTAACGATCAGGCGATGTGTCTGCGCCTTACCAAGCAAAAGATCGCGATCCAAAGGCTTGGCAAAACGGGCATTAACCACCTCCACGGAAATACCTTCCTCAGAAAGCGCTTCGGCCACCACCAGTGCGTCATCTACAGAGGGTCCCAACGCCCAGAAAGAAATATCGCTTCCGGCCCTGACCACTTCGGCTTTCCCCACAGGCAAACGATTGGGGGTTTCCTTGATCGAAATGCCCTTTGCCGCCCCTTTGGGGTAACGGATGAAGAAGGGTTTTCCAGAGTTTAACGCAGTCCACAGCAAATCGCTGAGCTCATCCTCATCTTTTGGCTGAGCGATGGTGGTATTGGGCAGGCATCGAAGGTAGGCGATATCAAAGAGACCGTGGTGTGTGGCACCGTCGTTGGCAGATAAGCCGGCACGATCCATACAGAAAACAACCGGCAGATTCTGCAGACAGACATCGTGCATAATCATATCGTATGCCCGCTGGAGGAATGTGGAGTAAATGGCCACAACGGGTTTAAACCCCTTAGTTGCCATACCGGCAGCAAACAGCACCGCATGCTCTTCGGCAATGCCCACATCAAAAAACTGTTCGGGACAATCTTCCCGCATATAGACAAGCCCCGTCCCGGGCGGCATTGCAGCAGTAATGCCGATCACCTGACTGTCTGATTTCGCATATTTCAGAAGGCTCTGCCCAAAAACATCCTGATAATTAAGGGGCTCTCCGTACTGTTTTTTACGCCCGCGCCCGGTTTCCACATCGAAGGGGCTCGTTCCGTGAAATTTTTCGGGGGCAGCCACTGCAGGATCATAGCCCCTGCCCTTCTGCGTCCGCACATGGAGAAAGACCGGCTGATCACAGGTTTTGGCAAAATTCAGGTACTTGACCAACAGATCAATATCATGCCCGTCCACCGGCCCCAGATAGCGGAAACCGTAGGTCTCAAAAAGGCTTGAGGACACGAGAAAATCCTTGGTTCCCCGCTTCCATTTGCTGGCCAAACGCAACACCTGACGGCCATGTGAAGTCCTCTTAAGCAAAGATCGCATAACACGATCAATCTTATTGTAGACTCCTGTAGTAATCAGTTCGTTGAAATAGCGGGCAATAGCCCCAACATTTTGAGAAATAGACCATTCGTTGTCGTTAAGCACAACAATCAGACGCTTTGTGTACTCGGAGGCGTTGTTCAGAGCCTCCATGGTCACACCACAGGTAAAAGCAGCATCTCCAACCACAGCAACCACATCCTCATCTGTTCCCATGCGGTCTCGGGCAACAGCCATTCCAACTGCAGCGCTTAGTGCTGTTCCGGCATGCCCGGCCCCAAAAGCATCGTCCGCACTTTCTTCTCTGTTGAGAAAGCCGGAAAGGCCTCCAGTCATACGAATGCGATCAAATTCTTCTCCGTTGCGGCCCGTCAGAAGCTTGTGTACGTAGCCTTGGTGAGAAACATCAAACGTAATCTTATCCTTGGGCGTATTAAACACTCGATGCAGGGCAATCGTCAGCTCCACAACCCCAAGGTTAGGGCCGACATGGCCTCCGTTTTGGCTGGTTACACCGATAATGCGCTGCCGTATCTCCTCTGCCAGCGCTGGTAATTCACGCTCGGGGATATGCTTAACGTCGGCAGACGATTTGATACCGGCAAGTAAACTCATGAAACGCCTTAAGACTGAGGATCTAGGTCCAGGGGCTGAACAGAGACATCATCTCCACGACTGCGCAGTTGCTCAATCTTGAGCTCTGCTTCACGCAGGCGTCTCTGGCAAAAACGAAGCAACTCGTCTCCTTCGGCATAACGATCCACTAATTTGGAGAGCGGAGTTTCGCCGATTTCCATAGAAGTCACCAGAGATTCCAATTGTTCGAGCGCCTGCTCAAAGGTTAGATTTGTCGATTCTTCGGCCATGAATAGGTAAAAAGATTGCCCCCTAATATAAATATGTCTAGCCCTTTCTCAAAGGAGAACAAAGTATCGGTGCGGTATGCTTCAGGCAAACTGATTTTATGTTCTTCTCCGTATTAGACTTACCATTCATCAACGCTATTTTCATGAATCCTGTGCTTATTGCATTTACTATTCTGCTGTGCCTAAAACTGGCGGCAGAGGTTCTTCTCGACTATTTAAACCTGCGTAACATCCAAGCCAACGCCAACACCATTCCCGACGGCTTCCGTGGTTTCATCGATACGGAAACCTACGAAAAGTCAGTGGCTTACAGTATTGCCAAGCAACGTTTCAGCATTGTCGACTCACTCTTTGATACTGCTTTTCTGGCTGTTCTGGTTTTCAGCGGGGTACTCGTTTGGTTGTGGGCAAAGATTTCCGAACTCACCGGAACCGGTCTTTGGGGGCAATCCATCGGCTTGTTCCTGCTGGGAATATTACTCTCCCTGCCAGGACTTCCTCTGGAGCTCTACAATACATTTAAACTGGAGGCTCGCTTCGGGTTCAACAAGAGCACTGCCGGTCTCTGGATCAGTGACAAACTTAAAGGCCTGGTTCTTTCCACTGTCTTGCTGATTCCATTACTGACACTCATACTCTGGCTGGTCAACCTGCCGGTTTGGTGGGTCTGGGCCGCCATCGTCATCACAGTGTTTCAGATTGTCATGCTGGTGGCATATCCCATGTTCATCATGCCTCTGTTCAACAAGTTTACCGATCTGGAGGCCGGAGACCTGAGGGATCGCCTGATGTCCCTGGCCGAGCGGACCGGGTTTCAGGCGCGCAGTATTCTGGTTATGGACGGGAGCAAGCGCAGTGGCCACTCCAACGCATTCTTCAGCGGACTTGGAAAGATGCGCCGTATCGTGCTCTTTGACACTCTGATGAACCAACTGACGGAAGAAGAATTGGAAGCCATTTTAGCCCACGAAATCGGGCACTACAAACTAAGCCATATTCCACGCCTGCTTTTGGTTAACGTGGTAATCACCATTGCCGCATTTGCCGTGCTCGGCTGGTTACTGCAACAGCCGAACTTCATTCAGGCCTTTGGATTCCAATGGCAACCAGGACTCTACGCACCCACCTTTCTCATGTTCAGCATGATCAGCGGGCTGGTCACCTTCTGGATAACACCCTTCTCCAGTATTTTCTCGCGTCGCTACGAATATCAGGCCGATGCCTTTGCCAAAAAAGCATTACAGGGCGATGGGCAGCCTCTGATTTGTGCCCTGCACAAACTACATAAGGAAAACCTGAGCAATTTGACTCCCCACCCCCTTTACAGCGCATTTCATTACTCCCATCCGACACTGACAGAGCGCGAAACAGCACTGAGAGAAGACTGAGCGTTTCTTATCGACATTCATTTATTACATCCTCATGTTTCGGTTCCATGCCGACACTGAGGATGTTTTGTTTATGGCTTGTTTTTATTTCGCCTCTGGCGGGAGAAAGCCTGCGCATCGCAAGTTACAATCTGCAGAACTATTTAATCATGAACCGCAGGCTGGAGGATGGCTTTCGCCCGGATTACCCCAAACCGGAAGCGGAAAAAGCCGCTCTCCGTGAAGCAATTCTACAGGTTCACCCGGACATTATTGCCCTGCAGGAAATCGGAGATGAAGCCCAACTGAAAGAACTGCAGCGAGACCTCAAACATATGGGCCTGTTCTACCCCTATTCCGCTATTGTGACCGATAATCCAGACAAAACGCGGCATATTGCCATTCTCAGTCGCCTAAGACCGGATCAGATCACTCTGCATGGAACCATACCCTTTACCCTGAAGGGAGAAAAGCTTCTGGTTCGCCGTGGGCTGCTGGAATTGCAGTTTACCACAGGTAAAACTGAATGGAGACTCTACGCCGTTCATTTGAAAAGCCGGTTGACTGAAAACGAAAGTGATCCCAATGCGGCAAAACAAAGAGCGGGAGAAGCCCGCGCCATCCGCAACCTCATTGAAAAACAAGTTGGGAGCAATGGCTGCTACCTTGTGGCCGGAGACTTCAACGATACCCGAAACAGCTCGGCTCTGGCGCGTTTTCTCCACAAAGGAAAGTCCACTTTATCCCGAATTATAGAGTGTTATGATTCCCGCGAGGAAACCTGGACTCATCACTATGCTCGGGAGGAAACCCTCTCTCGCGTTGACTTTATCCTTATTTCACCGGCACTCGATGCACTCGTTCGTATCAGTGGTCACATCTGGGAAGATCGAAAATCTGGAGAAGGATCGGACCACCGACTGATTTATGTCGATATGGAATTCTAACAATCTTACCGTTGCCAAACCCCGGAAATTCCTGCCATAAAAGCGAGTACATATGGACAAGGAACCTGAAATCAAGAAGGCCACGGGAGTCAAACGCATCATTAACGCCGTGGGATATTCCATTGAAGGCATTGCCGCTGCCCTACGCCACGAGGCTGCTTTCAGGCAGGAAACAATTCTAGCCATGGTCCTCACCCCGCTGGCATTGTGGCTCCCCTTCCCTCCAGTGCTTCAATTGCTTCTGATTTTTGGACTGTTCTTCGTCATGATTGTCGAATTGCTCAATTCCGGACTGGAATGGGTGGTCGATTACATCTCACTGGAGCGCCACCCTATGGCCAAGCGGGCTAAAGATATGGCTTCGGCCGCAGTCTTTCTAAGTATTATTAACTCTATTATCCTCTGGACAGGCGCCATCTATGCCTACTGGACCCCTATTCTACAACAGTTCGGTCAAAATTAAAAAGAGCACGAGGATTCGCTTGACAGGCCATGGCCTTTAACAGATAAAAGCACCCTTTCGCGGGATGTAGCTCAGCCTGGTAGAGCGCTACGTTCGGGACGTAGAAGTCGCAGGTTCAAATCCTGTCATCCCGACCAGTTTTTAGAAGCAACCAATTTGGTTGCTTTTTTTATGCCTTCAGCCCCTCTTTGGGACACAAAAACAGGAGCCGGTCAAAGCCGGCTCCTGTTTCGTCTCTTGTCGCTAGTGGGCAAGTTCCGGGTGGATCGTCAAACCACCCTGGAGGCTAATAACATTAAATCCATTCTGTTGTAAAACTCTGGCAGCAAAGTAACTGGTTTTCCCAACCATACAGAGCGTCAGAACTGGTCGGGATTTATCCAACAAGTGAAGATTGTCGCGAAGGTCCGCCAGCATAATTCCAATGGCTCCAGGAACCGGATTGGCCTCGCGAAGCGGTTTTCCGCGAAGGTCGACCACCTGCAACCCGGGGATTTCGGGAATATCTCTGGTGATCTCAACCAACGAATCCTCCATATTCTTAGCGGCAAAGCCAGCCAGGTTGACAGGGTCTTTGGCTGCACCGAAAGGAGGCGCATAAGCCAATTCCAAATGTTCCAGATCTTCCATGGTCAGCTTCCCGCGGATGGCGGTAGCCAAAACATCCAAACGTTTATCAACACCCTCCTGACCAAATGACTGCGCACCGAGGATACGGCCGTCTCTGGGGTTCCAGATGACTTTCAATGAAAGTGGCACCGCCCCGGGATAGTAGTTGGCATGGTGAAAATCGGTGACCACGGTCTGGGAATAGGGATGCCCCATCGCTTGCAGACGCTTTTCCGAATATCCGGTAATCCCCGCAGCCAGAGAAAACACCCGAACGATAGAAGTGCCGATAGAGCCCGGATAGGGGCGTGCTTTTTCCCGATAGACAATGTGGTCTGCAGCTAAACGCCCCTGACGATTTGCCGGGCCGCCAAGCGGAATACTGATGTTTCCCTCCAAAACACCGTCTTTCGTTTCTACGGCATCACCTACGGCATAGATGGAGGGATCGTTGGTCTGCTGAAACTCATTGACCACAATGTGCCCCCGGCTTCCCAAAGTAAGTCCGCAGGCACTGGCCAGTGCCGTATCCGGCTTAACTCCGATGGAAAGAATCACAAGATCTGTTTCAATCGAGGCACCAGAAGCCAACTGTGCCTTCAAGGCGCCTGAGGCCAATTCTGCTATCCCCCGAATACCATCCCCGGTAATCACGTTGATCCCCTGAGCCTTCAATTCGAGCTCAATGGGAGCGGCCATTTCCGGGTCCAACTGAGGCAGAACTTGAGGCTGCAATTCAACGAGAGTAACGTCCTTACCGAGGTGATGGAATTGCTCCGCCGTTTCCAGGCCAATAAAACCGGCACCGATCACCAGCACTCGCTTCGATTCTGCTCCCAGACGAATAATGGCATCCATATCCTGCAAGTTGCGCAAGGTCAAAACCCTGGGATGATCCAAGCCGGGCAAGGGTGGGCGAATAGGTGACGCACCCGGAGAAAGGATGAGGGTATCGTAGGAAAGCGTTTCCATAGTCCCCTGCTCCAGATTGCGTACCGTCACTGTTTTGTTTTCTCTCTGAATAGATAAAGCCTCATGGCGAACCCGAACATCCAGAGCCAGCATTTTGTTGAGACTTTGAGGTGTCTGCAGGGCCAACATGGAACGGTCTGAAATCTCTCCACCAATGTGGTAAGGAAGCCCACAGTTGGCAAAGGAGACATCAGGACCTCTTTCCAACAGGATGATTCGGGCATGTTCATCCAGACGTCTTAAGCGGGCGGCAGCACTGGCACCTCCAGCGACACCTCCAATGATTACAATCTGTTTTACTGTGGCATTGTTACTCATAAAAAAACCGTTTTCTAATTAATCTTTAGGTGGATTGCCCAGTGCCGTCTGGAAACTCCTACAGAAGATCAGCAGCTTGCTGCGATCTAATGAATAGCATACAGAGGGGCCACAGGGACAAGGACGAAGGATTTCCGCCTGTGTCAGCTCCTTGAGGTGTTGAGATACCGTGGCTTGAGCCAACGGCAAGCGTTCGACAAAATCGCGACAGCTCAAACCGTCTGGAGCATCCAGCAGCATCTGCACAATACGGATGCGAGCTGGGTGCGACATAGCTTTGGCAAAGTTGGCCAAGGCTATCTCGTGATCTTGAAACAGGGCGGATTTATTTTGCGACATATCGTATATCGTAAATATACGATAGTCGGATCAAGTCAATCCCCTTGCTCATTTTCTCTGAAGACTCCCAAATTATGTAAGAACCCTACGCACTCCTATAGCATAACGGAGCATTGAAGTTTTATGATTTATATTCAATCCCTCAAAGATCTTAAGCTAACGCGTGCAACAACAAGCATCTGATTCGCTTAATTGAACTTCGGGATGGATATTTTTTTACTTTTTTTTCGCAATTATACGCGCTTTCCTCTTGTCGAAAAGGACAAGTCTGCTTTTGATGAAATAAACGGTATTACGTATGCTATCTATGATCCATTTCAGCCTCCTTACACTACTGCCCGTTGCCAACATTCTGACATACTTTTTCCAGTCGAATCTGGCCGGTCAGGCAATCGTCATTGCACTTATTGTCTTCAGTGCCCTTGCTTGGACAGTGATGGTCGGTAAACATTTGGATTTGAAACAGTTAAGATCTCAGAACGTTCTTTTTGAGCGCCAGCTAAACAAAACAGACAGTGTATTGTTGTTGGATATGGGCGCTATGCGCGGCCGTGGCCCCTTTGCCCAATTAACCCATCAGGCGCTTGAGGCCTGGTATAAAGGGATGAAGGGATACACCTCTCAGGCAGTTCGTATCGGCTTGGCAGAGAATGCGTTGCAGCGTGGTGTGGCGGAAATCAGTGTGGTCTACGAATCCAAGATGATCTTACTGGGATCCATCGTAACCGGAGCCCCTTTCCTCGGCTTGCTGGGAACCGTTTGGGGGGTAATGGACGCATTCGGATCCGTAGCCAACGACGGCGGAGCAACCATTCAAGTGCTTGCTCCAGGTGTTTCAGGCGCCTTGCTCACCACTGTAGCCGGTCTGATTGTGGCGATTCCCAGTGTGTTCGGCTACAACTACCTGCTGACACAAACCAAGATTATGGTCACAGAGCTGGAAAATTTTGCCAGTAACGTGGCCGACCGTATTGAGCTTGAGGGAACCGAAAGCGAAGGCTGATAAACCATGGCAAGATCATTCCATCGTAAAAAGCCACTGGATGCCATGTCGGAGATCAATATGACTCCGCTGATAGACTTGGCTTTCTCGCTTTTGATTATCTTTATGATCACGGCTCCCCTGCTGGAACAAACCATCCAGGTAAACCTTCCAGTGGAATCCACCAAGGCCCAGGAACTGCGCGAGGATACCGATTTTCAGGCGATCAGCATAGACGCCGAAGGCTTTTATTACTGGGATAACGAGATCGTCGATCTTGACCAGTTGGACGGATTGCTCATGGGACTTGCGGAGAAAGCAGACCCTCCAGTGATCCGTATCCGCGCAGACAAACAGTTGCCTTACCAGAAAGTAATCAACGTGGTAGATCTGGTAAAGAAGCATAAGCTGACAAAACTGAATCTGGATACACAGGCGGACTGATTTCCATGGGGATAGACACATACTCAATGCTGCTGAATAAACGACGCGCCTGGGGCATCTCCATCGGACTGCATCTTAGCGTCTTTGTCATCGCATTGCTCAGTATGGCCGTACAATGGTTCCTGCATCGGCAAAAGGAACCGCCACATGTCTTTGAATTAGTGAGTGCACCGGCCTTCAGCACGCCCACCCCAACGCCGACGCCACAGCAAACGCAACAGGAACAACCGACCCCCACTCCCGAGGAGCCTCTTCTACAACAGCAAATGCCAGACTTAAAACCTGTTGAGCCCATACAACTACCCCCGGAAGAAGTTCCGGAACCGGTAGTTACTCAGATAAAACCCAAAACGGTACAACAAAAACCCAAAGTCCAGCCAAAGCCGGAACCACCGAAGCCCAAGGTTATCTCGTTTAACGATTTTGCACAAAAAAACCCCATAAAAACGCCGACGCAGACACAGACAAAGCCTAAAACACGACAAGTCGACATCCCCAAAATCGATTCGCAGGATATCGTCCGCAGCCTGCAAAGCAGTCTAGCCGATACAGCATCCATCCAACAAATGAATTCCATGAGCTCGGATCAACAGGCAGAACTGCAACGCTACTATGCCATCATCAAACAAGCCATTGATGTGCACTTCAAAGCCCCCAATGGACTCTCCAGCAGACTAATCACCAAAGTTCGCTTTCACGTTGACGGAAACGGACGGCTCTCTGGAGCCAGTATTGTATCCTCCAGCGGAAACAGCATTTTTGACCAAGCTGCCATGGATACGTTCAAACGAATATCCCGCGTATCGCCTCCTCCGGGAAACCGTTCTTTCAGCTTTGTCATTAATTTCACGATGGAATAGGCTCTTGCCATATTACACGGCTTTGTCATGATAATGTATTATGGAAGCTCTGGCTAAAACCTATGATCACCTTGCGGATAAGTATCATGCTCAGCGGGGCGATTTTGAAATCACCCATCTGATTTCTGATTTTTACCTGGCTCTCCACAAAGCCAACGGAACGTTGCTCGACTTGGGATGCGGGACAGGATTTCCGACGGGTAAATTCTTTCTGGAACGCGGCTGGCAAGTGCATGGCGTTGACATCAGTAAACGCATGCTGGAACTGGCAGAACGTATCACACCAGAGATGAAGTGCATTCACTGCGATATGTGCAGTTTTTCGGCAGAAGAAGCGTTTTATGACGGGGTAAGCACCATCTACAGCTTCTTTCATGTACCTCTGGAGAACCAGGCCTCACTCCTAGCCCGTATTACCCGTTTGCTGAAACCGGAGGGCAAACTGCTGATGACATACGCAACAGAAGCCTATACAGGAAAACCTCGCTTTGACGGTAGCATGGAATTCATGGGAAAGTTGCTCTACTACGGACACGAAACACCGGAGATACTACATGCCCAGTTGAATGATGCCGGGCTCAAGCTGCTGCACGAGGAAGACCACTGCATCGGTGGAGAAACTTTCCGCTGGATACTTTGCGAGAAATAAAAAAGCCCTCCGCATTGCGGAAGGCTTAAAAAAATGCATAAACCGAAAAAGATCAGATAGCACTGTCGCCGGATTCATCCGTGCGGATGCGAATGGCTTCTTCAATTGGAAGAACAAAGATCTTACCATCGCCGATTTTTCCGGTCTTGGCAGCATTGGTGATAGCTTCAACCGTTTTGGCAACGATATCGTCCTGAACAGCAATGTCCAACATAACCTTGGGGAGGAAATCTACGGTATATTCGGAACCGCGATAAATTTCCGTATGCCCCTTCTGGCGTCCAAAGCCTTTTACTTCCGTAACCGTCATCCCTTCAACACCGACCTCTGAGAGGGCTTCTTTTACTTCTTCCAGCTTAAAGGGTTTAATAATCGCTTTTACCAATTTCATAGTAGTGAGTGCTTAATGTAAGTTATATAATGTGTGTTTTCCCGAATGGTTCAAGGCTTAATGCGCCTAGCGGGAATTAACTGATTGAAAATCTGCATAGGCTTCCTGCCCATGTTCACCCAGATCAAGGCCTTCTGCTTCCTCTTCGGGCGTAACCCGAATTCCTACAGTATATTTGCAGAGTGCAGTCAACGCAAATGCTGCGACAAAGGTAAAGAGACCAACGCAAGCAACACCTTTGAGCTGAATGAGGAATGTGTGTGCGGGATTGATGGAGAACAGCCCAACAGCCAAGGTTCCCCAAATGCCACAGACCAGGTGAACGGAAAGCGCTCCGACCGGATCATCAATTTTGATTTTGTCAAAGAAGATAACAGAAACAACAACAAGCGCTCCGGCAATAATGCCCACCAACAGTGCCATAGACACTGGAATCACATCGGCTCCGGCAGTGATGCCGACAAGGCCGGCAAGAATACCGTTGAGCCCCATGGATAGGTCCGGCTTCTTCAAAATCACCCAGGAAGTGACAATGGCAGAAACACCACCTGCAGCTGCGGCAATAGAAGTGGTCACCAATACAAAAGACACTAACACAGGATCTGCGCTGAGAACGGAACCGCCGTTGAACCCAAACCATCCCAGCCACAGAAGCATAACCCCGATCATAGCCAGAGGCATGGAGTGACCGATAATTGGGCGCACCCGACCGCCAGGAAGGTATTTTCCGGTACGGGGTCCCAATAAAAGGATAAACGCCAACGCACCCCAACCACCAACAGAGTGTACCAAAGTTGATCCGGCGAAATCATAAAAACCGGCAGTTTGCAGAAATCCTCCACCCCACTTCCAAAAGCCGGTAATTGGATAGCAAAGGCCAACAAACAAAACGGAAAAAATCATAAAACCGGAGAGCTTAACACGCTCGGCCACAGCGCCGGAAACAATGGTTGCGGCAGTGGCGGCGAACATTCCCTGAAACAAGAAATCGGTCCAAGTGGTCATATTCAGACCATAGCCAAACGGGGTGGCCAAAGAGACCCCGGCAAGCTCAGGGGAATCCGGAATGAGAAAACCGGAAAAGCCAAAGAAACCACCGGCATAGTCTGCCCCCGGGTACATCATGTTAAACCCCCAGAGATAATAGGTAAGCAGGCCGATACACACGATCCAGGTGTTCTTGAAGAGAATGTTTACCGTATTTTTGCTTTGAGTCAGGCCCGTTTCCAAGGTGGCAAAGCCAAGGTGCATGATGAAGACGAGTCCAGCTGCAATACAGATCCAGAGGTTGTCTACGGTAAAACGATCCGAAGCCTTTGAATCATTCAAGAATGCCTTGTAAACTGCGGCATCCTGATCTGCGCTCAGCTCAGGAACCTCTCCTGAATCCGTAATCTGAGCATAGAGTTGTTGTCCATCAACCACCTCGGCATACACGGGCAAAGCAACGCCTGCCAGAAATACGACAAGAAGGGCTAATCGTTTAAAAACAGTAAGTCCAGTCATAGGGAGTCCTCTCGAAGTTATTAATTAGTTTCCAGATAAACTCTCGATGCAGACGATATGCCAATCTACAATAAACGAATCAATAGAGGCTGAAATGGTCTTTTTCGCCCATAAACCCGTAGGTCAAAGATGTCCAAAGGATGAGTCAGAAACAGTAATCAGAGGCAAGCCAGCATGAAAAGACAGCTCTTCTTCAGATAATCCGACAGAACATTCTCCACCCATTATTTTTACGATAATTGAAGCCAGAATCATACCGAGCGGTTCCATATGTTCCGCAACAGATGTCATTCTGGCCGGTAAACGTCGAGATACTTTACAAGTAAAGGCAAACTGCATCTTATCTAGACCTTCCTTTTCGACTCGTTGAATGGACAATGAAAAAGCTTTTGTTGATTCCACATCAACGGAAGCAGTGATCAGGCGAAAGAGCTTCATCAGATAGATATCATCCATGCGAACAATTCTTGGAAGGGCTTCATCAATGTCGAAGCGACAAGGAATTCTTCCCAAATGTTCCTCCATGTAATCACAACCGGACTTCAATACTTTCGGCAAGTCTACAGTATGAACCAACAAATGCATCATTCCAGAAAGGATACGGGACACATCTATCATGGAATTCAGGAACAGCTCCATGTGCTCAGCTTTATCACGGAGTAGAGAAATAGCCAAAGGAGTCACCTTGGCTGCGGTCAGCGTCTCTGAGAAGGCCAAAATATCCCGAACCGGCTCGAGCAGTTTCTGGGAATAGCAAGCCAACTTACAGTTACATTCTATTTCCACTTTTTTTATGGCTTCAATGGCATTACGTAACTCGGATACATCGCTGCTGGAGCCAATGTAGCCAAAGAAAGTTCCATCTCTAAGGTAACGAGGCGTGGCTTTAGTACGAACCCAGGCATAGGAAGCATCGTAACAACGCAGACGGTATTCCACATCAAAGGGCTGGTATTTACTGCGGGCCTCATAGAGGATTTCGCGAAGATACTCCTGATCTTGAGGGTGAACTCCCTCAAACCAGCCATGTCCCATTTCCTGAACCAAACTACGCCCCCTGAATTCAAGCCAGGTTTGGTTGAAAAACACACAGCCGCCCTTCTGATTCGAAACCCAGATCATAATCGGCGCATGTTCTGCCATAAAATGGAAGCGCTCTTCAGACTCTCTGAGAATCTGCTCGGATATCTTGCGGCTGGTGATATCGACCCAATTACCAATCAACTCCAGAGGCTGCTTCTTCTCATCCTTCAGCACGCATATTTCATCCCGTATCCATCGGTAGCGACCATCCTTGTGACGTAAGCGATAATCCTGAATCCGCTCTCCCAGGTGCAACAAAAGGGAGGCATCTTTAAAAACAAGTTTACGGTCTTCAGGATGAACCTGATTTAGCCAAAACCCATGGTCAGCAATAAATTGCTGAGGCGTATAGCCTGTGATTTTCTCCACATTGGGAGATATATAACGAATGGGAAACCCATCCTCCATAGAACAGGTAAAAATAACAGCAGGATTATGGCTCAAGATGCTGTCAAAACGATAATGCTCCTGCCCGTATTTGTATTCGAGAGCCTGTAGCTTACCCTGCGCATTTTCCAAACGCTTGGACAGAGCAAAAACAATCCCTCCAACTAAAAAGCCAAAGATCACCAAACATACAAAAAAGCTCTTGGAGGAGATTTCTTCTTCCAGAATAAAGAAGGCATAAAAAAAAACGGAAAGTAAAAGGACAGCCCCCAGACCAAGGCATAGGGGAGAACAACGAGATCCAGAAGCGGGTTTTGATATAGGGAAGAGCTTCGGAAGGGAATCCGGGGGATCTTTTTTCATCAAGGGGTAGTATTGAATTTTACTTATATATTAGAGTTTATTTTTTGACGACAAAAAAAAGCACGCCATCCCCAACGGGAAAGACGTGCTTTACACAAATAACTGCGTTGAAGTTTACTCCGGCTGATCGACCACTGCAATGTGCAGGTTTTTCAACTGATCCGGAGTCGCTTTGCTCGGGCTTTCCGACATCAAACACTGGCCGCGCTGAGTTTTGGGGAAGGCAATCACATCGCGAATACCGCTGCGCCCGGTTAAAAGAGAAACCAAACGCTCTACGCCAAAGGCAATACCGCCATGTGGCGGGGCACCATACTTAAAGGCTTTCAGCATATATCCAAAACGACTTTCCACCACATCGGCAGGAATTTTGAGAATATCCTCAAAGACTTTCTTTTGCAAATCAGGCTGATGGATACGGATAGAGCCACCGGCGATTTCCCAACCATTGAGCACGCAGTCGTAATGCTGCCCGCGCACGGCCTTGGGGTCTGTCTCGAGCAGCGGAACATCCTCCTCTACCGGCGAAGTAAACGGATGGTGAGATGCCACATAGCGATTTTCTTCCTCATCAAACATCATCAACGGGAAGTCGATCACCCAAAGGAAGTTGAACTGTTTGGGGTCCAGCTCCATGCGCTCACGCTTAACCAGCAATGCGGCGCAATCTGTGCGCACTCTGCCAAGAATAGAGCAGGCGCGCTCCCACTCGGTAGCTGCAAAAAAGACCATATCGCCTTCTTCAATATTGAGAAGTTCCTTCAGAGCTGCTTTTTCTTCTTCGCTGAAGAATTTGAGGATCGGGCTTTTCCATTCTCCATTTTGCACACGGATAAAGGCAAGGCCTTTGGCACCAAGACTCTTGGCGGCCTCTTCAAGACTCTTCATCTCCCCTTGAGTAATATCGGAAAGGCCCTTGGCATTCAATGCCTTGACGACCCCACCCTGCGCAATGGTACCGGCAAAGACTTTGAACGATGACGTTGCAAAAAGGTCGCTCAGATCCTGCAGCTCCATGCCATAGCGGGTGTCCGGTTTGTCTACACCAAAACGGTTCATGGCATCGACAAAGGGCATGCGCGGGAAGGGAGTGGGAATATCAACCCCCAGAGAATCCTTCCAGATTCGCTTCAGCATGCCTTCAATCAGGGCATACATATCTTCGCGGTCAATGAAAGACATCTCGATGTCGATCTGCGTAAACTCAGGCTGACGATCTGCACGAAGGTCTTCGTCGCGGAAGCAGCGGGCAACCTGATAATAGCGCTCAACACCGGCCACCATAAGCATCTGTTTCATCTGCTGAGGGCTCTGGGACAACGCATAGAAATGCCCCGGATTCAAACGACTGGGCACAAGAAACTCGCGGGCACCTTCCGGAGTGCTCTTAAAGAGCGAAGGGGTTTCAATTTCCAAAAAACCATTCTCGTTGAGGTAGTTGCGCGTGGCGGTAACAGCAAGATGGCGCGTTTTTAAAATCTTGTACATAGCCGGACGGCGCAGGTCCAGGTAGCGATATGTCAGGCGAAGGTCTTCATTAACCCGTTCAGCCTTGGTATCTTCCATAGGGAAAGGAGGCGTCTGAGAAATATTGTGGATTTTGATCGTTTCGACCACCACTTCAATCTCACCGGTAACCATGTTCGGATTTACGTTTTCCGCACTTCTGGCTTCTACTTTACCACTGATTTCGATCACGCTTTCCGGCTTAAGCTGATCGAGTAAACTATTATAATTCTCGTGAGCAGGGTCGGCAACTATTTGCGTGACGCCTTCGCGGTCGCGCAAATCGATAAAGAAAACACCGCCGTGGTCGCGAATAGTGTCGATCCAACCTGCCAGAATGACAGTTGATCCCACGTCGGCTTTGCATAATTGACAACAATGATGTGTTTTTTTCATTGGCTCAGAGAGGATTAAAGCGTTCACACAATGGCCAATAGCCCTCATGGAGCAAGGAAAAACTCCGTAAGATCGATCGATCCAAGTGTGTTTTTAATAAAAACGCCCTGCAAGATCTGCAGGGCGTTTTGGAGAGGATAGAAAACAGCAGTAAATAGGTACTATAGCCCGAGCGCTTCTTCAATCTCATGCCATGAGAAAGCCGCCACGCACCCATCGTTGTGCACAGCGTAAAAGGCTCCATTGGGGAATCGGCTTGTCGGCGTAGCGTCAAACCAGCAACCATCCGTGTTCAATGTTGTTTCGCCGCGGAAACTGCCCACGTAGGCCAGTGTTTTGCGGTCAAACACATGGAAATAGTTGTTGCGTTTCCCTTGATCCGTTAAAACCCAATATCCATCATCGGCAGCAGCTCCGGGGACCAAAGCAATACCTTCGGCTTGCCCTTCGTAAATTCCGTCTCCAATGGTCTGCCCGGAAAATGAGCCGTTCATGCTGTAGATTTTAACATTATGCCCGGGAGTATCCATTGATTCGTCAGCAATCAACAACCGATCGTTTTGCGGGTCGGCGTAAATGGACTCAACAATAGAAAGCTTTCCCAGTGTGGAAAGATCTCCAAAGGTATTTTCCAACTCTATATCGATGGTAGCCACATGCTCGCCTTCAACTTCAACCTGATAGACCCGTACCCGTTGGCTCAATAACTCGTCGGGAACAGTCTCGTCTCCAGAAAGCTCGTCTGCATCCTGAATACCGGAATCTTCGACTTCCCGGTTATCCGTCACAAAGACGGTGTAGCGCCCCTCTGCGTCACCGACAACATTGATACCGTAAGGTTGAACAAGGTCTTCCTCACCAAAGGTTGCCAGCGGGCGAAAATCGGGAAGCAGAAGCATCTGCACCCGGTGATTATCACGCTCCACCACAAAACAGAGATCTGCAACGATAGAAATCCCATTGGGGCGGTCAAACTGCCCCAGCGCAGTTCCCCGACCACCAATACGGGTAATGAAGTGGCCATTCTCCGGGTCCTCAACCAACAGGCTGTGGGAGGACTTTGCCGTTGAAACAAGAAGACGTTTGCCTTCCTCGGAATTCCAAACCGCAGGGCTATCTACATTCTCCTGATGATTCCACGAAGTGAAGAACCATTCTTTAACCGGAACTATGTGCAATTCGGCCGCAAACATAGGTAAATTGGCCAGTGAGCAAAGGCCCCAAAAAACTGTTTGAGTAAGTTTCATAGCTGCAAATGATTTCGTTATCAGTAGGTGTATTTTACCCCAACATTAGCACGCCAACCGTAGGTTTCCACTTGGCGCAAGCCAATATTGTTGCCATAATGCGATTCAAAGGGCTCGTTGGTAATATTAAGGAACTCCGCATAGATCTTCATGTGATCGGAAACCTTGTAGTCGGTTGTCAGATCCCACTGCCAACGGGCATCAATCACTTCATCTTCATCGACATCGGAAGCGATGACATCGTAGTATTCACTGCGATAAGTGCCAGCGAGGCGGAAGAAAAAGCCGTATTTCTCATATGTCAGAGCCACATTGTAGAGCGTATCGGACTGCTTCAGGAAAGGACGGCTGACGCCATCACCGTATACGGCATCGGAATCAACAAACGTTGCATTAAGTTGGGTGCCAAACCCATTGAGGAAACCGGGAAGAAACCCGAACCGTTGACTATATACCAGTTCCAAACCGGTAATCTCGGCATCATCTCCATTTTGGGGCATCAAACGGTCTTCCCCGGTAATCGGATCTGTATCCTCGAACATGTAGATAAAGTCATTAATTTGCTTATGGAAAACGGTTGCACTGAGCATTCCCAGCTCATCCATGTAATATTCCACAGAAAAATCGAAGTTATGTGCAAAATAGGGATCCAAAGCCGGATTGCCCTGCTCTACTTCGCCATCTTCGTTGACCTCACGGCGATAGGCAGAATCTCCCGGCTTGGGGCGGGCTAAACTTTGTGAGTACGATGAACGAAGGACGAGGTTGTCGTTCCAATCGTAACGCGCATGAATCCCCGGAAGCACATTCGTATAATCCTTGGAATAGGAAATCGGATTAATGGCCTTGAGGTCTCCTTCGTCTCCGAGGCCGGCATCTTCGTCATCAGATGTAAAGTAACTGACTTCATAACCGGTTGATTTGAAATCAGTGTACTCAATACGGGCACCACCAAGGAGGGAGAATGCACCCCATTGACGCTCGCCCATCAGATAATACGAATAGATATTCTCTTTTGCCGTATAATCGTTTTCCAAAGATGCGATGAGGGTATCCTCGTCCTCAAATTCGAAGTAAGAACCTCCGGGAGCATCCACTTCCCATTGGCCGTCTCCGAGGTAAGAGATAGTGCCCTTACCACTCCCAACATCGTTATGAAAGAAGGTGTTGAAAGTAGTGCTGTCCAGCGAAGGACCGCTCCAATAGGAGTAGCGATCGCTGAAGCGAGCAAACTGGTCCAAGCCCAGACTGGCAGGATTGCGGGAGTTATCCTCGTTGTAATAATCTTCCGGGTTGGAATACACCCAGTTATTGGCGTCACTGTCTTTATCGCGTTCGCGGAGACTGAACCCTGTCTTAATGAAGGTGTTCTCGTCCAATTGATAACGGGCATTAAAGACGGCCTGATAAACCTTCTCCTCGCTCTCATTATCTTCGTATTCAACTTCGTCCAACTGATAGTTGGCAGGGTTGTAGATATCACTCAACTCAGTGCTCTGGTCTGCCAAGTATTCAATAGTCGGATAGCTGGTTACATCATCGAATTTGTAATGGATCACAGAAATGACGTCGTTACCATCGCCATCCTCATCATCCAAACGGAAGGCCGCGTTCATGCGATCATGTTCATATTCTGTTGAATAGCCATAGGACAGCGCATAATCCAGATTCCAGTTGTCGATAGACTGCTCTCCACCAACGACCACGCTGAACATTTTTGAGGATTGCTTGCGGGACTTGATGTCGATATCGGTTTTCTGAACGCCGACAATACCTTCGCCTTCTCCCAAATAAGCTTCAGGAACATCATCCGTATCGAAGATGCCGTCACCGTCACCGGTTTTGAGTTCAACTCTGTAACGGTTTTCCGTATCGTGGAATTCATTATACATGGTGCGAACGTAAAACATGGAATTCTCGTTCGGCTTGTATTCCAAGGCATTGGTCAACCCCCAGCGCACACGTTTGACGATATATTCGCGAAACTCGATTTCAGCAGGAACGTAATATTCCTCTCCGTCCGGGCCTTCCTCCAGAGTCCAACCCCCGTCAACTTCAGCACCATCGGTGCCCATGGTTCTATCCTGATACGAAAATGAGGTAGCCATCCCCAGAGTGCCATCGTTATAGATATCGGAGTAGCTGCCTTTGACCTTGTAACCAAGGTCATCAATCAGATCAGCATATTGGGTTTCCGCACTGAGACGAATGGTGCGTCCCTCGTTGTCGAATGCCGAAAGGGTCTTAATGTTGATATTACCGCCAATGGAATCAGCCGGCATATCAGGGGTGAGCACCTTGCTGACTTCGATAGATGAGATACCATCGTTCGGCATAACGTCTAGGTTGACCTTTCGGGTTTCTGCTTCCGTGGCAGGAAGCAGCATCCCATTGACCATGGTACTGTTCAGATCGGGGTCGATCCCGCGAACGACAACAAAGCGCCCTTCCCCCTGATCTCGTTCCAAACTGATACCGGGAAGGCGCTGAAGACTCTCCGCAGCATTTTCGTCGGGAAACATACCAATAGCATCGGAGGCAACGATATTAACAAGAGATACCGCTGCTTTCTGCTGGTTCAATGCGCGGGCCTGGCCCAAGGCACGACCTTCTACGACAAAGGCATCGAGGGTGATCACTTCGCCCCCCATTTTAATATCCCGGATCACTTTCTCGGAATTAACCGGGATATTGCGGGCAACAGAGTCGTATCCCAGAAAGTCAAAGTGAACCGTTTGAGCACCTTCCGGAACATTCTTAAGCACGTAAGTGCCGCTGCGATCTGTATATGCGCGAATATTGCTTCCTTCTACGGAAACTTTAACATTCTCCAGGCTGGCATCCGAATTCAAATCGGTAACACGGCCGGTAATCGTTCCGGCATCCAGAGAAGAAACCCAGAGTAAAGAGGCAGGTAACAGCCTCAGGAAAGGTAAAATGGCCCGAGCAGGGCGACACGAGAATTTTTTTGAAACGTTCATAGATAGGTTCAGGAAAAACCTCTCTGGAATAGTTCAAAAGGGACATCGTCAACGATATTGCAGCCGCGAAACAAATTCTTAACATATTACAGATCATACTGTAACAAAATAAAAAACCTCAATGTTTCCGTAACAAAATAGACACAAAAAACCCGCATAGTATCTATGCGGGTTTTCAAAAATGGTACCCAGGAAGGGGGTCGAACCCTTACACCCGAAGGTACTGGATCCTAAATCCAGCGCGTCTGCCAATTCCGCCACCTGGGCATCAAAGAATGCCCTAAAAAGAGCAATTCACAGGTATTTGGCAATACTCTTTGCTAAAAAAGAATAATTCAAGCCATAGAAGGATCTTCCGAGGGGTCCGCAGAAGGGACTTCGGAAGTTATAGAAGCTAAAGACGGCCGCATACTCAGACGAAAGCCTTCATAGATGGCCAATCCGTAGAAAAGCAAATCAATGGGTGAAAAAGTTTCTTTGAAAAGTGACACCACCATATCTATGGTAAGGTTTTTCATACAGCTAAAATAACCCACGGAATATTCCTGAGCAATCAGACCAATCATTCCGAAGTATTTACCAAACACACAGGCAATCAGAGCAAAGAGAGCACCTATAATACCGAAGTAAATATGATCGCTCTTTTTGACAAAGGCGATGATGCCCCCCACCATAAGTCCCAAGGCAATGGCAATGATTCCGAGCTCATACCCGGTTAACACAGTTACAGCCCCCCAAAGCACCGCACCGGCAAAGCAGGCAACCAGACCAGCACAGGTAGCCAAAACCATCCTAACCGGTAGATTCACATTGGGTTGGTTGATTTGAAATGTATCCATTGTTTGCATAATTGTAGAATAATTTTGATAAAAATTGTTTATCGTTCCTTTTCATTCAATTGACAAATCTTTTCTCTTCCCATAAAGAATCCTCATGAACCGAGCTATGCAGTTTTCGATTTTTTTCTTTCTAAGCCTGTTGTCAGGATGCGGAAGCTCGGAGTCAGAACAGGCATTTCAACAACGGCTGCAACTGCTCAGCGAACAGGAAATGGTTCTGAAAAGCGAAATTGCCAGCTATAAGGCAAGCCTTTCCGCAATAGATACAGCAGCTGAGAGCGCTGCCCTGAAAAAGTACGAAACATTGATTCAATGCGCCATTACAGAGCTTGAGTTGGTGGCAAAAGAGCGCGATTTAATTTACAGAAAACTGGATAGCGTGGAGGATTACGACAGCACAAAAGGCCAGTCTGATTACTCGTTCCAGATGCGCGTCAAAAGTCTCCATCTGCTGATTCGAATTTAAGCAGGGTTTTACGACGCATCAAAATCAAAAGTAAGTTGCCTCAGGGCCTTATCCGAGGGAACCGCAAAGCGAACACCAAGCCCGAGCAGGCGAACCCCCAGTAAACTACGATCGAAGGCTTTGTGCAAAAGTGAGAGATAGAGATCGAGCTCCGGCTGCCGACAAAGACATTCGCAGGTGGTTGTTTGAAAATCGGTAAACTTGAGTTTGACGAAAGCTTTGTGAATGGGGAAAGCCGCTTTCTGCTTGCTTAAGTCGCTGAGCAATTCTGAAAAAAGCGCTGGCAACTCCTCTGCGCAGGCCTCCAGAGAGAGCAGATCGCTCCCATAGGTGCGCTCGTTGCTCAATGATTTGCGAGGCGAGTATGGAGTAACCTCTCTGTGGTCGACGCCGCGACAACGGTCAAAGAGATCCTCCCCCCACTTACCGAAGAGGCCACTCAATTTCCATTTAGGCCACAGTTGCAGGTCGCCACAGGTATTAATCCCTTCCTCCATCAGGCGAAGCTCTCCCTTTTTGCCCACTCCAGGAATTCGCCGAATGGGTAAATCCCGTATAAAGGTATCCACCATCTCCGGAGTAATGGCAAACTGGCCGTTGGGCTTTTTCCAATCGCTGGCAATCTTGGCCAACATCATGTTCGGTGCAATGCCCGCACTGGCGGTCAGTTGGGTCTCCTCAAAAATCCGCTGCCGGATTTCCTTGGCAAGGTCCCAGGCATAACGGTCCACATGGCTGACATCCAGATAAGCTTCATCCAGAGACATAGGTTCGACCAGGTCGGTGTAATCGTGAAAAATTGCCCGTATCCGGCGGGTGCAATCTTTATAGACATCGAAACGGGAGGGAACCACCAGAAGCTGAGGGCAGAGCTTTAGCGCATGGGTTGTAGGCAGCGCACTGCGAACGCCATATTTACGGGCCTCATAATTTGCGGTAGATATAACGGAACGGGGGCCAATGCCCCCTACTGCCAAAGGTATGCTACGCCACTGAGGATGATCGCGCATCTCAATGGCGGCAAAATAGGAATCCATATCGATGTGAATAATCTTTCTCATTGGTATATTTAAAAACCAACTAGCCTCTAATCCCCAATCAAAAATGAGCCTTTATTCCCCACCCCCGAGAGTATGGTTGTCTTTTGGAAAAGCACTGTGCTACTGTCTTTATTATGAGCATGGACATACTCATTGCCGAAGACGACTATATTTCCCGCAAACTGCTCATAACTGAGCTAAAGCAGCAGGGGTATAGCGTGAGCGTGGCCACCGATGGCCAGGAGGCATGGGAAATCTATGACCGCATCCCGCATCGACTGGTTATCAGCGACTGGTTGATGCCGAGGATGGATGGATTGGAACTGTGCCAAAAAATCCGGCAGCGTCCCGACACCGACTACACCTATTTTATACTGCTGACAGCCAACGCCGGCGACATTGCCAATTATCGGGCAGCAATGGAGGTAGGAGTCGATGACTTTCTGCCTAAACCGATGGACCGCAACCAACTGAATATTCGCCTGCATGTGGCGGAGCGCATCATCAAGGCAACATCGCGCATCAAATCACTGGAAAACATGCTCACCATTTGCGCCTACACCAAGAAAATCAAGATTCCGGATGAAGGCTGGCAGACCATAGAGCAGTTTATGAGCAAACACCTGGGTATAAAGTTAAGCCACGGCATTGAACCCAATTATTACGAGTCTGTGATCAGGCCTCAGTTGGAGCAGATGCAAAGCAAGGCAACGCAGTAAACGAAGCCCCCTCCCCCAAGAAGAAGTGTGAGGCCTCTCACAAAACCTCAAAGCATCAAAGATAAGGAGTCATCTTCTTCTGTGGGCAGAACGGTGCCGCGTACCCCAAAATCAGCCCATAACAAAGAGCTCAATAGGAGCAGATTTTTATTCCAACACTTAGAGCCTTTGATCCTTCGTGTGAGACCTCTCAAGAATTCACCGTCCGACCGACATCGAAACATGCCTCAGCTGCGATATTTGGCAAGGTACCAGTCTACGGTTTTAACGATACCGGTTTCAAAATTTTCGTCGGCACGCCAGCCAAGCTCAGACTCCAGTTTGGTGGCATCGATGGCGTAACGGCGGTCATGCCCTGCCCTGTCGGTGACAAAGGTAATGAGATCCGCATAGGACTGACCGTCAGCGCGCGGAGCCTTTGCATCGAGCAGCTCGCAGATATGATTTACGATGAACAGATTGTCCCGCTCATTGCGCCCACCAATATTGTAGGTTTCGCCGGAGCGCCCCCTGGACTCCACCAGAGCAATGCCTTTGCAATGATCGAGCACATAGAGCCAATCGCGCACGTTTTTGCCGTCACCATAAATAGGAATGGGCTGGAGCGAGAGTGCCTTGCGGATGATGGTTGGGATGAGTTTTTCGTCGTGCTGCTTGGGCCCGTAGTTGTTGGAACAATTGCTGGTGGTGACATTCATTCCATAGGTGTGGTGATAGGCACGGACGATCATATCGGACGCAGCCTTGGATGCCGAATACGGGCTGTTCGGCGCATAAGGGGTGCTTTCCGTAAATAGCCCGGTAGCGCCAAGCGTGCCGTAAACCTCGTCGGTGGAAATATGATGGAAACGACAGTCCTCATACCCTGATTTGACCGTAAAAGGCTTTTCCATCCAGTGCTTGTAAGCCACATCGAGCAAGGTAAAGGTGCCATTGACATTGGTTACAATAAAGACCTCCGGCCCGGTGATAGAATTATCCACATGCGATTCTGCGGCAAAATGGAACACGCCCCGTATATCATGCTTTTGGAAGATGGATTCCACCAAAGCACGGTCGGCAACATCTCCCTCAATCAACTCATATCTCGAATGCCCCTCAACCTCTCCGAGGTTGGCAACATCTCCCGCATAAGTCAGCTTATCCAGATTATGGATAAAAATATCCTCATGCGTCTCCAGATAGTAAGGGATAAAATTGGCACCGATAAATCCGGCACCACCGGTCACTAGAATGTGTTTCATGTAATGGTAATGGGGCTAAGGGGTTATAAACTATGCCAGCAAACGCTTGAGGCAGGCATCCAGACTGTCTCGCCAATAAGGAATGCTCAAGCCGAATTGCTCTTTAATGGCGATCTTATTGAGGACCGAATAATGTGGCCGCTTTGCCGGAGTTGGATAATCCTTGGTTTCGATGGGATTTACACGGCACTCTATTCCTGCTTTTTCCAAAATGGCCTTGGTAAAATCATACCAGGAAGCGACCCCCTCGTTGGTATAGTGGTAGACCTTACCGCCGGAGCTGATCACAGTAACAGCCGCAAGAATATCAAGGCAGGCCACAGCTAAATCATGCGCATAGGTCGGAGAACCGATTTGATCGTAAATGACGTTTAACGTGTCACGTTCACACCCAAGGCGCAGCATGGTTTTAACAAAATTGTTTCCGTAAGCAGAATACAGCCAAGCGGTTCGAATGATGATCGCATCTGCAGAGGTTTTCAGGATATGCTCTTCTCCCTCACGCTTGGTAACTCCATAAGCGCCCAAAGGAGACACAGGATCATTTACGTTGTAGGGAATGTGGGCACTGCCATCGAATACATAATCGGTAGAGATATGTATTAGCTTGAGAGAAAGTGATTCGGCAACACGGACCAGATTGCCCACGGCATCGGCATTAACCTTGCGAGCTACATCTATTTCGTTTTCGGATTTATCAACCGCGGTGTATGCCGCACAATTAACAATCGCCTGGATTTCATTGGTTCGGGCAAACGCGCTCAGCGCCTCCTCATCGGTAATATCCAGCTCAGGAAGGTCCACATAGACAAAATCAAAGGTTGGGTAGGATGCGGCCACATGCCTGATCTCCGATCCCAACTGTCCGTTTGCGCCTGTTATCAATATATTCATCAATCAAAAGGGTTTTCTGTTTGAGACAAGGGTTTGAGGTTCTGATCCTTCCCCGAAAGCGTAAGGTTCTGCTCCTGCATAGGCCAATCAATGGCAATCTCAGGATCGTTCCAAATGATCCCCGAATCATGATCGGGAGCATAACGATTATCTACCTTGTAGGCAAAAACGGCCGAATCGCTCAGGACCAAAAATCCATGCGCAAATCCTCGAGGAATAAACAACTGACGCTTATTCTCTCCTGAAAGAAGAACAGCTACATGCTGCTTGTAGGTCGGGGAACTTTTTCTCAGATCAACAGCCACATCCAGAACTTCCCCCTGAAGACAACGCACCAGCTTTGCTTGAGCAAAGGGAGGCTTTTGAAAATGCAAACCGCGTAAGACTCCCTTACAGGATTTGGATTCATTATCCTGAACAAAAGTAGTTTCTCCAATACAGGCATTAAACTGCGCTTGGTTGTAGGACTCCAGAAAGTATCCGCGATCATCTCCAAATACTTTCGGTTCGAGAATATACACTCCGTCAATCTTCGTTGCTATAAATTCCATGTGTCATTTGGGTCTAACACCCATATTGATTTGCAGACAAACAAACGTCCAATTCTTTATCCACAAATCACTCATGGTTACTATTTGTGATCATCTGAGTCATTTGTGGTTCATTTACCATCAACTAGCTTCAGCAGGTATTGCCCGTAATCATTCTTCTTCAAGGGTTCGGCCAGGCGACGTACCTGATCTGCGGTGATATAACCCATCTGGTAGGCAATCTCTTCGATGCAGGCAATTTTCAGCCCCTGTCGGGTTTCCACGGTTTCAATAAACTGGCTGGCATCCAAAAAAGATTTATGCGTACCTGTGTCCAACCAGGCATAGCCTCGTCCCATCAATTCTACCTTGAGCTTTCCTTCAGTGAGAAAATGCTGATTCACTGTAGTGATCTCATATTCCCCACGTGCTGAGGGTTGAATTTCGTGAGCCACCTTGACCACCTCGTTGGTATAGAAATAAAGGCCGACAACAGCGTAATTCGAAGCAGGTTTTTCAGGCTTTTCTTCAATCGAAGTTACATATCCCTCCTTATCAAAGGTAGCCACCCCGTAGCGCTCGGGATCGTTTACATAATAACCAAACACCGTAGCTTTACCATCTACCTCCACATTCCGACGGGCATGAGACAATAACTCAGTAAACCCGTGCCCATAAAAGATATTATCCCCCAGCACCATACACACAGAGTCGCTTCCAATGAAATCTGCTCCGATGGTAAAGGCCTGAGCCAAACCGTCCGGCGAAGGTTGCTCTTTATAGCTGAAATTCAACCCAAGAGTCTCACCTGTGCCCAAAAGCTTCTCAAACCCGGGCAAATCCTCAGGCGTTGAAATAATCAGAATCTCGCGTATCCCAGCCAACATCAAAGCCGACAAGGGATAGTAAATCATCGGCTTATCGTAAATCGGCAACAGCTGCTTGGAAATTCCTTTGGTGATGGGATAGAGGCGCGTCCCCGAACCTCCGGCTAGTATAATTCCTTTCATTGAGATAAAGGCTTATTGGATTCAACGAATGGGTCAATCATACAAAACAGAGGAATCATCCTCATTCGCTGACAAAAGTAACCCCATCTTTACTTTGGTCTATAAACTCATAATGGAGTGTACGGCACAACCCCTCCTGAAGGGTAAAAGGCGCCGAAAACCCACTACGATGAGCTCGAGTCGCATCAAACTGTGTTGTTGCACAAAATTTCTTAACACGAACAGAACTGATCGCAAATTTACGTCCAGTAAGCTTAGCCAAGAGATCCAAGCAGCAGCCTCCCATAACACCCATTGGTCTCGGTATGCGAATTGAAGGCAGTTTCTTATTCAGGCTCTTTTCAACCTGAGCAACCAAATCATTCATTGAAAAATCCGGTTTGTCTATGTAGTTAAACACTCGATAATCCGAGCCTGCAGTCACCAGACAATACCTGATAAATGCTACAATGTTGCCGACGTAGGCCATAGACTTTGAGTTTCTCCCCCCTCCTATCACCAGAAAGCGTCCTGAGGAAATTTGCCGCAAAAGATTGTAAACATTACCCCGGTTACGTTCACCAAAAATAACGGTAGGTCGGATAATTGTCAGAGATTTGCCTTCTGAGTCCTTTGAGTACCATTCACGTAACACCTCCTCTGCCTGCCATTTGCTTTTCCCATAATGATTAAATGGATCAGCAGGATGCTCTTCATCTGGATTATTCTTATTTAGTCCATAAACAGCAACAGAACTGGTAAAAAGGATACGTTTGACCCCCGCGTTATCCATTGCCTCCAAAACATTACGTGTTCCCTGCACATTCACATCATAATAGAGATATGTGGGACTGACATCATCCCGGTGCTCCGCCGCCAATAAAACAACGGCATCCTTACCTGCCATCGCAGCATTCAGATCATCAAGATTTCTCACATCACCCAATGTTGTGATTTCCGGATAGAAAGCGCTCTGCTGTTTATCCAGATTCAACAATTCATACTCAGAACGTAGCAGCTCAATCAAGCGCGTTCCAACAAATCCAGATGCTCCTATTAAAAGAATTTTAGTCATTAAAGCCCTAATGCAGAAAGTGTTCTTTTATTTAATTGCCTTCTTTTTGAATCAAAAATCCATCCCCATTTATTAAAATAACGCACCATATTCACTAAATGTATCCACAACATCTTCTTAGTCTTATATGAACCCTTAGCATGGTCGTGCACAATAGAAACAAATGGATAATAAACCGTTCGATACTTTTCAGCTATCCTTCTAGTAAGATCAATATCCTCAGGATACATAAAAAACCGTTCATCAAACAGACCGATTTCCTTAAGGGCATTTATCCGTAAAACCATAAAGCATCCTGAAAGATAAGGAACATCAGCTATGTCATCATATGAAAATCCTCTCAATTCAAAAAGATCACGTTTATTTTTTGCAAAGCAATCTGGAATAAAGCGGCGAATCAAAAGATCCATGGGCGTTGGTACAAGTTTGCACAAATATTGCAAATCACCATTTGGATAAGTGATTTTAGGCATAACATGACCAACATCAAGATTACACTCCATAAAAGCTGCGATTTTCTCGATAACTTTATCTGTAAAACTAATATCTGAATTTAAAACGATGTGATAATCAACGCCAAGATCAAGAGATCTTCTTATAGCAATGTTATGCCCTGCACCATATCCTACATTCTCACCAGCGTGAATGTATTCAATAAAATCACTCAAATGAGCAATCGATGACAATTCTAAATCAGGTGAATTATCAATCAAAAACAGAGAACAACATTTAATAGAAGAGTTTACAAAACAATCAATAATTTTCCTTAACTCTTCCTTATCTGTTTTATAAAGCACAATACTAGCATTAACTCTCATAACGTTTAAATAATACTTTAAAATAACGCATCATCACAAAAAACAGAAGAACACTTCTATACCATATTTTGTAACAGAAAGAATATTTACTTTTAAATGTAGCTGTCGAAGAACAATTATTAGCGTGATGCCGGTAATAAACCAACTTATTATCAATAAAGACGGTATCTCCAATTAACTCTGCAAGAAGACCTATCCATACATCATGCATAGCAAGATTACGAGGGAAAGGAATTATTACTTCAGCAATTCTCCGATTAAAAGCCATACAACAGCCAATATATGAATTTTTATACAAATTTTTAAAAAAACCAGAACCACTCCTCTTTATGAAATAAAAAGAACCAATTTCTTCATTTCCAGACTCATCTATTATAAAGCAGTCACTAACGACTAAATCAGTTTTCTTTAGAAAAGACATCATCACGGAAACTTTATCAGATGTCCATACATCATCTTGATCAGCCATAAAAATATAATCACCACGTGCATGTTTTAAAGCATTTTCAAAATTATAAACAGGACTATGAAATGTATTTTCTTTAAAAACTCTAATTCTTGAATCAGCAAATTCTTCTACAATCTGAACAGTCTCATCGCTTGATGAGTCATCCGAAACAACAATCTCATCATCAACACCAAGCTGGTAAAGTATAGAGGAAATCTGCTCTCTTATATATTTCGAGCCATTATATGTTGGCATGCAGACAGATATCATGATTTTTACGCTTTAAGAATAAAAGAAAATGTTACAAATGCAAATCTATAGCGCTTTTTTTGAATATGCTTTAAACATCTGAAAACGAGACGGAAATAATATAAAATCAAAAGTCCCTCACTTTTAAAATAACGCTTTTCAGCAATCAGCAACCCATCATAACGACTAATACTCATATAATCATCACTAAGAACAGACAACTCATGTACAATATTTGATTTAGAAAACAAAACTTTTTTACCTTTTTTATAAATCATTGAAAAAAACCAATAATCTAACATATCCAATCGATAATCAGGAGAGAAACCGTTTATATCACGTAAGAAATCAACACTTACCAACAATCCAGAATTAACTGAAAGCACCCTCTTTCGGGAATCAAAAACCCTAGAATTAACAACTTTCGCCCGCCCCATTCTTCCAACATAACAAGGTGAGATCAAACGAGATTCAACTGAATAAACAAATGGTAAAATAGCAGCATAAGATGCATTTCCTCCAATAAAGCTAACTTCAGTATCTAAATTATCAAAAAATGACTCATCTAAATTCGTATCTTGATCCAAAAGTAAAAGCCATTTCTTATCCATAGATAAGCATAAATCATAACCATAATTATAAGCGTCAGAGATTCCCGGATTACGAGGATTATGAACATAAAGAAAACCCTCTGGAAGATTGCCCTCAAATGAATCAGGGCTATTATCATAAAATAAAACAGACAACCCAGACGCGGAAAGCGATTCTAAAAGATCATAAGTCTTAACGTTGGTTACTCGAATCTTATATACAACAACAACAACAACAATATTTGTTAATAATTTATTCATAGTCCAACATCACTAAATTCAAATAGCAATAATTATAAAAAAAGCCTACTTAGCGACCCTTGATTATAGGAAACATCAATAAGTAAACAAACAGAACAAAAGGAATAAATATAAAAATAACATTACTAATCTGACCAATAATATAAACAGGATCTAATTCAATATTAACAGCAAAAAAAGAAAACTCAGTAAACAGCAATCCATTCAGAGCATTTGCCTTCAAGAGTCTTGGAAGTTTATTTCTGAAAAAACTAGAAATAAGCCCTATAAGGAAGGAAAACAAAAGACCTCCAACAACTCCAAAACATTTATAACCAAAAATATTATGCCTAGCATTTGCTCCACCTGCAGATATATACACTCCACTTGAATATTCAAACAAAATCTTCCCTAGCGGCTCGTAAACCTTATCATTAGGAAGAATTTTATTCAATCCAAAAAAGTCGTTAAACAAATAAGCAACTCCACTTCCAGGACGAGGTATATAATCAACAGCATTACCAGGATAAGCAAAAACATAAATATCGCCAGAAATGGCCAAGCGATTATAAAACTGGCCGACCGCATACAAAAAACCTTGAAATCCATATCTTACAACAGGGAACAGAAAAACAAAAACAACAGAAAACACTGCTAAACAGAGAAATAAATTAAAAAAACGGCGAACACCTTTCAAACAAAAAATATCAGGATCAGAAAAAAAGAACATTAATAAATATGAAAAAATAAAAACAATATTTATAAGCGAACTTTTACTCCCCGATAGAATACCAACAACACAAACCAACAAAACAACGAAATAGTTGACAAAACGACTCAACCACCAACTCGATTTTATCAGGAAAATCCTAAAAAATGAAGAATAAACCAAACATGGTGACATTACATCAATAACCCTTCCTAAAATGCCAAATCCATGACTATCCTTATACACCATAAGTTTATTCTCCATAAAAAAAGGAATACCGAAAAAGTAGTACGTAATAAGAACGGAAATAACATAAAATATTAGAGAAAAATAAAATATCAAATTCAAAAAACTAAGATCATTAATCTCAACAACTCTTTTCCTTCCTTTATATGGTCGAAAGCACATAAAACCAAAATAAAATAATGACTGCGAAAGAAGAAAATAACAGAAGTGCTTTAAGGAGACCAATCCAGAAAGATACATAAAACAGACAAGAGCTATCCCACTAACAGAATAAATTGAGAGTAAAACTAATTCATCAAAAGGAAAAACCCTAATATATTTCCGATAAAATCCTACATACAAGAATATATATATACAGATAAAAAGGGACAAAAAAAGGATTTGTCCATATAAAAAATATGATGTTACAAACTCATTTATTGACATAAAAACCGATAACACTTTCCAACCAAACTTGTTACTAAAAATTTACGAAATGAAAAATAGACATAAAAAGAGAATCCAAAATTTTTGCGTATCAACCCTGAAACGTCATTCCAAAAAATATGATCATATTCAAGTCCGCTCAAACCTAAATAATACTCTTCATAATAAGCAACCAAAACAGGAATATACTCCTTAATCAAGTCAGACTCTCCAAATAAACGAATATTTAATTCATAATCAGCAAGAGTTTTATACTGAAGATTATATTGATATTTATCAAATATGTATTTTGGATACAATATCGCTTGATGACAAATATTCATTCGGCATAACTTCAGTCTGCTAAAAGGACCTGCATACAGTCTGGCAGATTTAGGGTGATAACAATTCCCATAATAAAGATGATTATCATCGATTAAATGCAATTTCAAGAACCTAAAAACATTAGGCATGAGCCTATCATCTCCCCCCAAGAATAGGATCCATTTTCCACGCGCAAGCCGTACTCCTTTGTTCATGGCATCATAAACACCTTTATCTGGCTCAGAAATAACAGTAATATCAACTACTCCATCATTTTTTTTAAATTTTTTTAAAACATCTAAAGTACCATCATCAGAACCACCATCAATAACCAAAATCTCTACAGACGTTTCATTACTAAATTCCTGATTATAAATACTCTGGACACACATACCAATGTTGGACACACATTTGTAAGTCGGGATAACAATACTAATAAAAGGTTTCATAAAATACCAATACACTTTTTTAACGCAAAAGAAACAAGCAAGACAATCTCAAAAAAACGGATCCTAAAGCAAGATATCAATTTGTATTTTTCGTCCCGAAGAAGGAATAATTTCAATTTATACAATCCAGAAAAAGATTTAATTTCATTTAAAAATGAAATTAAAGCAAAAGAATAAGCATCTTTTAAATCTAAACGACAAGAGAAAGAATGATCTCCGCCTCTAAAATAACTAAAAATTTTTCCCGAAAATGCAAATAATGTATAATTTTTGCACACATCCAAATACAACAACAAGTCAATACCACCTCCATGCGAAGCATAATCAATCCCTAAGGGATTCTCTAGCGACTCACGTAGACATTGAGAAACAACTTCTCGCCTAAAAATAGCACAACCAGGAGAAACAGGTACTCCGCCAAAAAATAAATGCCTAAAGATAAAATGACTAGAACTGTGAACACCATACTTAAATGCATCGTTATAAACATCAGTAACATCACGGTTTAAACAAATTCTTACCGCTGAAAAAGCAAAACCAAGATTTTTATAAGAATCAAAGAAGGGCATCAATTCGTCAAGATAACCGGAGTCAATCCAATCATCTGAAAACAGAAATTTAACATAAGAACCTGTTGACAAAGAAAGACATCGATGCCAATTCCTCACTGGCCCTACATTCTCATCGTTCCGAAAAATGCGAACACGTGAATCCTTCGATGCAAACTCTTGCAATACACGCCAAGTTCCATCACTACTACAATTATCAACTACTATTATCTCAATATTACCATAAGTTTGATTAATGGCAGACTCAATAGCCTTCCCTACTAAATTCTCCCTATTAAATACCGGTATCAAAATACTTACTAATTTTTCTTCCATGACTTCACTAATTTAAATACTTGGATGGGCCCTAAAACCGAGAAAAAAGATAACGAAATAATTGTCCCAATAACAACGCCTCCATTTCCATAACTCTTTGCCATAAAAATGGAAACAGGAATATTTACAACTGCACCAAGAATAGCTGTAATAACTTGAAGCTTTACCTTGCCCAAACCATTAAGCAGATAAGCAAATATGTTATTCCATATAGAAACAACCGTATAAAAAGCCATTCCAAATAGTAGAAATGAATCAATGCTCTCTTCCCTCTGAAGCCATAAAGGTATTAAAACATTAGCAAAAAGAGCTAAACAAACTATAATCAAAGCAACAACAATCATTGCCTTTGCTTGCTTTAACAGCACAGCCTCAATCCATGCAAAATCACCCTTAGCCAACGCCTCGGTATAAGCGCTCCAAAGAGGAGTTATAATCATAGCGAAAACCATGGCAATTACTCCAAAATAACGAAACACAATATTATACGGAGTCACCTCCTCAGGCGAAAGGACATGCGCAATAATCAGACTATCGGTTTGAAAGATAACTAATACTGCTATTTGAATAATAAAAAATTGAATCCCTAAATTGAGTAGTTTTTTTACTTTTTTCTTATCAAAAAACCTAATTGAGGGTCTAACAGCTTTAAAAGAACCACGGAAAAGAATAATATTTGCGGTGAAAAAAACAACCAAAGGAACAATGGTATACAATAACCCAACAGCAATTAAGCTTCCAGAGATATATGTTTTCGCAAAAAAGAATATTAATATTATTATTGTATTTGAAATAGCCAGCAACAACGCGGAATAAGCAGGTCTATGACTAGCAAACAACAATGAATCAATCAATTTCAATAAAAAAAGAATCGCAGTTAGTACAAAAGCTATCCCAACTAACAAACGAATTTCTCTACCAAAACAGATCTGAACATTAAAAAAATATGACCAGTTTATAAATCTCCAAGGTATAACAAACAAAAGTAACAATAAAAGAGTAATACCAGCCATAAGGAAATAAGCAGTACTAACATACTCTCTAGCTTGCTTTACATCATTTACTGCCATTACTTCAGAAAATTTATTGCGAAGACCATTCCCGATACCTACATCAAAAATTTGCATCCATGAAAGTATATTAAACAAAGTAATCCATACTCCAAATAAATAAACATCCAGCAATTGAAGAGTTACTGGAATTAAAAAGAAACTAACACAAATACTATATCCCTTTACGGCAAAAAGCCCTAAAACATTTTTCTTCGCTCTCACAGACCTTTCATGTCCAGAAAAAACAAAGGCCTTCACTTTACCTACGATAGCCATTTTATAGTCTCAATTAGACCTGCTCTCGGCTTTATTTGAGGAGTCCATCCAGTTTTTTCAGTAATCTTAGTATTGTTTGCTACAAAAACCAACTGATCACTTTCCCTCCATCCGATTGACTCATATGACATTTTTACAGATAACAAACTCTCAAGCAAAGAAAATAGCTCAAGCAAAGATAGACTATTACTAATTCCACCTCCAATATTAAAAGCCTGCCCTTTAGTTTTTTCGATATTCTCCGCAGCCTTGAAATACAAACACACAACATCACTAGCATGCAAAACATCCCTCACCTGTTTTCCATTACCTGAAATCGTAAAAGATTCAACTATTTTACCATTTTTAATATCTAATGCTTTCTGAATAAACCAACCAACCCAACCTTGATCATAGGTAGAATGCTGATTTCCTCCATACATAGATGAATGGCGAAAAACAGCAGTTCTGATACCAAACATTCTAAAGTAATCAAGTAAATATTGATCTGCTGCACCCTTAGAGCAGCCATAAGGAGAATGAAAATCAAGATACAAAGACTCATCAAAGCCGTTGGGATACTCATTACAAATATAGCGTCTGTCATTCTCTTGATAAGTGAGATACTCCAGATCACCATACACTTTATTAGTCGATGAATAAAGAATTATACTCTCAGGGGAATATTTACGAATTGATTCAAGCAAATTATGAGTACCAAGGACATTAATCTCAAAATCCAAACGCGGGTTTAATATAGATGTAGTCATAGCAACCTGACCAGCTAAATGAAAGACATAATCTGGTTTCACCTCCTTAATGACTGTTTCAACATCATTACAATTACGAATATCAAATGGGAAATATTTAAAATCTCCTTGTGCTCTCAACCATTCTAGGTTCTGAGAACTCCCATGGCGAAAAAGATTATCGAAGATAAATAATTCATCACCACGCTTTAATACTTCAGCGGCAAGATTACTCCCAATAAAACCACATCCTCCAGTTATTAAATATCTCATAGATCAAAACAAGTTAAATATTCACTAATCCTTTTTGTATTATTTAAATCCAACCGACAACCAAGTAAACGCTCTAACTTTCCTATAGAACAACATAAATCCATAGCTTCATTTTCTCTATAGGGAATAGCGCCATAATTCACACTGGAACATGTCTCTATTTGAGACCTAATCATTTCAATAATCGCTCTTAATTCAATACTCCTACCACTTCCAATGTTAATAATTTCACCTTTAATTAAATCACACTTATCAAAAAGAGACATTAATATATCAACAAAATCCGTAACGTATATAAAATCTCGCTTTTGCTCACAAAACGTGACGTCGATGGAATCACCTCTCTTTAACGATTCTACGACATAAGGGATAAATTTATTTTTCGCCTGAAAAGGACCATACAAATTACTTGGGCGAACAACAACAACAGGGAAACCATAATTGCGATAGAGCATAAGCGCCATATTGGTCGTTAATTGCTTTACCAACCCATAAGGCGAATCAGGAGACTCACGAAAATCTTCTTGATACGGAGGGCATATATTTCCGTATTCCTCAACGCTACCAAATTGAATAAACAGCTTGAGATCGCTACCTGAAAATCTTTGGTATAAATTAACAAGGACTTTTACATTAGAAGACACCAAACTGTCAAATAGAGACAAACTTCTTTCTGCTGTTACAATTGAAACAAGATTAATTATAAAGTCAGGAGCATCATAAATACGGGGTATTAAATCTTTCTCCAGATCAATTTGAACACACTCAACCTGCGGATACTGCTTGAAGAACACCTCATCAAAAGATCTGCTAAAAACAACCAGATCATACTCTTTTGCATAAGTTCTAACTATATTTTTCCCAACAAATCCATTACCGCCAAATATATATAATTTCTTTTTCATTTTTTCACTCATAGCAAAAAAGTTCATTAATCTGCCTAGAGCAAAGAGTATATGCATCGGAAAACTGATACGATTTGTACCAATCAACAATCATCTTAACAGCACAAGAAACGTCGAGTTTTGGCTTCCAGCCAAGAAATGTTCTAGCCTTTGAAACATCGAGATTCAAAAGACCAGCCTCGTGCAAGTCGCCAGCCTGAGAAACGTCCTCAACAGACCCCTCACCATACTGTTCCACAATCAAACGGGCGACGTCCCAAACGGTTGAAACAGACTCTACGCCAGGGCCAAAATTCCACGCCTGGCAATACTTAGTCGGTTCACTCCACATTTTCATACCTAAAAGAAGGTAGCCACTGAGAGGTTCAAGTACATGCTGCCAAGGGCGCACTGCCTTAGGATTACGTATCCGGATTGGAAGTCCGGCCTCAATAGCCCGAATGCAATCCGGAACAATCCTATCCTTAGCCCAATCACCACCACCAATAACATTCCCTGCACGAGCGCTGGCAATAGATTTACCATGCTCTGAAAATCTGTCAGGATTAAAGAAGCTTCTGCGCCAACTGGAAATAGCTATTTCCGCAGCTCCCTTACTGGAAGAATAAGGATCATAGCCCCCCATTGGATCATCTTCCCGATAGCCCCAGATTTGCTCCTTATTTTCGTAACACTTGTCGGTCGTAATCATGACCCCCACTTTAACACTATCTGAAGCCTTAATCGCCTCAAGAACATGAATGGTTCCCATAACATTGACCTCATAAGTTTCTACAGGTCTTTCATAGGATTCGCGAACAAGAGGCTGAGCCGCCAAATGAAAGACAATCTCTGGCTGGTGCTCCCTAAAAATCCGTTGAAGCAGTTTCACATCTCTAATATCGCCGCGGATATCTATCATTTTATTTGATAGTTTACAGAGGTTGAAATTATCTCTGTCCGTATAAGGGTCAAGCCCAAGACCCACAACTTCAGCTCCAAGCTCCAGAAGCCAAAGAGAAAGCCAAGAACCCTTAAACCCGGTATGCCCAGTGACAAGAACCTTTTTTCCACGATAAAAGTCTGAAAAATGCTGCATATTTCCTATTTCCAAAGTTTCCAAGGTGCTTTTCCCGAATCCCACAGTTCATTCAGCTCAATATTATCTCTCAGCGTATCCATAGGTTTCCAAAAGCTGGAGTGGCGATAAGCCTTCATCTTTCCATCGCGAGCAATATCTTCTAATGGTTTTCGCTCAAAAATACTACTATCTCCCTCTTTTATATAATCAAAAACCTCCGGTTCGCAGACAAAGTAACCGGCATTGATCCAATTTTTATCGCCATCCGGTTTTTCTCTAAACGATGTAACCATTCCTGTAGATGGGTTAATTTGTAATGCACCAAATTTTCCTTCGGGCTGATAGGCCGTTAATGTCAAAGCACACGCCGACGCTTCGTGAGTCTTTAAAAGCTCAGCTATATTTACGTCAGCTACGCCATCACCATAGGTCAGTAAAAAGCGATCGTTGCCAATATATTTTTGAATCCGCTTAATACGACCCCCCGTCATCGTATTGAGCCCGGTATCAATCATGGTAACTTTCCAGTTCTCGGAATAATTATCATGAATTTCAATTGAGCTATCCGATAAGTCCACAGTCATATCACTGTTGTGACGAAAGTAATTAGCAAAGTACTCCTTAATCACGTATTGCTTATAACCACAGCAAATAACGAATTCATTGATGCCGTAGAAACTATAGGTCTTCATGATATGCCATAAAATCGGCTTTCCACCAATCTCGACCATCGGTTTAGGAATCATGTTCGTCGCTTCACTAAGCCGAGTACCAAACCCTCCTGCTAGAATAACAGCTTTCATTATTTTTTTGAGGTAGATTCAATAAAGTTCTTAATCGTAGCTATCATATAATCCAACATCTCTGATGTCATTCCAGGATAGACCCCGATCCAGAGTGTATTTTCCATAATAAAATCAGTTGAATCAAGATTTCCTACGACACGATACCCCTCCCCATTTCTACGCATATCGTCAAATGCAGGATGCTTAAGGAGATTACCCGCAAACAGATTTCGTGTCTGGATTTTATGAGCTTCAAGATATTCAGAAAGATCATTGCGCGAAAAAGGAGCATCTTTCGTTACAGAGATAAGAAAGCCAAACCAACTCGGGTCCGAACTTGGCTCCGCCTCAGGTAGGATCAGAAAATCACTACCAAGCAGGCCTTCTTTTAATCGCTGAAAGTTACTTTTTCGGGCTGAAACAATACCATCCAGCTTCTGCAATTGAGCACATCCAATGGCCGCCTGCATATCGGTAACCTTGAGATTATATCCGAAATGAGAGTAAACATATTTATGATCATACCCCGTTGGAAGTTCACCGTATTGTTTACTGAATCGTTTGCGACAGGTATTATCAACACCACCAACACACCAGCAATCTCTACCCCAGTCGCGATAAGAATTCACTAACTTGTGAAGTAATGCATCATTTGTGTATACAGCGCCCCCTTCTCCCATAGTCATATGGTGTGGAGGGTAAAAGCTACTGGTTCCCAAATGACCAATCGTGCCGGTTTTGCGTTCAATTCCATCCACTACTACCGTTGATCCGAGGGCATCACAATTGTCCTCCACCAGCCACAGATTATGACGATCACAAAATGACTTTACCGCTTGCACATTAAAGGGATTCCCCAGCGTATGCGCAACCATTACAGCCTTAGTCTTATCAGAAAGAGCATCTTCAAGCCTAGTAATGTCAATATTATACTGTGGGACAGTCACATCAATAAAAACCGGAACGGCCCCAAACTGAATGCAAGGAGTAATCGTAGTAGGAAATCCGCATGCAACTGTAATCACTTCATCTCCTCTACAGATACGGCGTTCGCCTAATTCCGTAGATGTCAGTGCCATAAAAGCCAACAAATTAGCAGATGAGCCAGAATTCGTCAGGGAACAAAACCGAGACCCAATCCACTTCGCAAAACTAGTTTCAAATTTTCGTGCCCAAGGGCCTGCAGTCAGCCAAAAATCCAAAGACGAATCAACTAAGTTAACCATCTCTTGAGCATCAAAATAGCGACCACCATAATTAATAAAGGTTTCTCCAGGAACAAAAGCAGTGTTTGAAGCATGTGCTTCGTTATAATACTCCTTACTTAGTTCCAGTATCTGTTTTTTTAGTGATTCTTTTCGGGTCATCCTGTCTTATTCAATATGTTCAGCGGAATAAAGCTGAGCTATACTCCTATAGGGTAATAGTAGAAAATGTTTCCCTGCAAAAAGCAATTCCCTGCCGGGAGGAATATCCCTCAGCAGGGAATGTTGAAAATGGGGCGCCTCTATCGAAGCGGGGTTGATTGAAGCGCCCCATGGGTGGGTTGGCAATCGGAAAAGGCAGGATGGTGGAAGTTTTTTGAGTGCATTTCCGCTCGGTTAGGGGGCATCCCTCAAGACGTTTTCGCGAGTGGTGGCGTCCGTCCTTTGTGCAACTGCATCGGTTGCATTGGGTACTCTCATCCGGGGGATCAGAGGTCTCGCGGAGCGAAATCGGCAGAATTGCCATGAGTGGGTTTTGCATAGACTCTGCCAAGCTATCCGATGTTGGCCGAACAAAACACCGGTTCCTCTACCATCAGCGGTGGCTACTACTGTTTCGGGGGTTTTGATGGTAATCACACTCCGTAAACCTCATTTTCCTGTATCCACGATCGTCCTCCTATAAGAACCACGACCGTCCTCCCACAAGGACCGTGTCCGTCCTCCCATAAGGACCGTGTCCATCCTCTTATGGGAGCCGTGATCGTCCTCTTATAAGGGTTTTTCGTTATTGGGTCATTGCCTTGAGCTCACTGGGATAATTTCCCGACCGAAGTGTTTTCGAATTCTTCGATTTATTGCGCACCTCCAGGGTAATCGAATTTCCGGTGAGGCCTTCGGGATTCATGAAGAGGAGTTCTTTGGGCTTGTTGCGCAGCAGCTGGGGGACCTTGAACTCGGCACCGGTTTCGTTGACAAAGTAGACGCCCTGCTCGGGGTCTTCGGGATCGATTTTCAGATTGGCGCCGCGGATAAAGGCAGGGCCGGTGGCCGTGCTGAGCTCGCCATGGTGTCGCTGCTGTAGTCGTAATATTCCAGGAGAATGGGAATAACGGCTTCTCCAATGACTTTGGTGGCTTTGATGTCTTCGGAAACCTTTTTCAGGCGCACGCCGGGAGAGACATTGAGTTTGATGCTGTGGCGGGCAGCATCGAAGTTGTCGGAGAGGTCGTTGAAGACGCCGATAACGCTGGGGGCCACATTGAAGAGCGAGGTGTTGACGCGGTTACCGTCCTCGAGAACCTGGGTCAGGGCGGTGGCGTATTCTTCGAGCACGGAGAGGGCCTCGGCTTTGGTCACGGTGGACCCGCGGCTGATCATGAGGTCGATGATGTCTTCCTCGGTTTTAATCACGGCATCCTGAGGAATGGCCATATAGTCATGCGGATCAGCGGTCAGGTGATTGCTGAACAGAGCATATTTTAAGCTCATTTTGAAAACCTTTGGGTTTGGTTACGATGTCCCGGCGGCATGCCGGGCAATCACCTGAATTTATAGGTTTCAAAAATCAACTATCAACCATAACCCTAACGCTTAATGTCGGTATTCGCTTTGCTTAAAGTCGTTATAAGCATTGAGAATACCTTCTCTCAAGTCCAATTGAGGTTTCCATCCGAGAGATTTAAGGAGCGAGACATCGAGCAGTTTCTGCGGGGTGCCGTCGGGCTTGGATGGATCGGTGAGGATCTCTCCGGTGTAGCCGACAACATCGGCCACGAGTGCGGCCAGCTCTCGGATCTGCAGATCTTCGCCGGTGCCCACGTTGGCCCAGTGGGGTGGATTTTCTGCCTGCAGGAGGACGAGGCAGGCCGAGGCCAGATCGTCCACATGGAGAAATTCCCGGCGCGGTGTGCCCGTACCCCAAATGGTAACCGAAGGCAACTGCTGCGCTTTGGCTTCGTGGAAGCGGCGGATGAGCGCCGGCAACACATGGCTGTTCTCGGGGTGGTAGTTATCACCGGGCCCATAGAGATTGGTGGGCATGGCCGAGTGATAGCACACGCCGTATTGGGTGCGGTAGTGCTGGCAGAGTTTGAGACCGGCAATCTTGGCAATGGCGTAGGCCTCGTTGGTCGGCTCCAGCTCACTGGTCAAAAGACAGCTTTCCGGCATGGGTTGCGGCGCATGCTTGGGATAGATGCAGGAACTTCCGAGAAAGAACACCCGGGCAACCCCGGCGCGGTAGGCACCGTCGATGGTGTTCTGGGCGATAGCCAGATTGTCGTAAATAAACTGTGCCGGATAGGTGCTGTTGGCATGGATGCCCCCCACCCTGGCGGCGGCGATGATGGCTACATCGGGTTTTTCCGCAGTATAAAAGGCTTCCACCTCTGCCTGTCGGGTAAGATCCAGCTCGGCATGAGTGCGGGTGATGATGTGCTCATACCCGGCCTGACGCAAACAACGGACGATGGCGGAACCAACCATTCCGCGATGGCCGGCTACATAAATTTTATCGGACGGCTTCATGACTCAGGACATCTGATGGCAACTACTTTGGGCCATACGGTAATCCTCGCGCACCATGAGCTGCACCAGCGACTTAAAGGTTGTCTGAGGCTCCCAACCCAGTTTGGCTTTAGCTTTGGCCGGATTGCCGATAAGCAGGTCCACCTCGGTGGGACGGAAATAGCGGGGATTGACATCGACCAGCACCTTGCCTGTTTTAGCACAGACACCCTGTTCGTCCACGCCCTGCCCACGGAATTCCAGCTCAATGTCGAGCTCGCGGAAGGCTTCTTCGACAAACTCACGCACGGTGTGCGTTTCTCCGGTAGCCAGCACATAGTCATCGGGCTGATCCTGCTGCAGGATGCGCCACATGCCCTCGGTGTATTCAGGAGCATAGCCCCAGTCGCGCTTGGCATCCAGATTCCCCAGACTCAGTTTTTCCTGTTTTCCCAACTTGATGGCTACAGCAGCCTGAGTGATCTTACGGGTAACAAAAGTGCCGCCGCGGCGGGGCGATTCGTGATTAAAAAGGATACCGTTGGAGGCATGGATGCCATAAGCTTCACGGTAGTTCACGATGATCCAAAAACCATACATCTTGGCCACCGCATAAGGAGAGCGCGGGTAGAAAGGCGTTTCTTCGTCCTGAGGAACCGCCTGCACCTTACCGTAAAGCTCACTCGTGGATGCCTGGTAAAAACGGGTTTTATCTTTGAGGCCAGCCTCTTTAATAGCATCGAGAAAGCGCAGCGTACCGATACCGTCCACCTCAGCAGTGTATTCAGGAACCTCAAAGGACACCTTCACATGGCTCTGAGCGCCAAGGTTGTAAATTTCGTCCGGAGCCACCTTTTCGATGAGGCGGTTGAGGTTACTGGAATCAGTCAAGTCTCCGTAGTGGAGAAAGAGCGACTGGCCGTGAATTTCCGGGTTATTGTAAAGGTGATCAATACGACCGGTATTGAAAGAGCTGGAACGGCGGAGCATACCGTGAACGGCATAGCCTTTTTCGATGAGCTGTTCAGCCAGGTAGGAACCGTCCTGCCCGGTAATTCCGGTAATGAGTGCTACTTTTTTCTCCATGGAAAGAATGAATGTATGAATGAATACTATGTGAAAACTTATTTACGCGTTTTCCGAAGACTGCTTAGAAATTCTCGGGTAAAGATGCGGGCAAAAACGATAAAGACACCTAAGAAACCACCCATGAGCAAGTAGAGCTTACGATTGGGGCTCGACTTTCTCTCAGGCAGGAAAGCACGCTCGATCACCTTGAAGGCGTATTGCTCGGAAGACTCGGCCACGGCAATTTGCTTGAGCTCGTTTTCAATAAGGGAGTAAATAGACTGCTGCACCTCAATGGAACGGTTCTTGTCGATCTGGCTCTCCAGGTACTGAATCTTCAGGTTGCTCTCGCGGATAGCCTTCTCGCGGAGAATTCCATTCACAAATTGAATGTAGGCATTGGCCCACTGCTTGGCCTTCAGTGGATCCTTCCAGCGCACGGTTACATCAGCCGTCATATCCTTGTTGTTGACACTGATCAGAAAGGTCTTCTCAAACTTTTTATAAACCTGCTCCTTGGTCGGTCCGGGTGTGGTGAAAATATCCTCGTCTTCGATACCTTCGACCGGATTGGAAGACATCCAGCCGGTCAGCGCTTTGCGTAAACTGAACGAAGGTTTGAACTCATCACTCTCATTTAGCCCCTTATAAAAGAGCTCCTTGCGCAGATCGTATTGGGCAATGAAGGCATCGGCCAGCTCACGGGAGCGAATGTATTTGGTGTTAAAGAGGACATCCGTATTACCGGCATTCATACTGATGCCGGCCAGAGAAGCCAGCCCACCGAAACCGCTCTTCATATTAGTACTGTCTCCGGTATAAACCTGAGCCGTAGTGGTCGCCTCGTATTGAGGGGTGACAAAGACAGAGGCAACGGCAAAAAGAAATCCACCGATTAATCCTGCGACACAATAGCGCCTCCAATAAGGACGCACATAGGTATCGAACAGTTCGATGAGGTCGATTTCATCAGAGGTTTGTGAAGATTGCAGCAAAGGCTGAGCATCAGAATTGTTTTCAGTCATGAATCAAAGGGGCTAAACCGGAAAATTAAACAGAGAGTTTTTCTTCCTTCATCTTATTTACAGGAGCAACAGATCGGGATGAATGAAAATCGGAATAAGCTGGAGGCGCTACTTTCTTGTCCGCTACGTCCGAACCTGAAAGTAGATGTTTTTTTGCCCGGTGCCGCTTCCAAGCCTCAAATAATGGATTCAAATAACCGTATTTGAGGAGCAGAACCATTGTGGTGATCGCCACGATCACACTAATCAGAAGCGTACTGCGCTCGATATTGGTGAGCGGAATAATGGCCAGAAACGTAGAAGCTATGGCCAATCCGTAAAGGCGGTGAATGGTCTTCTTATAGCCGGAAGGCTGCCCATTCTCGTGCTTGTTGTAGATGCGGTGGTGCAGGTGCAGCTTATCGGCAGAAAATGGAGAACGCTTCTCCAGGATGCGGCGCACCGAACAGGACACCACATCAAAGATCGGCAGGTAAAGAATACACAGCGGAATTGCCAACAGGCTGTAGAGGTTCGCATGCGTCAGGTGCAAGGGCAAAGGGAAGGCAGCCAGCGTATAGCCAAGGAAGAGACTTCCGGTATCACCCATAAAAATACTTGCCGGATGATAATTGTGGTAGAGGAAACCAAGACAGGCCCCCACCAGAGCAAAGGCAATGACAGGAGAAACCCCAACACCGGCACAGGCCAGAACAAAATAAAGCCCGGCCATGGCAATGGCGGAAATTCCCCCGGCCAACCCATCGAGCCCATCCGTCAGGTTGATAGCATTGACAATGACAATAATCCAAAAAACCGAAAGCACCGAGGAAACAACGCCTGAATACTCGGCGAGACGGGAGTGACTCATGGCGACATCCAAATCAAAAGCGACCCCTTGGTGAACAGTAAACACCGCAATAAGGATCTGCAGGGCCAGTTTCACCCAGGCCCGCATCCCCCGGAGATCGTCGTATAATCCGACGGAGGCCATGAGCCCCCCGCCGACGAGAATCACCAGGTGTGAATGAGTCCAGGTATCCCGCACCCCATCAATTCCCTTCATCAACCCAATACAGACCACCACGCCAATGAGGTAGGCCGAGAGAATGGCCAAGCCCCCCACCCTGGGAATAGGAACCGAGTGGCTGCTGCGCCCGTTGGGCACATCAAACCAGCGAAAACGAATCGCCAATCGTCGAACGTATGGAGTTAAGGCTAGTGCCAAGCCTCCGGATACAGCCAATGCTGCAAAATATGGAACAATGTTATAGATGAATTGGTTCATGGTATTCAGATAACAAACACCACATTTAGAAACTGGCCACAGCTGCGGCAGAAACGGCCAAATTATAGATAATACCGGTTACGTCCTTCCACAAGGGCAAAGGACTGATATAGTCGGCATCGAAAGGCACGATGATGGAGTCCCCCGGCTCGATGTTCACGCGAGCAGGAAACCAGAGCGAAGAGCTTTGTGTGGTTTGCACTGAACCGTTCGCTTTAATAATGTAGATGCGATCGGTATCGGCTCGAGTCGAGGTTCCACCGGACATTTCGATGTAATCCTCATAACCGACCCCATCGCGGAAAATGTGCGATGTAGGATGAAGGACTTCGCCAAGGACCATGACTTCCTGCTGGGCCTGTGGAATATAGAGGATATCTCCATTCTTCAAAATTACATCGGGATAGTTACCCTTCCCCTGAATCATGGCCGGCAGATCGATAACCATACGCCCGACAGCCTCAACAGCTTCCAGCTGGTCCAGCAGATTTGTCCCGTATTCGGCAATCTCACCTCCGGTGACAGATTTCTCGATCGAAGCAGCGGTCAAGTCAGCTCTCACGCGATCACGCAAGCGGTCCAACTGTTGCTGCTCTTTCCTGCGAAGCGACTCACGCAGAAAAACGCCCCCCACCGGAGATGCCTGCTCGGTAAAACCACCGGCACGCTCGATCAACTGGAGAAGCGTCTCTCCCTTTTTGACCTTATAGGTTCCCGGAAAGATAACTTCGCCCCCTATTTGCACAGAAACATCTTCGGCCCAATCCGGAATGGGTCTGATCATTAAATTATCGAAAGGCTGTAATTCGAGATCGGCATCACCCTCTCCGTTCAGCACAGAGGCTAAATCAATATTCTCATGCGTAACATTGAAGGAGCGACCATTCAGGATGACGCTACGGGTCAATTCTGCTTCCAAGGTATAGGCTCCGGAATTAAAAGCACCACCGGCACGCAGCAAATCGCTGATACGCATCCCGGAACGGAAAGGATATTCTCCCGGGTGACGCACCTGCCCGGACAGTGAAACAATGCGCACAAGATCCTGCTCGGTAGCCTGCTGTTGCAGTTTTTCCAAATAGTCGGCGAGTTCTTCTGAACGATCTCCATATAATGAAAAGATATGCAACTCGTCTTGAGGCTCCAAAGGATAATTCCAGGGAGAAAGTTCATCCTCTACCGATTTCGGCAGGCTTAAATCAATCACTGAGACATCATCATTATGATCGCGGACGATGATGGCATAGTTCATATCTGCGTCTGGATTCAGGTCACGGGCGGCCCTCATCAAATCGAGAACCTTCATATTCTTTTCGTAGGGGTATTCCCCGGGATAACGCACAGAACCGGAAACAATAACAGTGTCGCCCGGTGCATTATAGCTGCGCTGCTGATGTAATTGCTCTACCAGCTCCTCAATAATCAAATCGCGTTCAAGACTGCTTTGAGGAGATTTTTCATCCAACACAAAATCAAGTGCACCTTCTTCATCCTCAAAAATTTCATTTTTACTGCTCTGCCCCACCTGACGCAAGGCATCGGCCATTCCCACCTGTTTACGACGCTTGATCATGTTCTTGCTCTCAATCCCCTGCACCGGTTGCTGGGCATAAGGTGTCGGAGCATATCCATAAGTTGAACTGGCCACAGGAGTTCCCACGGGAGAAGGCATATAAGAGACCATCTGTTCATTGGCATAGCCGGGAACTGCCTGAGTCATCTCATCGGTTCCAGCCCCCCCCATGACATCCAATTCCTCATCGGAAACCACTTCGTCATTCAAAACAATGATCTCATCCAGAGGGCTCAATTCAAGATTCCACTTGGAATCGGCATCGGCAAAAGCAGCATCAAGACGCGTCGAACGAACACTGATATACCCCGTATGGGGATTTTCCCGCTTGATCAATACATACATGAGATCCGCTTTGGGCAGTAAATCATCAACAGATGGAATGGCATCCAGGAGACGCATTCCCTCGTGCCATTGCAGACTGCGGGGAAGGGCCACATGGCCGGAAATTTTAACAGAATCATGAACTCGTTCGGCAATGGGCAGTACCATGAGGTCGTCGCCATTGTGGACATCAATGGATGAGCTCTCGTCGGACAAGTCAACGCTGACGATGGTCCGCTTACGGGAAATCGGATCGATGCGCTGCAACTGAGAGGCTCCCAAATAGGCATCCGAACGACAACCTCCCGCTAATGCGATAAGATCGGAAACATCCTCACTGCCCTTGATCTCATAGACGGCAGGGCGCACAACGGCACCGGAAACAGAGGCGGTTTCTCCAATAGGCGGAACTAAAATCACATCCCCCGGCTGCAGGCGAGCATCGTTACTGTTGTCACCGGCCATCAATAAATCATATAAGTCCATGGAAGCAACAAGCTTCCCTGAACGTTTCAGTTGAATGGCTCGCAAAGAACCGGACTCTTTAACCCCACCACAGGCAAAAAGTGCATTGGTAATGGTTGACAGTGAACTGACAGCATAAGAACCCGGCCGAACAACCTCTCCCATGATATAGACGCGAATAGAGCGAAGTTCGCCCATGGTGACGCTGGCTTCAACCCCGATCAATTGATCCTTAACGCGGCGGAGGATTTCGCTCTTGGTTTCAATAAAAGTTAGTCCTGAAACATTGACCGATCCGATTTCGGGAACATTCAGATTCCCCTCACGGGTAACCGTCAGTTCATAGCTGGCACTGGTTTTCCCATAAAAGTTTACCACAACAGAATCACCTGCCCCCATCAAATAATCCACAGGCACAGGTAACTGAATCGTCGGCTCAAAATAATTGCCGGTAGAAAAAATATCGTAGCCATAAAGGCGCAGCGTATCGTCCTCTTCTTCCGCCATCATCATTTGCGACATGGCAACAGCAGGGGCAACTTCCGTTGGCAGCACCGATTCCAGAGGTGCATTCATAGAAGCAGCTGCAGACTTATCCGAAAGTGCCATCTGATCTTTTTTCAGACTCTCACTGCCGGCTGATTTGGTGGTCGTTCCTTTTTGTTTTTGCAAGGCCAACAGCACCTTTTGCTGCGTTGCCGAGTCAAGCGAAGAAAAACGAGCCATCTGCTCAGGAGAAAGGTTAAACTGGGACAAATCCTGCGCACTAACGGCAACATGGGCAGCGAGCAGGCACAAGGCTGCCAACAAGATTTTCTTCAGACCAAAAAAAGAGCGGGGGGTAATAACTTTCATGCTTAAAAAATGCTAGTCATATTAATACGTATAAATGATCCCAAGGGAAGCTTGTATTTCACTACTTACCCCGATAATGGGAGCATCATCCAAATCCATATAGGCGGCAGACCATTCTATGGTAAAATTATCCCAAATCTCAAAACCGCCAAAAACTTCAATGCTGTCGACATCTGCTGCTTCGCGGATAACGGAGTGGGTATCGGCGTAAGCAGGATCTTCATGACGGTTCAGGGACGTTCTTCGCAAGAGAAATCCCCAATAACGACCGTTCTCCTCACAGAGCAAGCCTCCCAAAGACAGCATATCTCCGTCCCCATCCATGGCATGCCCCATGGAAAGCCCACGGTAGCGGTACCCCGTCTTATAAGTGTGGTGATTATAAGCAGCGCCATAAACATCGTCCGGACCCGAAGTAATGTGATAACGAGCCGCCGTATCCGCATACTCCACATGCAGGCGCCAAGTCGAATTGGGAAGCACAAAATTGGCACCCCACGTTTCCAAACCGCCAAGGAACATGTATTTTGTCGGCATAATACCGCCGCCATCTTCACCGATCATCTGACCGTAAGTGGCCAATGGAATACTTTTCAATGGCTTCAGTCGCCAATCGAAACCGGCCAACTGATTGCCCGGTTCTTCTGCAAGAGACAGATTTTCATCAATATTGTCACGCCCGGTCAACACATCCAAAAACGTCCCCAAGCCACTCGGGCGACCATCGCCTCCCCATTGGGCCGTACGACTAAAGCCAAGACTAAGCGCATCGAAGGGCTGCACCTCTGCACGCATTCCCCAGAAATATGCGTTGGGAATCGCTCGTTCGTCGTCCAACTGCCCCATAAAAGAGCTGAACGTCCAGTTGCCAAACCATTTGAGCACCGGTAAATCGAAGGGATAAGAAACATTGCGCGTGAGACTGATTGCAGGAAAAGGACGTGCGTTATTGGAGAGGATTAGACTTCCCTCCCAGCCCGGGCCCCACCAACGATCAATCTGATCGAGCGAAAACGTCCAATTCCCTAAAGCCAACCCTACATAACTGCCATCCAGACGAAAGTCCCTTCCATCGGTGGCATTGGCGGCATAGGTGCCTCGAAAATTGAAGATGTGATATTTGCCCATGGAAGAGGCTTGGATTCCAGCTTCAAACTCTTCCCGCTGACGAGAATAAAAAGACCGAAAAGGCTGACTTTCGGATCCGGCATACATAAACGCCTGCAGCTGACGGTATCCCAACCGACTCTCCTCTGAAACCCGCTGCAGAAGAGGCTCAACAAGAAAATCGTATTCCGTGTGAGTTACATCAATCCCTTGTAAATTATAGTAGAGATCACCCCAGTTATAAGGCCAGGTCATCACCATGCCGTCTATGAGGTCTTCATCTTTGAGCAACTGTATTTCATGCCGTAAACGGACATCTCCGGCCATCGCCCAAGGTGCTGCATCCAGCGCTTCCGCTCCACCCAAACTGGCTAAAGCCAATCCCACTATTCCACGAAAATGTTTCTGCATATAACTTGATATCTATTCGTATCCCTCTCTCCAACAAAAAGAACCGAAGAAAAGAGCATTCCTAACACCAAAGGTAATAATTGATAATATAAAGCGCTGAGTAAAGTAGCCTCTCAGTCAAGCAATGGTCAATATAAAACAACTCTCCCAACCATACTTTATTAAGCGTCTAAATGATTTACCTTAACGATAAATCCATGCATTGAATAAATAAAAAGAGAGGAATGAGCGTTATTCATTCCTCTCTTATAAAAACAACAGATTCGCTCACTGCATGTAAGTCAGCTTGGCCGCAACAGCGGCTACTTCTTCGGCTCCGGCAATCAGATCACTGATAGGATCCCAACGCCCACTGAGCAAGGCATCACGGTTGGCTTCGCGCATAGTGCACGGAACCGATTGCCCGCCAAAGCGAACCTCAAGCTTATCAACATCTACGGTTATTTCGACGGATGGGTCCGCTTCTACTGCGGCAGCCAACTTGGCACGATCTGCGGCACTTACCGCAACACAGGGAATCCCAAGCTGAGTGCTATTGCCAAAAAAGATTTCAGCATAGCCTTCGGCAATAACAGCCTTAAATCCAGCCTTAGCAATGGCCTGCGGCGCGTGCTCACGAGAGCTGCCACAACCAAAGTTGTTGCCACTAATGATAATACTGGCTTCAGCAAAACGTGGATCGTTTAGGTTGTGCTTGCGTTTGTTGCCCTGGGGGTCGTGGCGCACATCATAGAACATGAATTCGCCGAGGCCATCAAAGGTAACACATTTCATGAAACGCGCCGGAATAATACGGTCGGTATCAATATCGTCGCCGGGGATGTAAACACCTTTGCCTGTTACTTGCTTAATTGCTGGTAATGACATTTTTAAAATTCTCCTGATTAAAGATTACAGACCAAAGACTTCGCGGGCGTCGGAAATCTCACCGGTAACAGCCGCAGCCACAGCCATGAGCGGACTCATGAGGACAGTACGACCTGTGATACTCCCCTGGCGCCCCTTAAAGTTACGATTGCTGGTGCTGGCACAAAGCTGATCGCCAACCAATTTGTCCGGATTCATGGCCAAACACATGGAACAACCTGCGCCACGCCACTCGAACCCGGCCTCCATAAAAATCTTATGCAGCCCCTTTTGCTCGGCGATCATACTGACAACCTGCGAACCGGGAACACAGATGGCTTTAACGCCATTGGCAACCTTGCGGCCTTTGAGGTAGCCGGCGGCTTCTTCTAAGTCAGAGAAACGACCATTAGTGCAGGATCCAACGAAAACAACGTCGATCTTCTTGCCCTTCATGGACTCTCCCTCATTGAACTGCATGTATTCCAAGGCTTCCACTGCGGTGCCCTTTTGATCTTCCGGCAAATCGGCAATCATAGGAATATTGGCGGAAATCGGAATCGCCTGCCCCGGAGTAACCCCCCAAGTAACGGTTGGCTCTATGTCGGCAGCGTTGATATTGACCACGTCATCATACTGACAATCCGGGTCACTGGCATAACCCCGCCATTTTTCAACAGCCTCGTCCCAGGCAGCACCCTTTGGACAGTAGGGACGTCCTTTGAGGTAGTTGAAAGTCGTTTCATCTGGGTTCACATAACCGCAACGGGCACCACCTTCGATGCTCATATTACATACGGTCATGCGTTCTTCCATCGTCATGGCATCAAACACGCTTCCGGCATACTCGTAGGCATAGCCTGTGCCACCGTTAACGCCGAGCTTCATGATGATGTGCAGAATCACATCCTTGGCACGAACGCCCTTGCGCAATGCCCCGTCCACATTGATGCGGCGAACCTTGAGCTTGCTCATGGCCATGGTTTGAGTGGCCAATACGTCGCGCACCTGACTGGTACCGATACCAAAAGCGATGGCGCCAAAAGCACCGTGGGTAGAGGTGTGGGAATCGCCGCAGGCAATCGTCATCCCCGGCTGTGTAATCCCCTGCTCCGGGCCAACAATGTGGACAACCCCTTGCTTGCCGGTGTCGGTATCAAAGAAAGTTACCCCAAAATCCTTACAATTCTGGCGAAGCGCCTTAATCATGGCATCTGCAAGCGGATCCGAATAGGGTTCCTGCGCTTCATCCGTAGGAACAATGTGATCCACCGTAGCGAATGTGCGCTGCGGGTATTTAACGGTGAGGCCGCGGTCACGAAGCATACCGAATGCTTGAGGGCTGGTCACCTCGTGAATGAGGTGAGTTCCAATCAGTAATTGAGTAGCACCATTTGGTAATTGGCGTACAGCGTGTGCGTCCCAGACTTTTTCGTAGAGGCTTTTTGCCATGATGTTTTGTCTCCTTCTTATTGAGATAGGTTGTCTCAATAAACATATTGTGACACTTGTCGCAAGTAGAAAAGTGGTTTTTTTTGAGATTTTGCAACCTAATAGATAAAAACCGGCTCAAGAAGAAGCCTTTCAAAGAAAACGACATGCTTTCCGGCCCACACGCACCACTTTGCTGCGTCTACCAAGGATAGGAACTCGAGCATTTCCTGGAAAAGTTGTATCTTCAGTATAACGAATCTTCTATTTATGAGGAATCATTCGAACCAAAACCACTCCATGTGGAGCAACTGTGATTTTGAATTCATCCTTGAACTTCCCCAAATCCTTCTGTCTCCAGAGGTCGCGGATTTGATATGTTTCTCCGACATTTGCTGTCGGAAGCGATCCCCAGGGGCCCCACTTGAGTCCCACTGTGGTTTCTATTTCGCCTCGATTGAAGAGACCTACGGCAAATGAACCATCTTCGAGTGTTTTTGCATAAACCACTCTGTCACCATCGTTGCTGATTTGTGTAGCTTGCTTGCCCAGGGGATCTTGGTCAATTTCCAGCACCTCATCATTTGTCAGCAGACTGAGCGTAAAATCATCCATTTGAGCAATGTCGCAACCGATGATCAATGGTGCTGAAAGCAGACACCAGAGACTGATGTGGGTGTATTGCTCATTGGGGGTCAAATTTGTCGGGTGTAGATTTGGCCCCCAACCCACGTGGCCTACTACGAGCATATCCGGATCGCTCCAATGTCCCGGTCCGGTAAAGCCAGCCCAACGGTCTTGCAAAAAGCCGATACGATTAACGCTCTCCCAAGAGTCATTAATATCACCGGTAGTGCGCCAGAGATTGGCCAATGCTACATAATCAGCTGCATTGTCATATATACCTGTATTGGAGAGGCTGTAGACAATATCCCTCCCTGTTTCCAAAAGTGCATCCGTCATGTCCTTTACGTGAGGAACATCGTTGGGGAACCAGTCATATTTTAGATAATCTACACCCCATTCTGCCCATTGTTTGGCATCCTGTTTGGCAAAAGAATAGGTTCCAAATTTCCAGTTAATCCAATTGGGTTTGGCATCAGGAGCGTTCGGGTCTTTGTTGAGCTTATAGAACTCGTTTACATCTCCTGTTTCCACCCAATCATAGGTTCCGTCCTCATTATCTGAAGAGCCTCCGACATAACCGGCGTAAGTTCCACGCCAGGGGCCCGAGTATATACCGAACTTCAGACCCAGATCGTGAATTTCATCAGCAAGCCTCTTCATATCCGGGAACTTTGAATTCGGTTGAATTGAATTGAATTCTCCTCCGCGTTTTCCCTGCCAGCCGTCATCAATGTTGATGTAAGTCCACCCGTGCTGACTGAGACCTTTTTCATACATGGCTCGCGCCGAACTCAGCACTTTTTCCTGGCTTACGGCATCTCCCCAGCAATTCCAGCTGCTCCAGCCCATCGGGGGTGTCAGGGCTATTTTATCTCCCACCACAATGCGAAACTGTTTTTCGGCGCTTCCCAACGCATTTTCAGCTTTCAAGGTTACAGTATATTCACCGGGAGTTGTCAGTACCCCCGTTATGCGTCCGGTCTGATTGTCTACGGAGAGTCCTGCAGGGAGATCCGCTACGGAGAATTTCATTGGACGTTCTCCCGTCGCAGGGATCGTATACATAAATGAGGCTCCCGGGCGGACCCCAAATACTTTTGCCCCGTTTACACGAGGGGTGGCCGGGGCCGGTGGGGTCAAAATTACTACTGAATCGGCAATCGTATCCGTTGTTGAAGCAACGGCCATTGCGCTGCACGATGCGCCAATTCCTAATAGAGTGAGTGTTGTGAGTATATTGGAGGATAGTTTTTTCATTGGGGTTACTATTTATGCACTTAGTAATCAGCGCTGGTAATTTCTGCGGTATATTTTTGATTCTCCAACAATGAAAGGCTTATTGAGAGAATTTATGTAAAGGTGGTTATTGAATCAACCCGTCTGACCGTATTGCGCGGACAGACGGGTTGGAGAAGCGTTTGTAGGAGCTAATCATAGCGATTAACCCTGCAGGGTAATCTACTTGGCCCATGCGGCACCTTCCGGTGTGCGTCGCCATGCAAAATACTCATCCAGCACTTTTAATGAATCAGCGCTGGGCAGTTCACCGGCGGAAGCACCATTGTGGAAATGCATTACTTTGTCATCGCCACCTTCGTAAGCTGGCCAGTAAGGAAGATCGCTTCCATTAGGGGTGCCATACTTGGCAAAATTGGTCCAATAAGTGGACAACAGGTCGGACATCTCTTTGTCGGCACTGCTGGCATCCGATCCCAGTGTATGAAAGACATAGGGAACATCTACTCCGTGAGGAGTTCCATGATCCGCTTCCGGTGAATCTGGATCATGATCTGCATGTTGGTCAAAGTAATAGAAGTAGACATTGGATTTACCGGTTTTGTTTTGTAATCTGGCCCAACTCCATGTTTGCCAGCCAAAGGCGGCATCTCTCATGAGATCGCGGGCACTTTTGGGCAGTCCCGATTTTCCTGTTGGATAGGCTTGCAGAAGCTTATCGGCATAAGGGCCGTAGCGGTGATGGGTGTTTTGGATATATTGCTCCGGGCTTTTTTCCCAGGTAAAGCTCAGACCTTCGTCGGAGTTGTAGCCAACAAGGATATCCACATCGTTGTAATTGCCTGCCTCATAGAGCTTGAATTGATCATCTATGATGATCTTCCCGTCGACGTTTGGCCAAGTGGTTGGGGTTGTCCATCCGTTGGGAAGTTCTTTGGGACTCATTTTACGAAGATCAGCAAGCGATGCTGCACAAACTTCTTTCATATAGGCAAGACCACCGGCTTCAGCCTGCTCCAGTGCCTTCATGTTTTCGCCGGGAAATGTTGTTGGGCGGGTAGGACCAAAAGATCCCCCGCTTTGAGAAATAGCTCCTCGGAATAAGCCTTTGGCTTCCGGCGAGGCACAAAGCATGCTCACGGAAATAGCTCCGGCAGATTCTCCAAATATGGTTACTTTCTCTGGGTCGCCACCAAATGCAGCAATGTTTTTTTGTACCCATTTTAGCCCGGCTATTTGGTCCAGAATGCCATAATTACCGGAGATATGATCCGGGGATTCGGCAGATAACTCGGGGTGAGCCAAAAAGCCCAGCACTCCAACCCGGTAATTAATGCTTACGAGAATGACTCCCTTACGGGCGAGAAATTCGCCGTTGTGTACAGGGGTTGATGTGGAACCGAAAGAAAAGCCGCCTCCGTAAATCCAAACCATAACAGGGAGTTTTTCATCTGGAGATTTTGCCGGAGTCCAGACATTGAGGTAGAGGCAGTCTTCTCCGACATTACCGTTACCGTCTCCCTGATAGGGGTCGTTGGCAAAGTTCGTCGCCTGACGTACACCGTCCCACTTCTCTGCCGGCTGAGGTGCTTTCCAACGGAGATCTCCAACTGGAGGAGCGGCAAAGGGTATTCCCCGATAAACAGTGATGTCATCTTCGGCTGTGCCTTGTACAAGCCCATATTCTGTCATCACCGGAGCCGGTTTGGCATAGGCTCCACATGTAAATATGAGTGGAAGGAGTAACAATAGAATGATTTCTTTCGTTTTAGTCATAATTAAAGGAGTGTCTATTTACGAAGAGAATTTTGTGCATTTAAACGGACCCAGGGGTTATATCTCCCGGGATTTGCAAGCGTAGGGTAGATTTCAGGAAATACTGCATCCTACATTGATCTGTCCGAACAAGCTTTCCTCACCTTAGCGGTGAGGAAAGCTGTGTTGAGAGAAAATATGGCTTTGCCAATAATCACCGAAGAGGTGGTCGAATTATTCTTTAACCGTTATTTCAAGGGTCTTCAGGTCTTCATCGGAAGAGCTGTTTCCATAGTAGATGGTGTATTTTCCGGGGGTAACGGCCATGCTGAGTGAATCGCGATCATAGAACTCAAAAGAAGTGACCGGGAGTTCAATGGTAACCTTTTCCTTTTCTCCGGCATCGAGGCTGACACGTTTATAGCCCTTCAGTGTCTTCAAAGGCCCATCTTTGTCACCTGCCTTGCTTACGTAAACCTGAACGATCTCAGTCCCCTCACGCTCACCGGTGTTGCTCACGGGAATAGTGATTTTTACCGATTCATCCGCATGGATCTTTTTTTTGCTGAGCTTGGCCTTACCGATCTGGAATTGGGTGTAGCTCAAACCGTAGCCGAAGGGAAAGAGGGCATCGGCAGTATAGCGGTAAGTACGTCCCTTCATGGAGTAATCTTCGAAATCTCCAAGATTGTCCGAGTTCTTGTAGAAGGTTATCGGAAGTTTTCCGGATGGATTGTAGTCTCCAAAAAGAACATCGGCAACGGCCTGACCGCCGGATTCTCCTGCATACCATGCCTGAAGGATTGCATCGCAGGATTCCGTTTCCGGTGTAAGGGCTACGGCAGAGCCGGAGCAGTTTACGTAAACAATCTTTTTGCCGGCTTCCTTCAATGCCTTTAGGCAATTGCGTTGAACCAGTGGCAGCTCAATATCGGTACGGTCTCCTCCCTTGAATCCGGGGAAGGAAACGGGCATCTCCTCACCTTCCAGTTTGCCGGACAAACCACCGACAAAGACGACTAAATCAACGTCTTTTAACTTTTCAATCAGGCTGCTGTAATCGACATCGAATTCTTTGCCGAAGTTAAATTCGAGGTTGGCCTGCCAATCGTTCATCTGCGCATATTTGATTTCGATCTTATAGGTCTTACCTGCCTCAACTGAATATGGAGTTCTCGAAAGAAGTGTGCGCCAGTTCTCGTATTTTTGGATACTTTCGCCATTTACGAGTAACTCAAAAGCACCGGTGGCGCCTACCTTAAAGAAGATTTCTTCACTTACTTCAGGCGTAAATTCGGTTTCATAATACGCTGAAAAACCTTCAAGCATGACACCGTCTGCAAATTGGTGCTGCCCCGCTGTAGTTTTTTTGAAAGGGTTGACGATCTGGTCGATTGCTACAGGTTCACCTTCGCGCGCTGTATTGTTCCAGTAGGTGGCTTTAATGCCCTCCTTACCGTCAGATTCGCACAGGGAGAAGTAACTTTGGGTTACTGTAGAGTCTACTAAATCGCATCCTATGTCGTAGAAGATTTGTTTTTCTGCAATCTTGCTTTTGATACCGTCCAGAATGGTAATGGTATTTACAGGAGTACCGTTATAGTTCCCCCAAAGCATTTCCTTGTCATCCGCATTTGGGCCGATAACGGCAATTTTTTGAACCGATTTGGAAAAGGGCAGAATATCGTTTTTGTTTTGCAGCAGTGTCATGGATTTGCGGGCCATCTCCAGAGCAAGCTGTTGGTGCGCTTCATTGTTGATGATAGAAGCCGGAATCTTTGTCCAGGGAACGAGAGAAGGGTCATCCATCTCACCTAAATCAAAACGTCCTTTAAGAACACGCATGAGACTTTGGTCGATGACTTCTTCTTTAATGAGGTCTTTTTCCACGGCATTGGGCAATTCCATGTAAGGGTACCCGCCCCAAAAACACTCAATATCTGTCCCGGAAAGCACTCCTTTTGCCGCGGCATGTGTGGCATCGGAAGATACGTGGTGACTGTTGAAGAAATCGGCTATGGCACCACAATCAGAGACAACAATGTATTTGAAACCCCACTCGTCGCGAAGAATGCGTTGCAGCAGGCGGGTATTACCGCAGCAGGGCTCATCATCGAGCCTCTGGTAGGCACACATTACCTGCCGCACGTCCGCATCCTGAACCAGTGCCTTAAAAGCGGGCAAGTAGGTTTCGTAAAGCTCGCGAGGGTCTACATTGTTTAAATTGAGTTCGTGGCGACTCCATTCCGGTCCGGAATGGACGGCATAGTGCTTTGCACAGGCCAGTAACTTGCGGTATTTGGCATCATCAGGCCCCTGAAGCCCCTTGACGACAGAAACTCCCATGCGCGAGGTTAGATATGGATCCTCACCATAAGTTTCCTGTCCGCGCCCCCAGCGTGGATCTCTGAAAATGTTCACGTTTGGTGTCCATACGGAAAGGCTCAGGAAGCGCTTGTTTTCATTACCGTCATTAGTCCACTGGTTATATTTTGCGCGGGCTTCATCGGAAACGGCATCAAAAATCTCGTAAACCAAATCCTCATCGAAGGATGCCGCCATACCAATCGGTTCGGGAAACACAGTCACATCATTATTATTGGCGTACCCGTGCAGGGCTTCGCTCCACCAGTTGAATTGCTTGATTCCCAGACGCGGAATAGCATCCGATTGGTCGCACATCAAAGTGGCTTTTTCTTCAAGAGTAAGTCTGGAAATCAAATCTCTGGCACGTTCATCCGTTGATAATCCAGGATCTTGGTAAGGTAATGTTTCAGCGGTAAGGGTTAACGTTGAACAGAGTAGGAATAAAGAAGAGAAAAATTTCATTACAGATATTCGGGTAACATGGTTTTTCTTTAAGGAAACAAGAACCGAGTTCTATGTGGGTAGATAGGGCTGCTAGAGAGTTTTTTTTGAAAATCCCTCAATATATTCCATTATCTAGTAGAAAATCTGTTCCAGAGCGAGAATCTATTTGTTATACCATTTGACTAAATCAATGAATGGTTATCTTTCAGACAAATATAAACAAAGGGAAAGACTCAGCAGGGTTTGATAGCATAAACTCTATTTATAGGTACTATTTTCCGGTGAACATCTACAAAAGGGAGGCTTCAAACATATCCCTAAGTGGATGCACTATTTGTCAAAGTCCCATACAAACCTACAAAGCGCACTAGTCCAAGGTTCTCCAGCGTATGAGATACCAATACGCGGTGTCTTCCTAATATCAGATGCCACGGGAACGATCCCGTCCTTCTCAACATACAAAGAAGCGTCTCCAAATGATTTTGTACCGTTTTGCTGTTTTGTAATCTGAAGATACTTGGTCAGCCGCCCCGGACCTTGGGCTACATCAATACCTCTGATCAAAAGCGCCGCAGGGTAACCCCGCTCTCGGGTAACGATGTTCAACATCCAGTGAACTCCATAACAGAGGTACACATACCACACACCCGGTTCGCCAAACATCGGTGCATTGCGATTGGTTAACCCCATATGGGCATGCGATGCCTTATCATCAGAGCCATCGTAAACCTCTACTTCGGTAATCAACCCTGAGATGGACTCGCCTTCAAGTTCATGCACTAACCGCTTCCCCAACAACTCACGAGCCACCACAAAGCTCTCACGTTCATAAAAAGACTGGGGCAATGCATCACCCATACCAGAGCTAAAGTGTTTTATTCTTCGTATCCAAGAGAAGCGTTACCGGCCCGTCGTTGGAGGCCTCGATGTGCATGTGGTGAGCGAAGCGCCCGGTTGGAACCGTTTTACCCAACTCATCGGATAAAGCACGGACAAACAGCTCATACACAGGCTCTGCTTTTTCAGGAAGGGCCGCGTGGTTAAAACTCGGACGCGTTCCCTTTCTGAGATTCCCAAATAACGTAAACTGGCTGATGACCAATACCTCGCCATCGATATCATTGAGCGAACGATTCAGTTTTCCATCGACATCCTCCCATACGCGGATTTGTGGGATTTTATGTACAAGCCAATCGATATCATCCTGTCCATCATCATGCCCCACTCCCAGAAAAAGTAAAAAGCCGGGACCAATAGAACCTACCACGGATTCGTTTACACTAACACTTGCCTTAGTTACTCTCTGCAATACTGCGCGCATCCTCGATAAGTATGAAGAGACTCAATGGCGGTAAAGCCTTAAAAAAAGAGCAAGAACAGTATGGTTAAAGAGTTTGCCCTTTACAGCAGAAGCTATTTTCATTTCGCCATAATCCATATGAAGTCATTCTTAACTGCCCTAGCCTTATTCGCCTCAAGCGTAGTGCCGCTTCACTGCCAGGAAGAAACATCCCCAAGGGAGACGCTAAATCACACAGATGCGATCATTCTCGGCGCCGTAGAAGGCGCCACTGAATACCTCCCCGTATCATCTACCGGACACCTCATCCTAACAAACCGGCTGTTGGGGCTCGATAGCGAAGAGCCTCTGTCGAATAAAGAAGGAGCAACGCTGACAAACGATGAAGGAGCGCCGATCACTTTAAAATCAGCAAGCGACAGTTACAGCATAATCATACAAATCGGCGCTATCCTTGCGGTCCTTATTATCTATAGAGAGAGCATCAAGAAGATACTGTTGGGCCTGTTGGGCAAGAACAAGGAAGGCCAGTTGCTTGGGAGAAATTTAATCATTGCCTTTTTCCCTGCGGCGGCACTGGGCCCGGTGCTCGACGACACCATCGAGCGCCTACTCTTTGGAACCACCCCAGTGGCCATAGCTCTGATTGCCGGAAGCGGACTGATCTTCTTCATCGAGCGCTACAGAAAAAACACAGAGCACTCGGCAACGGGCCCCGAACTGCATGAACTGAGCATCAAACAGTGCCTTATAATAGGTTTGCTCCAATGCGTTGCCATGTGCCCGGGAACCAGCAGATCGCTTATGACCATATCAGGAGGCATTCTCATAGGTCTGAATAGCAAGAAAGCGGCCGAATTCAGCTTCCTTCTGGGTCTGATCACGCTTACCGCAGCAGCCGGCTATAAAATGGTCTTCAGCGGCCGGGAAATGTTTCAAGTACTCACTCCCGGACCAGTCGTACTGGGGATTCTCATCGCCTGGATTACCGCTGCCATTTCAGTGAAATGGTTGGTTAATTACCTGACAAAACACGGTTTAGCCTTGTTTGCCTGGTACCGAGTTGCCCTGGCCATACTCATTTTCGCAATCTTTGGACTCTAATTTGAGAAAAAAATAAAAAGAGCCCATTCCTTGCTTGACGCAAGGCAGGTATCCACTACGTTCTTTGCCTTTTCACGGGCTTAGCCCGGAGCATAATTTAAAACTGAAACCAATTTGAATCATGGCCCAGCCAAAACGCAAAACATCTAAGCAACGTAGCCACAAACGCCGTGGCGCCAACCGCTTTCAGGCTCCCCAACTGGCTACAGACCCGACTGACGGAACTCTGTTTCGTCCGCATCGCGTAAACCCAAACAACGGGATGTATCGCGGTCGCCAAGTTCAGGACGTTTCTATTTGAGCGCCTGAAGTGCTACACAGTAAAGTGTGATGAACAACAACACCAGCAGCAAGTCATCGGTGGGATCTATTGCCGTTGATGCGATGGGTGGTGATTTGGGTCCCCAGGAAGTTGTCGAAGCAATCGCACTTACGTTAAAACTTTCCAATTCACCAAAGCACATCACCCTGGTAGGCCAGGAGGATGTGCTTTTTTCTTTACTGAAAAGCAAAAAACTGGACAACGATCCACGGATTGATGTGTTCCATGCCTCCGAAATCATCGGCATGCATGAAAAACCGGTGCAAAGCCTCAAGCAAAAAAAGGATTCCTCTCTGGTTCGTTCTATCGAACTGGTCAAACTGGGCCAGTGCCAAGCCGCAGTCAGTTGTGGAAACACCGGCAGTTTAATGGCCTGTGGAACCCTTAAGCTGAGAACCATGCCCGGCGTTGAACGCCCGGCCCTCAGCTCTATCTGGCCTGGTAAGACCGGACACTTTGTAATGCTGGACGTTGGGGCCAACCCCTCCCCAAAACCCGAACATCTGGTACACAACGCCATACTGGGGAGTTGGCACCATAAGTGCATTTTCCAAAAAGGAGCCCCCCCCAAGGTGGGTCTTCTTTCGATAGGAACAGAGGAGAGCAAAGGGCACGAGTTAGTTCAGGCAACCAATGAACTCCTCAAGCGAACCGGAGATTTAATCAACTACATAGGTCCGATAGAAGGCTTTCAAGTCTTTAATGGAGACGTAGATATCGTGCTTTGCGATGGGTTTACCGGAAATGTCCTGTTGAAATCCTCTGAAGGTCTCTACAAGATGCTCAAATCTGAGATTAAACACGAGATCAAACGCACCCCCTGGAGAATTGCCGGGGCGTTACTACTCAGCGGTTGTTTCAAGAGCATCAAAGGCAAACTGAATCCCGACCGTTACTCAGGAGCCCCGTTACTGGGACTGAAGGGGAATGTGATCAAATCTCACGGCAGTGCCAACCGCCATGCCATTTCTGCGGCAATTATGGCAGCAACAGATTTTGTTCGCCACGATCTCAATCAGCACGCCGAAGAAGACATCCTGCTGGCAAATGAACGGATGAAATCTTCCTAAAATTTGAACAAAACCGATTAGTCGGTATCTAATGGCGTATTGTACCCGCTCAAGTTCAAAGGGAGCCCTTGACAGAAAGAGCAAAAAAAGTCTTTCTATCTTAATCTTTTCGCATTTCTATAGCCAAATACATGACTGTTGAAAAAGCATCTTCTGTGATCATTAAAGGCGTGGGCTCTTACGCGCCCCCGCACGTATTAACGAACGACGATCTCTCAAAAATAGTCGACACATCCGATGAATGGATCCGCACCCGCACGGGAATTAGAGAGCGCCGTATCGCAAAAGACGAAACAACGTCAGACATGGCAACAAAAGCTGCACAGGAGGCGATGCGCAACGCCGGAGTGGAGCCCTCAGAAATTGATCTGCTCATCGTGGCCACGGTCACCGGGGACCACCCCTTCCCTTCCACTTCCTGTGTCACCCAACATAAATTGGGACTTCGCAAGATCCCCTGCTTTGACCTTTTAGCGGCATGCTCAGGTTTCCTCTACTCGATAGACACGGCAAAAGCATTGATGCTCTCGGGAGGCTATAAAAAGGCCCTGATCATCGGAGCAGAAAAGCTTTCCGGTATCACCGACTGGGACGATCGTGGAACCTGTGTGCTTTTTGGAGACGGAGCAGGCGCAGCCGTATTGGAACTGATTGATGAACCCGGATGCGGTATCATTGCAGGAGACATGGGGGCCGATGGCAGCGAAAGAGAAATTCTTTTTGTGCCAGCCGGCGGCAGTGAACGCCCGGCCTCAGAAAAGACTATTGCCGATCGCGAGCATTTTATTAAAATGCAAGGTAACCAAGTCTTCAAAAATGCCGTTGTTGCAATGGGTAGAAGTGCCAAAAAGACATTGGAAAAGGCTGGAATCAGTGCTGATGAAGTTGCTTGCGTGGTTCCCCATCAGGCAAATATTCGCATAATTGAAGCCATCTCCAACCGCCTTGGAATTGGAATAGAACGTTTCAAAATCAATCTGGACCGTTTTGGTAATACTTCGGCCGCCTCTATTCCTATTGCTCTAGATGAGGCAATGAGGAACTCTCGCTTCAAGTCCGGTGACTATATCCTGCTGGTGGCTTTTGGAGCCGGCCTCACTTGGGCTTCAACTTTAATCAGATGGCAATAAAAACGCTCATGCATCGACTTATCTATACCCTCCTACTCGCTTCATTTTTATGTCTCCCGGCCAGCGGAAATGCCTGGTGGATTTTTGGTGGAAAAAAGGATGAATGGAAGAACATTTCTCCAGCGGAACAGGACAGGCTCGCCGAAGGTTTCTACTCCGAAGGGATGGCGGCCTATAGTGCGGGAAGAATGGGAAAAGCAGAAGATTTACTGGAAAAGGTGTACCTTCGTTTCCCCGGTTCCAGTTATGCCCCGGATGCGCTCTACACAATCGCAAAGATCAATATGGCTGATTATGATTGGAATACAGCCTACAATGCCTGCCAACGAATTCTGACTTATTACCCTAATTACGGTAAATTTGATGAACTCATTGAAATGCAGTTTAAAGTGGCAGAAGCCTTTGAAGAAGGGAAACACCTAAAGTTTCTCTGGATCATCCCTACCCGCAACCTCGAGCGCTCTACCGCCATGTATGAGAGTGTTGTAGCCAACGCCCCCTACAGCGATTTGGCCCCGACTGCTTTGATGCGTATTGCGCTGATCTACAAGATGCGCAAGAAGAGCATTCTCGCCGCCGACGCACTCGACCGCTTAATCAACAATTACCCAAATTGCCTGCTCACTTCGGATGCTTATCTGGAATTGGCCAACACATTCGAAGGTCGTGTCAACGGTGCAGATTACGACCAGGGAGCTACCCGCGAAGCGATCAGCTACTACAAAACCTTTTTGATTCTCTACAAAGACAACCCAGCCGTTAAGCAAGGCGAAATCGGACTGGAAGAGATGTACGAGATTCATGCCAAGAGCAAACTCATCATGGGCGAATTTTACTACCATGCCCGCGATGCCTACCAGTCGGCAAAAGTATTTTTCAATCAGGCGATTACCATTGCCCCGGAATCTCACAGCGCGCAAGAAGCTAGAGAGTATTTGGCCATCATTGACCAGCTCGACAAGAAATTCCCGGACGGTCGCTATCCGATTCGTGGAGTTTGGCAACACCTGAAATTCTGGACATCCTACGATCCATTAAAGGTCCCCGCGCCCAAGCCAACCCAACCTGAGCCAATGGCCCAGGCTCAATAAGCCTTTTTCGGCAAATACATGAACGTTATCCATCGAATCAGCCTTTTGCTGTGTAGCCTGCTTTTAAGCGCCTGCGGAGCATACCATATGGGAACTCCTGTACCCGCACTTGAAGGCAAGCGTATTTATATCGCTCCGGCCCAAAACGAATCTTACATCGCACAGGCTCAGGCATCGGTTACCGACAACACGGTAAAAGCCTTCCTCACGGATGGCACCTTATCTGTTTCAGGAGAAAAGGACGCCAATCTATTTTTGGAAATTGTCCTGAAAGACTACGATAGAGAAACGCTGGCCAAAAGAGCTGAAGACACCGGGCTAACCCGCAACGTAGAACTGCACCTAGTTGCAGAAATTACCTTAAGCGACAGCAACGGAAATGTGCTTCTGAATAAGGTTCCCGTAGAAGCATCGGCACAGATCTTTTCCGATTCCGGTCTGACTCAGGCAGAAAATGCTGCCGTACCCGAATTGTCCCGCGAACTGGCTGAACGTATTTTGACCCAAGTATTGGGTCAATGGTAAGCACAACGATGAACCCGAAATTACTCGCTCCGTCGATACTCGCCGGTGACCATGCGGCATTGGGCATAGAGGTAGCCAAATTGCAGGCAAATGGCCTGCAATGGGTTCATGTGGATATTATGGACGGCCATTTCGTGCCGAACCTGACCTTTGGCCCTCACATGGTAAAGTGTTTGAAGAAACACGCTCCAGATCTCTTTTACGATACCCACCTGATGCTCTCGGAGCCATGGAAATATGCCGATGCCTTCGCGGAGGCCGGCTCTGATCTGATCAGTGTACATATTGAACCCGATTACGATCCCCTCCCTTTGCTTCGCCACATTCGCAAGCTGGGAAAAAAGAACGGTATCGTGTTCAACCCCAAAACACCGGCAGAGGCTATTAAGCCTTATCTTGAAGAAGTGGACATGGTTCTGGCCATGACCGTAGAGCCCGGATTTGGGGGACAAAGCTTTGATACAAGCGTTGTCTCAAAAATGGAAAAAATAACCCTTTGGCGCAAGGAAGCCGGCCTAAGCTTCCGTCTGGAAGTGGATGGTGGAGTCAATACGGAAACGGCTAAGCTTTGCGCTGCCGCAGGTGTCGATACCTTTGTTGCGGGAAGCGCTTACTTCAACGCTGCCGACCGCGCCGCCTTCGAACAGTCTATAACACATCGCTGAGGGACTCGGGGGCCAAATCCAGCTGGCGCAGGCAAATGCGCTCCATCGACGTAGCGATACCCTTTTCCGGGTGAATATCTACCAGACAGCCGCACAAACGGACATCGTTTTCAGCCACCGGAAGTCTACGCGGCATACCATCTACAAAACGTGCTATCACCGATGCGATGGAGCGACCCAAAACTGATTCATAAGGCCCTGTCATTCCCACATCCGTAATGTAGGCAGTGCCACGCGGGAGAATTCGTTCGTCGGCAGTGGGCACATGGGTATGCGTTCCAACAACGGCCGCAACCCTTCCGTCGAGGTACCAGCCAAGGGCGATTTTCTCTGAAGTGGTTTCGGCATGAATTTCCACAAAGAGAGCATCCACCTGGCGCTTAAGTTCGTTGATCATTTTGTCGGCGGCAGGAAACGGGCTTGATGAAGCTTCAACCTTCATCGGCCGATGCCCCAAAAGCGTGAAAATACCAAGGCGAAAACCATTCGTTTCGACAATTAAAAAGGTTTTTCCGGGACATCCGTCGGGAAGGTTTACGGGGCGGCAAATACGCTCTTGACGATCGATTTCCGCATCAAAGCCCTTTTGCCCCCAGACATGGTCGCCCAAGGTAATGGCATCCACGCCCGCTTCAAACAAATCGCCGGCGATACTGCTGCTCACACCGGAACCGCCGGCGGAGTTCTCGGCATTGGCAATAACCAGATCAATCCCTCTGTCCGCTTTCAACGCAGCCAGTTGCTGTTGCACAAAATTACGCCCAGGGCGTCCAACAATATCTCCAATAAACAGTATGCGTGGCATTCCCTTTTACATAGCATGCATGCAGTGCTGAAAAGAAAAATCTCCGACAGAATGCAATTATAGTGTTTACAGACAAGTATTTTCACCTATAGATGCTTTTTCGTAATGAACGGGATAACCCAAAGCATCAGCAAAACAACTGCTTTTACAATGAATGCAGCAGTGCTTCTTGGTGTGCTTGTGGTGGTGAGCGTGGTGCGTCACTAACGATAGCCGGTATCCTTGTAACAGCATTTTACGAAGACAGCGAACCGGTGAACTCATCCGGTTTTTTTTGTTTTTGAATCTTTGAATGACCCTAAAAAAATAATATCCATGAAAACACAAAATCTCCCAAACACTGAAAAAGACACCTTTGTTCGTCAAATAAAGGGCTCTGATCTACTCGTGAAGTGCCTTGAGCGTGAAGGAGTAGAAGTGGTGTTTGCTTACCCCGGTGGTGCCTCGATGGAGATTCATCAATCTCTAACCAGAACCTCGGATAAAATCAGAACCATTTTACCCCGCCATGAGCAGGGTTGTGGTTTTATGGCCCATGGTTATGCCAGAACTACGGGCAAAGCCGGTGTCTGCATGACCACCAGCGGCCCCGGTGCCACCAATTTGGTAACCTGTATCGCAGACGCATGGATGGACTCTATTCCCATGATCGCCATCACCGGCCAGGTAAATCAAAAGCTGATTGGAAAAAGCGCTTTTCAGGAAACAGATTTCTACGGAATGACAGTGCCCATCACCAAGCACAGTTTTCTGGTGCTGGACCCGCATGATTTGCCACGCATCATCCGTGAAGCATTTTACATTGCCACAACGGGCCGCCCCGGACCGGTATTGATTGATATCCCCAAGGACGTTCAGCAGGCCATCATCAATGTTGATCTGAATCAACCGATAGACCTTCCCGGTTACAACCCCACCCCTCAAGCAGAAGACGAAGATCTGATAAAGCTGATGGAGCTGCTCACATTGAGTAAGCGCCCTGTTTTGTATACCGGAGGCGGTATCATCAGTGGAAATGCTGAAAAGGAACTACTGGCTTTTGCCGAATACATGGGCATTCCCGTAGCAACCACTCTGATGGGGCTGGGCGGTTTTCCCGAAACACACGAGTTGAGCCTGCGCTGGTTCGGGATGCATGGAAGTGTTGCCGGAAACTGGGCCGTTTGCGACAGCGACCTGCTGATTACACTAGGCGCCCGTTTTGATGACCGCATAACCGGGGTCGTTTCCAAATTTGCTCCTAATGCTACGATCGTCCATGTAGACATCGACCAGAGTGAACACAACAAGAATAAGCTCGTTTCTCTGGCTATTCACAGCGATGTGAAATATGCGCTGGATCGCCTGATGCAACTGGCCAAAGAACGCAACTACAGTGTTCCCGATTTTTCCGAATGGCAGCATCAGGTAAGGGAATGGCATACCCAGTATCCCTTTGCCTTCAAAAAGGGCACACACATCACCTCCCAGGAAGCAATCCAGACGCTTTACGAAGTCAGCAAAGGCGACGCCATTGTTGCCACAGGCGTTGGGCAACACCAAATGTGGTCGGCTCAGTTCTACAAATTTAAGGAACCGAAAACCTTCGTCAGCAGTCTTGGTCTGGGCACCATGGGCTTTGGTCTCCCCTCTGCCCTAGGGGCACAGGTTGCCCACCCAGAAAAGAAGGTCATTGATATCGATGGAGACGGTTCCTTTACCATGAACGTTCAAGAGTTGGCCACGGCAGTGCGCGAGAAGATTCCCGTAAAGATTCTCCTGCTCAACAATCAGCACCTGGGGATGGTTGTTCAGTGGGAAGACAGCTTCTATGACGGTGTTCGCGCTCAGACGATTCTCTGCGACCCCGACAATCCAGGTGGCCCGGAAAACATTGAAGGGCTCTACCCAGATTTTCAAACAGTGGCAAAGGGCTTTGGCGTTCCCAGTAAACGCGTCTGGAAACGCGAAGATCTAACTTCTGCGATGGAAGAAATGCTCAATTCCGACGGGCCCTTCCTCCTCGAGGTTATTGTTCCCTATACAGAACACGTAATGCCGTTTATTGCCCCCGGAAAATCGGCAAAAGAAATTATCATCAGCCGAGATGATGCCTAATCTTTAACGCAAAAAGCGGTTCCAGAAAAGGAACCGCTTTTTTTGGCACGCTTCACGAGTAAAGCCATGGCATCAGCAGAAGATGCCGCGTACCTTTTTTGAGTGAGAGTCAGGCGTACTTGTTAACGATAGAACCAGCTGAACCGGTGGCTCCATAACTTGCGGCCTGTTGCAGAAATTCTTCTTCTGTAATCGTACCATTTTGGTATTGTTCAATGAGGTCGAGCAGTTCTTCATCTGCCTCAATTTCTTCCGTATCGCTGTTGCTGTCTGCAGCAACCTCATCGACAGGAGCCCCTCCATCAGGGGGAGGAGGCATATCTTCCGGTTTTTCCAGACCAGCCTCAGAGAGAATGCTCTCCGTTTCACTGTTCATAGGAATACCGCTTTCCTTCATCGCTTCAAAAAGCGATTCCATGTTTTCGGCATCCATGTTTTCGAGATCGTATCCTTCAAGCAGCGAATTCAGAGTGGTTTTCTGGTCTTCTGTCAGCGAGGATGAAGTCGAAGTCTTCGTTTGATTGGTATTCCAAAGATAAGAACTGGAGGTGGATGTAATTTCCATTGCGAATGAGGTGTACAGTTTTGTTGGCAGACTTCGCCGCCTGTCTCTCTGCAATGCATTCTGCAACTCCGTCGTGGAGAAAGAGGCTTGTCTTGATAAACGCTTCCTTTTCAAAAAAAGTTACAACTTTCATCAAGAAACAAGAGCCAATAAAATGGTTCCGAAAACAGCAACCAGAGCCCCCCATAAGGAACGCATCCCGGGCTTCTCACCCTCTATCAGATAGGCAAATGGAATAATGGCAACGGGAGTCATGGAGACAACGGCCATAACAATTCCTCCGGGTGCAGAGAACAATGCCCATTGAAAACAACTAACGCCAAAGACGGGCCCCAAAAGGGCAACTAAAAGCACATAGACGATTTTCTTCTGTGGAGAGGCTTCTACAAACGTTTTTTCTTTTCCATAAATACTGCGTAGAACTAAAAAGATGATTACGGCAAAAACGGAACCACCAAGTAGACGATCAAACGCCGCGGTACCAACATCGAGAGGTTGCCCCAGAGACTCTGCCACGAGGAATCCTTTGCGTGCCAGAACAACGCCTCCCCCTTGCCCCAAAGCGGAAACACAGCCCCAAAAATAACCAAAGCGCCCCTGGATGTAAGGAACATCCCTCCGGCGCGAGGTCAGCACAATAACAACTCCTGAAATAATAATCACTCCACTGATAAGCTGAACCGGCAAAAGCACTGTTCCCAACCAAAGGTATTCAACGATAGCAGCAATTACGGCCGAAAGACACAGGGTTATCAATGATGTCTGCTGGGCCCCGATACGGGGTAAAGCCATGAAGTAACCGGTATCCCCAATGCCGTAGCCAACAACACCGCTCAGCAAAAACCAAACGGTTGCCGGATGGTGCAATCCACTGCCGAAAAAATATACCCAGATCCCCAGGAAACAACACGCCAAGCACAAGCGAAAGCAATTGGTTCGGTGAACGCCCACATAACGGGCCGAACGGCCGGAAAAGATGGCCCCCAGGCTGAAAAAGAGCACCGTAAAAAGCGCTGGAATCATACGTTATCCACCCATTCAAGATTCAGCAAAGCAGTGATCTGCCCACGGGCCAGCCAATACCAATATTGCAACGCTTGATTCGGCAGGACATTGCGGAGAAGGCGTATTTGATCATTGTCCGCGTGCTCCAGAATCAGGCAACGTGAATGGCTGTAAGTAAGAATCCATCCCGAATCGTGCATAATCGAAGCATCGGGATGCGGCACATCCTCCGCGTCAAAAACGCCCTCCAACACATCCCGGAGAATAGCTTCATCCGGATTGATGTGTGTTATCCCGTAAACATCGGTAGAATGGTAAGCCATGTGGTGCTCCTGATAAGAAGAGAGGATTCAGCCACACCCATGGAAAATGTCAGCAAAAAAAGGCGCTGAGGATAACCTCAGCGCCTGAAACAAATGAATGTTCTGGGGAAAACTTAGTGAGCGGCAGTTTTCTTGCCCTTTTCCTGACCGATTTCGGCGAGGAGCTGTTCGAACCAAGGCTCGTCGATATTGAAAGCCTTACCGCCCTTAATGCGTTCAAACTCGATGGCACGAAGCACACCGCCGCGCTCTTCATCGTGGCCGATGAGGCCAGCACCACCGTTCAGAGCTACTTCAACCGCGAGGTCGGTACAGCTCTTGATCAGGCGCAGGTCTTCAGCATTGGCAACAGCAGAACGGCCAAAATAACCACTCTTCTGAACCATAACCTTTTCGGCTCCGATCTTGCTGGCAAACTTATCGGCAAAGAACTTGCCCGGATTTACGAGGTCGAGCTTTACGTGGCCAAAGGGATCGCGGGGGACTTCTTCTCCGGCTGCTTCCATAGCCTTAACAATGGAATCAAGACCGGCACCTTCGGAAAGGAAGATGTTTACGTTGTCGATTTCGTCCATGACTTTGCTGAGGCGGGCAGCTTCTTTGTCGATGTCGATTTCCATTTCAGGAACGAAAACAGCGTGCACATCGAAATTGGCCTGAGCAAAACCAAGCTCGGGCACATATTCGTCGTGGTCGCAATTGTCATGGTAGACTTTGGCTGTGGCAGCAGTCAACCAACCGCAGTGGCGGCCCATTACCTCATGAATAATGAGCATGCGGGGGTTGGAAGAATGTTCGTGCACAATGTTCTCAAAATAGAGGGAGCCCTGTTCGGCAGCGGTCCAGGCACCAAGGGATTGCTTGATGGGCACAACGTCGTTATCGATGGTTTTGGGTAGGCCGATTACACGCATATCATAACCGTTTTCGTGCAGGTATTTGGCCAAATCGGCAGCAGCAGTGTTGGTATCATCCCCACCGATGGTGTGGAGCACATCAACCCCGTCTTTAACGAGCTGATCGGCAGCAACCTTCTGAGGGTCTTCTCCATCCTTAACGAGGCCGCGCTTTACACAGTCCTTGACGTTGGTCAGCTTAACGCGGCTGTTTCCGATGGCGCTGCCGCCAAAACGGTGAAGCAGGCCGGCATTTTCGCGAACTTCGGCATTAACGGTGTAGTATTCACCGAGGAGCAGGCCTTTGTAACCGCTCTTGTAGCAAATGATCTCGATGGAAGGATCGATTTCAGTATAGCGTTCAATGAGGCCACCGATGGCGCTGGAAAGGCAGGGAGCCAAGCCGCCTGCGGTGAGGATAGCAACTTTTTTAGGACGATTCATGGTCTTTTCCAGAATGGATAATTAAAAAATTCCAATGTGGTTGTGTTGGTAGTACAGATTTGCATGGGTGAGTCAAGCAACACCTCCAGTAAGTCACAGACCTGCATAGAGTAAAGATTTACGACAAATAATGGATGTAGAGGAAGATGGCATAAAGCAGGCGCAAAAGAAAACCGAAAAAACGCCCATGGCTCACTTGACTGAAAACCAAGCCCACATCAAAGAGGAGCGTAAAAACGGTCTCAACACCAGTGTCTTATGAATCAAGAGGTTTGCAAAAGCCTATCCTTCATTCTTCAAACTGATCTTCGACCAGGCCTTCAGATTCGAGCATAAGCGTTTGTAAATGATTGAGTGTATCCGGATCGGGTTCCTTCCAAAGTCCTCTCTGAGAGGCCTCCAGTAAGCGTTCGCTCATATCACGCAAGGCCCAGGGATTGCTTTTTTCGAGAAATGCCCGGTTCTCCAGATCCAGTAAATAGGTGCGGGCAATGCCCTCGTAGATAAAATCTTCGACCACTCCGGTAGTGGCATCATAGCCAAACAAGTAATCTACAGTGGCCGCCATCTCAAAGGCGCCCTTATAGCCGTGCCGTCGCACTCCGGAAATCCACTTCGGATTGACCACCCGAGATCGGTATACTTTGAGGATTTCCTCCCGAAGGGTCTTCATACGTGGATTTTCCGGTCTGGAGTGGTCTCCGAAATAGATCTGTTTTTCGTTTTCGCCAAAAACAGAGGCGGCATTGGCCATTCCCCCATGAAACTGGTAATAATCATCTGAATCTAGCAGGTCATGCTCCCGATTATCCTGATTTTGTAGGATAATCTGCGCTTTCCCCAAGCGGGTTCTAAACACTTCGTGAGCCGACTCCCATCGGTTATGCTGTTCATAGGCATACCCTCCCCATTGCAGATAGACATTAGCCAAGTCCTCCCGACCACTCCAGTTATGCCCGTTCATAAGTTCCTGAAGACCAGCGCCATAGGCTCCCGGCTTCGATCCAAAAACCCGGAAGAGAGCTCTGCGCTGGGCCACCGACTCGGAAAGCCCACGGGCAATCCATTCCTGCTGTTCCTCAAGAACCCTCCTGCGAATGGGGTTATACTCATTCGGCTCTTCTTCTTCGGCCACTTTCTTTACAGCGGCGTTGAATAGGGAAATCAAATCGGGAAAGGCATCGCGGAACAAACCGGAAATGCGAAGCGTTACATCGACTCTGGGGCGCCCCAACTGCTGAATGGAAATTACCTCAAAATCGATAACCCTGCGGTTGGACTTCTGCCAAACCGGGCGCACCCCCATCAAGGCCAGGGCCTGCGCAATATCGTCCCCGCCGGTACGCATCGTAGCCGTGCCCCAAACCGAAAGACCGACACTCTCGGGGTATTCGCCCTGCTCCTGCAGGTAGCGCTGGATCAGCAACTCCGCACTGCGCCAGCCCAATTCGCAAGCCGCCTGCGTGGGCACTGCCCGTAAATCAACAGAATAAAAGTTACGTCCGGTCGGCAATACGTCCATACGTCCACGAGTGGGGGCACCACTTGGTCCGGAAGGAATATATTGCCCGTTCAATCCATGAAGCAGGGCATCAATCTCTCCCCGCACTCCACCAACCAGAGGATAGGTCTTATCTCGGAGAGTTTGAAGGACTGAATTCACCTGCGGTAAACCGGAACATGGATGATCCCCCGACAAGCTCGCATTGACAAATTCCACCAGCTGCTCTTCCAGGGCGGCAACAACATCGCCCCATGTTCGGCATTGTTGCAAAGCATCAATACGGCCCACCGTAGCCGGTTCAGCATACTCACAGTTCAGAGGATCAAACGGCAATTCATAATCGGAAGCGAGCGCTCTGAGAATACTGGGACAGGACCCCTGCGGCAAGCGATGCAAGGCAATCAGTAAATCCGTCATCTGGGCTCCGCCAGGAGCTTTTCCCAAGATATGCAACCCATCCCTAATCTGCGCTTCCTTGAGTTCACAAAGGTACCCATCCAGCTTAAACAGCAAGCCATCCATATCCTCCGGGTTGAGCTCCAAATCAAGATTGAGCTTCGTCTGCTCCACCAGATCGAGTATCTGAGAACGCAACAAACCGGCACGGTTGGGATCAAGCGTAACAGCCTCGTAGTATTCATCAATCAGGTGCTCCATTTCCTGAAGCGCTCCATACGTTTCTGCACGGGTCAACGGTGGAGTCAGATGGTCAATAATCACGGCATGACTGCGGCGTTTTGCCTGCGTACCCTCTCCCGGATCGTTGACAATAAATGGATAGAAATGAGGAAGATCTCCGAAAATGGCGTTGGGAAAACTGTCCTGAAGTCCAAGCGCCACGCTCTTCCCGGGAAGCCATTCCAAGTTTCCGTGTTTGCCCACATGAATCACTGCATCTGCGCAAAAACAGGTACGAACATAACAGTAAAATGCCAGATAATACCAGGGCGGCGGCAACTCAGGGCAGTGATAAGCTTCGGATGGATTTAGATTGAACCCGCGGGACGGTTGAATGGCGATAAAGACATTTCCCGAAACAAAACCGGATAGTTTCCATTTGCCACAGAAAAAGTAAGGATCTTGCTCAGGAGCGCCCCACTTCTCCGTAATCAGCGCTTTCAAGGGAGAAGGAAATTCGTTCAGAAAGGTAAGGAACACGTCATGATCTAAAACAACCTCACACTGCTTTAAGGTAAGCAAAGCGTGATCATTGGTCACGTTTCGAGTAAGGCGATCCATCAGCGTTCCTGAACTCTGCGGAAACTCCGCTTCCAGTTCATATCCTGCAGCAAACAAGGCTTTCAATATCTCAGTCGTGCTTTCAGGCGTATCCAGGCCTACCCCATTGGCCAAACGGGCATCCTTGTTCGGATAATTGGGCAAAATCACTGCCAGATGCTTTTCCCGATTCTCCAGCCTGCGCAAACGCATCCAAGCCTGAATCTGAGCAACGATGGACAGTATCCCCTCTTCATGTGGGACATAATGCGTCAAATCACTGTCCGTTGCTTCGTCCCTCTGTAAATCCGACTTAAAGGATAAAGCCGTGGTAATGATACGCCCATCGATCTCAGGCAAGGCCACGTTCATGGCAATATCAGTCGGAGGAAGGCCGAAGCTGCCCTCCCGCCAAATTTCCTCTGTAGTCGATGCCATTATGCCCTGCAAGATGGGCACATCCAAGCGGCCAAGAAGAAAGTCTTCGGAATCGGGCGAATTGATGGATTTGGTGGAAAAGCTGGTGGTATTGAGGATGCAACCGATTCTCCTTCGGCCATCATCCGTCATCTGATGCATCAGTTCCTCCAAGGCGGCATGATCGCGCAATGTGTGGACAAAGACGCAAAAGGTACGCTGCCCAAGAGCCTCCAGACGGCTACACAACTGATCGAAAGGCGCCAGATTGCGAGACAAGTAATGCGCCCGATAGGCAATCACTGCAACCCACTCTTCTTCTACCTCCGGGATCTGCAATCCTGAGTCCGGGTGATAGCAAAAACAATCCGGTACCCGTTCCGTTTCATCCATAGAAAAAGCAAAGCCCCAGTAGGCATTGCACAGGAGTTTGAGGGCATTTTTCAGATGGGATACCCCACCCTCGGTAAAGCAGGTCCACAATTTCGGATAGCTCTCAACATGAAGGAAGCAGGAAAGTTCGGCGAGCTCGGGATCGGGCTCATTATGCCCCGGAAGGAGAATCAGGGGAATCTTACTGGCCTCACAGAGAATGCACAACTGCTCCACCAGATAGCGGTAATAGGCAACGCCACCCAAGAGACGAACCACGACCAATCGGCAATGTGCCACCACATCATCCAAGTATTTATCAATGGTTAATTCCTGCTTCAGATAACCAAGGTTGCTGCAACGCAGCGTAGGCAATGCCTGCTCCGATTCTCTACTGAGTTCCTGCCATGCAGCAACACAAGCCATCAACTCGGTGTCTCCAGATGAAAGAAAGAGGATATCTCCCGGGGATTGATCCACCTCAAAGATACCCTCATTCCCGGGGTTCCATCCGCCGGGAATGCTGCGAATCATATGCACGGTCAGTTATCCAAATGTGCTTTCAATGCCTCTTCATAGAGTTCGTGGCCGATAACCACCAAGTGCGTCTTACGTTCTTCATCGGCAGCCCAGGGACGATCAAAATAGGTCTCAAAACGCATTCCAACCCCTTGCAGGACCAATCGCATGGCCTTGCCCTGAACAGAGACAAAACCTTTGATGCGGTAGATCTCAAAACGGCGGCAAAGCTCCCTCAACTGCTCCACCAGATGGGACGGATCTTCTACTGTCCCCATATCCAGTAAAATCGTGCGAATGGAATCATCGTGATGATGATCGTGGTGGTGATGGTGATGCGCATGATGATCGTGATCATGGTCATGGTCGTCGTGATGGTGGTGGTGGTGTTCGTCGTGTTTAGAATGACGACGATTCAAATCGTCTTCGGCACCGGCTCCGACTCCAAGAGCGATGTCAGGATCAAGACGTCCTCGTTCGACTTCAATAACCTTAACATTTGGGCGAAGTCTTTCTCGAATACTGGCATAAACCGTCTGCAAACGCTCAGCAGAAATTAAATCGCACTTGGTTAACACCACCAGATCGGCACAACTGAGCTGATCTTCAAACAGCTCTTCAATCGGAGTCTCGTGATCCAAATTACTGTCGGCTTCCCTTTGCTTTTGAACGGCATCACGGTCACAAATCTCCCCGGTGGCCAATCCATCGGCATCGACAACCGTAATCACCGAATCAATGGTCAGCAGCGGCTTTAAGTCAGGCCAGTTAACAGCCTTCAATAAAGGTTTTGGAAGAGCCAGGCCGGACGTTTCCACAACAATGTGATCAAAGGGAACTTCCTCCTGCAGCAGCTTTTTCATTGTAGGCAGGAATTCTTCCTGAACGGTGCAGCAAACACACCCGTTCTTTAATTCAACCAGGCTGCTTTCATCGCATTGGCAGGTGCTCTTGATCAGATTTCCGTCGATTCCAATTTCCCCGAATTCATTGACAATCACAGCTATTCTCCGGGATTTGCTTTCGGTGAGCAAATGCATCAAAAGCGTGGACTTTCCGCTGCCGAGGAATCCGGTGATAATCGTAACAGGTGTCTTTTTAAAAGTACTTTTCATAAAGTCAGGTCTCTTCAGGCGTTAATTTCTTGAAATGGTTTACGGCGCATACGGTGAGGCAGAGCCAGATCGGCGGCACTATCGATATCGACCGATTCCACTTGAATCCTCCCCCGCCAGGCCGCCAGTGTTTTAGCCGTTTTCAGAATAATGATGTCGCTGCGGTGTCCATCGACTCCTGCATTGAGCGAGCGATGAACGATATCATCGAGCATCTCGTCTCCCACATTCACAGAGGGAAGCAATTCGATGGCTTTACGAATACGCTCGGTAAGGGCCTCTGAATCCTTCCGGCAGGAAATCACATATGCCTCAGGATCCGCTTCAAAGGCCATGCGCCGTTGAATAACTTCAATGCGCTGTTTCGGGTCGCGCAACCCTTCGATCGTTACACAAAGCCCGAAACGGTCTAACAGCTGAGGTCTCAACTCGCCCTCTTCGGGATTCATTGTCCCCACCAGCGTAAAACGCGCCTGATGGGAGAAACTGATCCCCTCTCGCTCAATCGTGTTCACGCCCATGGCCGCAGAGTCCAGGAGAACGTCCACCACGTGGTCGTCCAACAGATTCACCTCGTCGACATAAAGAATGCCCCGGTTGGCCGCAGCCAGAATACCCGGTTCGACTTTCTTCTTCCCGTGCTTGAGAGCATGCTCCAAGTCGAGCGTTCCCACCACACGGTCCTCTGTGGCGCTGATGGGCAACTCTGTAACCGTAATCTTGCGGAAATGGCTTTTGAGGTTCTCGCCCTTTTCGAGCAGTTCCCGGCAATAAGGGCTGAGACTGTCTGCCTTATGGGGATCGCTCTGGTAGGGGCATCCGTCAACCACTTCAATCTCCGGAAGAATTTCCGCCAAAGCACGTACGGCAGTCGATTTGGCCGTTCCTTTTTCTCCACGAATAAGCACCCCGGAAAGCCCGGGATTGATTACGTTGAGAATCAGGGCCTGTTTCATCTGTTCCTGCCCGACAATGGCAGTAAATGGAAAGGTTACTTTTTTCATAAAATACTAGGCTTGTTGTTTACTGATGGCGACCAGGTCCTCGGCTTTCAAATCGTCTGTTTGGAGGTATTCCGCCCCCAAGGCTTCCGCAATTTTGCGGGACAATCCCAGTTTGATGAGGTTCTGTGGCTCTGTATCGATCACGATAAAGTGCACCTGGGGAAACAGCGCACCAAGACGCCGGGCCATCAACAGAGCCTCCTCGTGAGGCGGTTTACCCGAGTCCAATCCAGCATTGGCTCGCCCATCTGTGATAATGAATGCCATGGGAATAACGGCAGGTTCCTTGCGCAGAACACGCTCCAGCAAACGTTCCGTTTCGGCCAGTGCATGCGGGAGCGGAGTGCGCCCTCCCACCGGCATTTCCTCCAAGAGCTTGGCTGCCATATCCACCGAATTGGTCGGCGGAAGCAATAAGCTGCTTTCCCGACCGCGGAAACTGATCATAGCCACTTTATCGCGCTTCTGGTAAGCATCCAGCAAGAGACTCATCACTGCGCCTTTGGTTTCCTGCATTCGTTTTTGAGCCCCCATAGAACCGGAGGCATCCACGACAAAGAGCATAAAGCTACCAACCCTGCGCTCGCGAATTTTACCCCGCTGATCTGCTTTGATGATGTAAATGGCCTGAGCATCCCCCTGAAGCTCATGACGGCTTTTCTGATAAGGTGCGGCAGCCCGCAACGTGGCATCAATGGCCAGGTCGTTGTTCACCACCCGATGCGAGCTTTTGATGTAACGCCCCTGCCGGGTCATGGAACGGGTTCGGCTGCGCCGGCCCGAACCACTGCGCACATGCTTGAGGTCGTCCTTCCGAAAGCGTTTCACCTTGAAAGAGTCTCCAACCGCATGCACTTCCTCAATTGACTCAGAAGGTGGCGGTGGCAAAGGAAGTTCACGTTCATCCTCCTGATTATCAGCGGAATTCTCGGCATCCTGACCAGAGGAAGATTCCTCCTCACCTGATTCCGGGGGCGGAGGCGGCTGGCGATCGTCCGTTTCCGGAGATTCTTCAGCCTCTTTCTGATCGTCTTCCCGGTTCTCCGGCTGAGGCGGTGGTGGCGGCATATCGGGGGCATCCGCATTTCTCATACGGTGCAGCAAAGCCATGGGCGCTACCAGGGTGATATCCTCCACCGAAACTTCCAGACGCTCTTTCCAGGCAGCATGCGCACAGGCCGCACGCTCAATTACTAAATCAGCCCGATGGCCGGCAACATGATTCCGATTACAAATTTCGGCAATAAACTGAATCAAGTGCGAGGGAATCCGAACCTCAGCAAGCAGCTCTTTGGCTTTGCCGATCTGCCGGCGAAGCAGAGCCGTGCCATCGTCAAAACGACGGCGAAACCCTGATGTATCAGCATCGAACAATTCCCGACTCAACAAAAGCGCTTTGCGAACCAGCGGGTCCTTTTCGCCGGAAATATCCACGCACAAACCAAACCGATCCAGCAGCTGAGGTCTCAAATCCCCTTCTTCAGGGTTCATGGTTCCGACCAGCACAAATTCAGAGAGATGACTGCTGCTCAAGCCTTCGCGCTCGATAACATTGATTCCGGTAGACGCCACATCAAGGATACTGTCGACCAAATGGTCATCCAGGAGGTTCACCTCGTCGATATAGAGAATACCGCAGTGGACTCTGGCAAGGATTCCCGGCTGCAAAACAGCCCGCCCGTAAACGATGGCCTGCTCCATATCCATGGAACCGATCACCTGATCCTCGGTGGCACTGAGTGGTAAATCAATAAACGGAGCGGAGATGGACTCACCAACGGCATTTTCCATGCGCGGTAAAAGCTCGGAAAGCGCTCTGGCGGCTGTCGATTTGGCCGTTCCTTTTTCTCCGCGGATCAAAACACCCCCGATTCCCGGATGAATGGCATTGAGCACCAGAGACAGTTTCATCTGCTCCTGCCCAAGCACTGCGGCAAAGGGAAATAAGTTGCGCGTCTGATGCTTCATGAAATCACCTTCTTCCATTGCCAGCGTTCAACATCCTCTTCCGTCATGATATTAACGGAAGCCCCCTGGATTTCCCCCTGGAAAGAACCCAGATCATCTTCGATGGTTCCCTCGAGCTCAAGAGCCGCAGACACCAGGCCTTCAAGGGCATCGTCATCCGCCAGCCACAATTCTCGGGAAGCAGCTTCCATGAGACGGCGGGTGATTTCTTCAAAGGCATGCGGATTCAACTCTTTCAGACGGTCACTGACTTTGTTGTCGGCCACCAGTACCTCATACACGCGGTCGAAATGCCTTTTTTCCACCAGAAGTGTGGTTGCCGACCAGGCAAAGAGTGTGTTGGCAAAAATGGACAAATCGGCCACGCCCATATATCCCTCCTCCAGTTTGGCAGCAATCCACTCCGGGTTATTCATTCGTGCAGCCAACGCCAGATCAATTTCCTCGCCCAGTCCTCTCACTGTAGGAGCATCTCCGTGTGTATCGCCCCAATAGCACTTAAGATCGTTCCCTCCTGAAGCACGTTTAATGGCGGCCATGCCCCCGCTGTAACCGCTGTAACAGGCCATTGCCAGAGGATCATAGGCGGCGGACACCGCCCGCTGGTAGCTGATATCCACCCGGGTAATTTCTTTTCCAAAACAGCGCATCACGGCTTCGGTTCCCGATGCACCAACCGCTTCGGAGACTCCTCTGCCACACAACCCACCGGTCCAGTTAATGTAGGCATTAGCCAAATCTTTATCATCCTTCCAGGCACTGGCATCAATGGCCAGATTGATTCCGTTACCATATGCCGACGGTGAGTCAGTAAAAAGCCGCCCGGTAGCCAAGCGTTGACGATAATGGAGAGGAAGCTGTTGTAATTCACCTTCGAGTTCCTGCATGCGTTCCAACACATGAGCCCTGACATAGTTCACCTCTTCCGATTCGTCCAAGCCGGCAACCAAAACCACCGCGTCATCCAGCAAGAGATAGACCTGCTCCAGTAAATCTCGAACAACTCCACTCATGCGGACTGTTGCATCCACCCGTGGGCGTACCCGAATGGCTCCGGTTTCATCCTTAAAAGTCAGTTCGCCCACAGGGATGGCCTCAATCGATTTCACATGCCCCTGAGCATCCCAGACGGGCCGACAACCCAAAAGCCAGAGAATTTGTGCGGTTTGCTCCCCTTCGGACATAAAAACATCACTGGACCAAAGGGTCATTCCGATGGAACGAGGAAACACTCCCGTTTCGTTCAGATACTTGCGCAAAAGGAGAGTTCCCATTTCCTGACCGACCTCCCAGGCCGAAGGTGTGGGAATACTCCGCAAATCCATTGCGTATAGATTACGGCCGGTAGGCAGTAAATGATCCCTTCCGCTGGAGATAGCCCCGGCTTGAGCGGAACGAATAAACCGCCCGTTGAGACCTTCGATCAAGTGATCCATCTCATCTTTACACTTTTTCAGGCCACAGCGGAATACCTGTTCATCAAAACCGGGCGTGTTTCGAGCCTCATCAAGGTAAAGCTGTAATGCCGCTTCATCCGGAAGACTGCCAAATACATGCTTTCCGTGTTCCAAACGCTTGCTGCGCATTGCCTGAATCCGACGCGGAAGCTCCCCCAGCACGTCGGAAAAAGCAGGTCCAGACAAGCCTACGGGAATCATGGCAGTCTCCAGCAAACGTGTCTGCAACACTTCTGCGATATGAGTTCCCCGCTTCAGATCGTTGTTTTCCTGCGCATGCACCCACTGCCGGTGCAAGTCTTCAAGTTCATTCAACAGCAGGGTTTTGCCAACAGATTTCAGAGGCGCACTGAGGTGGCTGAGCATCACAGCCCTTCCCCGGCGTTTGGCCAGCAACGCCTCTCCCACAGAATTCATCACGTATGGGTAAAAACGCGGTAATTCACCAAGCGAAATCTCCGAATAACAGTCATCGGTGAGCGCCGACCGTTTTCCGGGAAGAAAATCCAGTGAACTGCCCGTTCCCATATGCACCAGCGCGTCGAAATGCTCCTGTAAGTACCAATATGTAGCCAGCCAATGGTGAGTCGGAGGAATATCCGGTTGATGAAGAATCCGGCAAACCTCTCCGTTGCATTTGGTACCGTAGCACCCACGCTTGGGTTCGATCAATACACTAACATTGCCAAAGCGAAGTCCGGTAATGACCAGAGATTCATTTCCACTGGAGTTGGTGTGCACCATCGCTTTTGCTGGAAAAGGATCCCAGGCATTGTTCACCGCCTCCTGGACCGATTCGGGAAGCTTGTGAAAATTGCGATTATACTCTGTCTCATCGATGAAGGCCAAGGCCCCACCCTTTTCCACGGTATGCTCCACATGCGTCCAGCGAAACTCACAATGGGCTTTACGATCCCGGATTAACTGCAAGAGAGCATCTCCAGTTTCGGGAATCTCTTCCACCACATAACCTTCGGTTTGCAGACGACGCATCAATAAAACAGCACTTTCGGCTGAATTGAGCCCTGAAGAGAGTGTCAGCGTGCTCTCGACGCCCTTGCAGGGAGCATTGCTCAAAAGCACTGCAACACGTTTCTCCGAGTTGGGAATGCTCTGCAAACGAGCCCACCGCTGAATTCTGCCGGACAGGCGCTGCAATCTACGCTCAACGCCTTTGGCCGGAGGAGTCTCGCCCCCGGTTTTAGGTTCGCTGTTACACGCAATCAACTGGGGTTCGATAACCCCCAATATTTCCGGCTGAGCAACACTGAAATTATATGTCATAGGAATCAGAGAATCGTCTGCAATGCGCCACTCTTCTTCTGTTTGCGTATAATTTCGAATCAACTGCAGCACCGGAACTCCGAGAAGCTGAAAAAGGGTATCGGGGGCGTGCTTTCCGGAAACACTGGAAACAGCCATATTAAGGATGACCGCCAGACGAGCCTTCACCGGATCCAGAAGCAATCTCAACGGATGGTCAGGCTCATTAATTTTGTTGGCCAGTGTAAAGTCGCAAAACACGGGAACCGGGATAAAACCACTCTCCCTGACGGCCTGCATCAGTTCGCAAATAATTCCGAGGTCTCCCCCGGTCCAATAACGACGCCCGTAGAGAATGGGAACCAGATGGGACGTATTCGTTCCCACATATGCCTCCACGGTATCGTAAAGCCGCTCCGACTCCGGGCAGGCGATACCACAGAGTATGGGATCTCCGGGAGCCGGAATATCCGCTTGCAGGCTTCCGGTAGATTTCAGTAACAAACGAACTGCATTGCATAAATCCTCAGTTGCGGCCCCCAGGAGAAAGCGCTTAAAAGCATCCACTGCCGCCACATGCGCATGGCCCGTTTCTGCTGCGAGATCCAAACTGCCGGCAAAGAGACATCCGGGGTGCGTTTTTGAGTATTCCAACAATTCGGAATAGGCCTGGGCTTGCTGGGACACATCGGAATAAACGGCATCGGCTTGCGCCAGCCATTCATGAGAAACTGCATCGGCCTGACCGTATACCTGCAAAGCAACCCCTTTGGATGAAAGGATTTCCTTAACCGGAACCCAACGTCGGGCCAACGTATTATGACTGAAAATGATAACAACTCGGTACATTAAAGTGTGTCCTCAATATCTCCTTCGATATCCAACAGCGTATTTTGCAGCCGCTGGATATAGTCCTCGGAAGCATCCCAGAGATTCCGTTGCACTGCTTCCATGAGTTTCTCCGTAATCGCCTGCAACGCATACGGATTATGCTCCTTGAGCCATTGCTGCATCTCAGGATCAAGTGCATAGGTATCGGCGAGGGATTCGTATTGCCAATCGGAAAGGATCTCGCTGGTGGCATCCCACTCAAAACTGTGTTCCACTGCATGGACAAATTCGGCAGCGCCCTTAAAGCCGTGCCGTTTACAACCCTCAATCCACTTGGGATTGAGGATGCGAGCCCGGAAGATGAAACGGGCTTCTTCGGCAGACGTTTTGATGCGCGGTTTGCGGGGGTCGGAAGCATCGGCCATATAGCTGACGGGCAGTTTTCCGGAAATGCTTTTAATGGCGGCATTCATTCCCCCTTGAAAAATCACCCAGTCATCGCGCACAAGAATGTCGTGCTCCCTGCTGTCTTCATTCTTAAGAGTCAGTTGAACCCTTCCCAAACGGTTGCGAAAATCGTCATAGGAAAAGTTACCGTATTGCTTCCGGGAATAGGCATAAGCGCCCCACTGCATGAAGGCTTCGCCCAAATCGTCAGCCGTTTCCCACCGTTTGTTACCCAATAGAATCTCCGTTCCGGTACCGTAGGCACCCGGCTTGCAACTGAAGATACGGTAGCGGGCACGCTCCGCTGCTTCTGTTTCGCTGATTCCGGACAGCATGAGCTCCTCTTTGGTAACAGCTACATTGCGTGCCAAAAAGTTCATGTCGGCCGGCTCCCTGAGCGCCGCAATCATTTCGATGCCCTCATCAATCAGCTCCATGATGTTGGGAAACGTATCCCGGAAGAGCCCGCTGGTTCTCAGGGTAATATCGATACGTGGAAACTTGAGCGATTCCAGAGGTATAACAGAAACACCGGTAATTTTACCGGTATGCGGATGCCATACCGGCTTCAGACCCATCAGGTAAAATATCTCTGCAATATCATCGCCACGGGTACGCATCGTTGGGCTGGACCACAGAACCATTCCTATTTGTTCCGGGTGTTTCCCTGTATCATCCAAGTAACGCTGGACCAGAGCATCGCCTAAGCGAACACCGTTCTCCCAAGCCTCAAGCGAGGGAATCTTCTGAGGATCCACAGAATAGAAATTGCGCCCGGTAGGCAAAATATCAAGCGTTCCTCGGGTCGGTGCTCCCGAAGCACCGGGATCAACAAACTCCCCGCGAGCCGCCTTCAGGGTATTGGTCAATTCATCTTCGGTTTGGTGAAGATCAGGCACCAGTTTTTCCTGAACAAATCTCAGAATTTTCTGTAGTCGCTGCGTCGGGACGGTGAAAAAACGCCTCAGTAAAGCTTCCAGATCAGAACAGATCCATGCTTCCGCCTCCAAGGCCTGCAGAATTTCCTTAGCATGTTCAACCAGATCCGTGCGAATTTGCCCTTTTGTTTTTCTAGCGGCGGTCACATACTCACCGGGATGGTCTCTTAAATCGGTATCATCATAGCCATGCAGTTGGGCAACGGTTTCCCACAGAGAATCACCACCGGTATTGGGGAGGCGGAGGTATTGAACCAGTGTTTCCACCAGACGATGCTCCTGCGGGCATTCGCCAAGGATATGCAAGCCGTCGTTGATTGCGGTAATACCCACCTCATTGAGATATCCATGCAATTTCAGCAGAAAGGCATCAATATCGCTATAGGCGATGGCCCTTTCCAACCCCAGATCTTCATGCAGGTTGGCGGCTTCTACCTTTTCCCAAATCTTATCCACCAGTGAAGGCACTTTCCCCGGATTTTCGGCCCGGATCTCATAGAGTGTATCCAATAAATCCTCAATCTCCTGTAAGGGTCCAGATTTATCAGCACCCATCATTGGGGGAATAAGGTGATCGATGATACAGGCATAACTACGCCTCTTGGCCTGGGTCCCCTCGCCGGGATTATTGATGATATAGGGATAGATGTTCGGCAAATCCTGAATGGCAATATCCGGGAAACATTCACGCCCCAGCCCCACACTCTTGCCGGGCAACCATTCCAGCGTTCCGTGTTTCCCGATATGTATCACTGCGTGGGCGCCGAAATCCTCCTTAATCCATCGATAAACCGCAGCATACTGATGCGGCGGGACCAAATCAGGATCATGTATTAAACCGCTGGACTGCTGCGGAGTCAAATCGTCGTTCTCACCTTTACCCCGAACCGGTTGCAACCCGATGTAGACATTCCCGTTGAGCAACCCCGGAATAAGGTAGCGTCCCTGATGGGTGAGGATCGTCCCCGGAGCCTTTCCCCAGGTCTCCACCAGCTTTTGGCGGGCTCTCGGGGGCAGTTCGCCGTGCCAGCGCAAAGCTCTGGCTTCATCAATCTGATCCACTGCCCTACGGGCCATTTGCTCCGGCTGAAGAAAACGCCGATCGTTCGTCAATGCGTCCAACAAAGTAAAGGCTAACTGCTCTCCACTCTTATAAGGCCCATTCAGGGTATAGCCTTCGAGCTGCATAGCCTGCAGCAGACGATTGACGCTCTCAAAACTGTCCAACCCAAAAGCGGCCCCGATGAGATCGTTACGTGGCGGATAGTGGTGAAAGATGATGGCAATCTTACGTTCGGCAGCGGGAATATGCCTTAAACGCCCCCAGTTCAGGGCCAGAGAAACGATCTTTCCGATGCGCTCTTTAACGGGAACCGGACGTGTAACAGTGGCACCGGTAAGCGGATCTTTGACATTGCTTTCCCGGGTGCTGACAAGCGATGTTATCAGATTTCCGTCAAACTCCGGCTGAGCCACCGAGATGCAGACATCCAGAGGTGTCAGCGACTGGAGGTTGTCTATCCAGTTTTCATAGGAATTTTGCGTGGGAATCATCTGCAGAACAGGAACCCCCAGCTCAGGCAGCAAACGCTGCATGAGATCACCGTAGGCGGAAAGACAAAAAGACATCGGCGAAAGCAGGACATCGATGATCGTTTTATTACCCCTGCGGAAATAGTCTCGGCAAACGGCTACCGCACCTTCGTTGCCCAGAGCCGGATCGGGAAAACGCCGATGAAAAACCGGTAGAACTACCGCTCCCTGCGCTTCGATTTCCCGAATAACCGAATCGATGGCCTCCGTCTCCCGATTCAACCAATACCCCTGATAAAACCATAAACCAACCACTAACGGAGCGGCAGTTTGCGGAACGCGTTTTTTGGCCCATTCCAGATATGAAGCAACATCCATTGTCCCCGGTAAATCCGGATGATAAATACCATCGAAAGGCACCGCTTCCGCGGCGGGAATCTCGAAGCTGTAATCGGTAATTTCCGCCAATACCGTCTGCAGAAACGCCACAATATTTGCGGTTCCTCCCCGATGGAGGTATTCCATCTGCCTGATGTATTTTTCACGGCTGCCGGAGTCACTCAAACGAACACTTTTGGCAATGTAAGCTTCGACCCCCGAAGTGGCCTGAACAAAGGTGTAAGCTCCTTTTGCCGCCTCATAGAGACGGTCAAACCCGGGAATGGAATCCATTTCTCCATGTGGAAGAAAGATTACTGCCGAGCTCTCTTTAGCTAAGGCCTCGGCATCCGCCAGCGAGGCTTCACTTAAAAGATCGTCTTTACAGCGCACCTTTACCGAAAGCGAAAAATCCAGCTGCGCGGTAAGCAGTCGTGCAGCTTCGGCAATACATGGCAGAGCCATTGGAGTAGCACAGAAAAGGGTTATCTGCAAAGGCGCTGTTTTCGGGGTATTCATTTTGCGCATAAATCTCTAAAGGCCTCCGGGTAGGCAGCACGGGCCATCAATTCAACACAGTCCAGGTAAGCCATCCCCGGCGTATTCATTTTCCGGTAATCCAGCTCGATAACGGTGATTTGATCTCTCAACTGATCGAAAACAGGATGCTCCAGAACCTGACGCGAAAGCGTTGGGGTGTCCTTCTGGTAGTCGGTAAAAATAATCACATCCGGATGCAACATAACCAAAGATTCCACATCCAGTTTGCCCATGCCTTCCATTCCGATTTCTGCGGCAATATTAATCATTCCGGCACTCTCAATCATCTCGTTGATGATGCATTTCTGGCCTTTGGTAGAACCGCTCCCAACGTAATATATTGCTCGTTTCCGAGGGCATGTTGCTGTTACCTGCTCCAATGCACACAGCCGTTGCTGCATTGCATCGACGAGCAGAGATGCCCGCTCCTGATGCTCCAACTGGTCACCCAAAAGATGAATCTCCGCAAATAACTGTTCCCAAGACTCCGGCTCTCCCCAGCGCTCCGTATGTATCCCCAGTCGCTTGAGCAACCGCTGAGTGCTCCAGTCCGACCAAGCCCCAAAGTAGACATAGTCGGGGTGCATTTTATAAATTTCCTCCCCGGCATTATGGGAGAGTTCCGGAATCGCCTGGGCCTGCTTCCAGAGCAGTGAGTTTTCCGGGAGGCGGGACGATTCTCTGATCGCCAGAATTTGTCCCGGATCTGCCAATTGCAGAAGAATCCCATCAACCCGGGTATCCAGACTGACCACCTTGGGCTTTTCAGCAAAGCAAGTCACCGCTACCGCGATCAACAGGCAGCAGATACTTATTTTCAGATTGAACTTGAGAAACAGGAACACGGGCAGGGTTATCTATTGGCAAAAATATGTCATGTAACACATGGCATATTCCTGTCAATAACACTTTTGTGTAGCAAAAACCTGAGTTAAATCCCCCCTGCCTACGAACCGCAAAACTCAGTGAAAACAAAAACTGAGTTTCCATAGAAAGGAACGCACAGTCCACAGAAAACAACGTGGCCACCGGATACAGCAATCTCCTTTATGCAGAGAATTTTGCATATTTTTAAGTTCTTCTTTTCCCATTCAAATGGCTTGACTTGAAAGGATGCAGGCGCAATATGTCGCGCCTTACTTAAAGCGCATTTTAAACAGGCGCATACAGGTCATGTCCAAGCAACTGAAAGATACACTCAACCTTCCGAGAACACAGTTCCCCATGCGGGGTGACCTTCCCAAGCGCGAACCGGAGCGGCTTGCCCGTTGGGAAGCAGAGGATCTCTACCATGCTGTGCAAGAAAAGAACAAGGATGGTAACACGTTTATTCTGCATGACGGCCCCCCATATGCCAATGGCAATATCCACATGGGCCATGCACTCAATAAGCTGCTGAAGGACATTATTCTGCGCTACAAGAGCATGCGCGGCTACAGAACTCCCTACGTTCCGGGCTGGGACTGCCACGGATTGCCCATTGAGCAGCAGATCCTGAAACAGATTGGTGAAAAAATCCATGATATGGACCCGATTGAGCTGCGCAACATGTGTGCGGATTATGCCAACAACTTTATCGACATTCAGCGCGAACAGTTCAAGCGCCTGGGAATTCTCGGAGAATGGGAAACCCCATATAAAACGCTGAACCACAGCTATGAAGTGGGTATTCTTCGCTGCCTGGAGGAACTCTGCAAACGGGGGCTCATTGAAAAAGGACACAAGGCTGTCCACTGGGACCCTGTATTCCGCACCGCTTTGGCCGAAGCGGAAATCGAATACCAGGAACACACCTCCCCTTCCGTTTACGTAGCATTCGAACTCAACCATGTCGAAAACTACGAGTTTCTGGCTCCGGTAAAGGGGAAACGTGTGCAGATCGTAATCTGGACCACCACCCCTTGGACATTGCCGGCAAACATGGGCGTAAGCCTGCACCCGGAATTCGACTACGTGGCCCTCGTTGACGGTGACAACGCTTACATCGTGGCCAAGGAGCTTGCAGAAGGCTTCCAAAAAGCATGCCATCTGGAAGACGCTACCGTTGGAGCTACCTTCAAAGCAACCGGGCTTGACCGCGGCACTTGCAAACATCCTATTTTCCCGGAAAAAGACAGCCTAATTATGCTGGGCGAACACGTGACACTGGAAGCCGGAACCGGCTGTGTGCACACGGCACCCGGACATGGTGCAGACGACTTTATCATCGGTAAGGCCTATGGCCTCGCTGTATTTGTGCCGGTAGACGACAAGGGCTGCTACACCTCCGATTACCCGGAAATGGAAGGCACCTTCGTATTCGATGCCAATGACAAAATCGTCAAAAAGCTTGTCGACGAAGGCAAAATTCTTGCGGTCAAACCCATCAAGCACGAATACCCGCATTCCTGGCGCAGCAAAAAGCCGATTATTTTCCGCGCCACCGAACAGTGGTTCATGAAGCTGGAAGAAGGCGGGGTTCGCAGCAAATCGTTGGATGCCATTGACAATGACGTGCAGTGGATTCCCAAATGGGGACACGACCGCATCCGCAGCATGGTGGAACGCCGCCCCGAGTGGTGTATCTCCCGTCAGCGCTCCTGGGGCGTACCAATCCCCTCCGTTAAATCCAAAAAGACCGGCCAAAGCCTGCTGCTTCCAGAAGTAATTGACGCATTCATCGAATTTGTGGACAAAGAAGGAACCGACGCCTGGTTCACCCGCGAGTTGACAGAAATGCTCCCGGCAAGCTTTGTTGGCCCCAACGGTGAAACCGCTGCCGATCTGGAAAAGGAAAGCGACATTCTGGATGTTTGGTTTGACTCTGGAGCCAGCCATATCGCCTGCGTGGAAATGGACAAGCGCCTGACCGATCCTCCTGTAGATTTATATCTGGAAGGCTCGGACCAGCACCGCGGATGGTTCCAAGCAGCTTTGCTGCTGGGAATCGGCGCCCGTGACCGCGCACCGTTCAAGAGCGTGCTTACACACGGATTTGTTCTGGACGAAAAGGGCTATGCCATGAGCAAGAGCATGGGCAACGTAGTCAGCCCTCTGGATATGATTGCCAAATACGGCAGTGACATCTTGCGCCTTTGGGTCAACAGTATTGATTTCACCAACGACATGGGGATCTCTGACAACATCATGCAGAATATTGCCCGTGCCTACCGTGACGTGCGCAACACGTTGCGTTTCCAGCTGGGCAATCTCTATGATTTTGACTACAGCAAGGACGCAGTGCCCTTCAGCAAGCTGGAAGCACTGGACGCCTGGGCGCTGCACAAACTGGCAGAGTTGGTTGAGGACGTAACCGCGGCCTATGAGAACTATGAGTTCCACCGCGCCTACAACATGACCACACAATTCTGCACGGTTACGCTCTCAGCACTCTATCATGACATCCTCAAGGATCGCCTCTATACCTATGGAGCAGACTGGAAAGAACGCCGCTCGGCCCAAACAGTGATCTACCACATCTTCGACAGCCTGACCCGCCTGATGGCCCCTGTATTGGCCTTTACCTGTGACGAAGCCCGTGCCTACCTGGCCGGTGACTGCGATTTCGGGGACAAATGCGTGCATCTGGAAGACTGGCCCATTGCACCTGAGGAATGGAAGAGCGAAACAGCCGAAGAAATTGACAAACTGCTCAATAAAGTGCGCCCAATGGTCAACGAAAAGCTGGAAGCGCTCCGCCAGGAAAAGGTAATCGGCAAAAGCATTGACGCCGCCCTGACGATCAGCAGCGACGCCAACGATGCATTACTGAACCTGATGCTGAAATATGAGAAGGATCTGCCCGAGCTCTTTATTGTTTCTTCGGTATCGCTGGTAGCACTTGACAGCGAACAAGAATTAACCATTGAAGCAAAGCACGCCGAGGGAGAACGTTGCCCGCGCAGCCTACGCTGGGTCCCCACTCTTCAGGAATCCGAGTACGGACCCGTCAGCCCGCGCTGCGCCCGTGCTCTTGCCAACCTTTAACGAATCTCACTTACCTTTTAACTTCACAGCGACACACGTATATGCCTGCCAAGAAAAAAACTACTCGTAAGTCTGCCTCCTCAACCGCTGCCGAAACTTCCGCAGCAGTCCCTGAGACACCCGTAAAAAAAATCAGTGAGGAGCAGATCAAGGCATTGACGCATCGCCCGAAACACACCCCTGCCCTGTTCAAAATTCCGAACAAGAAGCAGACTCCGGTAGTGTTTACGCTGGACGACGTTCGTGATTTGCTGACGAAACAACAAACCCCCGGTTCTGGAGAAAGCACTCACAAGAAGCCTTTGATGCGTAAAACCAGACCGGCGGTTGATGTTACCAAAATTGAAAAGCCGGCTCCGGTGGTTGTGGAAGAAGCCCCTCAAGACAAACGCAAGTTGGGCAAAGCATCGCTGGACGATATTCTGGGCATTTCCGCAAAACCGGCCAAGCCCAAGTATGTAATAGGAAAAGGCCCGGTTGCCCCGAAATGGGAGAAGATGCACGAGGAGCTTGTCAGCATGCGTTCCGCAGTTCTCAGCGAACTGGATATGCACAGCCGCGATACCCTGAAACGCTCTGCAAAGGACGACAGTGGAGACCTTTCCAGCTTCAGCTCGCATATGGCCGACAATGGCACCGATACGTTTGACCGCGATTTCGCCCTGAGCATGCTTTCCAATGAACAGGAAGCGCTTTCGGAAATAGAAGCCGCCATCCGCCGCATCTATGACGGCACCTACGGCATCTGCGAAATTACCGGAGAACCCATCGACATGGAGCGACTGGAAGCAGTGCCCTTTACCCGTTGTTCTCTAGCCGGACAGCTTGAACAGGAAAAGAACGTACGCCGGCGGGAAAAGCGAATTGGTGCATTCCTTGACAGTGCTGAAGACAACAGCAGCTTTGGTGGTCTTGATGATGAGGAATGAGCAGGAAAAAAATCAATCTGAAGCGCTTTCAGAATTATAAATTATTTATCCTGCTGGCTTGCTCGGTATTCTTTCTGGATCAATTCAGCAAGTACTGGATCGTCCACTCATCGGGTTTGATCAAAGGGATATACCCTCCTTACGGTGGGTTAACAGTAATTCCGGGATGCTTCCACATCGTTTATGCGGTCAACACAGGTGCAGCCTGGGGAATGTTCTCGGGCTACGGTGCCGTGCTCTTTACCTTGGCCATTGTTGTGTTGGCGGCGCTCTACTTTTTCCGCAGTGAGCTGGAACTGCACCACCCCCGCTATCAACTGCCGATGGGCTTAATTGTCGGCGGAATACTGGGCAATGCTATCGACCGGCTGATGCACGGGCACGTGATCGATTTTCTGGATGTGCACCTGGGCAGTTACCGCTGGCCCACGTTTAACTTTGCCGACTGCGGAATCGTCATTGGAGCAGGTTTGTATCTACTGGCATCCTATAGGAAATCAGCAGGAACCAAAAAGCCCGCTAATAAGCAAGGCAATAAGGCGCAGCCTGCCGAGCAAGTTACTGAATAACTACAGATCTATATATCATTGAAATAAAAGACCTTGTCTATACGAACCTGCGAGAAATGAGTCAGGCAATGATTGATCTGCCATAACAGGCCTTAAAAGAAGCGCTTTCGTAGGATTAATTTTTCTAATAGTGCCAAAAATCATTGGGAAAACTATCATTTATCCTTATTATAAGAAAAGGGCAACGATGCTCCCAAACGTGCAGGAATCTGCACCGTTGACTATTATAAAACCAATCCAATTCCATCATGGCATTAGCACAAGGAACCCCCGCACCGGTAATTTCTCTCAAGCGTAAAACCGCTGAAGGCATTGAAAACGTAACCGTTGATTATAAAAACGGAAAAAAGACTGTATTGCTTTTCTTCCCCATGGCATTTACGAGCGTCTGCCAGGAAGAACTGTGCAGCATCTCCGGTGGGATCAATGAATATGAATCACTGGATGCCGAAGTGTTCGGGATCAGTGTGGACAGCCCCTTTGCGCAGGAGGCATTTGCCAAACAGTCCGGAATTACCATTCCCCTGCTCTCCGATTTCAACAAGAATACCTCGACCGCATTCGATGTTATCTACGACACCTTCCTCCCCGGAGTGCTTGATTTGCAGGGCGTCTCCAAGCGCAGTGCCTTTGTCATCGATGCCAATGGAACCATTGCCTATAGCTGGTCCAGCGACGACGCCAAAAACCTGCCTCCCTTCAATGAATTGAAGGCCGCCCTGGAAGGCTGATTCAGCAGTAACTCTCTCTTTCTCTCTATCTCAATTTCTCTCGATTCATGAAGACCGATCCATTTACCACCCGAAAAACGTTCCGCAATGGACACCTCTACTCACTTCCCGCACTAGAAGAAGCCGGCTGGGGACAGATCAGTAAGCTTCCGGTCAGCATTCGAGTAGTGCTAGAATCACTCCTTCGCAACTGCGACGGAAAACGTGTGACCGAAGATGATGTAAAGGCATTGGCAAAATGGAATGCCACTTCACCAAGCACGGGAGAAATACCATTTGTGGTCGCCCGTATCGTCCTGCAGGACTTTACGGGGGTTCCACTGTTGGTGGATTTGGCCGCCATGCGCGATGCGGTGAAAGAGATCGGAGGAAATCCTGACATTATTGAGCCATTGGTTCCGGTGGATCTGGTAGTCGACCACTCCGTGCAGGTAGACAAAGCAGGGACCGCTCAAGCGTTCCAGGAAAACCTGGATATTGAGTTTGAGCGCAATCGTGAACGCTATGAATTCCTGAAATGGGGCCAACAAGCCTTTGAGACATTTTCCGTAGTGCCTCCGGCCATCGGCATCGTGCATCAGGTAAATTTGGAGTATCTGGCCCGAGTTGTTTTTGAAAAGGATGGTGTTTACTATCCCGACTCTCTGGTTGGCACCGATTCCCACACCACCATGATCAACGGCCTTGGTATTGTTGGCTGGGGCGTAGGCGGTATTGAGGCGGAAGCCGGCATGCTGGGACAGCCCATCAGCTTCCAGACACCGGAGGTTATCGGCGTCTATCTGAGCGGAAAGCTGAGCGAAGGCATTACCGCAACCGACTTGACACTGCGCATCACGGAAATGCTCCGTGCAGAAAAAGTTGTCGGCAAATTCGTGGAGTATTTTGGCCCTGGAGCAGAAAACCTGAACCTGGCAGACCGAGCAACCATTGCCAACATGGCCCCCGAGTACGGAGCAACAATGGGCTATTTCCCGGTCGATGAAAAAACGCTGGACTACCTGCGTATAACCGGGCGCTCAGAGGAGCAAATCAGCCTGGTGCGCGATTATTACAAGGCACAGGGCATGTTCGGCATTCCCGGCAAAGGAGAGGTTGAATACAGTAAAGTGCTGGAGCTTGACTTAGGCAGCATCACGCCATCGGTATCGGGCCCGAAGAAGCCACAGGAACGCATTGATCTGGATACCGTAAAAACGCGCTTCGATGAGTTGAAAAGACTTCCTGTAAAATCTGGTGGATTCGGTGTTGAGGAACATCCAGTAAATGGCGACGAATTAACCCACGGCTCCGTTGTTATTGCGGCGATTACCAGTTGCACCAACACCAGCAATCCATCGGTAATGCTGGCCGCAGGGCTGCTGGCCAAAAAAGCAGTGGAAAAAGGCCTTACAGTAAACCCGCGTATTAAAACATCCTTAGCCCCGGGGTCCCGCGTTGTTACGGATTACCTGAATGAAACAGGCTTGCAAGGCTATCTGGACCAACTCGGATTTAACCTTGTCGGCTACGGATGCACAACGTGTATCGGAAACAGCGGTGCCTTGGATAGCGCCTTGGAGCAGGAGATCATCTCCAATAATCTGGTCACAGCCAGTGTGCTCTCTGGAAACAGAAATTTTGAGGCCCGCATTCACAGTGCGGTAAAAGCCAATTTCCTCATGTCCCCTCCCCTGGTAGTTGCCTATGCGCTTGCCGGAAGCATGGAAGTGGATATTAGCAAAGAGCCTCTCGGCATCGGAAAAGACGGGGCACCCGTATACCTGAAAGATGTTTGGCCCAGTCAAGAAGAAATCAATCGTTGTATGGAAAGCGGCCTGAAGCCGGAATTCTTCATCAACCAATACGCCAATCTGGCCGAAGCTAACCCCAAATGGAAATCCATAGTATCCTCTGAAGGAGCCATTTACCAATGGGATAATGACAGTACCTACATTCAGTTACCGCCTTTTTTTGACGGGTTCAGTATGAACGTAGGTAAGATTGAAAGCATCTCGGAGATGAAAGCACTGGCCATACTGGGGGACTCCGTGACCACAGACCACATCTCTCCCGCCGGCTCCATTCCCTCAGACGGTCCCGCAGGGAAATTCCTCAAAGAGCATGGAGTTGAACCCAAAGACTTTAACTCATTTGGTTCCCGCCGTGGCAATGACCGGATCATGACCCGCGGAACCTTTGCCAATGTGCGCATCAAAAACCTGATGGCTGATGGCCGAGAAGGCGGCTGGACTAAACTGATGCCGGATGAAGAACTCATGCCCATTTTTGATGCCTGTGAACGCTACAAGGAACGCGAAGTGCCTCTGATTGTCTTCGGTGGAGTGGATTACGGGATGGGAAGCTCCCGAGATTGGGCTGCCAAGGGAACAAATCTTCTTGGAGTCAAGGTTGTCATCGCAAAAAGTTTCGAACGTATCCACCGCAGCAATTTGATTGGAATGGGCGTTCTTCCCTTGCAATTCCTCGAGGGAACCTCCGCCGAAACACTAAAGCTGAATGGTAGGGAAACCTTTAGCCTGCAAGGGTTAAACGATAGCGTGCAACCGGCAGATACCCTGCAGTTGGAAATTACCCGCGAAGATGGCCGGGTAGACTCCATCCCGGTGCTGGCACGCCTGGATACCCAGATCGAAATTGATTATTATCGACATGGAGGAATCTTACCCTTTGTATTGAGGCAAATCCTATCCGCATAAAGAAGACGAAAAAATTACCTCGCAATGGTTGACGAATTAAATTCCGGCTTTTTGGTAGATGCCTACACCTCCCCTGTAGTCGTAAAGATTATGGGTAGAGCGTCCTTTATCAACAGCGCACCATTGAGAGATTTTTTCCACCGGATGATTCAAAGCGGTAAAACTGAATTTCTTATGGATTTTCAGGAATGCACGACGATGGACAGTACCTTTCTGGGCATTACGGCAGGAGTTGCTCTGGAATTGAGAAAACAAACGCCATCGGGAAAGCTCATCCTCTGTCGTTTAGGTGAGCGCAATCTTGAACTGGTGAAGAATCTTGGCCTGCACCGGATTCTTCTTCTGGACGAGGGAAACACCGCAGCAAAACTAAGTAATGGTGAGGCCCTCAAGGGGATGCCTCTGAGCGAACAGGAAAACGCAAAAATGGTTTTGAAGGCACACGAAACCCTTTGTCAATGTGATGATTCCAACAAAGAACGCTTCCAGGACGTTATCCATTTTCTGAAAAATCAGATAGAAGAGAACTGATTGCAGTTGCCAAGGCATTCTCCTTCGGTAGGATGACGCAGACTCATACTTTTGATCTGTTCTCCACGTTATGCTTATTGCTTTTCTCATCGGCGCCCTCCTCGGATTTGGCGTAGGTTTACTTCTATTATTGAGGAGTAGCCACGATTCACTTCGTTTGGATGAAGAGAAGCAAATGCTCATTCAGGAGAACCAGATTGTAGTCGAATTCATGCACAATATGGTAGAGGCTATAGGTGAAGGGGTAGATCGACGCGAGTTATTCAAACGGGTGGTCCATGCGGCCATTTTGAGCACCGGGGCCTTAAGTGCCTGCGTGTTTGAGTATATGGACGAAGGCAGGAAACTGCGCGGAAGCGCCGTTGAAGGGTTGTTCCCTCCGCACCGCCCCCTACCGGAGTCTTCACGCCTGAAATTAACCACCCGGGCGCGCTTTATTGAGCAGATTCTCCGCTCCGAAGAGTTTGAAGTCGGAGAAGGTGTTGTCGGGGCTGTGGCCAAGAGCTCGCAAGGCATACTAATTCCCGATGCGGAACAAGATCCCAGAATTATTCGGCATGAAGATCCTGCATTACGAGTCAAGAGCCTGATTGTCGTTCCCATCAATTTTCGGGAAACCAAGATAGGCGTGCTGGCAATAGTCAATCCTGTAGACGGAATTGCCTTCAACGAGACAGATCTCTCCCTGGCAAATTCACTGGCAGAACAGGCCGCGTTAGCTATCCATAACTTGGACTTGATGGAAATGCAAATCGAGAAAAACCGTCTCGACCTCGACATCAACTTAGCCAGCAACATCCAAGGGATGCTCCTGCCCAGAGAATTTCCTCAGCGGCCCAACCTTGATATCGGGGCTATTTACAATCCAGCCCAAAAAGTCGGTGGAGACCTTTACGACGTATTTGAGATTGATGAAAATCGTATAGGTTTTGCCATCGCCGACGTATCCGGGAAAGGGATTCCGGCATCACTTGTCATGGCTATCTGCCAGAATAACCTGCGTCATTTTTCCAAGCAGTTCAGCTCTCCGGCTAAAGTGCTAACAGAAATGAACCGGGCCATCGAAAACGAAATGCGCCGGGACATGTTTGTGACCCTTATATACGCCATTGCTGATATTAAGAATGAGCAAATTACGCTAGCGCGAGCAGGACACGAATTACCAGCCTATTACCATTCTCAGGACAGCGATGCAAACCGCGTAGGGCTGGAAATGATCTCTTCCGAGGGAATGGCGCTGGGGATGGTGCCCACGGAACTGTTTGAAATGGTCATTGAGGAAGTCACTATTCCCTTCCGCAAAGGTGATTTGCTGCTGCTGTACACCGACGGGATTACAGAAACCACGAATCAGTCCAATATTGAGTTCTCCAATGCCCGGCTTGCCGATGCGATACGCCTGTTACATGACCGTTCTGCTGAAGAACTGAATAATGGACTGTTAGAAGCAGTCTCTCGTTTTGCCGGGACCAAACAGGCACACGACGACATTACCCTGCTGTCGATCAAGCATATCTGATGAGAATCCTGAAAAAGCATATCGACAGAACCGGCATAAATGGGCTAGAAGAATCTCTTCGGTGGTAACACCGCACGCAGCCCGAATATTTTACTTATGTCCAATCCTGCTACACGTTTTAGTTTGCCTGATGAGAAGGGTCACTTTGGTCCCTATGGAGGCATGTTTGTACCCGAAACGCTGATGACCGCGTTGTATGAATTGCGTGATTTTTACGAAGCCGTCAAAGAGGAGCCCTCTTTCAAAGCTGAGCTGGCGCATCACCTGAAAGAATTTGCCGGACGCCCGACCAACCTTTACTATGCAGAGCGTCTGACAGAGTATCTTGGAGGAGCAAAAATTTACCTGAAGCGGGAAGATCTGCTGCATACCGGAGCGCACAAAATCAACAACGCACTGGGCCAGGTAATCCTAGCTAAACGCATGGGGAAAACCCGTGTGATTGCGGAAACCGGAGCAGGACAACACGGCGTGGCCGCCGCCACGGCCTGTGCCCGTTTCGGGCTTAAGTGCGTTGTATACATGGGCACAGAAGACATGCGCCGCCAGGAACTGAACGTATTTCGCATGCGTTTGTGCGGTGCTGAAGTCAGAGGTGTTGATGCCGGACAAAAAACGCTAAAAGACGCTATTAACGAAGCCATGCGCGACTGGGTAACCAATGTGCAGGACACCCACTATGTATTGGGTTCCGCACTGGGCACACATCCCTACCCCATGATCGTGCGAGATTTTCAAAAAATCATCGGAGAAGAAGTGCGCCGGCAAATCATGGAGAAGGAAGGTCGCCTTCCCGATGTCATGGCGGCCTGCGTTGGCGGCGGATCCAATGCAATTGGCTTTTTATGGGATTTTCTGGACGAACCGAATATGCGCCTTGTCGGTGTGGAAGCCGGAGGCCGCGGAATTGAATCCGGAGAACATGCCGCCCGTTTCTTCGGCGGGAAACTCGGAGTACTCCAAGGCTGTAAATCTTATGTATTGCAGAACCCTGATGGCCAGATCAGCCTGACCCATTCAGTATCCGCCGGCTTGGACTATGCATCAATTGGTCCGGAACATGCCTACTACAGAGATGCGGGGCGTATCGAATATGCCTATGCCACAGACGATGAAGTCCTCAGCGCTTTCAAGACGATGTCTGAACTGGAAGGCATTATACCCGCACTGGAATCAACCCACGTAATCGCATGGGCGCTGAAAGAGGCCCCAAAAATGGGCAAAGATAAATTGCTGTGCCTAAATCTGAGCGGGCGTGGAGATAAAGACGTGCAGGAAGTAATGCGAGTAACCGGCTACAAGGGCTTATAAAGGATTTTCTGATATGAACAGTATGACAGGCTTTGGACGCGCCAGCGTCACCGCAGAGGGAATGGAGATAACCATAGAGATGTCCTCCGTAAACCGCAGGCATCTGGAAACGTCCTGCTCGCTCCCCAAGGAGTGGCAGGCACTGGAACGCCCGTTGGCAGAATTACTCCGCCAGCGACTGGCACGCGGTAAAGTGCATACGAATATTCAGATCGAAACCTTACCAGGCAGTGATGCTCTTGCTTGGGACGATAGTGCGGTAAAGGAAACCGTTAAGCGCTTCAAGAGCCTCTCGCAGGAAGTGATTGAAGGGATGCCTTGTCTGGACCCGCATACATTGCTGAAAATAGTCCTCCTGCACAAGAAAAGTAGCGCCACCATCGACTTGGAAACGCTGACGCCCATTGTAACGGGAGCGGCTGAGGAAGCTCTGTTGAAGTTGTGCGAAATGCGTAGCAGCGAAGGTGCTGCCTTAAAATCCGATATGAGCGAGCGGATCAACCTGCTCAACAATTTGCTGACCAGCATTCGGGAAAATGCCAACGGCACCGTCGAACGCTATAGGGAGTTACTTTTCAGCCGCCTGAAACAGGCCGGGCTAGAGCTGGAAATCGATGACGAACGGGTGCTCAAAGAGCTGGCACTTTTTGCTGATCGTTGCGACATTGCAGAAGAAATCACCCGATTGGACAGCCATCTACAACAATTCGGGCAAACCCTGGATGATACAGATCCGAGCGGACGTAAGCTGGAGTTTATTCTCCAGGAAATCAACCGTGAGTTCAATACTATCGGCTCAAAGGCCAACAGCATTGAAATAAGTCGCTGTGTAATCGATGCAAAAAACGAAATAGAACGTATTCGCGAACAGGTGCAGAACGTTGAGTAAACCTCAACCCGATCAGTATGTCGGATTGAGGATACAGTGACGAAACACTTTTTGAAGTTCCCTGCTTAAATCGAGTGGAAGCTTCTTCGGTTTAGAAATACGAACCACAACAAGATACCCATCAATATCTAGAACGGCATCGGCTACGGTGCGGGTTGAATCGGTATTAGCATTGTAAATTTCGTAGGCAATGGGCGTGGCCCAATAATCCATCAAGCGCACTTCTGCCAGAGGCTGTTTGGCCCCCTGTGTAATGGTGCAGGTTTCGTATTCCTGCTTTTCAGCCAAACGCCCCTTGGTATACGCAATCAGAAACTCGGGAGAATCCATATTGGGAAAAGATACCGGCTTTCTATAGGCCTCAACATCCACCAGAAGCCTAGAATTATCGGAGTTCTGCAAAGACAAAGGACCTGTCTTATTCAGGCTGCGATAGCCCATTGTAGAGTAAAAACGCAGCGTGAAGGGTCCTTCAGCGTAAAAAGCTTCACCGACGAACCCCTCGATCTCCAAATGAGCCGTTCTGGTGGAAAAAGAAACCGGAGCCAGCTTACTCAGAAGAATGGGTTCCCCCTTCCAGAGTGCATAATCAAATGTGTCTGCGGCGTTCCCCAAAAAGGGGAACACCGCAAGAAGAAAAATAAGAGTTAACTTACGAATCATCGGTCTTAGTCGTTAGCGGCAATGATATCTCCCAACACAGCATCGTACTGAGACTGAGATATAGAGGAAGAACTGGTTACAAAGAACACACGAATCTTAGGCGTTCCAGGAGGCATAATGTTGTCGGCAAACAATTCATTAAAGCCCCAGTTTCTGCGAGGAGGATTGTAATAACTACCACAACTGAACGGCCCCAGTTGAACTTCGGATTCATAGAGGCAAACAAGGCTGCCACGATAGGTAAACTGAACGCTGTTCTTCCAGTCCTCGAGAAAACGCGGCAGGTTGTGAACACCACCACTGTAGCTCTCATTGGCCTCGGTCGGAACCAGACCAGAAACGATGGCTGCAGAAACTTCCGTGAACGCAGCCGTTCTCTTGGAGACGGACTGAGCAGAAATAGTATCATATCCGCTTGAGGTCCAGTTGCTGCTGAGCACAGTCACTGCATCGGCGGCAAGGGCAGCAGGTGGTTCATCACTGCCGTCTGTTTCTTGACTGCCTCCAGATGATGAGCTGCCATCAGCATTATAATTTCCATTGACATAGAGCCCGCCATTGGTAGCCAGAGACATCCCTTCGTCAACGGCATAGGATGGGTTGGGAATTTCCGAACCATTATTCAGGCGAACAGAAATGTTCTGGTCCGCCGGTTGCACGCCGTCTGTAGCACGTGGTGTAGAAGACTCATAAGGCAGTTGAACATAGACAACTCCATTCCACCAACTCGAAGGAGTATCGGAACCCCAATCGGAGGAATCGTTGTTAATGCTGTCTGCCAGCAAGCCCACATCAATCTCCACAAGATCCTGCTTCCCCGCCTCGGTAGTCAAATCGCCCATGCGGCGATCATACATTCCTCCGGTTACATAACGGGTACCACGGGACACATAATCACTGTATTCATTGATGGTAATAACGTTGGCCGGCAAAGTCAGTTCAACCGTTTGGGGATCCCCACTGCCATCGTACTGAATATCCCCATTGGCATCGCGTTCGTAGGTATATGCTTTTACGGTATAGTTCCCACCCGACCCCTCAACGGAGATGGTCAAACCAGCCTTATAAGACCATTTATCAATTTCCGTAACTTCTTCGTAATCGGATCTGTTTTTATTAATTACCGGCTGGATGGTGCGGTATGCATAATTACGGGTTTCATCGACACTGGTCGTTGCCGGATCGTCTTCAATATAATTATCGCCGCTAAGCACAGCGCTAAGTTCCTGAATACCGTGGGATCCGTCGGCCACATTATCATCCCAAAGATCCTGAGATCTGGTAAACCAGTCAGAGCGGGTAGAATCGATCCAACCATCACTCTGTTTCATATTTACCCATTGTCCTTCATCGTTCTGGAAATTTACGGGACCATTCATTGTAGATTTAATAACACCATTTTCAAAGGTGCCAGTCATTACACTGTGGTAAATATCTCCCGCAGAATTAACGGTATCGTGGAAGTAGAGACCGGAAGAAGCGTGGATGTAAGAATCTCGATTGGCATGAACCGGTCCATACACATCCATGCGGGGCCCGGGAGCAATTTCAAAATCCAAATTATAGAAAATGGCGCGGGTAAAGAGGGAGGCATCTGCGACAACAAATTGTGCCAACTGACAAGAGGTAACCGACATGCCATTGCTATTGCTAACAGTGGCTTTTGAAATTACCGGAATAGCCTGGGCACCGACAATGGAATTATCCAATCCCTGAAACTGGCTGGAGGCATTTCCAGACCCCTCGTTGATCTGCAGCAGATACTGCTTCTGGTCAGCTAAGACTCCAGCAACGACATCGGATGGATTTGTATTCCAATTACTTGGATTATATGTGGGTGCAAAAACCACATGGCTCCCACTGAACATGTTTTGAGCCTCAGCACCAAGAGTCAACGGATTGCCACTGGTGCGGGAAAACATATCCGATTCGATATTGGTCTGAGTCTGGAATCGACGCTCAATGGTAGCAATTCCGTATTCAAGAAGAGATTTTGAAGCATACTGTGCTTCGGCCAGCAACTGAGCTCTGGTATTGTTTTTAAGCTCGGTGTTACCGTAATCCATAGTGGATCCGGCAATAATGGCAATGACCGCGGTAAGGATCATAACCAGAATAAGCGTATTTCCTTTTTTTGACGACTTCATCGGGTTCCTGCTGTGAAATGAATAACAGAATAGGCAGAATTGGACCGAGGGCTGTTGGCCACCCGTCCGTTAAACTCAACTAATCCCAACCGAACATTCGAGCGGTCTGTAAACACATCGCTCGAAGCACAATTCAACAACACCGTACTACGTGTCCCCGGCCCACCCGACTCGGTGATCGAAGAGATCATCGAAGCCAAATTGGGAGAGGTAGCCCCGACGGCAACATCGGGACAATCATAATAAAAGCGAATAATGGGAAATGACCCATCGGAGGTGGCTGTGGTGGGAATGTAATAACCGACAAGATCCACAATATTGACCCCTGAATTGTCAACATCTGCAGAAGGTCCTATCAAAGAACTCAACTGTTGCGGATAGGTATTGGCAATCACGATGAGATTGCCTGAACCGCCGGCTGACTGTAGTGTTTTACTCTGCAGGTTGTTATAAACCTTAACGATACTTCCAGACTGAACATCTCGAAGCATACGTTCTACAAAAAGGCGTGTGTTGCCATTGAGCTCCATTTGATTGGTGGAACGCAACAACACTCGTGAACTATCGGTGTAGAATGTCATGACGCCGACAATGACGACGATCATAATCACAGAAACCACCATGATTTCCACAATTGTAAAACCGGAGGAATTTTTCAGAGAATTTTTCATAAAATACCTTCGGAGAAAATCAATTACTGATATTAGCCTGATTAAAGGCAACAGAGGAAACCAAAACCGTTAATTGTCGGTTGCGCGGGCGCGGGCTGGAAGGAGTTGACCATGTATAATTGACGTCGATTTTCACCAAATCCAAATTATCAGCCGTGGTGCTTTCCAGAGACGACATGGCAAAGTTAACGACAAGGTTAACGCGTTCCATTACCTGACCTGCCGCATCCATAGTAATAGGTACGGTGGTGGTCCACGTTCCGTTTGCCGGAACATTCACTGTAGTGGTAGGAAATTCGGTACTGCCGGCAGGAGCACTGGATTGAACAACCGTAACCTCAACAGACGAGCTATTCAATGCGGCTGCCAAAAGCACAGTGTAAGGAGTTACGCGCAACTGATCCAGAACACTACACACTGTTGCGTAAGCCGCGGTATCGCAGGTTAACTCGTGAGCAACTTTTCGATTCCACATAACATTGGCCATCAATCCGAGGGCAATGATGGCAAAAGCCATCATGGAAATCATCAGCTCCAGGAGGGTAAAACCGGCTTTTTGTCGATGCACTTGCATGGTAGAGGTGGTGATGTGGTTAAATGAATGAATATATCAGCAAGTTATCTCCTTTTTGAAGAAGGAGCAAGCCCAAGGACATCTCTTCGTAAACTTATGTAAAAAAGTAGGTAATCCTACTAATACCATTCATTAAGGCATTACTCAGACGATGAAAAATAGACAGCAGCAATCTTCTTTGAAATAATTTGTGGTATGCGAGAATTAATATTACAGAATTGTAAAGTTCAAGTTCATTCTTACAGTTTTCCTATGTATCAGAGAGCCCTAGGTAGGGATGAAAGAATCATTTATAGCAGCCACCTAAGGTTTTTTTAGACATTTAAAGAAGAACGGCAGAGAATAACAGAGTTGTTCTGAGGTGTTTTACATTTTTTTACAACAAAAATCTGCATTTTCCCGCATAATAATTCCAATTTACAAAGACACTCTCTAAACGATTGCACTTTGCCGGAAGTTACCTACGCTAGGGCACATGTATACTGGCATCATCACAGGTTGTTTTACTTTAAAAGAAGTCATCGCCCGCCCGGGCCTGCATACATTTGTTATCGAACTGGATTCCGCACATCTTAAAGAATTGAAGATTGGAGCCAGTGTTTCAGTGGATGGGGTCTGTCTAACGGTTACCGAAATAAATGATAACTATGCATCCTTCGATGCCATGCAGGAAACCTTGAACCTGACCACTTTGGGGGCATTAAAAACCGGGGACCGGGTACACATTGAGCGCAGTGCCAAAGCGGGTTCAGAAATCGGAGGGCACCCCATTTCCGGCCATGTGGATGGAAAACTGACCGTAAAGGATATTATATTCCCGGAAAATAACTGCGTGGTGACCTTTGAGCTGCCGGAAAAACTGCGCCGATATGTTTTCAACAAAGGTTTCGCCTCCATAGCCGGATGCAGCTTAACCGTAACCAACCTCGACAAAGAAAATGGAACCTTCCAAGTATGGCTGATTCCGGAAACCCTCCGAGTAACCAAATTTGGAGAGCTAAAACCCGGAAATCCGGTTAATATCGAGATTGACCGCCAGACACAAGTAGTGGTGGATACGGTACGCGAAGCAGTAATGGATGCACTCAAAGGAATGAACCTCAAAGGGTAAGTTCTCCGGCGAGTCACTTACGGCTTGAAATGCCGATACAGATTGCTAAGGATCAGGGCTTCGCATGAAGCCGATAGACATACTGACCCAAAACATCGACACGATCCACAGCAAGGAAGAGCTGGAAAAGCGCCTGACTGAAGGACGTCCGTTGCGTATTAAACTCGGGGTAGACCCAACCCGCCCCGATTTGACCTTCGGACACATGGTCGTGTTCAACAAATTGCGTCAATTCCAGGACTTAGGGCATCAGGCCATTCTCATCATCGGGGATTTTACGACCTTAATCGGAGACCCCAGTGGCCGCTCGGACCTGCGTCCGGTGCTTACCCGTGAGGAAATCAAACAGAATGCCGAAACCTACGTGGCCCAGGCATTCAAGGTGTTGGATCCGGAGAAAACCATTGTGCGATATAACAGCGAATGGTTTGATAAAATGGGCTTTGAGGACTGCCTTAAGTTGGCCCGCCAGATGACAGTTGCCCGCATGCTGGAGCGCGACGATTTCTCCAAGCGATATAAGTCCAACAAGCCTATCTCTATCGTAGAATTTTTGTACCCGCTGGTACAGGGCTTTGACTCCGTAGAGATTGAAGCCGACGTTGAACTCGGCGGCACAGACCAGCTATTTAACCTACTGGTGGGCCGTCAGATGTTACGCGATGCCGGCAAACCGGAACAGATTGCCATGACGCTGCCTCTACTTGTAGGTCTAGATGGAGAAATGAAGATGTCCAAAAGCTATGGTAACTACATTGCCTTCAATGACACGCCCAAGGATATGTTCGGCAAAATCATGTCCATTGGCGACGATGTGATGTGGACGTACTACCGTTTCCTCCTGCTAAAAACAGAGGAAGAGATCAAGGCCATGCAGAGCGAGCATCCCATGGAGATGAAAAAGCAACTGGCAACTGCGTTGACCTCAAAACTGCACGGCGAGGGCACCGGAGAATACGAACGCCAACAGTTCGAGCAGGTTTTTTCCAAAAATGAGCTTCCGGACGATATGCCCGAATTCCCCTGGGCAGATATTGCCAGAAAAATCAATAACGAATTGACTCCTCGCGTTGAATCATTCCTGTCTGCGATGAAACAAAAGAATCAAAACAAAATAGGCCTAGTGAACCAGATTAATTCAGTTTTAAATAACTTAATACCTGCGATGAATGCAGCAAGTTTATGGAATCAACTAAGTGACGCAACGACAGACGATGATAAAGAAAAGATAATCATTAACCACTTCAACAAAAACACGATACCACCTGAATTCAGATTAATAGATATCATGCATTGCACAACTCTATTCCCCTCCAAAAAGGAATGCCGCCGTATGATCGAACAAGGCGCCGTAAAGGTAAACGGAGCAAAAGAAGCGGATGCAAATGCAACCCTGACCGCCCCCACGGAGGAAATCGTAATCCAGGCAGGAAAGCGCAAATTCTTCCGAATCAACCCGTAAAGCTTTACCCATTTAGAAAGCAAAAAAAGACGATCCCCGAACAGGATCGTCTTTTTCATCTATAGAAAGCCAAGATCAGGAATTCACTTCGCTGAGTATGCGGTGGAATTCAGCCTTTACCTCATTCCCTTCGGGAAGCTCTGCGGGAAGCTTCGTAAGCAACAGCTCAATTTTATCCGTAAAGGATTTGACCAAAGGCGAGTCTTTGCGAGCCATACCTCCAACAACACATGTCAAAAGTAACCAAACAGGCAAGGAATCGAGATGGTTCAGGCAAAAGTGCAGGGTACCTTCCAGAATTTCTGTAGCATTGGACAAGCCCCTATCTTTCCTCGCCGCCGAGCATCGAACTGCCAACGCCTGTTCCAGACGGAAGAGGTAATGATCAAACTCACTACCCTCTAGCGACTTCAGCAAAGATTTGGATTTAAACTCCATTTCCGTTTCCTGGAAAAGCACATCGGAGAGATCCAGAAGCAAGGCATCTACAACCTTGCTTAAGGAGAACTCGGGAAACACATAACTGAACTCAGCGAGGCATTTGGTATCCACCGTACGGATCAGACGCAATTTTACCTCCCAGTTTTTGCCCTGTGTTATCAGGTGAGTATAAACCGTATAGGCAGGTTTTTGCGCTGGAAGATAGTCTTTGTTGCCATCGTGGTAAGACATGATGGCCTCGTCGCTAAACATCTCGCCGGAGAGAGCAAAACCGCCACTGTTGTTTTCCACCCAGGGAATGTAAACCCTTGTTCTGGCATTGGTGTTAACGGAGAAATACTCGGAAAGAAACAACGGGAGGGAGCGAGTCATTCTTCCGGCATTGGTGCTTTGCTGAAGCTGTATCTCGCTGTTATCAGACTGCTGAGTAACACTGCTTCCGACAAAAGCAATAAAGGGAGTCTCCTGCCCCTTCACCGGAAAAAGGCCGCTAAAGGGATGCCCATCGCGCAGCCAGACCGGCCCCTCCAAGGCCAACAGAGCAACCTTGATATCTTCCATACTCAATTTTTGCTCGGATGAAAGGTCCGCTTCGGACAATTGGTGCTCCCAGTAGTCCAAATGCTTTTTCCAGTCGGGTCGCTGTTTGAGCTGCAGTTGCTTGAGGAGGTCGCGCATTCGATCAAGCAGGCCGGTATCATGGTAGGCTTTCAGCAAATTATTAGCAACCGGCAAACCGTGCACATCGATACGGTAACGTGGAACCGTCAATTCAAGAATCTGCGGCAAATGGCCCTTGTTCCCCAGATCGCCGCTGATCTGCATAAGGATTTCCGTAGGCACAGGATCGGGAACTTTTGCCAAGCTCTCGCGGTACAAAGCCATGGCGCCATCAATATCAGATTCCTTCAGTCGCTCTCTGGCCAACCAGATTTGCGCCCGCCAACTGTCCGGCATGGTGGCTACGGTTTTTAACACCTCCAGAGAGGAACCGTCGCTCTCCTGTTTAAGCGCACAGTACCAGGCAAGGGCGTTTTCCTGATTGGGTTCCAGCTCCAGCGCATGCCATAAAATACGTTCGGCTTCGGCATCGGCCCCCAGAGCACTTTCCGCCTTGGCCAGATTCGTCAGCACAATACCGGATTCGCCCTGTTGTTCGATATATCCGAGCAGCACTTTTTTGGCTTCAGCCGGGCGATTGGTCTGCAGATAGGAAACAGCCAGCACAACAGCGCCCCTTTCCTTGATTTCGTCTATTTCATAGAGGCGCTTACAGGCATCTTCCACCTCGGCAAAAAAACCATCGTTAAACCCGTTGTAAATGGACTGGTAGAGTTCATCTGCATTATCCCAGGACTTTTTCAGATGGGGCAGCAACACATTATTGAGCCACTCGTCGCGGCCGACCTCAATTTCACGTCCAAAGCCATCATATGCTTTAATCGTTTTTTTCTCTGAGCTTGGGTTCTGCACCATACTCTCATCGGTATCGTTTGTCATTACTGAATTATCTTTGGAGGTCATAAAAAGGTAGACCTTAACTGCCCGTTACAGACAGTGCAACACCTATAAGCCGGCCTACATGCATTCAGATAACAGCCTCTTAAATGTAAACCGCGCCTGAATAATAAATTGACATTCAAGAAACAGAGGAGTCTCTACTTAGGCTTACATGCGACTGCACACTGTCTCCTGAAGGGATACTTCAGAGTATCTCTCCCGACCATACACTACAGCCGCCGAGCTATTCAGGGCAAGAAACAGCACCGGAATCCTCGCGCAGGTTTTCGATGCTTCGAGAGAACGTATCATGAGTAAAAACTTAATCATTCGCTGTATCACATTAATTGCAGGCCTTTTTACGATGGCCTTTGGAGTGGCTCTGTCGGTTAAAGCCAGTCTCGGAGTCTCCCCTATTTCCTGCATTCCCTACATCTACAGCGAACGTTTTCCCCTAAGCATGGGGCAAACGACCATGATTTTTAATGTCCTATTGATTGTGCTGCAAATTGCCGTCAAACGGAAAAACTATGATCCGTTACAACTGATCCAGCTTCCGGTGGTTATTCTCTTCGGCTTCTTTACCGATGTTGCCCTTTACCTAGTCGATGGGCTGGCACCAAGCACCTACTTTTGGCAAGTAATCATTTGTCTTTCCAGCTGTGTTGTCATCGGTTTTTCCGTGTATCTGGAGGTAAAAGCAAAGATCACCTATCTGGCCGGTGAGGGGCTGGCAATAGCCATTGCCGACACCTTTGGCATAGAATTTGGAAAGTCCAAAATCTGCGTGGACTGCAGCATGGTTATGGGCGGCCTAATCAGCTCCTATATCTTTTTACACCATTTGATTGGGATTCGTGAGGGTACCATTATTGCCGCACTGCTCGTTGGCTATCTGGCGCGCTATTTCAGTAAAAAGCTGCCCTTCCTCGGCCGATGGCTGGGAACCGAACCGGCAGAGACCACAGATACAGAGCAGGGTTCCGGCCTGCAGCACACGGTGATTACCATTTCCCGAGAGTTCGGCAGTGGCGGGCGCGAGATTGGCAGGCTTGTAGCGCAAAAGCTGAATCTCCATTTTTACGATCGGGAATTGCTGCAAATGACGGCGGAAGAGAGCGGCTTCACCTCCGAGTATATTCAGGAACACGAACAACGCCTGGCCAACGAACTCCTTTTTAGCCTATACGAGCAGAATTATGCCTACGTGGAAGAACAAAAGCCGCCTCTTGATGTGCTCTTTCTCGTACAAAGCAAAATCATCCGTGAAATCAGCCACAAAGAACCCAGTGTAATCGTCGGCCGTTGCGCTGATTTCATCCTCAAAGACAATCCAAATTGCTTCCGAGTTTTCATCCACGCGGACAAGCAGTTCCGAGAAAAACGTTTTGTAGAAACCTATGGAGCTCGCCCAGAGAATGCCGGAGAAGAACTCGACCGCATAGACCATGACCGGGCAAACTACTGCCGACACTTCACCGGCAAGGAACGCGGGGCCACCGACAACTACGACATTACCTTGGACAGCTCGCATTTCGGTATCGAGAAAACAGCCCAACTGATTGTCGATGCCATAACCTCCATCCGATGAATGGAAGCCATAACCTTGCGATCAGATTGCAGAACAATCCCATTGATTTCATCGCAATAAACATATAAAGAGGAACATAACGTTTTTAAACGCCCCAACAGAAACCTAAGTCACTAGATAAACAGCAGAGAATTGAATATCCGGGTTGAATAACTTTATTAAATATCTCTTGGTTTTAGTTATGGTACAGGCGAGCGCTATTGCCCAACAATCCAGCTTCATGAAAACTGATGATGGAGTCATACACTACAAAACATGTGGAGCGGGAAGTCCAATACTCATCATTAATGGAGGTCCTGGACTGGACTGTAACGGATTTCAGCATCTGGCAGAATTACTCTCGGATAAACATACCACGATCCTCTTTGACCAGAGAGGAACAGGGGAATCTGCGCTGAACAAAATTGATGAGAGCACCATCACAATGGATCTGATGGTGGAAGACATGGAAGCACTCAGAAAACACCTCGATTATGATCAATGGATTGTACTAGGGCATTCTTTCGGAGGATTCTTGGGAGAATACTATGCCTGCAAATATCCAAATTCGATTACGGCACTGATTCTATCCAGCTCTGGAGGAATTGATCTCGGACTGTTGCAATATTTCAGAGAAAATCTGCAGATGCATTTAAGCCAAAACGAACGGGACGAATTCCAATACTGGGACTCTCTGGTTAATGCAGAGAACCCGACTGAAGAGGCAAAATACAACAGAGCAAAATGCTTAGCCTCTGCCTATCTTTACGATAAAAGTTATGTTCCTCAAGTAGCGGCACGCCTTGCTCATGGTGGAAATCCAGAGATAAACTCACTTGTTTTTAAAGATCTGTTCGACTCTCATTTTGACTGCCGCGAAGGCCTGAAAGACTTCTCCAAGCCCGTCCTCATTATCCAGGGGCGGCAGGATCCCATCGGTGCCGGCGTTGCTTATGAGGCTCATAATGCACTAAAAACATCCACACTGGTTTTCATAAACAAAAGTGGACATTACAGTTGGCTGGAACAGGGTGACTCTTTTTGTGCTGAACTGTATGCTTTTTGCGCTTCTTTCGAAAAGTAGATAGTTAACAAGTAGAAATCAATCCTCCAAGGCAGACACGTTGACACCTTTGCTCGTCTGAATGACGCGCTGCATCGTACCGTCGGCGTTGTAATGGAGAGGCTCAATGCAGACGGAACGGCGGTAGCTGCCACCAACGGCGGGATGCTGCACCATACCATTGTGGTAGATAAAGTACCATTGACCGCGAAATTCAATGATCGCTTGATGAATGGTATTGCTGTTTGCCGCCCCTTCGCTGAGCAAGCCCTGCGGCGCCCAGGGACCTTCTAGACTTTTTGACATGGAATAGGCAATGCGCTCGGGAAAGCCTGTTGCATAGGAAATGTAGTAGGTATCTCCCCGTTTATGGATCCAGGGAGCTTCCGTAAAGGCAGGAACCTGTTCATCGGGAACCACATGGATGTCGCCGTCAAACTCAATCATGTTGCGCTTGAGCTTGGCGTAGTAGCACTTCTGGTTTCCCCAGAAAAGATAAGCCTGCCCATCGTCATCAATCCAGACGGTGGGGTCGATATCATCCCACCAGATGCTCGCCGCCGTGGTCATGGAGTTTTCCACGAGGGCCGCACCAATGGCGTCCTGAAAAGGCCCTGTGGGGCTGTCGGCAATGGCCACACCAATAGCCTTGCCGCCGGTGGCATGCTCTACCGCGGCATACCAGTAGAAACGCCCGTCGCGCTCAATCACCTGGCCAGCCCAGGCATCGGCCTTGGCCCAGGAAAAATCACTCACCTGAAGCGGAGAGCCGTGCTCCTCCCAATCCACCATGTTGGAGGAGGAGAAACAAAGCCAGTCGCTCATACGGTAGCTGGAATTGTTGTCCGGGGCAATATCGTGGCCTGTGTAAAGGTAAACCCGTTTGTTATAAACCAATGCCGCCGGATCTGCCGTAAAATGGGCCGTAATGATCGGGTTGCCGCCGGTGTGGTGTACCGTGGGCGTGTCATCGGGAAGCGGGGTGCCAAACAGCGGTTCGCCTTCTTCCGACCAGGAAATCACTTGAGCCCGCATGGTCCGATCGGGATTATTCAATGGTTCACCGGCAATATACTCGTAGTTACGGGCATGATAGACCATAATGGTGGTCTTTCCGTCGGGACTGGTGGTAAACGAGTTGTGTCCGGGGCCAAACTGACTTGCAGCCCTGTTACTCTGAAACACCGGCTCGGGGGATTTATGCCAGGAAGCAGGATCGAGAAGATCCGCATTCTCATCGGCACGCAAAAGCCCCATACAATAGTTCGCATCAGTGGCACTGGCCGAATAAGTCAAAAAGAGATTAGTCCCTCGACGGACAAACGCCGGCCCCTCATTAACATTATGGCCCTGCTTTTCCCAGGGTAACTCCGGACGGGAAAGACAGACCTGCTCTCCTGATATGGACCAGGGAGTATCCATACGCGCAATGTATAGATTGGTACCGTTTTCAGGAGGAACACTCTGGGCCCAAACCAGATAACGGATGCCCTTGTTTTCGAAGGTGGTTGCATCCAGCGAAAACGACTCCCAGTTAGGGTGGATTTGCCCCTTTTCGATCCATTCACCTTCCATGGGATTGGCAGAGGCATTTTCCAACACATACATACGGATATCCCAAATAGCATCGGCCCGCCCCGCAGCAAAATACAGGTACCATTTTCCATCAATAAAATGGAGTTCCGGGGCCCAAATGTGGTGCCCCATTGGACCTTCTGAGTGTCGGCGCCAAACCACACTGGCTTCCGCATTGGTCAAATCGCCCAAAGTCCTAGCACGCCTCAGCTCAATACGATCATACTCAGGAACGGTGGCTGTGCAGTAATAATAGCCATCATCATGCAATACAACAAAAGGATCCGCACGCTGTTCCAGAATGGGATTCAGCCACTGTTTCTGGTCAACATCAGCATTAAGGAGCAACGGAAGGGTCACAAAAAGGCAAAGGACATAGGAAACCAGTCTTTTCATAGTATAGGGGTATACGGGGTGGAGTGTAGTCAAAAGTGGTGAACCAGCGATTGCTGAACACGACTTTCTTACAGGCGATTTAAATGTATAACACCAATACAGGTCAACGGCGAATTGAAGATCAAGCGTTCAAAAAGCGACTTAAAAAAAATAAAGATATATAAATTTCGTTTGCGTATAAAATTATTCTTAATTATAGTTATTTACAAAATATTATGAATATATTTCTAAACAGTATTAAATGATATTACCCATTTCATGCTGTCCATGGCTTAGTTCCCAACTATATTCATCTCAAAACCATACCATGCCCAGCATTGCCTATAGCAATAAAGCAATTCTGTCTTATAACAAAACCACAGTACAAAATGAAACAATTCATTAGCAAATCAACAATTGGATGTGGACTTGCAGTCTTTGCAGGCATAGCCAATGCTCAATACACAGAAGAGCTGGCATCCAGCTTTGATTTAAGAGATGTAAACGGGTACAACTATCTGAGTCCGGTGCAGAACCAAGGTAATTTTGGTGCCTGCTACTCATTCGGTGCTACTGCAGCCGCAGAAAGTACCTATAATCGAGCAATGGGCTTATACAATGAGAACAGTGCCAATTTCTCCGAATCTTACATTATCTGGTATTTGGGACAATTTTACGATGGATTCGGCGGTGAAGGCGCTAATTACGATTACGATGAGCTTCAGGCTCTGGTCGATTATGGAATTATTGACGACTCAGAATTTCCTTACGTGATTACCGACCCGGGTGAAGGCAACTATCACACGGATGCTGAAACAGTGACATTCTCCAGCTGGCACCGCGTGGCATCCTATGACGTACAAACAATGAAGTACGTTATCCAAAACATTGGAGCACTGGATGTTGGTATCTTAGCCACAGATGCTTTTTCCGGATATGAAGCGGGCGACGACGCGTTCAATCAATATACAATGCAAGGCTACCAAGGAATCGTAGATTATCGCTCCATTGCAAACCATTCGGTAGCACTCGTAGGCTGGGATAACAGTAAGGGAACCAATGGTTCCTGGATTTTGCGTAACTCCTGGGGATCTGCCTGGGGTGAAGAGGGCTACATGCATATGTCCTATAACTCCTCTAACGTTTCCACTTCGGCGACGTATTTAGTCTATGGCGACTGGACGGGAGAGAACTTCACCCTTGTAAATGATGAGAATATTGTCTCTGTTGAAGAGAATGACATCGGTTCATATACCGAAAATGGGATCTATGAATGGGGCGGTAATGACGCCAGCATTACAAATAATGCGGACATCACCATTATCCAGGAAGCAGCAGATGGCGATGCTGTAGCAAAGGGTATTACATTGTGGGCCGGCGACAATGCCTCTGTGGAGAACAACGGTAGTATTTATGTGGGCTGTAATGCCAGAAACGGAATTTCAACCGCATACGGAATGTTAAGTCAGGGACACAGCTTAACGAATACCGGAGAAGTATCTGCTGTTGCACTTGGAAGGGAATTAGCAAGCGCTTATGGTGCCCGTTTCTTATCTTATGATAAGACAGGCGTTTTCAGTAATACAGGGACTATTAAATCAGAAGTAAATTATGGCAAAGCTTATGGAGTCCATATTAACGATGCGGCTTCCGTGACCAACACAGGTTTGATTGACTCAATAGGCTATTACTACTCCATTGGTCTGTCTGCGAACGACGTTGGCAATGCAATCAACGAAGGCGACATTTCATCCGAATCCAATTTGGGATACAGCATAGCCGCCTACATTGATACGTGCGAAAGTTTCACCAACAGCGGTACGATAACGGCAAAATCAACCAGAGGCACTGCCTATGGCATATATGCAATAAAAACCAATATCATAAACAGTGGTACCATTTCAGCGTTGGCAGACAACAATAAGACTGAAGGCGTATATATAACCGATTCCACTCTTCTAAACAGTGGAACCATCACGGGCTATTACAATGATTTTATAGACTCCGTTGTCACAAACAATGGATCAATCATTACTGAAAACTACAGCTACTTTGAAAATAGTACGTTGCAGGGAAACGGCACTTATGTTGGCGATATCAGTGCCAGCAACACGATCCTATCTCCCGGAAATTCTGTGGGAACAATCCATATTGATGGTGACGCCGACTTCTATGACGGTGTAACCGTTAATATAGAAATGAATGATGGTGACATCGATAAAATCGTTGTTACCGGCAGTTTACATGTGGAGGGAAATGCAGAAGTGAATTTTTCAGCTTCCGGTTACATACCTTCCGGCGATTATGCCTTTGTGGAAGCCGGTGACTTCGACTACAGCGATATTACCTCCTACAGTTTAAATGGATTCTATCTAATGTTCGAGAATTCCACATTCTCTTACGATAACAGCTCCGTTAAACTAAACATTGAGCGGCACAGCTATTCTGATTTCGTGAAGAGCGCCAGTATAATGCAAATGGCTGATACGCTGGATAAAGTTCGTACTACAGCCAGCGGCAATCTGGCCTACATCCTGAATACCATTGATTTCATGGATACTTCAGCCGAAATTGGTGCTGCCGTTTCAGAATTCTTCCCGGCAATCAACCTGACCACAGGATATGCCGTGATGCAGGATCTTCACAACAATGATGACATCCTCATCCGCCACAGTAAAAACATCTGTTTCTCCAAAGAAAATCGCTACATTGGGTGGCTCAACTACAGCCATAATAATGAGAGCGTGACCTCCTTCAAAGAGATTCCTGCATATGACTCTGAATCGCATACAACACTGGTGGGTGTTGACTATATGGTTAACAGCAATTGGTCAGCAGGTCTTGCTTTTGGAAAGAACAAACAGACAATCGAAACCGCTTCCAGTAAAGATGGTTCTGACGCACGTGGAAACCATTTCTACCTAACCGGAAGCTGGGATCAACACCCGGATAAGAATGGGTTTTATGCGACTGCCTCCATTGGCCGCGGTTCAATTACAGTTAATACTGAACGAGAAATGGCACTGGTGAGCGGGAACTTAAAAAGTCACCATAAAGCCGACAGTACCAGCGCTGCCGTCAGCGGAGGTTATGATTACAACAGGGGAATCCTCACGATCCGTCCCTATGCTTCTGTCAAATGGGCAAAACTAAGTGAAGATGCATATTCGGAAGATGAAAGAAGCGGAGTGGAAATGAGTTTTAAGCAAACTCAAAATGAATCTCTGCAAGGCTCTATCGCATTATCGATAGGGGCCAACTTTACTGTTAACAAAATCATGTTAATTCCGGAAATCCATGCAGAATACTCAACGGAACTGGATAACTCTGCGGACGACATCTATGTGCAATTCTCGGATGGTAATGGCTTTACAACAGCCAGTCGCGAATTATCCGACAATACAACAAGACTTGGATGCAGCCTTGGCGTTCTCATTACAGAACGAACGCTGTTCAATGTGAGCTATGATCACATTGAATACAATAATTACGATGACAAATCCAACCGCATCAGCACTGCGTTGCATGTAAGCTTCTAGTTACATACCGTTCAGATCTAAACAGTAAGATTTTCTTTCTTAGAAATAATTGCTTTATACTTCTACAAACAGACCATGCCCCATCCGTGCATGGTCTGTTTATTTCTTAAAATTTGTAATTCCCTAAAGAATCAACCAGCAGCTAATGCAGCGGACACTTTGGTGAGGTCTTTGAGGCCGCATTCCAGGAATTCTTCGCTCCCATAGAATCCTAATCATAAAGAAAGACAGTCATGCAGTACATTTTGAAAACAGATAGACTCCAGTTACGGGAGTTGACCTTTGACGATGCCAGTGACCTCGCCGAGGTACTGTCCGATCCTGAATCCATGCGGTATTACCCGGAACCGCTGAATGCCGCAAAGGTGCATCAATGGATCGAATGGTGCCAACAGAGCTATGAACGCGATGGCTTCGGTCTTTGGGCCGTTATCCTGAAGGAAACCGGTGAATGTATAGGGGATTGCGGCATCAGTATGCAGGAAGTGGACGAAGGCAAAGTCCATGAAGTGGGCTACCACATAAAACCGCAGCATAGCAAACGCGGCTATGCAAGCGAAGCCGCACGAGCCTGTATGGAGTATGCCTTCGAAAAGCTGAAAGTGGAAAAGGTCTATAGCTACATGCACCACCAAAACACCCCCTCACGCCGTGTCGCCGAAAAGAACGGAATGCAATTCCTCCGCGAATTCACTAAAAACGACATGTGCTGCGCTATCTACGGGATGGAACGGCGGGAATGGAGAATAAACTCAATAAGATAAGGCTGGCTCCTGCATGGCAAAGCCGTACATAAATAACCGCCAGTTTGCATCCCCGGCTCGGCGGAAGCCTCTGTAAGTTCTACTACCATTGGTAGAGACACTGTAAAAATTGCTCATTCATGTGAAAAACAAGCAATGCCTACATTACAAGTGATTACTTTTTCAATCCATCAAGGAGTTCATTCACGCTGATTGTCTTGTTAGCTTTACCGCTTTCTATCTCTTTAAAGGCGGCAACCGTCTCCTCGTTCGGAATCTTTAGCTCAAAGGGAATCCCTTTGTGAATGCGGACTTGGTTCAGGTAAATCCGAATAGCATCGGTCATATTCAAGCCCAGAGACAAAAGAATCTCTTCCGATTCCTCCTTCAACGCCGTATCAATCCTAGCCCGAACCATTGTGGTTTCCGTTTTCATAGCTACATAGTAGCACTTTAAGTGCTATGTTTCAAGAAAACTACTAAACACTCCAACAGTTAGCACAAAACGCCCCTCACCTTCTCCAGATCTTTAATACCCGGGGAGATTTCGAAGCCGCTGTTGAGGTCTACGTGGGTGGTTCCGGTGGTGGCGATGGCAGCCTGGAGGTTTTCGGGGCTTAGGCCGCCGGCAAGGATGAAGCGCTTGTTCGGGTATTTAGCTTTCCAAGCTTTAAAGCGTTCCCAGCCGCCCGTTTCTCCTGTGCCGCCGAAAGCGTCCTTTTTGTAGGTATCGAGAACAAAGGTATCGGCGTAGTCAAAAAGGTATTCGGGGAAATCGGCTTCGGGCTTTATGCGAGGAGCCAACCAAAGATGGCCCCTCCCAACCAGTTGGCACCATTGGGGCACAAGTCCTCGGGCGGCTTCGGGGTCAAAATGCAGTTGAGCGGCATGGTAGCCGAGCGCCCAGTAGCACTGCAGACGCTCCAGAGAGGGGGCAACATCCACCAATATACGCTTTGATTCGGGGATGGAGGGCAAAAGCGTTTTCAGAGCCTCGTAGGGAACGTGTCGCGGGGATTTCTCGTAAACAATGGTGCCGAGATAGTCGGCGCCCATGTCGGAAATGGCTTTGGCCTGTTCCGGCAGAGTAATCCCGCAGACTTTGATCCCCACTGCCATAGTCTATTCTTCTGAGAAGCGTTGTTCCAGCGCCTCGATGAGGCCGTCGATGGAAGACTCGTGGGCAGTCACATCCACGGGAATACCGGCCTTCTTCATGGCATCGGTGGTCACCTGCCCGATGGAAAAAGTTTTGGGGACCCGCGCAGCGTCGGCACGCTGCAGCGCCGCTGCCTGATCGACAAAGGAACTGACAGCCGAAGGGCTGCAGAAAAGGAGGGCATCGGCACCCGCTTTGCAGAAATCCAGAGCATCTTCACAATCGGAAAGATCCGACTTAACGGTTTCATAGACCTGAAAGGCATCCACAATAGCCATGTTCTGCTCCAGAGACGTTACCAAGGTTTCCCGGTTAAGGTTTCCGGTGATGAGGAGCATTTTACGGTTCTCCACCCCATCCTCGATCAGGGCCTTGCCCAGCGACTCGGAATCGGCATCGTCGGGCATCAGATCAGGCGTCAGGTAATACTTGGCCAATGCTTTGGCTGTGCCCTTGCCGATGGCGGCAATGCGCATAATACCCAACGCGCGGATGTCGTTGAAGTGCTTGATGAAGAGCTTAAAGAAATAGCGCACCCCGTTGGCACTGGTGAAGACAATCCAGTCATAGGAGCCAACTTCGGCAAACACATCTGCGGCGGTGGCTTTATCGTAGGCCGAACGGGTCTCGATCAGCGGCAGCTCCAGCACATGAGCGCCCAGGGTTTCAAGCCGGCGGCGTAAAGTGGAAGATTGATCGGAGGCCCGGGTAATGGCAATGCGATGGTTTTTCAGACTACTTTTCATTGATTTCCGATCTTTAGAATGATTTCGGCCACAACAGCCTTAACAGATTCCAGAGGATTGCGCTCATCCAAGGTATAACGCTTTGCCCCAAAAGACTCATGATACACGCGAAAGGTGTTTCCCTCGCGAAAAACAGCCACAGAGGTGTGGCAACCGCCCCCCAGGGCATTGAGCAGGTAACGCTCCATCTCCACGGATTCGGTGGTGGCAACGTCTACCAAGGGCTTGAAACGGGCCAAATCCGCCGTGCGGCATTGCAGGGCAATGGCAGCCTGCCCGGCGGCGGGAATCACCGACTCGGGTGAAATCGGCTCAAACACCAGACCCGGAAAAGCGGAGATGCCGAGACGTTTCAGCCCGGCGCAGGCCAGTACGGTGGCATCGGCCTTACCATCGGCAATTTTCTGCAGGCGTGTTTCCACGTTACCGCGAATCTCTGTCCATACAGCGCAGGGAAAGCGTTTCTTGAGCTGGGCGCGGCGGCGCGGGCTGCCGGTAGCAATCACCGCGGGTGTTTCCACGCCTTCACGGAAAATGAGCATATCGCGGGCATCCTCTCGCGGGAGACAGCCGACCAGACTCAACCCCTCGGGCATTTCCGAAGGTAAATCTTTGGCACTGTGAACGGCCACATCGGCCTGCCCGTTGAGCAGCGCTTCCTCCAGTTCTTTGGTAAAGAGGCCCTTCCCTCCCCGTTCTTCTAGGGACCAGGAGAGCTGCTTGTCTCCTGTGGTGACCATTTCGAGCACCTCCAAAGAGGCCGCCGGAAAAACTGCGGCGATGGTGCTGCGGGCGAGATCGGCCTGAGCCAGTGCAAGCCGGCTGCGGCGCGTTGCGATACGAATGCAATTCATGAGGACAGAGAAAATATATCAGCGAAAGGAGATGTTGGATAAAGCAGGCAAAATAGCAACGGAAATCAGGCAAACATCTCGCGCCATAAAAAAAAGAAGAATCACGGAACGCATACGCATTCCGTGATTCTGCAGTGAAAAAACGATCTAAAAACTTACTTGGAGTAAGAAGCCTGAGCGCCTTTGATGTCCTTCTTCTTAACCCAGGGCATCATGCTGCGGAGGTAATCGCCAACGCTTTCAATCTGATGCTTGGCTTCGTCTTCCTGCATCTTCTTGTAATTGGGATAACCGGCATCGGCTTCGGCCTTCCAGTTCTTGGCAAAGGTGCCATCCTGAATGTCGGTAAGCACAGCCTTCATCGCCTTCTTGGTATCAGCGGTAATCACGCGGGGGCCGCTGACGTAGTCACCGTATTCAGCAGTTTCCGAGATGGAGAAACGCATGCCGGAAAGGCCAGATTCTACGATGAGGTCTACAATGAGCTTCATTTCGTGGCAGCATTCAAAGTAGGCCATTTCGGGCTGGTAACCGGCTTCTACAAGTGTTTCAAAACCGGCTTTGATGAGGGCGCTGACGCCACCGCAAAGAACGGCCTGCTCGCCGAAAAGATCGGTTTCGGCTTCTTCTTTGAAAGTCGTCTGGATAACTCCGGCGCGAGTACCACCGATGCCCTTGGCCCAGGCCAAAGCAAGCTTCTTGGCATCTTCGCCGGCTTCACCGTGCAGAGCGATGAGGGCAGGAACACCCTTGCCTTCGAGGTACTGGCTGCGAACCACGTGGCCGGGGCCCTTGGGAGCAACCATGATGACATCAACATCCTTGGGGGCTTCGATGAAACCATAGTGGATGCAGAGGCCGTGGATAAAAACGAGGGTCTTACCGGGAGTAAGGTTGGGCTTGATGTCGTTTTCGTAAATAGCGGGCTGCTTCATGTCAGGCACGGCAAGCATGATGGCATCGGCCTTCTTGACAGCTTCGGCTGTTGTGTAAACTTCAAATCCCAGCTCCTTGGCAACGGGAATGGACTTGCTGCCTTCATAGAGCCCGATGATGACGTTAACGCCACTTTCCTTCAGGTTGAGAGCATGCGCATGTCCTTGGCTTCCGAAGCCGACGATGGCAATAGTTTTATCAGAGAGGAAACCGAGGTCGGCGTCCTTACATGTATAGATTGTTGCGGGCATTTCAGTAATTTCCAGGGTTTATAATTCAAGCTTCCGATTGCGTTCGAGAGCTACCGCACCGGACCGGGCGAGTGCCTTGATGCCGAAGGGTTCGAGCATAGCAAGGAAGGCCTCGATCTTATTGAGGTTACCTGTCATTTCGATGATGACGCTGTGGAGCGAGACATCAACGATCTTGGCGCGGAAGATTTCACAAATCTGCAGGATTTCCGTCCTATTTTCGGAATCACAACCGACTTTACAGAGAAGCAGTTCACGGGCAACGAAGGTATCGTTGGCCAAATCACGCACTTCCATGACTTCAACCAGCTTGTTGAGCTGCTTGATGCACTGATCCAGCTGCTGCGAATTGCCCATTACGGTTACCGTAATACGCGAAAACTTGGGGTCGTGAGTCGGGCCGACATTGAGCGAGTCAATATTGAAGCCCCGGCCACTGAACATTCCCGTAACCCGGGTAAGGACTCCGAATTTGTTTTCGACCAAAACAGATATTGTGTGACGCATTGTATTGAAGTTTAAAGGTGAATCGCGAGACCCCTTTGCAGAGAGTTATATCGCAATGTTTCTTGAATGCCCCTTGAAGAAGACTAAGTCAAACAGATTCGAGCATAAAGAGCGCCTGCACAGATGTTCTAAACAGTTGTATAACAAGGCTAAAACGCGTAGTCCCAAGGTGTAATAACAAAAGAGACAAGCCATTAAAACAAGCTTGCCTCCAGATCAAATCAATTACAAACCAAGTCACCGACTACTGAATAGCAGCATAGAAAGACAACTTAGGAGTAATCTTATTGAGATCACAACTGCTTTGGTTTTGAATTCGGATAACATGCGGTGTATCGGCGGCAGGTACGATTACCGATTTAGAACCTCCTTTTCCAATACTACCACTGTCAATACAATGACTTGTTACTTGATCATAAACAGCATAAGATACTGAACGGTCAATATTTGGATTTGTTAGAGCAATAAATATTGCTTGTCCTGCATCACAACCGAAAGCTGGTGCAGCAGTTGAGCATTTGATTTCTCCAGAAACACTAGAGTCGACCTGTGAATAGAATTCTTCTTTACTCATGTTACTATTAGCAATAATCAGATTAATTTCCAATTATCACGAATAAGAGAATGAGACATCCTTCACTTCAGTCAATAATAAACTCTCTTTATTTAGAATAAATATCTGCATTTGATATTCGCGATAAAAAAAGCGTCAACACGCGAACGTAGTCACAGGAAATGGAAAATGAAGAATACTTTTCTACGACTGGGCTAGCACTCTACCAAAGACACAAAAAACCGAAAGACTAAGCTTTCGGTTTTCTGTAAAATGGTGGGCGCTACAGGACTCGAACCTGTGACATCCTGCTTGTAAGGCAGGCGCTCTAACCAACTGAGCTAAGCGCCCTCTTCAATTCTGAGCTTTTTTAAGGCCCGGATTGTATCGGTCTTGTTCTTAAAAAGAAGTCGCTGATAAAAGAGAGAATTTCGGTGTTGTCCACACAAAAATGCAGGAAAAATGCATTTTTCTAAAATCAATCTTCAGCGATCAAGAACAGTTAACCGATTAACCCTTTCCGTTGAAGCAGTTCTGCAATTTGCACTGCATTGAGTGCAGCGCCCTTCCAGAGCTGGTCACCAACGACCCAAATGGAAAGACCATTGTCGAATGCGGTATCCTTACGAATACGACCTACGCCACAGTTCTCTTTGCCGGAAAAATCTTTGGGCATGGGATAAACCTTGTTGGCCGGATCGTCCACCACATCCACACCGGGGAATTCGGCGATAACGGCACGGGCACGGGCCACATCCACAGGTTTGGCAAATTCGGCTGTGATGCTGACACTGTGAGCACGGAATACGGGCACACGCACACAGGTGCAGGACACCTTAAGCTCAGGCAGGTCCATAATCTTGCGGGCTTCGTTGAGCATCTTCATTTCCTCCTTGGTGAAGCCGGAGTCGAGGAAGCTGTCGATATGCGGGATCAGGTTGAAAGCAATCTGGTGGGCAAAGGCATCCACAACAAGGTCCTTACCTTCAATATAAGCTTTGCTCTGGTTCTCCAACTCTTGCATCCCGGAAACACCGGCGCCGGAGGTTGCCTGATAAGAACTGGCAATAAAGCGGGTCAGCCCAAATTCCTTATGCAGCGGATAAAGCCCCATCAAGGAAATAGCGGTGGTGCAGTTCGGGTTGGCAATAATACCCTTGTGGGCGTCGGCGGCATCGGGATTGATTTCCGGCACAATCAGAGGCACGTCGGCATCCATGCGGAAAGCCGAGCTGTTGTCGATGGCAATACAGCCACGCTTGGCTGCCTCGGGGCAGAGCGCACGGGAGATGTCGCCTCCGGCACTGAAAATAGCAATATCCAGACCGGCAAAGGCATCGGGAGTGGCTTCCACCACGGTCCACGTTTCGTCTTTATAGGTTACCGTTTTCCCTGCGGAGCGAGCTGATGCCATCGCCACGATTTCGCATGGGAACTGGCGTTCACGCAAAAGGCGAATGAGTTCTTGCCCCACTGCCCCGGTTACACCTACAATGCCTACTTTGTATGTCATGGAATTATTCTAGTATTTTGGGTGATTTGTTTTCAGAGAGATGCAAAGTTCTTTGCACAGAGCCAACAGAGCATGTGATCCATGTCAGTATTGGCGAGCAAAAATTGTATCATTTTGCAGCGGGCACACTCAAGAGAAGTTATTCTGCATCAACAAGTCGAAGAGCTCCCAGCTGCATCGAAAACTCTCTGGGATCGCCCTGGGGATTACACCGTATTGCCGACAAAATAGGTGACGGTGCCGACCAGGATACCGTATTTGTCGGCCGCGTAGATACCGGAACACATTACCGCAACTATCCACTGGAAGACCCTGAGCGCTGCCTAGTGGTCGGAAGAATCCTCCGACTGGAAGGGTTGGACCCGGAATTAAACCGTGGCGGAGACCACGACAGCTACAGCCGCTACATCTACATCCACGGGACCAACCACGAAGACAAAGTGGGAACCCCCCTCTCCCACGGCTGCGTTGTGTTGCGCAACCGGGAAGTCGTAGAGTTATTCAATTCAGTTCCCGAAGGCACACTGGTCTGGATAACCCGTGAATAACGGGGGCTTAGAAACCGATCCGCTCAAGCAGCCGGTAACGCTCGCCAAGCAAATCGGGCTTAACCTCGGGATTCACATCAATCTGCATATAGAGGTAGTCTCCATCCTCTCCCGATGTCATTTCCGGCCATTCCGGCAACCCGTATCCGTTGGGAGTGCCCGTTTTAATAAACTGCTCAAAGTATCCCTGCATCAAGGCAGAGACTTTGTAATCGTCAGGCCCCCAGGAATAAACCCGGTTTAAAGATAGATTGCCCATCGCGTATTCTATCTCTGCGGAATGCACGGCCCCCTTGTTAGGAGGTGTCGGCGGCTCAGCGGAATCCTTGCGAATGACTCCGCCGGCCAAGCCTGCGGTTATATTACCCAGTTCCGGACGGGTAACCGGGCGGGCCCGGCTGAAATAGTAGCGGTAAACCGGAGCAAGGCCGGAATGAGCATCGGCCCACTTCCAGGAACTGTAGACGATAAAGCGGTCTCCGGCCAAATCAGTGGCCACCTGCACCACATCCTCATCGCTTGTCGCATGGTAGGCCCGAAGCACTTCTTCCGCATGCTCGGGATAAAGGTGCTGCACCACCTTCCTGTAGTTCTCCAAGGTTGGATCAAGGTTGCCGAAAATAGCCCTGAAGTTCATTTCTTCTGAATTCCAGCCCAGTAAAAGGGGCACGGCAGCCTGCCTCTTTTCGCTGTAAACCTTAGCCGGATCTTCCGGGAAGAAATAGCCGTCCACCGTCATCGAAAACCAGGGGGCGCCCTTCTGGATCAGACCGGCGAGCAGTTGATCTGCCGGCAAAGCCCGAAGCTCTTCCAGAGATTGAGCCCCCAGTTTATTGCAGAAATCACGCCCCATTCTTTCGGCATCGGTCAGAGGCACAGGAGCCAAAGCGCGCATCAAAGAACCGCTCTCTCCAATGGCTTGAGCAAATAGCCCTTTGGATAATGGCGACGCCATTTGAGCCGATACAGAAATGGAACCGGCAGACTCTCCGGCAATAGTCACACGAGATGGATCGCCCCCAAAAGCAGCAATATTCTGCTGAACCCAGAGCAGCGCAGCATACTGGTCGAGCAAACCGTAATTCCCGGAAAAGCCCGATTCGCGGGTCAGTTCAGGATGGGCCATAAACCCAAAAACATTTAGCCGGTAATTGACCGTAACGGACACTATATCGCGGCGAGCCATGCTCTCTCCGTTGTAGCGATCCTCTGAACCATCACCGGCCTGGTAACCACCACCGTAAAAATACACCAGCACCGGCAAAGAACCCGGCTCCGCACGCTCAGGAGTCCAAACATTTAAATACAGACAATCTTCACTCATTCCGTTTGAACGGAAATTCATGTCTCCAAAGATGGGATTCTGCATCGCGCGAGGTCCAAAAGCCAAAGCCCTGTAGACGCCTGTCCAGTTTTTTGGAGGCTGCGGCGCTTTCCAACGCAAATCACCTACGGGAGGCTGCGCAAAGGGAATTCCCTTAAAGATACGGATTCCAGAATTCTCCACTCCTTCAACAATTCCGTTGGCAGTGGTTACCTGTGATTCAGCATAAGCAAAAAGCGGCATCATTGAGAGCACAAGAAGGTTGAGCGCACGGCAAAGCGCGGCTTTAGCGGGTATACAGTACATGGTCAGGAGGGGTTGAATGAACTTCGGGAACCAAACCAGTGGGCCCGATTAACGGAGTAGAACCTAACGAAAATCAAAATAGCTGTAAACCGCAATCAGCCTGGGTGGCATAAAAAAACCACCTGATTCAGGCGGTTTAAAAATGGTGGGAGATATTGGGATCGAACCAACGACCTCATGCGTGTCATGCATGCGCTCTAACCAACTGAGCTAATCCCCCATAGGTTGGAAGCGCCTTATAAAAGCAGTTGAGACGAGCAGTTCAAGCGTAAAATATCTTTTTTTAAAATGTTTTGCCTGAGGCGTGCCTTGCCGTGTATGGATGGGCGCATATGTCGCATTTGCTGAAATTGCTCTACGAGGATAACCGTTGTGTAGTGGTTCAAAAGCCCTACTTCATGGGAGTGCACCGCAGTGAACTGATTCATGACCGCATAACATGCCTGAGCGTATTGCGCAATCAGCTGGGGCATCATGTTTACCCGGTCCACCGGCTTGACCGGCAAACCACCGGTGCTTTGATGTTTGCTAAAGACAAGGAGGCCTTAAGCAGCCTGATGGAGCTCTTTGCCGGCAAACAAGTTCAGAAGCTTTATGTTGCAGTGGTCCGCGGATGGCTGAAAGAGGCGCAATGGGTGGATAACGCCATGGATGATCCGACCACCGGACAATCCGTGGAAGCCCTCTCCTACTGCTTCCCCATTGCCGAAACAGAACGGCCTTGGCCGGTTGGCCCGTTTGAGAAAGCACGCTATGGCCTCGTAGGGGTGCAACCACACAGCGGCAGATGGCATCAGGTAAGACGACACTTAAGAGACTTGAATCGCCCCATTCTGGGCGATTCAGTACATGGAGACACCAAACAGAACAGAGTCTTCAAAAAAGAAACCGGAATGTACGGTTTAATGCTCCATGCAGCCAAGCTAAAACTAGTACTGCCCTGGAGTGGAATGATCGAAGTAACAGCCCCCTTTGAGAAGCGCTTCAGCCGGCTGTTACAACGCTGGGAATGGCCTACCGCAATCGATCTTGCAGAAGAACTGCCACCACGGGCAGAATCTTAAGCCTCTATAAGATTTTGCCCGTCAAGAAACGCGTAAAGGCGCCGGCTTACCCAGGCGTCGGTGGCTGCATAATGAATTTGTGCCAGCGAAAGCTCCGGTTTGGCCCAATTGGAGATTTGCGCACTCTTGGAAATGCGAATTCCCAGAAGAATCGCTGCCAAACTACGCAACCCAGTATTAATAATTCCCGCCCGTTGGGTAATATCAGCCAGTTCAACAAAACCGCCAGGCTCGAAAGGCTGAATATCCTGAAGCTTCTTGATATCATCCCTCACAGCCACACCGGCCTTAACAATCGAGGGATCGGCCAACAACTCTACCAAGCCACCTTCCAATGCCTTCAATTGAAGCAACTGGAATAGATATACCTCATCCTCAGTGGCTAATTGGAGCAATGCCGCCGGATGGTTTTGACCCTTACGAAATGTGGGACGCGTTTCCGTATCAAAGCCCAAAACTCCGCATTTGCGCAGCTTCTCTACAGCTGCAGGAACATCATCCTGATTATTGATCAAGTGCACCGAGCCACCCCACCGGGAAAGGGGCAATATATTGACTTCTTCTTTAGAAATGGTGGCTTTGAATGCAGCAGCGCTATCGTCTTTATCGGGCATTACTTCTGATGAATATATGGAAATTGTCACTACACTGAGTTATGCGTGTAATGCAAAAGGATTTCGAGCTCTTTGTAAACCGGAAATTGAGCTCAGCTGGACAAAGCCTCCGATGAACACCAAGGTTCCAACAGGGAACGAAGCACCGGAGGCAGCTCTATTGCCTGCAATCTACCTTCATCATCCTCCTGTGCGTAGACCGTAATCATATCTCCCTCTGCACAGAGAACATCAGTCCCGTCCCGACTCACATGGAAAGTAATGTGAAATTTGATGGAACTACTGCGCAGCTTGGTAATTTGCAGAGCCACGGTAACCGTATCTCCATAATTAATGGGCTTAAAAAATTCGCAGTGCACCTTAGCCCTGGGAAATCCCGTACGGGCTTCGCGATCGAAGATGGGGTAATTGATTTGAGAACGGAAAAACTCGTGCTCAGCAGACTCCATCCAGCGGAAGTAGTTGCTGAAATGAATAATCCCGGCGGCATCGGTTTCAGCAAACTCAACATTTCTGATCATTTGAAAGTGTCGGCTCATGAGAATAATCTATAGAAGAAGCCCACTGGTGGCAAGCGCAAGCAAAGGGATAAGTTGAGCATTTTTTGGGTTCCTGCTTGATCCCCAAAATGAGTCTGGTAGGATGGCGGGTTTATTCCGTACATAGACTATGCAGCGTACCGCAAAACGAGTTTATTCACCTAAAGCTCTTGAAAGTTGGCTCGACCGCCTAAAGGCCGGTTGGGAGTCGAGCTTCAATCCACATGAGCTGGAACTCGGGAGGCAACTCTACCGGGAAGGCGACATCCGAGAAATCGAGATTGATCACAATGTAATCATTGCCCATATGAAGCAGGGAAAGGAATTGATTTACTCTGTGGTTGAGTGGTCGCACATGCAACCGGAAGTCCGCTCCTCCATAGAGAATATGGAACAGGGTCGGGCTCTGGCCATAGCCGGGCTATACGAGACGGAAGAGCTTTTTGCCGATGAAATAGATGCATGGAGCGTGGAAACCCCAGGAGAAGGAAGGCCTTCAGCAATCCCCTCACCACCGATTACATCGACCAAAAAAGCAGGTGAAACATTTGGGAAAGCCCGAGAGTTACTGATTAAGCTATCAGCTCACTATCAGGGAATAAAAGCTGATGCGTTCTGGAAAGATGAATCGGGAACCGTTCCGGCCCTTGAGGGAAAAGCGCAATCGCTAAAGCATCCCCTAGAACGCGAACGGATGATTCGCCTGACCAGCCTCCTGAAAAAGGCCAATTTCGTTTACCGGCAGGACAAACGCTTCTATATACTGCGGGAAATCACCGCGATTCCAACTTTTCTGAGAGAGTTGCTCCCGAAGTGGAAAGAATCCTTCCTAGTGGATACAGAAGCATCTCTGCAAAAGCTGCGTAGGGGCGTTCAAGATGTCAGGGTAGAAATCAAAGTGGAAAGCAGCTACAACGGGCTACAGATGCACTGGAATATTTCCGCAGAGGGCGCCCCCCTACCGGAAGATCTGGCGTTGAAGCTACTACGGCGCAATGGCCAGCCAATGCTCTTTCCCGACTTCGGTCTGCTGAGAATACCAAGGGAATTGGTCCGTAAAATCGCGGATTTGGAAGCGCTGAGAAACGGCGAGGCCATTCCCCATTACATGCTGTTTTCTCTTTTCGGGCAGGAAGGACTGCATATTGATTTTACGCCTGAACTGCAATGGTGGAAGGAAGACCTGTTGCAGGCAACAGAACCGGAGGCGAGAGACACGCATCTTCGGGGATATCAGCAAAGAGGTGTCCACTGGATGAAACATCTGTTTGCCCACGACTGTCATGGACTGCTGGGCGATGAAATGGGTCTGGGGAAAACGATGCAGGTGCTGGACCTGCTCCACTCCTCCGGGCTCAAAAGAACTGAACCGCGAAGCCATTTGATTGTATGCCCGGCCAGTGTAGTCCCCGTATGGATTGCCGAGGCAGAGCGTTTTTATCCAAGCTTGAAGCTAAAAGTGCTGCATAAGAAGGAAACCTTTGAAGCGGGTGCAGAACCTGTTATCTGGGTGGCCAGTTACACACAACTCCGACGGCACAAAAAGCAACTGGAGACCATGGAGTTCGGCTTTGCGGTACTGGATGAAGCACAGATGATCAAAAATCCAGATGCCAAATCGACGCAGGCATGCCTGGCGATTAAAGCACAGCACCGGTTGGCCGTAACCGGGACACCATTGGAGAACAAAGAGTTGGATTTATGGACGCTGTTTCGTTTCCTCATGCCAGGATTGCTTGGAACGAGGGGAAATCTGGAGACGATGTTGCAGGTCAACCGCATGGAAGTCATTCAACAGTTGAAAGCACAGATTGCGCCATTCATTCTGAGGCGAAGCAAACATGAGGTCGCCAAAGAACTGCCTCCTAAACAGGAAATGGTCCTGCGGTGCCCACTGACCCCATTGCAGAGAAAGCTCTACAACAGGGTGGCAACAGAAGGCAAAATTGGAATTAAAGAAGGGCATGAGCGGATGTCGGCCATGTCTCTCTTGGCAATATTGACCCGGCTTAGACAAGTTTGTTGCGATCCTGGACTGCTTCCCTGGGTCAAAGAGAAAACGAAACCGGAAGACAGCGGCAAGTTGCAGGTATTGCAAAGCAAGCTGGACGAAGTTATTTCCGCAGGCGGCAAGGCCGTGGTTTTCAGCCAATTTGTCAGTCTCTTGAATCGTGTAGAGCACAGTTTACAGGAAAGCTTCCCCAACCTGCCACGCTACAAATTAACAGGAGGAACCAAGGACCGAAGCAAACCGGTTAAAGCATTCCAGGGAGAAAAGGGCTCAGCGGTAATGCTGGTTAGCCTGAAAGCGGGCGGAACAGGTATTACGCTGCATGCGGCCGACTATGTTTTTCTGCTTGATCCATGGTGGAAACCGGCGGTGGAAAATCAGGCAATTGACCGTGTACACCGTATAGGGCAGGAGAAAAAAGTATTTGTTTACCGTTTAATCACCGAGGGGACAGTTGAAGAAAGAGTCGAACTCCTAAAGGAAGGAAAAGCCGCATTATTCCAAGCGACAGTAGGGATGCTGGGAGATAATTCACTGGTGGAAAACCACTCTCAGTCGCTTAAAGAGTTGTTTGATTTGATTGAAATCGCAGATGGAAATGAGAATTAAAAGCGTTTGCTTGTTAGTGTTTATAAACTTTTTACGGTAAACTGAACTTATAGCATTGCGTGAAAATCAAATCTGAGTATATATTGAAGCCGATATTCTCCAACTTATACTTAAGTGATGATACCCAAAACCTCCCCTCACGACTCAAGATCTCCCTATGTGGAACTCGATGAAGAAGAGTTCCACAGCATCTATGAATCAGTGTATCAAACAATCCTGTCAGAACTGCTTCCCCAAGAAAAAATCTTCCCTGAGGGAAGCAGCTTGACCCAAAGATGTCACCATCTGCTGTCGAGCGAAGAAAACCAGAGTAAGAAGCATATTTTTCTGAAAGGCTTCTTACCTCTCTATGAGCGATTGTATAGAGCAAGAAGGATGAGGCCTCCCACCGGGAATCTTTATCAAATAGACTTCGCCTAAGGCATTTTTAGTAAGAAACAGGCTTTTAAAAGCCTGTTTCTTTGTTTTATATGCCGTGCATGAAACCAAGTTTAGTTGTTCTGGCAGCAGGAATGGGCAGCCGCTACGGCGGGTTGAAACAATTGGAACGATTTGGAAAAGCCAACAAAACACTGTTGGAATACTCCATCGAAGATGCCGCCAAAGCTGGATTCGGGAAGGTTGTCTTCATCATCCGCAAGGATTTTGAGCAACAATTCAGGGACCAAATTATTTGCGGGATCGGAGAAACGATGGACACAGCCATTGTTTTTCAGCAACTGGACGATCTTCCTGCACCTTATAAAGTACCCGAAGGCCGAGCAAAGCCCTGGGGGACAGGCCAGGCCGTATTAGCGGCCAAACAGGCGGTAAAGGAACCATTTTGTGTAATCAATGCGGATGATTTCTATGGTGAAGAAGCCTTTGCCTTGATGTCTGAAATGCTCAAGGAAAGAGAAGAGAGCCGGGGAAATTGGGCTATGGTCGCCTACAAACTGGAACGCACGCTTTCAGAAAATGGCTCTGTTTCAAGAGGAGTGTGTGAAATCTCTGCAGAAGGAAGCCTCATTTCCATTGAAGAACATACAAAACTCTTTCGGGAGCATTCCCGCATTCTTTCGGAAATGGACGGCAGGCTTGAGGAAATCAAAGCCGACACTCCCGTGTCTATGAACTTCTTCGGATTTACGCCTGATCTGTTTGAGGTTTTGCAACAGGGATTTGCTGATTTCCTGAAAGACCACGGGCATGAAAGCAAATCCGAGTATTACCTGCCTTTGGCGGTTAACACCTGTATAAGCAATGGAACAGCCCGTGTGGAAGTTGCCCGGACAAACGGAGAATGGATTGGAGTGACCTACCCGGAAGACAGAGAAAGTGCAAACAGACGGATTGACGCGCTACATAAAATAGGGCATTCTTCCTGAATCATCCGGGAATAGGAAGTTTCCGAATGATCTCCCTACCCCCGTGTCTAACCGTCTTCTCAAAGTCTTCCTGCTGTTTCTGTGCGCTATAGAATCTCTCGATGGAGCCATGGCTTTCTTGGGAGACCATGCTACGGTATTGGTTTTAAACTCCTACCACAGCGGCTATGAGTGGTCTGACCTGGAAACCAAGGGGATTAACGATGCTCTGGCCGAAATGGATCGCGTACCTCTGGTTTACATTGAGTATATGGACTCAAAAAGAAGTCCCGAAGAGTTGCATCAGGAACAAATTAAGGAAATGATCCGGCGCCGCTACAGCAGGCAGCGATTGGATCTGATCATCGCCGAAGACAACTGGGCAATGGATTTTGCCTTCAAATACCGGAATGAACTATTTCCAGAGGTTCCAATTCTTTTTTGCGGCATTAACGGGCTTCAGGTAAAGGAGATTCAAGAGCCAAACGCCGCCGGTTTATTAGAAAAACACGATCTCCTGGGAACTGCAGAAATGGCGTTAAATCTCCACCCAGAGCGGAAAAAGCTCTATATTTTAAGAGATAATTCCGAAGCCTCATTGCTGGAGAACGCACAATTAAGCAGTCAGATAAAAGCAAAATTTCCAGATATAGAAATCGAGGAGATTCAGGATTTTTACTGGGAGGAACTCCCTGGCATTTTACGAGGCCTGCCAGAAGACAGCTTGTTGCTGCTGAGCACCAGTCTAGTGGATAAGGCTCAACGCATTCTGACCTGTGCAGAAATCGGGAGAATGATCGCCCAGAACACCTCCATTCCAGTTTATACAGGCATGGACATTTATTTAGTTGAAGGAGTGATTGGAGGCCACCAAATGATGGCGCACAATCACGGCGTCCAAACCGGACTTCTGGCCAAAGAATTTCTTGAAGGCAAAAAGGAGTTTGAAGAAATAGGTATCCGGTATGACGAAAGATTACAATGGGTGTTTCAATATGATGCATTAGTGCATTGGAGTATTTCCGAAGATTCTCTGCCTCTCAGAAGCCTAATTTTAGGGAAACCGGCCTCCTATGCAAAGTGGCTCTGGTGGATTGTTCCGGTGAGCGCTTTCCTGATGGTAGAAACGCTCCTTATCTTGTTTCTTCTCGTGGCCAGAAGACGTTGGAAATCTGCAATGTGGGAGATCAAAGAACGTGAAAAACACCTAAGACTCATCTTCGAACACTCCCCAATGGCAGTGGCACTGGTCAACGGAAAGATGGAGTTCGAGTATGTGAATCATTTCTTCACAGACACATTCGGAACCACATTGACAGAGCTTTCATCCGATAAAAAACAGGAAAACCTAAACAAATGTATTTCGGAGGAAGTAAAAAAACATTTGCAGGAAACAGCGCTGGAAAGAATGGCCTCCAAAGAAGTTTCTGTAAAAGGAAAAGGAAGCCGGCTACTGCAAATTGAGCTGATTCATACAAAAATTGGTGAGAAATACGTGGTAGTCATGCACGATATTACCGCCCGTAAAGAAATTGAAGAAGCGATGAAAAGAGCCCGCGATGCAGCGACTGCCGCAAGCGAGGCAAAAAGCCAATTTCTGGCAAATATGAGCCACGAAATACGAACCCCTATGAATGCTGTCTTGGGAATGGCTCAGCTAATGACCAAGACAGAGCTGACGGAGGAGCAGGATTACTTTTTGCAGACAATTCTCTCCAGTGGTGAATTGTTACTGACCATCATCAGCGATTTACTGGATATTTCAAAAATCGAAGCCGGCCGCCTGGAAATCGATTCTGAGCCGTTCGTGCTGAATGAATGCATTGAATCTTCCTGCAAATTGATGACGCCCAGATTCAAAGAAAAAAAACTGAGCTTCATCCGTGAGATATCGGACCGCTGCCCTAAGGTAGTTCGCGGGGATTTCAGCCGCTTGCAGCAAGTATTGATCAACCTGCTGAACAATGCCTGCAAATACACAGAGAAAGGAGGCGTCTGTTTGAACATTGATGCAGAAATGCTGGATGAGCATTACTACGAACTGACATTTAAAGTAAAAGACACTGGGATTGGAATACGCTCCAAGGTTCTGCCAATGATCTTTGACGCTTTTAATCAGGGAGATGCCAGCTCTACCAGAAAATACGGGGGTACGGGCTTGGGGTTGACTATTGTTAAGCATATGGTGGAAACCATGGGGGGCATGGTACAAGTACAAAGCCAAGAGGGAATAGGTTCCGAGTTTACAGTATCAATCCCAATGCGCATAGATCATCTCGCCAATGATCAAGATAAAACCAAAACTCTTCGAGAAATTTCTGGTAGCAATCTAAAAGCAAAGGAAGACCTCTCCATTCTGGTAACTGAAGATAACATGGTGAACATGAAACTGGTACACATGATCCTTAAAAAAATGGGATACCATGCTGATTCTGCTTATAATGGAAAGGAAGCTATCGATTTAGTGGCCCAGAAGCATTACGATGTCGTATTCATGGACATTCAGATGCCGGTGATGGACGGCATTGCAGCAACACAACACATTCGCTGTAAGATTCCCCAGGAAGAACAGCCCTATATTATCGCGCTAACTGCCCATGCGATGAAAAGCGATGCCGATAAATGCCTGCAATCAGGGATGGATGACTACCTGACAAAGCCCATAAAACTCGAATCGCTGGAAAAGTGTCTGAACAAAGCCCTACACAATGAATGCTTTGACGAAGGAGCGACTACAAGGAAACAAAGAGACAAATAGCAGTCGCGTTATCTACGCCTCCATAATTTAAAGCCTCCGACAAGAGGCGGGCAACACAGCTGCGGGCATTATCCGCCTGTTCACAGATCAGCCCAATGTCCTCCTGTGGAATCGATTTGGAGATACCGTCGCTGCAAATGATGTAGCGATCACCGGAACGGATGGTTAATTGCAACACTTCTGTATTGAGATGCTCCTGTTGCCCGATACACTGGGTCAGTGTATGGAAGAAATATTCGGGCAACTCGATATTTTCGTGCTCGTGGAAATGGCCTTTAAGCTCTTCGGCAATAGTATGCTCGGTGGTAATTTGTTCCAGCTCTCCACCTCTACAGCGAAAAAGCACACAATCTCCGATATGCCCAACCCACAAATGCTCTGGCGCAAGAATAACTCCCGTTAGTGTAGTACCGATACCTGAATCAGGATATCGGCGAAAACCATAGTTAACCACGCCCTGATTGATCTCGTCAAAAAGGCGATGAATGTCAGGAATGCTTCCGCTGGGCAGAGCATCCATTCGATCGCGGAACAGCTTCACGGCCATACGGCTGGCGATATTCCCATCTGGAAGCCCGCCTATTCCGTCTGCAACCACGTAAAAGCCATGCTCATCATCCAACCACAGAGCATCTTCATTACGTTCGCGTACAAGACCTATATCCGTATTTCCGTATGCATCCACATTCATACACAAGCATGCAGCATATCATCTACGAGAAAAAGAACAACGCTAAAGTCGATATCAGAATGTCTTATGAGGATCGGGAAGGCGACTCAGACGTATCCCGAAAAACGTAGATGCGGTTAACAAAAGAGCACCTATTCCTGCCGGAAGGAGAACCCCCTCCATCAAAAAACGGGAAACAACGGCCAACAATGCGGCAAAAGACAATGCCGGCAAATTGAGCGTATAAAGCATCGATGCGTATAAAGGCACCTTGGAGAGAGGGGCGACCTCCATGGGAAGCGTGGTACTGACCACAGTGTTACCGGCAATTCCACACCCAAAAAAGAGAAAGACAACAAAGTACCCCCACCCTTCCAAAGGAAAGAGAATGGCCACAGCAACAGAAAGAAAAAGCATACGGGTTAAAATAATTGTTCGAAAACATCCCAGTCGATCCCCCACAAAAACGGCCAGAGCGTTACCCAAAATCATACCGACCATCTGCCCTTGTAGTAAAAAGCCAAGAAAAGCCTCCCCTCGACCGGTAACTTTCAACGCATGCACGGCAATAAAGGGAACAAAGACCATATAGCCGTTACCTGTAAAATTGGTGAGAAACGCGTAACGGAAACGGAGATCCTTGCGTAATAAACGAGGGATGAGCTTCAGCGTTGCTATAAATCCGTTGGTTTCCGTCTCGGCATCCTCGGTGTTCACTTGGGGAGGAATCGGCTCTTTGGTGAACCCCAGACCAGCCACCGAAGCCATGAGGAAAAGGAAGGCAAAAAAGTGCAGCATAGCAAATCCTTCGGCATCAGGCATAACAGCCAGCACATATTTAACCACCTCTCCAACACCGATTCCCAGCAAAGAAGCCAGCAACGCTCGTAACGCCATGTTTGAGGCCCTTCGCTTGGCAGGCAGGCATCGACTGACCATTCCAACCCAAGCGCTCATTCCTACTCCGCCAATCAATCCGCAGAAAAAAGGAGCCGCCATCAAAGAGATAATCCCAACCGCACGATACTCATTGCCCCAGAGGTAGAGCACTACCGCGGCAAATAAAAAGGGTATTCTCTGAAGAAATCCAAAAAGAAAGGCAAAAGGAAGAAGGCGTTCGAGCTTTTGCACAAAGTGCACAAACAATAGCGGAGAGATATAATACCCCATCATTAGAGACATCGGCAGCACGGCAATAAACCAGTCCGAAGCACCAAGGGTTTTAGCCATTCCCGGAAGAATGCTCTCGGCCTGAACAAAAGCCATGGCACTGGTAAAAAAAGTCCCGTCGCAGACAATAGCCAGGTAATTCCGAACCAGCCAATGTTTACGCTCCGCTTCAAAACGACGAAAATCCGTTTCCAAGTTCTGCATCGATGTGGTATTGATGTATACGAAAAGAAAAGCCACCGACTTTTCGTATAATCTCAGAAAAAGTAAACGGGAAAGTACTTAAGAAGTAATTTTCAGCGAGCGTCTGAGAAAGGTGGGAATATCCAAGTCTTCGCCATCGTAGACGTTGGGCTCAGTATCTTCAAAAAGGCCCCGGTTGTCACGATCCGATGGGAAAGCAAATTCTTCCTGATCGACACGCTGAGGTTTTCTTGCTTTACGCAGCTCTTTTTCTGCCTGTTCTGTATGAATGACAGGAACAGCAGCCGGCGTATGCTTACGAATCCTGGCAGGGCCGTTCCCATTGAGATCGGAAACTCCGATCACGGTAATGTAAATCACCCGAGTCATGGAAGCATCCTGCGCGGCACTGAGGATGGTATTTTCCTTACTGGAAAATTTTTCCGACACAGCATCAAGGATACGATTCACTTGAGACATACCCAGATCTGTGCCTCCGGTAACATTCAAAATGAGCACATCAGCTTTTTGCGATGCATAATTTTCGGGCAGATGTAAGAGAGGGCATTGATCCAGACTCTTCAGAGCATTCTCCACGGCATTATAGCCTTCCCCATAGCCCAAGCCATAAAGTGTTTTCCCTCCGGTAATGTGAAAGGCATTCTTAAGGGCTCCAAAATCAACATTGATAAGCCCCTGAGCAAAGAGCATAGACCAAATGGAAGAGACTCCTTTACTGATCCATCCGTCTGCCTTGGACAATGCCTCCATCAGGGTATCATTTTCACCGATTTCTCGAATCAGAACATCATTTGGCAGCGTAATTACCGCATGGCAAACATCGCGCAATGCACAAAGCGCATCCTTTGCCTGCTCCTGGCGTCGGGAACCTTCTCCATGAAACGGCAGTGTGGCAAAGGTGATAACCATGGCACCTTTTTCTCTGGCAACTTGAGCCAACACAGGAGCAGCACCGGATCCTGTTCCGCCTCCTAAACCGACCAATAGAAAAACCAAATCCACACCAGTCACCATCCGGGCAAGCTCATCCCTGCTTTCTTCCGCAGCCATACGCCCGATTTCAGTTTCCCCACCGGCGGACAGTCCGCGTGTGAGTTTACGCCCGATCATCAACCGTTCCTGAACGGGAGATACCGCCAAGGTTTTGCGGTCGGTATTGACCACCGCAAGGTGAAGGTCTGCCAGATTGTCCAGCTTGATACGATCAACCATATTCGTCCCGGCACCGCCTATTCCAATAACTTTGAGGGAAATGCCTTGATCCTCAATGGCCTCGGACTTTGTAATCGGATTCTTAGTAAAAAGCTCGTCCATGGGAAAAATTAGTTACCGGCAAAAATACCTGCCATTTTACCAAACCACCCCGTATTCTTTTTCTTCCTACCACCGGAATCCGGCCGCTGGGCAGTCATCGCATATTGGAGTAATCCGATAACGGTACTATATTCAGGAGCCTTTAACTCCGGATTGGTCACCCAAGCAGGATTTTGAGCCACACGGGCATTTACATTGAATGCTTGGCGAGCAGCCTCACACAAATGGGGCAAGCGTGCACTTCCACCCGTGATGATGATTCCTCCTGGAAGGTTTTGCGTAGAAATCAGACTGCCCAGTTTGTTGTGGATGATATTAAACAGCTCCTCAACCCGAGCATGGGTAATCTTGTAGATAGAGGACCTGGAAATGGGAGCGTCACCGATGGTCAGGTCTCCAAAAAGAAGCACGGTGTCGTTTTTATCAGAACTGTCGACAATCGCTTTGCCAAAACGATGCTTTATGCTTTCTGCATTCTTGTAGTTGATGCGCAACCCAATAGCCAAATCGTTGGTAATGTGGTCTCCTCCAACACCAATCACTCCAGTCCGTAGAATAATACCATCTTTATAAACTGCGAAATCAGTGGTGCCACAGCCGATGTCAATTACCAAAACTCCTTTATCGCGTTCTTCTTCCGAGGCTGCAACACATCCAGAAGCAATCGAAGAGATAATCATGTCATCCACTTTAATACCAAAACCGTTGATAATATGCAGCTGATCGGAGATTTTGCGCTGATCCGCGTTTACATTCCAGTATTGAACCTCCAATTGCTCCCCAGCCATACCCAAGGGATTTTTCGTGGGTTGCCCATCCACCTTGTACCCACCAAGAATATGATGGATATATACGCGCTGCAGGGGAAGGGCTTTGGTTCTAGCCATTTCTCCAACACGCTGAAGGTCTGCCCGGTTGATTACATTATCAGAAGAAGATACGGCGACCTTTCCCGTTGTGCTGAAACCGTCCAAGTGCCTACCGGAACAGGAAAGATAAATGGAATCGATAGAGACTCCGGCACTCTTTTCTGCAGCAACAATTGCGGTATGGGTGCTGTCACTGGCGGATTTTAGATTTGTGACTTCCCCTTTCTTCACGCCCATGGAAGTGGTTTGAGCCATACCGATAATGTTGAGGCTGTTGCGGCCGAGTATTTCGCCGACTAAAACAACAACTTTACTTGTTCCAATTTCAACAGCACCGATAATTTTCTTTTGGCTCATGAGTCTGCAGGAAGTAAAACAGCTAGGATCTGGGGCCGCGAGGGTCAGCGTAAGAAACGACCGCCTGATCTGCGTAAGAGAGATCTATACTGAGGATATCCGTTCTGTGCTCAGCTTGAACAAATTGAATGATTTCTGCAAGCCGTTCTATCTGCAGATCGAAGTTCTCCGGCTTAAAGGTGAGTTCTTCAATGAGCTTGCTCTTGATCTTAATCAAAGCATCTGGCTTGGAAACATCCCCGCTAAAACGATCGCAGGAAACAACCGTCCAAGTACTGTAAATTTCAGGCATGCGGATTCTGGCTGTTTCCAACAGTTCTGCGACCACATCCATTCCTTTGATGGGAAGAATGGAACCGTCTTCCGCTGTGGAAAAGCGTACTCCTCCAATATAAGGAAGGCTGCGAAGCGCCTTGGCCGGATAGTTGATTCCTTCGAAAACGGTACCATCGCGGGCAATCAGCAGGCGGATTCTGCGCCCCTTATCATCAGCCGTAACAGCTCTCAACACTGGGCTGCACTCACGAACAGAAACGATCAGCTCCCCAGGCAGGTTACGACTGACGGAAGCTTCCTTGATTTGACCAACGCTTTCCAGGGTATTCTTGATGGCCTGAATATCAATGGAGGAAATATCCGTCTGAGAAGTTAGGCCAATTTTCCGGAACAACCAGGTTTCATCCAAGACCCCATCGGTAATAAACGTCACCTGACGCACCGGCTGGTGCCGGGAAAGATCGTCCATCTGAGGGATGCTGGACCCGGCAAAGTAGAGGCTGTAGACAAATCCACCGACAAGGGCGCAAAGCAGCAGGGTTAAGCCGGATGTTTTGCAGACACGCAACCATCGGCGCCTGCGGGCCACTTTAGTCGTTTTTTTGCGATTCCCCTGAGGAAGGTCTCTCCAATCAAGTTGTTTGCGGTTGGACATCGTGAGCAGCGTGTTGAAGTTTAAAGCGTTGAATGGCCGGTTGAATCATGCGGCAGGCCAATTCGGGAAAGTTAATCCCTACGCAGGAGGCACTTTTAGGAAGCAGGCTGGTTGCTGTAAGGCCCGGTAACGTATTAATTTCGAGGAACCAGGGGGTTTGGTCATCGGTTAAAAGAAAGTCGATACGGGCAAAGTCACGGCATTGAGCAGCGTTGAAAGCTGCTTCGGCATAAGAACGAAGCGTCCCCGTAACCGCGTCCGAAAGATTAGCCGGAAACTCATAACGCGTGGTTCCAGGAGTGTATTTAGACTCATAGTCGTAAACACCACTATCGGGGATGATTTCCACTACTCCCATGGCATTACCGCCTAAAACGCCGACGGTAAGCTCACGGCCGTAGATGCGCTTTTCCACGATCCATTCGCCGCTTTCGTGTGTTGCCAAAATGTTTGCCACAGCTTCCACTGTATCGGCAAACGAAAGCCCTACGCTGCTGCCTTCGGCCACCGGCTTAAAAACAACATGATCTCCCAATTCACGAACAATTGATTCGGCGGATGGCCGATTCTCAGCAGAATAGACCATTCCGGGAATCCCCGGAACACCGGCTGCGGATACGGTATCCTTGGTCAACGCCTTATTCATGCAAAGCCGACTGGAAGCGGCATGGCAACCGCAGTAGTGAACCCCTGCACGATCACACAATTCCTGAAACTGGCCGTCCTCCCCGAAAGTGCCGTGCATCACGGAAAAGACCACATGCTTGCGAGGATTCAAATCCGCAGGCAATACGGGGGTTTCAACATCCATCAAAACAGCGTCGGGAAATGTTTCCAAGAGAGCGGAAAACACGGCGGCACCGGATTTCAGTGATACTTCACGTTCGGAGGAAACCCCTCCCATTAAAACTGCAATCTGAGGATTCATTAGAGAACATCTTTCCATTCAGCCCCGAGAAGACGCACTTCGGGTTCAAGATCAACGCCTTTGGCCTGCTTAACGGTTTCACGAATTTTCCGGACCAGATCGATAATATCGGATGCCGTAGCGTTTCCCTGATTTACAATAAAATTGGCATGCACGGGAGAAACCAAAGCCCCGCCGACAGACGATCCTTTGAGGCCTGACTCATCAATCATGCGGCCGGCATGGCCGTTTTCGGGGTTTTTAAAAATGCAACCGGCACTGGGTTCTCTCGGTTGGCTTTGTTTACGTTTTTCGCTGTATTGCTGGATGAGTGTACGAATCTGCTCCACCTGCTCTTTGCTGGCGGCACGCAGGATGGCTCCCACGGCAAAATTCTCGTTCAGCTCGGAACAATTGCGGTAGGTGGCATGAATCTCCGGCCGCTTGAGTTTTCTGAACTCACCTTTCGGAGTGACTAGGTGGAGTTCTTCCACCACATCAAACAACCAATGCCCCATCGCTCCGGCATTCATACGCAGGGAACCGCCAACGGTACCCGGAATACCTTCCAAAAACTCAAAACCACTCATTCCTGCGGCAGCAGTTTGCGCACACAGTTGCTTGAGGCGGGCACCGGCACCGGCATAGACCTGAGATTCGTTGAGGATACGGACTTGTTTCCAGTTATCCTGGGAAAGGCGAATAATCAACCCGTCGAAGCCTGAATCCATAACGATCAGGTTTGAACCACGCCCCAAATAAAAGAATGGGATATGGGCTCTGGAGGCAGCCCTCAGCACGCTGCAAAGGTCTCTCAAATCCACCGGTTCGCAATAAAAGCTGGCCGTGCCCCCTACCCGCATTGTTGTTTTGGAAGCAAGGGGTTCATTCTCACTCAAGAGTGTCTGCGAGCTGACCAGATGTTTTAATTCCTCCCACCACTGGAGATCATGAGAAAGCTTTGCCGGAGATGCCGATTGCAAGCCCGCACAATAGGCTTCCACCGAGCGCTCAATATCTCCTGCGCCAATGAAGACAAGCAGCTCCCGGGCATGGAAAGGACTGTGCTTTAACCACTGAAAGAGTTCCGATTGAGTTTCTGCTAAGAAGGGTTGTTGACTATCTGAAAAATGCTTGAGGATGGCTTCGGTCCGGCCTTCTTTAACAGGAGTTTCCGCAGCCGGATATACGGGTAACAAGGCCAGACGGTCTACTCCACTGAGAACTTCGGCAAACTGTTTGGCAAACTGCAGGGTTCTGGAGTAGCGGTGCGGTTGGAAAACAACCGTCAAGACCCGGTCGGAAAAGTTGCGACGGAGATGGCTCAATAATGCGTCAATCTCTGTAGGATGGTGGGCGTAGTCCTCCATCACCAGAAGCTTCTCCGAAGAAAAGCGAATCTCCTGTCTGCGGGCAATTCCCGGATATTCCTGAAGCATGTGTCGGTGCATGGGCAAGTTCAGCAGATTGCAGACTGCCAGCGCGGCGCAGGCGTTAACGGCGTTGAATTCGCCCAAAGCTTTTACGTGCGCCTGATGCAACGGGAACGACCCACTCAGTTTCAGCAAGAGTTCGCCATTTCCCTCTCTTTCGATAGCGTAGCGGTAATCGCCTTCTTTTCCGAAAGAAAAAAGATCTGCCTGAACGGGTGGATGGACTTCCTTCTGGGAGTCCTGAGGCAAAAGAACCGCCTGGGTAGTACGGTTGATCAACTGCTGAAAAGCATGCCGTAAAGCTTCGTGGCTATGGTAGCGATCCGCATGGTCCCAGTCAAGATTCAGTGCTACCGTAATGGTCGGACTGAAATGGTCTATGGTTCCATCGCTCTCATCTACTTCAGCAACCAGCCAAGGCGCTTGATTGTACTGAGCCGGGGGCATCTGATTTGCCGTAAACAAACCACCCAACACATAATCAAATTGAAATCCGGTAGACTTGAGGGCAGTAATCAGCATCCCGGAAGTTGATGTTTTTCCGTGGCTGCCGCAGATGGCGATCAGGTTTGTCTCTCGGGAAAGGTGAGCAAGGAGCTCTCCACGCCGGAAACAGGCAAAACCGTGGCGGCGGGCATTGCTCAACAGCGGGTGGTGTTCGGCAACCGCACTGGAAAAAACAACCCAGTCTGTCTCGACAGGAATACCCTCAGGATCCGAAACCGCAATATTGCGCTCTTTAAAAAGAGCTGCCACCGGTTCACGCAGGGAAGCATCCGTTCCCGAGACAAAGTGCCCCATTTCCTTTAAATAAATCGCCAAAGGAGCCATTCCCATGCCTCCGATGCCGATCATAAAAATGTGCTTCGGTTGAATCATTTATTTTTGGAACGAACTTTCTCGAGTAATATCCCTTTGGGAGCGCGGTGCCGGGCGAAAGAAAGCAAATCGCGCACAATGTCCGAGGTGGTATCTTCGCGGCGGATAGAGCGCAGATTGTCGCGCATGCGCTCAAGCATCCAGTCGTTAAAAATCATATCCTGAACCTCTCCCAACAAAGAGGAGATGTTGTTCTGGTCTATAACAACGCAACCGCCCTGAGATTCCAGAAATAATGCATTAGCCCTTTGATGGTCATCTGCCGCATAGGGATAAGGAATTAAAATGGAGGGCAAGAGGCATTGAGTCATTTCGGCAATACTTCCGGCACCGGCACGAGAAATGGCCAGATCAGCCGCGGAGAGAACAAGCTCCATGGTATCGGTAAAGGGAACCAGCCAGAGATGCGATTTGCTTCCATCGTGTGCAGTCGCGGTGCGCTCTTCGCCCTCTCCCCTACTTAGTCCGGTAATGCAATATACATTGATCCCGTCTGCGGCCAGCTTACTCCAGTGCTCCTCCACCCAATTGTTCAAAGCCATTGCTCCCTGGCTTCCGCCCAGAACCACGAGCAACTTGCCTGAAGTGGGAAGATTCAACAATTCGCGTGCGGATTCCTTGGTTCTTTTGCTAAACGCCTCACGCAAAGGGTATCCCAAATAAAGCACATTGCTCTGCAGGCGATTCCTCAAGCGAATGCCCTCCGGCAGGTAGATACGGTTGGCAAAACGACGCAAAACACGTGTGGCTTTGCCGGGTTTTCGGTTTGCCTCATGAAGCGCCACCGGCACACCCCAAAGCCATGCGGTAACCACACACCCAAGACTGGTAAATCCGCCAAAGGCCATAACAACATCCGGTTTGTAGGATTTCATCAGTTTGGCGTGCGCAACCAGGCTGCGGATCTGCGCCCAAGCAAAACGTGCCATCCGGAGCGGATGCAGCGAAAAAGCAGCCCCGGGCATGGGAAGGAAATCCAACTCCTGATAGGAGGAGGACAGACGGTTGTCCACCTGCTTGCGGCTGACCAGCAAGCGACACTGGTGATCCTGTTTGCGCAGTGCCTGAGCTACGGCAATCCCAGGTGCCATATGGCCTCCGGTACCGCCGCATGCAATAATCACTTTAGCCATATCAGCCTTTAACCTCCAGCTGCTTGCTCCACGGGATCCGTTCCCAGGAGAGTAAACGATTCAAAATCAGTCCGACCAAGGTCATCATAATCACCAGATTGGATCCACCATAACTGATGAACGGAAGCGAAATACCTTTTGTGGGAAGACATCCGGTGACCACGCCTAAATTAAACAGGGCCTGGATGGTGATCAGCATCAGGGCACCTACCACCAACAGAAACTGGAACATATCGGGCGCCTGACGCAGGCGCCAGACCACAAGCAGGAAGAATGCGAGAAAACCGAGCACAACCCCACCGGTAAAGATGAAGCCCAGTTCCTCTCCGATAATGGGGAAGATAAAGTCTGTGTGTGCTTCCGGAAGGAAGGCCATTTGCTGACGCCCATTGCCAAGGCCAACTCCATCAATACCTCCGACACCGTATCCGAGAATCCCCTGATAGAGTTGATAGCTGCCATCGGCCTTATTACCTTCAATATCGAGGAAGGAGAGAATGCGCTTCATACGCACCGGATTATTGTAAATGGCAACAGCAAAAAGACTTATACCGCACAAGGCCGTTGGCACCAGATAGCACATACGACAACCGGAGAGAAAAAGCATTGTTCCACCGGTGGCAGCCAACAGTGCAGCCGTTCCGTAATCTGGTTCGAGCAAGACCAGCCCAAACGCCAGCGCAATCATAAATACAGGAATAAGAAAGCCTTTTGTAATGGAATCGCTTTGGCGCTGAATGCTTGCCAGATAGTGGGCCATGATAAAAACATAGCCCAGTTTGGCAAAGTCGGAGACCTGAATGGAGAGAAAACCCAAGTCTACCCAACGGCGTGCGCCGTTGGAGACTTTTCCGATTCCGGGAATGAGCACCAGGATCAAGGCCAAAACGGTAAGAATACCGATGGGCCAAGCCAGTGCCCGCAGTTTTTCATAGTTGATTTTCAGAGCAATAAAGAACGCTATTCCGGCAGGTACCAGCCACTGCATCTGCTTTCGGGCATAGACAGAAGCTCCATTGCTCTCCGCACGACCTACAGAGTAGAGCACGGTAATACTTAAGAGAATCAGGCACAGCACAATCAGCAGGAGAAGCCAGACGGAGCCACGCCTCCTGAGAATATCCATCCACTGGTTGTTACTGTGTTCCACGCAATCGTCTGGGAATAAACTTAGTATTCAAGTTCTACCGGATCGGCACTGTCGATGGGAATCAGAGGAATTTCTTCGTCCTGAGCGGGAATGAGGTTTTCCAGATCGGAGAAAGAGTCGTTCTGCTGCACGGGTTGGCCGGGTTCGATGCGAATCGGAGTGGGGCTGCTGCTCTGCTGAGTGGTCTTCTGCACCGGAGCAGTTGTCGGAGCACTCTTAGGCTTGGAGCTGGGAGTTACCGAAACATTGGCAGAAGAAGCACCGGTAGGCAGTTTGAGGGTCTGACCGACGTAAATAGTATCCTTGGTCATGCCGTTAACAGCCTTGAGATCCTTGACCTTGACGCCGTAGCGGTGGGCAATACCGCCCAATGTATCTCCGCGCTGCACCTTGTAGGTGGAACCATTGGAAGTAACCGTAGCAGAAGGAGCTGATGTTTTGACCGGAGCAGAAGAAATGGAACCGGCTTCAGGCACCTGCAGCGTCTGACCCACAAAGATGGTGTCCTTGGTCAGACCGTTCATAGCCTTGAGGTCCTTAACTTTGATGCCGTATTTGCGGGCAATACCGCCAAGCGTATCCCCACGCTGCACCTTATAGGTTGAGGAAACGGGAGCATTGAGGTCCGTGGTGGTAACAGACACACCGGAGGATGCCGGGATAATCAACTCCTGGCCCACATAAATGGTGGAAGTCTTGGAAAGACCATTGGCGCCGAGCAGCGCTTCCAGCGAAACACCGTTGCTGCGGGCAATCTTGGAAAGGTTGTCTCCGCGCTGTACTTTGTAGGTGCTTTGTGTGGTTTCGTTAAGCGGTTCGAGCAGGGAGAGATCCGCATTGAAGGGATCGTTGCCCATATCGGAAGAAAGATCATCTGTTTCCGGGCGAATCGGAGCATAACGTCCGGGAGGAGGAGCCGTTGGAGGAGCAAACTCTCCGGCAGAATCTCCCATCGGAGCGACGGATACAGTGGAAGCCGGTGAAGGCTCGGTTCGAGCGGACTGGCAGCCCGGTTGGAGCAGCAATACAACCATTGCTGCGACATGAATGCCTAATACTAGACCAAATACGCGAAGGATTTTCATTTGTGTGGCTGTTGGTTGTTCAGAGATTTTTTGAATAGGAAATTTTCAAGGAGTTGACAGCGTTCTCAAAAACGGTGCCTCGCTCCACATAACTGAGGAAAGAGTCCTGGCTCGAAAACCCGGGACTGAAGAGCACATTCTCTCCGGGCAGGGCTTTCTGAAGAGCCATTTCCACAGCTTCTGCAAGCGAAACGCAACAGAAGCAGGGAACGTTGAATGTTTCAAGGAATTCCACCATCTTGGGTGCAGTTTCTCCAATGAGAAAAGCATAGCGGATTTTCGGGGCGATTTGCTCGGCAAAAACGCCAATATCCCCTCCCCTGTCTTTACCACCACCAATCCAGAGCACCTGAGCATCAAAGTTCTCCAGAGCGCCGATGGTAGAGTCAAAATTGGTGGCTTTGGAATCGTTCCAGAAGGCAATATCCGAAACCCGGGAAATGAGCCGTAAACGGTGCTCCCGGGGAGAGAAAGACTCTGCCGCACTCTGTAAGAGTGTTTGCGGCAGGCTCTCCTGCTCCCAGAAGCGTCGAATCAACAAAAGGTTATAAGCCTGGCGTTTTGCCTGAAAGGCACTCTCGTGCGGCATCGCCCACTGATTGAAAGAATCTGGAGAAATAACCTGGGCAAACTCGGGAAGTTTATAACCAAAGGTTTCCGCCCAGAGGGCCACACTTTCCCCAACTACCAGATTGGGCTTACGCAAGCGCTCAACAAGGCGCCATTTGGCAGCAAAATACTCCTCCATGGATTTATAACGGTCCAGGTGGTCCTCGCTGAAATTGCTCCAGATGAGGGCATCGGCACGAAAATGATCCAATCCTTCCGCCTGAAAGGAGCTGACTTCGGCCACGGCGGTTACCGAATCATACTCGGGAAGCCCTACTGCTTTGGACAAAGGATAGCCGATGTTGCCGACGGCGATGGTGTTGCGCCCGGAACGCTTGAGGGCATAGGCCAGAAAATCACAAATGGTTGTTTTGCCATTGGTGCCGGTAATCGCGATAACAGGCCCCTGCCAGAGGCGCGCGGAAAACTCCATTTCAGCCATTACGGTGCAACCGTTCCCTCGGGCCACATCAAACCACCGGTGGCGGGGATCAAACCCCGGGCTGTAAATAACCAGATTGTGCTTGGCGGCATCCACCTCGGGGAAAGACCGCGTGGACTGTTCTCCTTCTCGCTCATCATAGCAAACCCACTGGCACTCCAAGCGTTCGAGCAGAGAAATCACAGCCTGCCCGCTGACACCGTAACCGAAAACGGCCACAGGCTTGCTGAGCAGATCAAGCATATATGATGGGAGGTCCGAGCGTTTCATCGAATTTTGAGGGTAGCAAGGCCGATGATGGCAAAAATAAGGGAGAGGATCCAAAAGCGAATAACCACCTGAGTTTCCGCCCATCCTTTCAGTTCAAAGTGATGATGGATGGGGGCCATGCGGAAGATGCGTTTTCCGCGGGATTTAAAAGATGCCACCTGCAACATGACGGAGGCAATCTCAATTACAAAGATACCACCAACAATAATCAGGGTAAAGGGTTGGTGCACCATAAAAGCGATAATGCCGACAATGCCGCCGAGAGCCAGAGATCCGGTGTCGCCCATAAAGACAGAGGCCGGATGGGCATTGTACCAGAGAAAAGCCAAACCGCCGGCCACGAGGCAGGCACAGACAACGGCAAGCTCCCCCACTCCGGGAATATAACGGATAAGGAGGTAATCAGAAATGATCGAGTTGCCGGCTGAATAGGACATGATTCCGTAGACAAGGGCTACCGTAATGGTACAACCCACTGCCAGTCCATCCACTCCATCGGTAATATTGATAGCGTTGCTAGATCCTGCGAGAACAAAAAAGAGAAAAATAGCCATAATCACCACAGGCATGAGGGGAATGAGAGGGTCGGAGCGGAAAGGGATCCAGAGTTCTCTCATCAACGGGGCACTGGAATCGCCCGCCAAGAGCAATGACATGGCCGCGAGTGTTACCAGAGCCTGACCAATCAGTTTATAGCGTCCCTTCAGGCCACCGCTTTTCTTACGGGTAATTTTCAGAAAATCATCCAAAAAGCCAATAAAAGTCAGGCCGGAGTAAACCACCAATGCAGTAATCACGTAAACATTGGGTCTGGCCCACAGGAGAACCGAGACCGTTACCGAGAAAAAGATAATAAAGCCTCCCATTGTGGGGGTGCCCACTTTGGATGAGTGCAAGTCCGCCAGTTTGCCAACTTCTGAAGCATCTCTGAAAGCTTGAGCTGCTTTGAAAGAGCGTAATTTGGCAATAATAATGGGGCCTAAAAAGAAGCCCAGAGACAAAGCAGTCAACGCGGCCATAGCGCTACGGAATGTGATATAGCGGAAAAGGCGCAGAAAGCTGAAGACTGATTCGTAATCTGCAAGGAAGCTTAACATGCGTGTTGTACAGTTGAGGATAGGGACGTGGAAGGCAGCAACTGCTCCAGAGCATAGGAACGGCTGCCTTTTAAAAGAATGGAAAGAGGTTTGGATTTAAGAGGGACCAAGGCCTCCCGGAGTTGTTCCAGCGATTCGCAGAGGTGCACAGCGCCAGAGGAATTACCGGCTTCAATAATACCCTGAGCAAAGGCTTCGGCATCATTTCCCAAAAGGTAAACGCGGTCCTCAGGGCGCAAGCGCATTTTGTGACCAACCTGCCGATGTAACTCAGCAGAGTGCACTCCAAGCTCTCTCATTCCCGCCAGTACATAAACGCAGGGAGTTTCGGAAAACTCGCTGGCAAAATACTCTATGGTATCCGCCATGGACACAGGGTTAGCATTGTAGCAATCCACGTAGTAGCGAGTGCTGCCCTCAGAAATCACCGTACCACGCAAATTTCCCGGAATCCAACGCAACAGCCGCAGCTGGATATCGGAATCAGACACGCCGCAATCCTGAGCAATGGCCACTGCCAACGCTACGTTCATCAGCATACCTTCAGAAAGTGAGCGGATGTGGAAATAGGAAAATGGACCCACAGGCCGCCGGAGAGCGATCCGGCGACCCGTGTTCGAACTAACACGTAACGATTCGTTTCGATATTCTATAGTTTCGTAGAAAGAGTCAGGCGCATGCTTACCCGTCTGCTGCGTGATGACCGTTGACCTGAGGGCAAGGCGCTCAAAAGGCTTATACCGGAGGCAATCCGCATGAAAATAGCAGCGACCGGAACCTGCGACGGCTTCGAGCAGTTTTGCTTTTTCTCCGGCAACGGTTTCCTCAGAGCCAAGCCCTTCTAAATGGGCAGATGCCACATTGGTGACCACCGCACTGTCCGGGCAAATTATATCTGCCAGCACCTGCATCTCTCCGGGGTGGTTAATGCCTGCCTCAAGGACTGAGAAATGGTGCTGCTGCAGATCCAGAGAAAGAATGCTCAATGGAACACCGATGTGGTTGTTGAGATTTCCCTGCGTTTTATGCACATGCGAATCGCCCAACAAACCGGCCAACAAATCTTTAGTTGAGGTTTTGCCACAGCTACCGGTAATGGCGATCAGTTTTCCCCGAAAAAGCTTCCGGTAAGCTTTCGCAATCTGCTGCAACCCCTTCAGGGTATCGGAAACCAAAAGCTGTGGAAAGTCGATCTCCGGACAATGGCGCGAGACCAATGCGCAGGAAGCGCCAGCCGCTTTAGCCGCTGAAAGAAAATCGTGACCGTCGCGTTCCGAGGTCAGCGCCACAAAACAGTCTCCGGCGGCAACCTTGCGGGAATCGTGAACAAATCCGCTGATAGACGCAGGAAGCCGGCCCAGCCATTGGCCTTGACTCCAATCACTGAGATTTTCCGGGGTAAACGCAGGGTTGTGCTTGCGCGAGTTCAGTTCAGTTCTGCGGGTTCAGTTTTAAGTTGAGCAATTCACGGGCGACCTGTCGGTCGTCAAAAGGGATTACGGTGTCGGCAAACTCCTGATAGGTTTCATGCCCCTTACCGGCAATCAGTACGGCATCGCCTTCCCGGGCTTCCTCCAAGGCCAGGTGAATGGCCCAGCGGCGATCTTCGGTGAAGGTGATACGCTCGGGGTTGCTAACACCGGTTTTCATATCGGTAAAAATAGCATCCACGCTCTCACCTCTTGGATTATCGGCAGTTGCCCAGGCGTGGTCACAGAGTTCCGTTACCGCGCGGGTCATCAGCGGGCGCTTACCGCGATCGCGGTTTCCACCACAGCCAAAGACAACCAAAAGGCGCCCCGGAGTAATATCCCGAAGCATGAGCAAGGCATTTTTCAGGGCATCGTCTGTATGGGCATAATCAACCAGTACGTTGAAAGATTGCCCGACACTGACTTTTTCCATACGCCCGGGAACCCCGGCAAAACGCATCAGTTTCTGCACCAAAGCAGAAACGTTTCTCCCCTGACAGCCGGCAATAGCCAAAGCGGCCAATACATTGCTGACGTTATAGGCACCCAGCAAAGGGCTAATGACTTCCATACGCCCACCGGGATAAACCAGAGTAAAACGGCTGCCTGTCGGCAAAAGGGTAATCTCTTCGGCACGGTAGGCCGCATCCGGATGAACCCCAAAGGTAACCGGGCTAATATCTCCGGGCAATTCTCCCAGCAAACGATGTCCGTAGACATCGTCCAAATTGATTACGGCATGCTCGGGCAGGGATCCTGTTTCGCCGGTAAAGAGTCTGCGCTTGACGGAATAGTAATCATCCATCGTGCGGTGGTAATCGATGTGATCTTGAGTCAAGTTGAGAAAGGCGACCACATCAAATTCCAAACCGGCGACACGGTGTTGATCAATCCCGTGGCTGGACACTTCCATAACGGCGGTTTTGCAGGAGGCATCCTTCATCTGAGCGAGCATGGCATGCAAGTCCACCGCATCAGGCGTGGTACGGCTGGCCGGGAGCGTGCGCTTGCCTACCTCGTAAGCAACCGTACCCAGCAAACCGACCGGAGTCGATTCCTCCGACAGGAGAAACTTCAACAAGGTAGTGACCGTGGTTTTCCCATTGGTTCCAGTAACCCCAATCAAGTTTAAATCTGCTTGAGGATTTCCATAAAAGCGGCATGCCACCAGGGCAAGCGTCTCTCTGGCATCTGTTACGCGCAAATATGCGGCGCGTGGCGGAACGCCTCCATCGTCTTCTGATACAACGGCGATGGCGCCGCGGATAACAGCTTCGTCGATATAATCATTGCCGTTCACTCTGTTTCCCTTGAGGGCAAAAAAAACAGAACCCGGAGCAACACGACGGCTGTCGGTGCAGATAGAAGTAACCGGTGCATTCAGATTTCCCGTGGAACGAAGAAGCGGAATACCGGCAAAAAGGGTTTTAAGAGAAGTGCTCATACTGAGTCGGCGTGATGTCTGCTGAAGAAGGAAGGAATATGCGGAAGCCACCGCACTGGAACGCCCTGTAGAAAAGCGTTCTGTCTGCAGTCGGGAATGTGGGAATAACGTGGAAGGATTCATCTTACGGCAACGGTGCTGGCCGATGGCGCTTGAGCTGATGGGCTCATTACATAATATTGAACCAGCTGCTGACCAATATTGCGGAAAGCAGGGGCAGAAATAGTGCCGCCATAGGCAATGCCTCCATTGGGGCGATGCGCATTGTCCACGACAACGGTGATGACAACCTGAGGGTTGTCGGCGGGAAAAAATCCTGAAAAAGAAGCTACGTGTTCACGGTGTGAGTAGTGGCCGTTGATGATTTTCTGGGCGGTACCGGTTTTACCGGCAACACTGAACCCGGGAATAGCAGCCGAACGTGCCGTTCCATCGGAAACCACTTCACTGAGCATTCTTGCTACTTCGTTGGCGGTTTCCTGCGAAACGACACGACGGCGTGGATCTACCTCAAAATCGCTGATAACCTGCCCGTTGGAATCTTCCACCTGAGTGATGATTCTGGGTTTCATGAGCACACCACCGTTGGCAATCGTACTCATAGCCATGTGCACCTGCATCGGTGTTACGGCAATGGCGTGCCCCATGGGCATGCGGGAAATAGTCAATCCATCCCAATTTTTTACGGGTTGAAGGATACCGGAAACTTCACCGCCAGGACCATAGCCAGATTTTTCACCAAAGCCAAAGAGCCGGCAATAGTTATAAAAGGCGTCATCACCGACAATCATGCCCAATTGAGCGGCACCCCTGTTGCTGGAGTGGGAAACCACCTCGGAAACAGAAACCGATCCGAGTTGATGATCGTCTGCGGGAAGGCGAACAATGCGCCCGTTGTATTGCACTGAACTGACACCACAGTTGATCTGAGTCTCGGGGTGAACCAATCCCTCATTCAGTGCTGCACTGGCCGGAACAATTTTAAAAGTGGAGCCGGGCTCATAAACATCGGTAACCGCACGGTTGCGCATGCTGTCGACATCAAAGTCCCAGAATTTATTTGGATCAAAAGACGGATAATTTGCCAGGGCCAGAATATCGCCACTTTGGGGGCGACTGATAATGATGCTGATGCCATCCGGGTGATATTCATCGACGAGGCGACGCACCTCAGTCTCCACGATGTCCTGAACCACAGAATCCAGAGTCAAGCGAACGTTAAGGCCGTTGCGGGCATCAATTTCTCTGCTGCGGTATTGAGCCAGCTCGCGGCGCAAGCCATCGATCTCGGTCTCAAGATAACCATCCTGCCCTCTCAGGTAAAAGTCCATGAAGCGTTCCACTCCAGTAACCGCCACGTTTTCCTTGTTGATAAATCCAAGGACATGGGAGGCCAGAAGGCCACCTGGATAGACACGCTCAAACGAGCGGTTACCGTAAATGCCTTTAATCCGCAGAGCCTTGATCTGATCGTACTGACTGTCGCTGATGGCTTCCTTTAAACGGATCCAACGCACCGGGCGTTTTTCACCATTGGAATTCATGCGAAATGTTTTGGAGAAAGCATTGCTGATAGTTTCCTCGGGCAAGTCTAAAAGGCGGGCCAACCGAGGAATCTTCTCATAATCCTCCGGTTTAATGGATACAGGATCTACCCCCAGTTCAATAACCGGACGGGTTGCGGCAAGGATATTGCCCCGAGAGTCGAGGATATTACCTCTGCGGGCATAGCGGATTTCTGCTCGCTGGCGGCGTGCTTCGGCAATACTTGAGAGCTCATCCGCTTGAATAACATGTAAATAGCTGAGGCGCGCAAGAATCCCACCAAAGCCGAGAACAATGGCTATGGTCAAAAGAAAGAAGCGCCAATCTGCTATAAACGTTTTCGACATCGAGTTTACTGTTGAGGCTGGGAAGCATCGATGAGGGCCAGGTCAAAAGTGACCTTAAAAGGATCCTTAACCTCAGCGATTGCGGTGTCCGGCTCCTGCATGGAAAAACGGTTCGTACCGGGATCGCGGAGCACCACCATCTGGCGGGTTTCCGGAGCACGCAGGCCCAATCCAAGATTGGCCGCATACGTTTTGAGGGTTTCTGGATTATGAATTTTGGCGATCTGAGTATCGTAGTACTGAATACGGCGTTCGTATTCTGCGAGGTCTCCTTCGTATTGGCGGATGCGTTCAGCACTGGCGCTGATGCATTGGCGCAACCAGACTTGAGTCAACCCGCCACCGGCGGCAACCACGATGATGATGGCGAGCAGTCCAACGATCTGATGGAGGTAATGTGTGTGGGTTTTGTTGAGCGGGCTCATGTCTAAATCAGTTTTTGAAGAATTCTCAGTTTTGCGGATCGGGAACGCGGATTCATGGAAAGCTCGTCCTCTGCAGGAGTTATGGGCTTTCCAGAGAGCAGTTTGGCACGGACCGTGCGTTCCATTTGCGAGCGATGATCGCGGCCATGTTCCGGGCGACCGGCCATGCGGCGGAAAAAGCGTTTAACAATGCGATCTTCGAGAGAGTGAAAGCTGATAACGGCAAGGATACCTCCGGGGGCGAGCTTTTCGAAGGCAGCGGGAAGGCCCTTTTCGATGACTTCCAATTCCCGGTTAACGGCGATGCGAATCCCCTGAAAAGTTCTTGTAGCCGGGTGAATTTTCGGCCCCTGCCACTTGCGGGGACTCGCCGCCGTTCTGGCGACGAGATCCGCAAACGATGTCGTATCTAAAAGAGCACCTGTGCCACGGGCGTCGATGATGGCATCGACGACCGCACGCCAGCGGGGTTCTTCCCCATAATTGCGAACGGCCTCAACCAACTCATCGCGGGATGCCGTTTCCAGAAATTCAGCCGCAGTCAGACCTTCGCGACGGTTCAAGCGCATATCGTTCGGTGCCGACATACGGAAAGAGAAACCGCGTTCTGCTGTATCAAACTGGAAGGAAGAAAGCCCCAAATCGAACAAAGCACCGGAAAGACCTTCGTAACCCAGGCTGTCGATTTCCGCAAAATTGATTCCGTGAAAATGGAGACGCTGGGGATAGCGTTGCTGCAACACTGCAGCACGCGCTGCGGCATCGGCATCGCAGTCCAGAGCAACCACCTGAAGATTGTCGCGCAACTGAAGCAGGGATTCGGTATGCCCTCCCCCTCCGAAGGTCGCGTCCAGAATAAGTGCCGGGGATTCCGCGGGAAGCACCCGAAACGCATCCATAACCTCACGCAGAAGAACTGATATATGGCCTTCCATCGATCAGAACTGCCTCCGAAGGTATGCGCACGGGAAGAATCTCAGGAGAGATTCCTGCATGACTTGCTCTACTGTATTGGTAATCAAGCTCATGAGCACGCGGGGTTAAAAGTCCAATTCAGCCATTGTTTCGAGTAAATCGAAATCTTCCGACTCCGGCGGAGTCCAACGTTCCTCCGACCAAATCTGAAAGTTCCGACCAAGCCCGACAAAAACAACATCCTTAAGAATCGCAGAATGGCTACGAAGGTTTTCGGGAAGCAGAATACGCCCCTGTTTATCACAGCCAAACTTACTGGCATTACCGAAGAACTGACGAAGCATACGTTGCCCGCGAATATCGCTTTGCTTAATCGCACGGGCCTTTTCGAGAAACTCCTGCTGCATTTCGGGAGGAAAAACAGCAATGCAACCTTCCGGATGAGGCCATGCCCAGTAGTAGTTCTCCTCATCTCCGGAAACCCTCCATTGGGCTGGAATAGCCACACGGAAGCGCCCATCCAACTTATGGTGGAAGCTATCAACGTAGTGCTGTGATGTTTGCAGGAGATTCATGAAGACTTATGGCCATTGCCCCATTTCTCCCCATTTCATGACATTTGCCCCCACATGGCAAGTAATTTGTTTTTAAAAAACGATTTTTTTAGATCGTTAGTTCCTCTTATTTGGAAACTTACGTGACAAAACAGAACTTATTCACATTCTCCGGAAACAAATCGCCACAAATGGGAGTAATTTCCCGTATCCACTGATTGTACGGTATTTTTTTTGAATCGCCTCCAAGACCACCGAGACCTAAGGTGGCCCCCATGAGCGACGCAAAGAAAGCAAAGAAGCAGAGATTGGATGAACTGTTGACCGATCGCGGGCTAGCAGAAAGCCGAGCCCAGGCCAAGGCCTTCATCCTCTCGGGGAAAGTTCGCAGCGGGACTCAGGTACTGGATAAACCGGGTAAAACCTACCCCGAAGACATAGAACTGGAACTGCTGCAGCCCCCACGCTTCGTCAGCCGCGGCGGAGAAAAGCTGCTGGGATTCCTCAGCAGGTATCCCATGGATCTGACCGATAAGCACGGGCTGGATGTAGGCGCATCCACAGGTGGTTTTACGGACTGCATGCTGCAGCACGGAGCAAGCGATGTGGTTTGCGTGGATGTCGGCCGCGCCCAACTGCACAATAAATTACTGCAGGACCCCAGAGTGACCAATCTGGAGAAAATCAATGCCCGTTACCTGACTGCAGAGCAACTCCCTCGCCCGGATTACGACATCATTGTAATGGATCTGTCCTTCATTTCCCTTAAACGGGTACTTCCGGCCGTATGGCCACTGTTAAGGCCCGGAGGCAGAATGATTTCTTTGGTCAAACCACAATTTGAAGCCGGAAAGGAAGAGGTCGATAAAGGGCACGGGGTTATTCGCGATCCGGAAGTACACCAGCGTGTATTACAGGAGATCATTGCCTTTGCATCCGAAGAATTGAGCGGCTCTAAAGAAATCGGCCGCATAGAAAGCCCCATCAAAGGAACGGACGGGAATACAGAATTTCTGGTTGGCTGGGAGAAACAGGATTAGAGATGCCCGCGCGGATGAAAGCGGGCGTGATCTGCCACTTTGCGTTCCTCTTCGACCGTAGTGTAGATTTCCGTAGTGGTAATGTCGGCATGCCCCAGCATCTCTTGAATGGCCCTCAAATCAGCACCATTTGCCAACAGGTGCGTAGCAAAACTGTGGCGTAAGGCGTGCGGTTTGGCAGACTTGGTAATTCCGGCAGATTTTGCGTAATCCTTTATCCACTGCCAGACGGTCTGCCGGGCAAGCGGCCTCCCCCTAACACTAAGGAATAGATGCCCGCCCGTGTGTGGACGCACAAATGTCGGCCGCGCTCTGACTAAATAGCTGTTGATGGCTTCAATCGCCTTAGATCCCAGAGGTACGATGCGCTCTTTGGCCCCCTTACCTCCGGTTACCCGCACAAATCCATTATCAAGATCCAGACACTCTATCTGCAAATTGCACAACTCGGAAACACGCAAACCGGAGCTGTAAAAGAGCTCCAGAATGGCCCGGTCACGAAGCCCCGCTTCCGTCTCCCGCGAGGGAGTATTAAGCAGGCGGGCGACCTCTTTCTGATTCAAGGTTATCGGAAGCTTCTTCGTCAATTTGGGAGACTCAAGGAGCTCGGTAGGATCTTTGGAAATCAATTTCTCGGAGAGCAGGTAGCGCATAAACACCCGCATGGCGGTTATCTTGTGCGCGATAGATCTCAGCGCATAATCCTCTGCACTGACCTCAGCCACCCAAAGGCTTAAATGTTCCCGCGACATTGCCGACCAGTCTGACAAATGCAATTCACCGGAGAGGTAGCGCGCCAACTGCAGCAGATCCTGCTCATAGCTGACAACCGTAGCCTGAGACAGCCCTTTTTCCAGTTGGCAATAGGCCAAAAAGGCATGAATTTGCTCTTCCAAAGCATACCGTGCGGAATCACTCATAAAGTAGCTGAATAGTAAAGTCCCTGCGACAAATGCCAATCCTTCTTTCCGCTTGTGGTTGCAAAAACAAACGGAAACGTATTTATTGACGCACCTATGGCAGCCTACAGAGAGATGCGACCCACTTATGCACAGGCAGTCCCACCGGGAGTGCGCTTCTTCCTGATCGCTAACATTGCCCTCTTTATCGGGCAGTCAACAGGGCTTTTTTCCGAAGAGATGAGGCGCTTACTGGCGCTTTGGCCCATTTGGGATCAAACACTGCAGCTCCCCTACGAGGCGATGTTCGGAGTATCCCACTTTATGCCCTGGCAGTTGCTGACTTATGGATTCCTCCACGCAAATTTTTCCCATATTTTCTTCAACCTGTTCGGCCTCTGGATGTTCGGCAAAGTGCTGGAAGAGTTTCTGGGAACGCAACGTTTCGTAATTTATTTCCTTGTTTGTATCATAGGAGCCGGGATCGTACAGCTACTGGTAAGCAGCTGGTCCGTAAAAAGCGGAGGCATGCCCTACCCAACGGTCGGTGCATCCGGAGGCTTATTCGGGCTGCTACTGGCATTTGGCGTCATCTTCCCACGCGCACATATCTATTTATTCTTCATCCCAATGGGAATAGAAGCCCGCTACTTTGTAATCGGCTACGGCTGTCTGGAGATTTTCTCTGGATTGACTCACCCCGGCAGCGGCATCGCCCATTTTGCCCACCTTGGAGGAATGCTCTTCGGTGGTCTACTGATGGCTTACTGGTGTGGCAAGCTCCCCGCAAAACCAAAACGGTTACTCTACTGGTGATTCAGGAAAACGGCTAAAATCAACGGCCTGCATATAAAAACGCAGTTCTGCAATGGACTCGAGTATATCCTCCAGCGCTTCGTGCTTTTGCGACTTGGGATATACAACCCCATGCAGCTGCTGAAAGACAATCTTGAAACTGCTTACATCGAGCATGCGGTAATGCAGAGCGGATGCCGTCTCCGTGAGATAGGCATCTATAAACTTTCGGTCCTGATGAATGGAATTTCCACAAAGCACAGGACGCTCCTCGGGAAAGTTGCGTTGTATAATCGCTGCAATGGCAGCATCCAACTCGGGCTCAGTGATACCCAAAGGAACCCGATCGAGCAAGCCGGAGGCGGCATGATGTGTTTTATTCCATTCGTCCATCTGATCCAAAAGGCTTTGAGGTTGCCACACTGCCGACGAGAATGTTTCCAGCGGATTAAATTCGGAATCGGTGACGATCACCGCAGCTTCCAAGATGCGCTCACAGGCGACATTCAACCCCGTCATTTCCAGATCTACCCAAAGTAAATTAGACATAAGGCACGACCATGAAGAAAGCGTTTTAAAAAGCAAGGACGTTCCCGAAGGGAATGATTTTGGCTTTCCATCGAAGAGGCAACCTGTTAGAAACAATTCGACTTCTTCTGCCAATACCCCGAATGATACTAGCCCACATGATACGAATCTGCGCGCCAATTCGGCTGATGATTTATCTTCTGTTAATTCTCTTTTCTGCAACAGCCAACGGAGAAAACAAGGAACCACAACACAGGGGGCATCCTCTGTGGCAGAAATATGAGCTGAAAACCACCATGCCTTACTGGAGCGACCAGGCATGGCTCCAGAACAAAGAAGGCTGCATTCGATATATCAGCGGATCCGCACTGGGAGCATTTGACGGAACATCTGCAGAATTCACTGATACGGGGAGCGAAGCTACTCTTTATGCCATCCAGGAGGCCCCCAACGGCGATCTTTATGCTGCCATAGCTGGCGATATATTAAAAATCGAGAAAAACGGAGCAATCAAACACCTAGGAGCATTCTTTCAAGATGCCCTTCCGGAAACACCTGTAAGCATTCACCTACAGCCGGGAAAAGACGATTATTTTTTTTTACAAAGCAAAAGAGAGCTTTACTACTATGCAAACGGTAGCGGAAAAAAAGTATACGGAACTCATGGGGAAATAGAGGGGGGATTCTTTGCTCAGGGCTGCTTTTATGCCGTGGATTCAATAAACGGGCTCATTCAATTTGATCCAAAAAATTCAACGTTTATTGAGATCAACAAAAGTAAGAAAACAGTCCTGCAGAAAATGCTAAAATGTTTTAGTCTGAGTGACGGACAAGGTCTAATGATCACTTCCAAAGGACATTTTGTTTTTTTTGATGGAGCGAAGTTGACAGAGATCATCCCTGAAAGGCTCCCTTTGGCTTCTGAAACGAAAATCAAGAATGCCTGTATTGTGGGAGATAAAATAGCACTGCTACTGAAGCCCAACTCATTTCTCGTTTATGACTTCTTTGGGAACCCTATTAAGCACTTCAGATTTTCCGAACCAACTGAAAACATAACCAATTTGATGACGGACCGACAGGATGGCCTTTGGATTTCCACAGAAGAAAGTATTTACCGCCTACAATTGAACAGTTCTCTGACTCAGATGAATGAGCTGGAAGGGCTTTCTGGAAAAGTTAACTCTGTGCTTTTTTATGAGGACACACTCTATGCGGGGACCAACCAGGGCATCTTCTCAAAAAAGCCAACGGACCCCTTCCATAAAGAAGAAGCATTAGGCTCCGAAAACGGGTGTTTGGCCCAAGTTGGAGACTGGTTGATTGCCGCAAAGGACACACAGTTAATTGCGAGAAATGGAAGCAATGAAATCGTAATCGAAACAGACACACAGACAGAACGCCTGCAAGCCTCCAGACTCCATCCCAACCGCTTTTACGCAATTTCCGAAGACCGAATTATGGCCTTTGACCACATAGACGAACAGTGGTGTCAGTCACTCTATTCGGAGCTCCCCCCCAGTCGATACCGTTATATTGTCGAAACTGGCGAGGACTCGATTTGGCTCGGACCATCTTTCAACAAGGGCATTTTTGTCGGACATTTTGCCGATGGGTCAACACAGATAAAAATTCATGAAACTGTCAGTTTTTTCGATTGTTGGGTTTACCCAATCCTGATCGACAACAAGCTTTTCTTTATAAGTAAGAGCGGGTTGTTTACGTGGATAAACGAGCAGCTCCAAAGGGAAAAAGCGATGGAAGAGCTGTTCCCATTTTCGGTTGAGAAAATTGACCGAGTAGAACCCGATAACAGAGGTAATTGGTGGATCCAAACGCAGCAGCATGTTGGATGTATCCAAAAAGCGACGGGCGGGAACATCGTCTGGTTCAATGCAGGAATGGAAACAGCTCTCCCGATCGAGTTTACATCCGTCTACAGAAATGATGATGATTTGATAATTTTTGGAACCCATACAGGCATCCTCAGCTATGACCTGAAACAAACAAACATTCCATTCCCACTAGATCTGGAAATAGTATCAGGAGAAGCCTATGCCGATGATCATGATGAGATTTTGCTTCCTCCGGTAAGCGATTCGGCCATAAAACTCCCCTACTCCAATAGAAACCTGAGGTTTCATTACCGATTGAACAATCTGATTCGAGCTGATCGCAATGAATATCGAACTCGCCTGATCGGGCAAAGCAACAAATGGTCCTCCTGGAGCAACAGTACCAGTAAGCGTTATAGCAATTTGAGCAAAGGGACCTATACGTTTGAAGTCATGGCCAAAAATCTGACAGAGAAAGAATCTCAGATTTTGCGCTACACTGTTACGATAGCCCCTCCATGGTTTCGGTCGTACACCGCATACGCACTTTATATCCTTCTTTTTCTATTGATGATCGGCATCATCATCCAGCAGAGAATGGCTATCATTGCTCGAAGGAGCGATGATTTGCAGGAGATTATCGAACTGAAAACCTCAGAACTGAGCGATAGAAACGATCAGCTGGCCCATACTATTGAGCAGTTGAACCGTATAAATACACAACTACAACAGGCCAATTTGGAGAAAGATGAAATCCTAGGCATTGCCTCGCACGACTTAAAAAATCCACTTTCTGCCGTAGTAAATCTAGCGCAAATAATTTATAAGGATATAGACACACTCAGCACCGATGAAATCTCCAAGCATGCACATGAAATCAATGACTGCGCGGCAGTTATGTATGAGATTATCCGCAACCTTCTGGATTTGAACCGTATGGATGAAGGTCGCATGTCGGTACAGAAAACCCCCTGCAATCTCTATGAGTTGGCCAAAGAAGTGAGCCAGCAAAACTTTGAACGAGCCGCCCGCAAAGAAATCAAACTGCATCTCTCCAAAAGTGAAGAGAGTCTGACCTGCATGGGAGACTCAAACCTAATTAAGCAGATTATTGATAATCTGATCGGCAATGCAGTAAAATACTCCCCCTACAAGAGCAACATCTACGTCCAGGTTTACGAACGCCGCAATCGAGTGGTCTGTGATGTTAAAGACGAAGGCCCCGGTATAAAAACCGAAGAACGCCATTTGCTCTTCGAGAAATTCTCCCGACTTTCCGCACAGCCGACTGGAGGCGAGAGTTCCACCGGGCTGGGGTTGGCCATTGTCAAACGACTGACAGAATCCATGAACGGTCGTGTCGGCTGCATCAGTAACCCCGGTGAAGGCGCCACATTCCGAATCAGCTTCCCTAAAGTTGTAACCGAGAAGGATGCCTCAACGACCTGAAGGTGATACGGTTGCCAACAGTTTACGCAGCTCACCAATATTAAGGGGTTTGGCGAGGTAATCATTCATCCCTGCCTCCATACAGTGATCGCGGTCATCGGTCATGGCCAAAGCGGTCAAGGCACAAATACGGACATTGGCATTGAGAGCGCCTGCTTCTCCACTGCGAATTTTCTGAGTTGCCTCCAACCCGTCAATATCGGGCATTTGAACATCCATAAAAACAAGGTCAAACGTCTCTTTGCGGAGCAGCTCAAAAAGAGCTGAAGCCGATTCCAATGCGGTGATCTCCAGTCCTAACTTACGCAACAGAAGACGGGATAGTTTTCGATTGGTGGGGCTGTCGTCAACAAGAGCAATGCGCAAATCCGGAGCAATATGGAGGGCCAAATCCTGATCTGCCGCAGGCTCAACAACGCGCTGGTCTTCTGTATAGTGAGCCAGTATATTAAAATTAAACTCCGAGCCTTTCCCATATTCACTGGAAACAGAAATATCTCCACCCATTGCCTGACAGAGGCGTCTTGAGATAACCAGACCAAGCCCCGTTCCCGCCTTTCTTCGGGTAACAACATCATCCAGACGAACGTAAGGATTGAACAGGCTTTGAATCGCATCCGAGCGCATTCCAATGCCAGTATCCTTAACAGAAACGTGTATGGAACAACCTGAGGCATCTACAGGCTTACAAGACATGGAAACGGTAACCGATCCTCTTTCTGTAAATTTAACAGAATTGCTGACCAGATTAATAACCACCTGCTGGAACCTTACGGGATCTCCTAGAACGATTTCAGGAACATCGGGTTCTATACGCGTGAGTAATTCGACAGCCTTATCCTGAGCATCGAGACGAAGCAGTTGTATGCTTTCGCGAATAATATCTGCCGGCTTAAAAGGTCTGACCAGAATCTGCATTTTTCCGGCCTCCATTTTACTAAAATCAAGGATGTCATTAAGTAAGGTAATCAGCATTTTAGCGCTGGACTTGATGGACAGCAGGTATTCCTCCTGCTCATTATCCAGAGAGGATGCCAACATCAACTCAGTGAAACCGAGAACACCATTCATTGGGGTGCGGATATCGTGGCTGATCATGGCCAGAAAATCGCTTTTGGCCCGGTTGGCACTCTCTGCAGCCTCAATCGCCTGATCGAGCGCCTTTTTAAGGGATTTTACACGTTTTTCTCCCACACTCGTAGCGGTCACATCACGGATACAGATACCAATGGAACCACTTCCACCCTGGAGTGGCAGGATGTGTGTTTCCTGCTGCATAAAAGAAAAGCCGCTGATATTGGTTTCCTTGAGGGGGATTTGCAGGAATGCGCCATGCAGCTTTGCCGAAAGGATGTAGGGCCGATTTTGCTCACGGGCCAGCTTAAGGAAATTTAATTTGGAAGGCTGAATTTGGATAACCTCTGTCAGAGCCTTTCCCACGGCATTTTCCTTAGCGATCCCAGTGTGTTTTTCCAGCCAGGGGTTCCAGACCAGAATAGAATTCTCAGAATCGAGCAATAGATAACCGTAAGGCAATGTTGAAAGGATTGCTTCAGATTCGGGCTGGCAAGGAGAACTCATTAAAGGATTGAATTAAGCCTGGAGATAAGGGTTTTAAAATTCTCTACGGTTAGCAGGAGCACAAGATAACTAGTGACATCCTCATTGTCGACTGTGAGTCTTGCCTGAATCACCACCATACACGTTTTCACAGGCAATTTATCGGAAGAAATTGCACTATCCCCCTTCAGGTGAATTTCTGGAATCTCATAACTGAGTGAAAGCGACAGCGTGTTGGACAGCTTGCCGACCAATCCGCCGATCATGATGTTTCCTGTTTCAAGAATCGCACCCTGTTCGTTGTCGCCGAAGGCATCCTCCATATCGACTTCATCCAGCAACAAGCGTGCAAGGCAAATTGCGCCCTGTTTACTCAAGGCCAAAATAGCCTCACCGGACAGCTCTCCATAGAAACTTTGCCGAACCTGGACGGTGGCGCAGTCAGCAAACCCTTTAAAAGGGCAACACTCACCAATATGATGAAAGCTCAACTCGGGAACAGCAATATTGACGCGGCGCCCTACTAAATCGGACATTGTTGCGGCAGCTCTGCCAATACCTATGTTGGAAATCTCCAGAAAGGCATCTTTTGCCGCATCCGAAAAGAGTTGTGCCAGCTCGTCCATCAAGCAAGTGCGTCTTTCAGAACATGAAGTTTCGATGCGGTAAGCGGTTTCTCAAGAAAGCCGCTACAGCCTAATTCAAAACAGCGATGTTGAGTACTCTCCTGAATATCTGCGGAAACGATAAAAATGGGAGTAGCTACACCCTTGGAACGAAGTTCCTCTAATACCTCCATTCCTCCGGGGGGTGGCATAACCAAATCCAGTGTAATCAGATCAACCTTTGCCTGAGGAAGCTTTTCGATGGCTTCATTTCCTGAAGAGAATTCAATAAAAACGGCCTGGGGAAAAGCTTCAAGAAGAACGCGCCGTAACTGGCGACGCGAAAAGGAGGAATCATCTATAATCGCAATATTCATTCTTTAAGGCAGTCTGGAAAACAGAGAGGATAGAATCCTCCAAAAAAATGCCGGAAGATGCGCCGACACCGCAGAAATATATGCCTCCGCAGTTCTTTTTCGTCAATTGTAATCTTCTGAAAACAAGTCTATTATATTACTCAAAAATCATGCAGAAGCATAGATAAACCGCTTTATTTTGTTTGTCGGGGTTTTCTCAAAAGGTTCCATTTGCTCAATAATCAATTGCAACCGGGAAAAGGTTGCCAAGCTTTGATTGGCTTTTCTGCGAATGTCTTCCAGATGCTCCTGAACATAATCCTCAAAGGCTTTTTCTTTTTCTTTGAGCAACTGATAACGACGCAGGAGCTCATCCCGGTTCAGGTGGACTCGGGCCACCAGCTTGCCTAGATTTTGCACGACTACGCTTTCAAGAACAGAAGGGAATCGAGCCAGCAAGGCTTCAATTTCCTCTGGATAAATATTCTCTCCACTGGGCCCCAAAAGCATATTTTTCAGGCGCCCCTTAATGTAGAGGTAGCCACAGGCGGAAAACTCGCCCAAATCTCCGGTGCGGAACCAGCCATCTTCTGTAAAAACGTTGTCGGTAGCTTCTTTGTTCTTGAAATAGCCACGCATAACATTGGGTCCCTTGACCCAAATCTCTCCATGAGAGAGCCCGGGAACAGAGTTATCTATTTTAACCTCCACCCCCTCAATGGCCGGCCCTGTTGATCGATATCGAGTTAGACGCGGGCAACAACCGGCAATCAGCGGTGATGTCTCTGTTAAGCCATAACCAATGGCATACGGAAAACGGGCGTCACGGAGAAAACGCTCCACATCAGGAGCCAGAGGAGCGCCTCCGATTCCGAAAAATTTTAGTTTGCCACCGAAAACACCATATAGCTTTTTGCCGGCCATCCGGTGCAACAGCACACGCAAAGGAGGCAGTTTCATAAGAAAACGCGTTGCGGCGTGCGCCTCCAGTTTGGGCTGGATCTGCAATTTGAAGATTTTTTCAATCACCAGAGGAACCGAAAGCATATATGTGGGCCGGATTTTTGCCAACGCTGGAAGCAGAATGCTCGCGGTTGGACGACGCCCCAAATAATAGATAGAGGCGCCGTTGTGCAGGGCAAAGATCATACCGAAAGTACATTCGTAGGTATGCGCCAGAGGCAAAATAGAAAGGAATACATCGGAAGATTCGACCTGGACAATAGAATTCCCTGCCAAGGCATTAGATACGATATTGCGGTGCGTCAGCATTACGCCTTTTGACAAACCAGTCGTCCCCGAAGTATAGACGATGGCTGCCAGATCACTTTCGGAAAGGCGGGGACGGGGGTAATGTTCCAGATTTCCCGGCAAAGCGGCTGGCGCAACCAGATAATCTCCGGTCAGGCTGACAACAGCAAGAAGATCGGGCATCGAGGCATGATCAAGTTTTTGAAAAAGCTTTTCATCGGAAATCAACACCCGGGATTCCGAATGCTCTAAAATGTTGTTAACCGCTTCTCCGGTAAAATCCGGTAGGATGGGAACAACAACAGCACCTACACAAATGATCCCGAAATAAGAGATCACCCAGTCTGGAGAACTGCTGCCAATAAGGGCCACATGATCCCCCTCCCTGACACCGAGCGAGTAAAGCCGACAAGCTCTCTGCTGGACTGCTCGATTGAGTGCCCCATAGGTCAGAGGAGTTCCATCCACAAGGGACACGGCCGGTTTGTCAAAAAAGCGGTCAACACTATTTCGAAATAACGATTCAAGAGTGAAGAATTCCAATTGCATGCATGAAAGAGTAGATATAAGAAAGTATAGCAGATATATGGAGTGTTAGGCAATTTTTTTTACACATTGAACGATGCAGTAAACGAGGTGTATGGGATGAACGCACATCCGTAATAATTAACAAACAAAATAAGCAAATCTCCTTATGCTATTCGTTTAGAATTGCCAAAACGCTCTAAATAAACAGTTTTGAGAGAGGTTGTACATCCCCGATCCCTCACGATGAGTTTTCCCTTTAAAGATCTGTCTATGACAACATTACGCACCTTTTTTTTCATTACAGGGGCACTGATTTCTTGCATAAGCACATACGTACAAGCCGAATCATTGATGATTTTATGCAGTGATGAAGCCCCCGGAGAACAGCAAGCGCTGATCGAGGGAATTCAATCGGGAATTACTCAATCGCAGCAAGATTTGGAGCTGACGGTAATTCACTTGAATCGCAGTCTGAACGAAGACGATCAGGAACAGTTGATACATAAGGCATTGAGAGAAAAAGCATATCGTGGTTTAATCGCTTCAGGAGCAGATGCGTTGGAAATCGCGGCACATCTGCAAAAGGAAAGCAATCTGACCATTGTTTTTACGAGAATAGGCGATAATCTGGCCAAAGAATACGGCACTGACTATTCTGGAATCATACTCAGCCAACCGCTTGAAAAAACGTTCCAACTCATTCAGAGAATTTATCCGTCGGGAAAACACGCCACCTGCATTGGAACCCCCTCCAACGATTTTTTCCTGAAACAAGGTACAGAAGCGCTGGAAGGTATCAGCAGAACCACGGGAATAGCAATAGATCCGCCATCGGCACTTCCATCCGAGGTTGTTTTTGCGCAAATAGCACAGAAAAAAGATCCTGGAACAGTGCTTCTGCTCAGTCCTATAGCCGACAGGCGAGGAAATCAACTGAGCATAGAAACCATCCGCAGCTACCTTCCACAGCATCCCATACTAACCTTTCGCAAAAGCGATCTGCCACACGGTGTATTAGGAGGCTACGTAGAGGATATGCGGGCATGTGGAATAGAGGCTGTTGCATTACTGGAGAAACAATGGGCTGGAAAGCCCGTGGAACACATCAGGGGAACTCATCGACTGATACTGAATGCAGAAGAATTGAATCGCTTCGGGATATCCTCCACCCGTCTTCCCGAGGAGGCCATCATATCTGGAAAAGCTGAGGGAACCTATGTCCTCAGGAGCGAATATCTAATGACGGTCTGCATTATTGTCGGGGGTCTTCTGGTTATCATTGTCGTCCTCTCCATCAATATAATCAGGCGTCGCAAAGCAGAAAAAGAATTGGCCAAAGCCAAGCAGGATGCAGAGAGCGCCAATCAGGCAAAAAGTCAGTTTCTGGCCAATATGAGCCATGAAATCCGCACTCCGATGAATGGCATCATGGGTATGACTGAACTGCTGCTGAGCACGCGCATGAGCCCGGAACAGCGCGATTATGCAAGAACCGTTTACCGGTCCTCCGAAACGTTGCTGCGCATCATCAACGATGTGCTGGACCTTGCGAAAATCGAATCGGGAACTCAATTTCTGGAACGAAAATCCTTTAATCTTCAGCGCATTATGGAAGAGACGGCTCAAGTAATGTCCTTTCATTCGGCCAGTAAAAACATAGAGGTTGTGACCCACTATCACCAAGGAACACCCCGTCGTTTTGAGGGAGATCCGTTGCGCGTGGAACAGATTCTCCTGAACCTTGTCGGCAATGCTGTAAAATTCACAGAAGAGGGTCGCGTATTGGTGGAAATCCAATTAAAAGAGATCCCCGGAAGAGATAGCCTAGGGAAGGATGATTGGATAGAAATATCCGTAAACGACACCGGCGTAGGGATTCCTCTGGACGCGCAGGAAAGCATCTTCGATAAATTCTCTCAGGCAGATGCATCAAGCAGCCGCCGCTACCAGGGAACAGGATTGGGATTAACCATTTGCAAGCGACTGGCACAGATGATGGGGGGAGACATCTTTGTGATCAGCGAACCCGGAAAGGGCTCTACTTTTACTGTGATTCTGCCACTGACACGTCTGGAGGAGCTGAGGGGAGATGCACCTCAAATAGATCCAAGTGACATCAAACTGTTGCTTTTACTCAATGAGAAAGCCAGCGAAAATGTGCTCAAGGATTATATGAAAGGGCAAAACATTCCAACCACTTCAGTTATGGATTTCCAGCAGGCACAGCAGGAAGTGGTTCATGCCAGCGAAATGGGAGAACCTTACACCCTCTTCATCTCAGACAACACAGATGAGGCCGTACGCCATGAAATCAATCTACTGGAGCGCTTGAATGCCGGCGACCCCTTTAAGAAACTGCTCCTCTGCCCCATCAGCAAGCACCTTGGCGGTTATCAATTAAAAAAGCTGGGCTTCGATATTTCCGTTAATCGGCCTATACGTGAGCACCAACTGCTGGAAACCATCAATAAGCTGCTGAATACCTCAACACCAGGCAATAAGCCCAAGGAAAGTGAAGTCATTGAATCAGTTCTGGAAAAAGAACTGCACACGGAGCTTATCGGCGGCCAACCATCTGGAGGGGCAAGCGATGAAGAAAGCCCCCAGTGCATTCCCAAAGGACTGAGGATTTTGCTGGTGGAAGACAACCGGGTGAATATGAAGGTCGCAACCCTCCTGCTGGAACGCCTTGGCTGCGAAGTAGACAAAGCCAGCAACGGCAGCGAAGCGGTGGCCGAAGTCAGAAAAAACACCTACGACATTGTTTTTATGGATTGCCAGATGCCGGTACTCGACGGCTACGAGGCAACGCAAAAGATTCGCCAGGAGGAAAGCAGCGGGCATACGCCGATTATCGCCATGACAGCACATGCCATGGAAGGCGATCGCATGAAGTGCCTGCAGGCCGGAATGGATGATTACCTGACGAAACCGGTTAGAGTGGAAGCTGTTTCTGCCATGATTCTGCGCTACGCAGTGGCCAGAGCAGAAAAGGCCTAACGTTTATTTCGTATCGGACACTGAAAACGGTTCAGGTTTATTGACAGGCACGGGAAAATCGAACATGATGAGCGAACGCTATCAGACGATGGCATTTGTTCTTTTTCGCGACACCACTAACCCTAATAACCTCAAGGATACCCCACCTTATGAAGTCATATGAACCTGCCGATATCAGGAACTTTGCTATAGTAGGCCACCAAGCCAGCGGCAAAACAATGCTCTGTGAAGCGATGCTGCTGACCAGTGGAAAAATAAATCGTTTGGGAAATATAGCAGAGGGGTCCACTGTAAGCGATTACCACGCGAGTGAAAAGGAGCGGCAGATATCTGTGCATGCATCGCTTATGCACACCGAATGGCTGGATAAAAAATGTAACATCATCGACACCCCGGGTTACCTCGACTTCATCAGTGAAGGCCTGGGCGCGTTACGTGTCGGTGATTTTGCACTGGTCGTCATTAACGCCGCCAGTGGCGTGGAATTGGGCACACACCAAGTCTGGGAATATGCCACACGCTACAAAATCCCCAAGTTTATCGTCATCAATGGGCTGGATAAAGAACATGCCCGCAATTTCGACGAATTGATCGCGGAATTGCGCAGCCATTTCGGGAACAACATTCAACCCATGAACGTACCGGTTAACCCAGGGCCTCAATTCAATCAGGTGCTGGATGCCATGCGGCTGTCCGTCTCCACGTATGCGCAGGACGGCAGCGGTAAGTTCGACGAAAAACCGGCCGAAGGAGAATGGAAGGATAAAGCGCGCGAGCTGCACCAACAGATCATTGAGTATGTAGCAGAAGGCGATGAATCCCTCATGGAGAAGTTTTTTGAGAACGACGGCTTAAGCGAGGATGACCTGCGCGACGGTCTGCACGCAGCGATTCAGGCAGAGACCTTTATTCCAGTATTTACCACCAGCGCCACCAAATGCGTGGGTATTGCCCGCCTGCTGGATATCATCGCCAAATACGGGTCCAGCCCGGTTGACCGCAAAATAGTGGAGGCCGTAGACGCTTCGGGCACTGACTGCGAGGTAAAACTGGATTCTGACAAGCCATGTTTTTATGTATGGAAGACCATCAGTGAGCCTCATGTCGGCGAGTTGTCGTTCTTCCGGCTCTATAGCGGTTCAATTCAACCGGGAACAGAGCTTTATAATTCGGACCGCAAGCTCAACGAAAAAGTGGGGCCGGTGTTTGCCATGCAGGGTCACGAGCGAATGGCCGTAGATCGCCTCGGCGCAGGCGATATAGGTGTTACCGTTAAGTTGAAAGATACCCATACCGGAAACACACTGTGCAATCCGGCACTGGCGCTGACACTCCCCAAAGTGATATACCCGACACCCAATATTCACGCCGCTATACGTATTAAAAATAAGGGTGATGAAGAAAAAGTGGGCGAAGGCTTAAGCACCTTGCACGAAGAGGACCCAACCTTTATCTACCGCAACGATCCGGAAATCCATCAGACAATTATCGGAGGGCAGGGAGAGCTACACCTGGAGGTAATCATCAGCCGTCTGAAACGGCGTTTTGGTGCGGATATTGAGCTAATGGAACCCCGCATCCCCTTCCGAGAAACCATCCGCAGCAAAGGCGAAAGTAAATACCGTCATAAGAAACAATCCGGTGGCGCCGGCCAATTTGCCGAGGTATGGATGCGCATTGAGCCCAAAGAACGCGACAGCGGCGTGGAATTTACCGAAAGCCTTGTCGGGCAAAATGTTGACCGAGTATTTGTGCCCAGTGTGGAGAAGGGGGTCAACAGCGCCTGTGAAGAAGGTATTTTAGCAGGCTACAAAGTAACTGATATCAAAATTGACTTTTACGATGGAAAAATGCACCCGGTTGACTCCAAGGATGTGGCTTTCCAAATAGCAGGGAAAGCCGCCTTCAAAGAAGCCTTTATGGCGGCCAAGCCGGTAATGTTGGAGCCAATCTACAATATTACGGTAAAAGTGCCGGATGAGTTTATGGGAGATGTCATCGGGGATATTTCCAGCCGACGAGGCAAGATATCCGGGATGGACACCGAAGGGACTTTTCAGGCAATCAATGCCCAGGTTCCTCAGATGGAACTTTATCGCTACAGCACTACTCTACGCTCGTTGACAGGCGGGCGCGGCATGCACTCGGAATCGTTCAGCCATTACGAAGAGATGCCCCGGGATATCATGCAGAAAGTAATCAAAGCTGCAGAGGACGCCAAAGAAACAAAGTAAGTGCTGCACCCTATTTTAGCAAAGAGCGACTCTGAAAGGAGTCGCTCTTTTTTTGCCATTCGCGCAAAAAGTGCTGCATTTACAGACATAAACCGCATTTGGGCATAGATTCTTCTGATAAATTCTGTATAGAGAAACTCTTCATCAAAATACCACGGGAGAAGTCCCGTGCAGCATTCCAACATCATGCAATACCAAAAACGTACCTTCGCCAGCGACAATTACGCAGGTATTTGCCCGGAGGCATGGCAAGCCATGCAGTCGGCAAATGAAGTGCATGTACCGGCTTATGGAGCCGATACCTACACCGAAAAAGCCTGTAACATGATTCGCGAGCTGTTCGAAACGGACTGTGAGGTTTTCTTCACGTTCAACGGAACAGCTTCCAATTCCCTGTCGTTGGCATCTATGTGCCGGAGTTATCACAGCATTATTTGCCACGATCTGGCCCATATTGAAACGGACGAGTGCGGTGCCATCGAATTCTTCTCGGGAGGCACCAAGCTGCTCACCGTGGGCGGGGAAAACGGCAAAGTAGACCCTGCTCAAATCGAGCACATGGTACACCGCCGCAACGATATCCACTATCCCAAACCACGCGTGCTGAGCCTGACTCAAGCCACAGAAGTTGGCACTATTTACAGCGTGGAAGAAATTCGCGAACTGGGGGCTCTGACCCACGGTTTGGGGCTGAAGGTGCACATGGATGGAGCCCGTTTTGCCAATGCTATTGCTGCGTTGAAATGTGCCCCCAAAGACATCACCTGGAAAGCGGGAGTGGATGTGCTTTGCTTTGGAGGAACCAAAAATGGCTTGGCGGTTGGTGAAGCTATTGTCTTCTTCAACACGGAATTGGCCCGCGAGTTTGATTATCGCTGCAAGCAGGCCGGCCAACTGGCCAGTAAAATGCGTTTTCTGGCCGCGCCCTGGCTGGGTATGCTGAAAACCGGAGCCTGGCTGAAGAATGCGCAAACCGCCAATGAACGTGCTGCACTACTGGAGAGCAAGCTGCGGGAGATTGAGGCGGTGGAGATTGCCTACCCCCGGCAGGTTAACAGCGTGTTTGCCAAAATGCATCAGCAACTGGTGGAAGCCCTGTTTGAACGCGGTTGGCGTTTCTATGACTTCATTGCCGCCGGCGGAGCTCGTCTGATGTGCTCCTGGGACACCACCGAGGAGGATGTGCTGCAATTTGCCGCAGATGTTGCAGAACTTGCTCCACAGTTCGGCAAGGCCTAATGCTCACCTCACTTTGAACCTAAAAAGGAAGCCTTAACGGCTTCCTTTTTTGTGGTTCAATAAAAGAATACGACTGCTATTTATTCAAAGCGTATAATTTGAGGGCTTCCATCATAAAGAATTGATACCTCACGAGGAGAATGCGTTTTCAACCCTCCAGGCGCACCAGGCTCTATAAGGATTATATTTAATGTGCGTTCCTTGATCAGCCCCGGAAAACGACCTTGACGCGGACCAATGCTCAGCGTTTTGGAAGAATCGTCCCATACTAAATCGTAAGTCGCGTATTCTCCTTTTTCATAGTTATAGGTTTCGTTATCGTCTTCATAGAGCGTAAACGATGCATCGGCTCCCGGATAGACTCGGATTTCATAAGGAGCATCCGGTTGCTCGGTTGCATATTGAAGGACTGGTCCCATTGGAAGAATGGATCCAGCACGTACGTAAAGAGGAATTATATTCAACGGAGGTTCTGTTTCCACGCTCTGCCCACCAATATAGAATGTATTGTTCCAGAAATCATACCAATCAGTTCCTTTCGGAAGATAAGTGGAAATCCTTAGATCCAAATCGGCACTGGCTTGTTTCAATTGTTCAAGATCTCTGGGAGTGCGCCATGCCAGACGCAAACAACGCTCATTACCTCCCTGAAAAAATTCTATTTTTACGGGGATTTTCTCTCCTTTTTGGAATGCACGCTGGGCAAAGCGGTAACGCTTACCTCCGTAATTCCAATCGTCGACGACAAGTTCACCATTGAGGAATAAGCGAAAACCATCGTCTCCTTCCAGGCCAATTTCATACGTACCTTCTTCTTCAGCAATCAAGTAGCCTTGCCACTTTGCCGAAAAGTTATAACACCCATCAAGACTTCCGGGCGGATCTGCCAAAGGCGGACCGGGCCAAGTGTGATCAATCGTCAAGTCTACAGTTTTATCCATGGGTTTCTCAAAGTTCTCACCGGAAAAATACTGTCCAGATAGCCCCGGCTTCCCATCGGTAGTGATAAGATGGGGCGAAGGAATTGTTGCCGCCGGTGGATTTGAGAGATGGAACATAGGGCGTGTTACCGGATGTATCAGAAGCGAACCCCCAAACATAAACGCATCATTTATTTGGAAAACAGCTTTATCCTCAGAAAAATCCATAACCAGAGGGCGCATTAATGTGTAATCATTTTGCGTAACCTGCCAACTAAGACTATAAATATAGGGCAACAATTGATAGCGCAAATGCACCGTATCCAGTAGAGAGGCATATACGGGAGGATCCATTTCTATAAAAATATAAGGTTCCCGCTCTATACTTGTTCCATGAATACGCATAATTGGATTGAATGCACTAAACTGAAACCAACGGGCAAACAACTCTCTGTAAGCCGGGTTGGCTTCGCCTCCAGGAAACTCGGAAACAAAAAAACCACCAGAATCCTGAGTCCAATAGGGATTCCCAGTAACCGTTACATTTATGCCATCGGCTACTTGTTGTTGAAACGAGTTCCAGTTGGCGTAAATGTCACCCGACCAGGATGCCGCTGCAGTGCGTTGAGCACCGGCCCATGCAGAGCGAGTTAACGTAAAGACTCGTTTGTTGCCGGTAGCCCTTTGCCCATCATAAGTCCCTTGGGTGGTCATTAAAGAATACGGGTTTAGGTATCTGGAAAAATCGCCCATGGCATTCATGCCGAGTGATTTGATATCGCGAGCCACCTCTTCGGCCCCCCAACAGGCTGTGGTTACCTCAACTTCAGTTCCATCCATCCAAAGCGCATCCACACCTTTATCCAATAATCCCTCTTTGATGTACTTAAAATAAATCTCCCTTCCTTTCTTACTGAAAGCATCGTAAACACGGGCCTTTTTCGAGATCCAGTGCAGAGGCTTAAAGCGCAAACCATATGTATCCAACTCTTTAGCCAACTCGGTGTCGTTTCCAACGGATGGCCAAATTGAGATCATCAGTTTCATGTTCAAATCATGGATTCTACGCGTCATTGCTTCGGCGTCGGGATAACGCTCCGGATTCCAGATCATACCACTCCAGGTTCCGTCTTGATCGGACCCCCAGTATTGCCAATCCTGCACAATGTAATCCAGAGGAAATTGCTCTTTGCGAAACGTTTCAGCCACTTCAACAAGCCTTTGTTGATCTTTGTAACGCTCTTTGCTCATAAAAAGTCCAAAGGCCTGTTTGGGGTACATGGGCGCTTTACCCGTCAATCGGCGATAGTCTGCAACAACATCGTCCAAACAGTCTCCGGCCATGAAGTAATAATCGACGCCTCCAGGTGCATTTTCAGCCCATAGAGTAGCGCCTTGAGCATCGTCTTTAAACTTCATCACCGAATAAGTATCCCAAAGAATCCCATAGTTCTCAGATGACATCATAACCGGTATGACAATCCCCATGTTGGTCTGAATCAAAAGCAGCTCTTTTCCGCGGCGATTGGACTCATTTTCCGCGAGAAAACCGAATCCATAAAGAGCCTCATCTTTTTTCAGCGTAAACGTATTCTCGACTTCATAGGTTTGGGATTGAGGGTCCTTGTGCGGACGGATGGATTGAGGGATATCCTTTCGCTCCTGCGTATAGAGATTTCCCATAGAATCAAAAAAAGACACCGCACCGGTTCGTTTGTTTATTTCCAGAATAAGTTCAGCGCTTTTAAGGAGAAGCGTATTACTTGTTTCCGACAGGTTAAAATCAACCGGACAGGGTTGGCTAATGACTACAAGGCTTGGTGCGGACCAATAGTTGACACCAAGATTGGCATTTACTCTTACGGTTCTAGGTCCATAAAAAATAATATTTTTGGTAATACCGTTGGTCCGAAACTGAATACCGCCGTTTAGTCGTGCATAAGTGAAATCGTCGTTTTCAGCGCTAATCGTGCTAATTAAATGACCGTTACAATCAAGCCCGGTAACAGATGCGGCGGAGAGTGCTGAAGATATCAGCAAAAGTGAAGATACAAAGGTTTGGAACAATTTTGTATTCATGAGGGTGGGTAATGGAGTGAGCGGTGAGTAGAAGAAGCCGAAGACACAGGAACAAATCTGTGTGGTACAAAACAGTTTTCAGAAAAAAGCCCCTCCAGAAGAGGGGCTTCTACCGATTCTGTAACCAAACTTATGGCAAAGAAAGAACCACCAGGGATTTGGCCGGCAGCTTAACTGTAACGGTGTTGCCTTGAACTGAGGCTCCATTGAAGACTTCCGGTTTTACCTTATCGGGATTCTCAAAAGTATTGTGGGCCGTAATCTCATCCGAAGTAAGGATGGTTCCGCGTATGTTGCCCGCAGGTGTTTGCGGAAGCGAGATGGTGACGTCCTGTGCCTCGTTGGGGTTCAGGTTACAAAGGCTGATGTTGATTTGTCCCTGGACATTTCTGCTGGCGGCAGCAGTCACTGCGGGGATTGACTCTCCGTTGAAGCTGTAGTCGTCGGTGTCCACCTCAATATTCAGCTCCGTTGCCCCCTGATGCACGTTGAGCATTTTGAAGGCATAGAACGTTGGTGTTTTCACCATTTGATCGTCTTTGGTCAGCAGCATAGTCTGCAATACATTGATCATTTGGGCAATGTTCGTCATCTTTACGCGATCGGCGTGGGCAATAAAGATATTGATGTTGATCCCGGCAACCAGTGCATCGCGCAGTGAATTCTGCTGATAGAGGAAACCCGGATTGGTTCCCGGCTCCACATCCGTCCAGATACCCCATTCATCAATCATCAGTCCGACTCTTTTCTCAGGATCGTATTCATCCATGATCTGACTGTGATCGGTGATCACCTCATCCATGTAGAGGGTGCGCTGTAGGGTGGAAAACCATTGATCTTCACCGAAATCGGTGGCCGAGCCCTTCTTTCCCCAATCGCCCGTGGGGATCGTGTAATAGTGCAGGGAGAGTCCATTCATTTGCCAGCGGGCACGCTCCATGAGCACCTCTGTCCAATTGTAATCATCGGCGTTGGAACCGCTGGCAATTTTGTAAACACTGTTGCCGGAATAGTTCTTAACAAAGGTACTGAAGCGCCGGTAAAGATCGGCATAATATTCTGGACGCATACTCCCACCACAGCCCCAGCTTTCATTGCCGACACCGAAATATGGAATCTTCCAGGCTTGATCTCGACCGTTTTGGCGACGCAGATTGGCCATGGGGCTATCTTCGTTACTTGTCATGTATTCGACCCATTCAGCCATCTCCTGAACACTGCCGCTGCCGACGTTTCCACAGATGTATGGCTCGGCTCCAACCAGCTCGCAGAGGTCGAGAAACTCGTGCGTACCAAAACTGTTGTCCTCAACCACACCACCCCAGTTGGTATTGATCATTTTTGGGCGAGACTCCTGGGGGCCAATACCGTTTTTCCAGTGATATTCATCGGCAAAGCAACCGCCCGGCCAGCGAATAACGGGAACCTGAAGCTCTTTTAATGCCTCGATGACATCGTTGCGGATACCACGGGTATTGGGGATGGAGCTATCCTCCCCGACCCAGATACCTCCGTAGATGCACTGGCCCAGATGTTCAGCAAACTGTCCAAAAATTGCAGGTTCAATTTTTGCGCCGGAAGGATCTGTTTTAATTTCAATAGTGGTTTCGGCCTGAGCAGGGGCAAGCAATGCGGTGCACGACAAAGCCAGCGCCGCCAATTGAAGTTTTTTATTCATAAGGAATTATATCGTTGGTAATGAGTTGAACTAGTGACTAAAAGTTACAGACTTTCTTTTACAATTATCAGCACATACTTGCCAAATCTATAGTAAGCAATCACTCTTTAATCGTTATCTTTGCAGAGGTAAGGCCTTGGGAACTGAAGGAAACTATAATCTCTCCTGTGTCTGCCGTAGGCTTAACATAGGCAAGGATTCTACCGTGGTATACATGGTGCACGTTGTCCGTATAGTCAGACATATCGGCATTGTTGCTGGCTTCCAGACCAAGTAATTCAGCAGGCCCCTTCAGTGTGCAGACTACTTCATTCTCTGCCGAGAGAACAGTAACTCCCTTGTCATCGACCACTTGCACTTCAACCATGATCACATCTTTATCGCGGTAAGAACTGCCGGTAAGCGACGTTGCCACCAGTTTTTCAGCCTCTCCGGCGGTCCGTATTTGATCGCGACAGATCACTTTTCCGTTGAAGTCCATTGCTTCGACTTCAAGAGTTCCTGCCTGGAAGGGAATATCCCAATAAATGATTCCGGTAGCAGAGTCATACTTTTTGACTTCGCCGACTTTGCTTCCATTGATGAGTAATCGGGCTTTGGCGGCATTGGTATAGCAAACAACACGGATAAGCTCTCCGGAGTTGTAGTTCCAAACAGGCCAGGCGTACATAGAAATGTTCTCTTCGTTATCTTTGCGATATGATCCCAGATATGCGGTGGGTTCGCTGGACCAGAGCGCTTTTCTGAAGTAACCGATAGGCTTGATAAAGCCTCCGAAATCTAAAAGCCCGGAGTAGAAGCCGCGGGACGGCCAGGCACGGGATTCCCCCAGATAGTCGATCCCCGTCCACAAAAACTGGCCAAAGATGTATTCGTTGTCTTTAACCGCTTTCCAGGCATCGATGGAATGGATATTTTCGCTGCCGTAAATAACCCGTTCGGGATAGCGCTCGTGGTCCGTTGCATATTGGTGCTCCGTATAGTTATAACCGGCAATATCCAGAACTTTGGGATATTCTGTTTCGTTGGACATAACCACACCGGCAAGGGCGGCGGTTACCGGGCGGGAAGTATCCCACTGCTTGACGACATGAACCAACCGTTTGGCAATGTCTCCCAACTCGTTGGCATCGGGCTGATCCGGCTTATACCCACCATACATCGGCTGATTGATTTTTGCCCCATTGAGGATGGGGTGAGAATATGGATCGTTGGGATAATCCACCTCATTGCCAATGCTCCAGGTAAAGATACTGGTGTGGTTTCGATCACGGCGCACGATATCGGCCATATCGCGGCTGGACCATTCATCAAAGAAATCATTAGATCCCTGATAACCGGGGATTCCTTCGTTCCATCCTTTCAACCATTTTCTCTTGGCGTGTTTCCATTCATCAAAGCCTTCATCCATCACCAGAATGCCAAGCTCATCGCAGAGTTCATAAAGGTCAGGAGACTGTGGATTATGGCTGGTACGGATGGCATTACAGCCAATGCTTTTGAGTGTTTTCAGCCGTTTTTCCCAAACGGAACGGGGAACCGCCGATCCCAAAACGCCGGCATCGTGATGCAGGCAGACACCTTTCAATTTCATCCATTCACCATTCAGAGCAAACCCCTTATTGGAGTCGAAATCAAAGCGGCGAATACCGGTGGAAAGACTCGTTTCGTCCAACACGTTACCGGATTCGTCCAAAATTTTGGTTTTCAGCCGATAGAGGTATGGATGCTCCAGGCTCCACAGATGCGGACGGGACACGGCCAGTTTCATGTCCGCATTTTTGCTTTGAGCTTTTTCTGCAAATACTGCTTTTTCGGATGTGGCAACCTCCTTGCCATCGGCATCGTAAAGGGTGGAAACCACCTTAAGCCGACGTCCTTCTTCTGCATCATTTTCGACGGCTACCTCCACGGAAACAGTGGCCTGGGTCTCAGTTACAGCTTCCGGGTAAGCGAACAATCCCCAGGGGGCAATGTGCACGGGATTGGCATAAACCACCCACACATTACGGTAAATCCCTGAACCGGTGTACCAACGGGAATCAGCAGAACGACTGTGATCTACGCGCACGCTGATGATGTTCTCCTGCCCGTATTGAACAACGTCGGTGGCATCGTAATAAAAAGAAACATAGCCATTGGGGCGTTTCCCCAAAAGGATGCCGTTTACGTAGACCTCGCTCCGGTTGTATACGCCTTCAAAGTATAAATAGACCTTTTTGCCTTTTTCGGTTGCAGGAATATTTAAATGCTTGCGGTACCATCCGATTCCTCCGGGGAGGTATCCGGTACAGCTGGCCAGCGATTCGTCCAAAGTACCCTTAACGCTCCAGTCGTGGGGTAAGTCTACTGATTGCCAGGATTGATCATTAAAAGCAGCGGACTTTGCCTGTGGAGCATCCTCCTTAATAAAAAGCCATTCGTCGTTAATTTTCTCGGACTCTCCAAAGGACAAAGGAGTATTTGCCAGAAGTGGGAGGCATGACGACATCCATGCCATCCCGATCATCATCTTAACTTTTTTTTTCATGAGTAGAGGTATCGAAGGATTAGAGTGTTCAGTGGGTCGGAAATGAAAGTAAATTTAAAGCTGCAAAGCCATTTTCGGCCGAATGAAAAAGCGCAACGAACTGTAAAGAACAAGTCGCAGAAGAACTGATGGAGCGAACACAAGCGTTTACAAGGGGTAACGAGAAAGACACCCATTTTCACGCCTCCAGTATAGCGTTTTTCTTAATTTATATCTATCACCTAAAAGAGTGATATGCCTTGAAAGGCCTAACCTATTACGGTTTAGAAAAAGCGAACAGCGTACCAGATAAGCACACAAAAAGTCACCGACGCTGCTTTGTGCATCCCCTTGAGATACTCAATGCAAAAGCAAACATCGGTGACGATTTTGTATTACTTACCAACTTCCTGTTTGTTTGTCAGTAATCTCATTATTTATGTGGGAGCTATCCCGTCGCTTCTAGAAGCGAATAACGTTACTAATTGACCAAGTTGTTTCACCGGGAATACGAACCTGAGCAATCGAACCATCGGGATTCGCCTGGATAGGAATGAAACTATCGTCTGGGAAGAGGTTATACACATTCAACTGAATGGACCAATTGATCTTCTCGGTGATGTCGCGCTGGTAGGACACCCAAAAATCAACATAGTCTTCGGCCGGGCCTTGAATCGGTTTATCCATATCGTTGACCCATGCGTTGGCATCTGCGTCGTATTTCGGATAGTAGCCGATATTGGAGTTATCCATCCAGCGATAAGCTCCACCAATCCCTACCCCCTTGAGCGGTCCGCTGTCAAAGGTATAGTTTGTAACCAAGTTGAAGTGCCATTTTCTGAGCTCGTTGACCATCTGATTTTCAGTGGCCTTGGCCTGATAGTAGGCGTTGAGGATTTCAGCCCCATACTGTGTGCCCAGACGGCCGGAAAGGCCAAGGGTATTGCCGGGAGACTGCACGATATCATAGAAGCCCTGGAAGGACCAATAATCCATCGCCGGAGCATCGTTGAGGGAATAACCTCCATCGAACCAGAAATCGATATTCTTTTCGATGTATTCATCCCATGAATTGAGCACATTGGAACGCACGGCCTCGGCTCTGGATGCATTCAGCGTAATGCGCCAGTTGGGCAGAATATTGGCAGTAACTTCGTATTCAGTACCGGTCGATTCCAAGTCGTTGAGACTTTTCATACTTTGGGGAATTTCCCAAGCAGTGGTTTCCCAAAAACCGCCCCAGTCCGCACTGTAATTACGGGTGAAGTTCATAGCAGACCAGAACTCCTGATCGACAGGGCGGGACCATTCCGCATCGCTTCTGGCCTTGAACCATTCAGTGCGATAGGCCACTTCATCTGCGGTAAGCGGGGGGGCCACATAGACCAGATCCGTATCCGGATTAATCGTTCCCTGAGCCACATAGCTTGCAGAGCCGGGCACAGCTGATTCTCGGATACGCAGAGGCTGATTGAGGATGTCCGGAATATCGCGCCAGTTGCTGGGCAACGGGGTGTTAGCAATAGACTCATCGTAATTGTCGCCGAACATCCACTTGTTGACGAGCCATTCCGGTGTAGGCTGAACACGGTCTTCGGCATTGGCGCCTGCCCAAGAACCGATTTCCCACATCATACCGTCCATCGCACGGCCGAGAATAGCCTTATTGGCGTTGAAGGCCGGGCTGGTGCCGATAAAAGGAGTGTTTTTCTGCACAGTTTTGTATTTGGTGATGCGGAAAGACAGGCGATTGTCCAATGTGGAGACCATTACGCTAACGTCTTCTGTATCCCCGGATGGAGTAGCTTCCTGGTTACCATATACATCAACAGCCACATCGGAGGGACGGAAACTGCTGGAATTGTTGTAGAGGATGGTGATGTCGGTGCCTTTGGGCAGCTCGTAATCAAACCATTGCAACAATTCACGAACATGCAAAGCAACACTCCAGCTGCGTCTCTGCTCTTTGGCGCGGATAGGAGTTACATCATCGTAATTCCAATCACTGCTGTAGGGCAGAACATAGTTGTAAGTGCCATCTTTAACTAGAGTCGAAGGCTTATTCCAGCGCTCGTAATCGTCCTCGCGCCAACCGAAGATAGGAACGATAACACCATCAAACATATTTCCCTGCCAAACAAGGACATTGGATTTGGTTGTATCGTAGCCCTGAGAAGCGCCATCGTATAGTTTGTCGATGTCATTCTCCCAACTGATCAGATCAAAGCTTGAGGTAGTCCAGGCACCATTAGTGTATGCCAGCACATTTTGAGTAAGCTCAGGAGTCTGCACAACACCGATTCCCGTCATACCGGAAATCTGATCCATGGAGGTGGTATCCAGCATGCTGTCGCTGAGATAGTGCACAGCTCTCCATGTGGCATATCCGGTGGAATTGCCGTTGGTTAGCGCTTCGATATATGCCGGCTCCCATGCGTAAAGCTTGAAATTGCGATCGAAGTTTTCGTAGCGCTGCGAAGCCCTGACTCCTGTAAAGGTATGCTCGCCGATAATCTTGGTGAGCAGGCTGTCTGGATTCATGAAGTCTTCCGCCTTCAGGTTGAGATAACCGGTAAAGCGCCAGTTCTCTCTCTCCTTTTCCCAAATGGCTCCACGGCCTTCCCCAAAGGTGTAAAGGCGTCCCAGATTTGGGTTGTTGGCATCATCGCTGTTACGTAAAGATTCGTTTATGTCGATGGAAACAACATTCATGCCCCAAAGGCCCTCCATCAGATTGGTGTAGCCGGAACGGTAGGACTGCTTATTGTAGGCAAAATTCCAACCAACACGACCTTCCCAATAGGATTGGGTGATTTGAGCATTGAAGGTCTCAAAATTGTTGAATTCGGATTTATTGGGGCCGATGAGATTTTGCTCCTTCATCAACTCGGCGATAGGACCGTCAACAATCATTTGAGTGGGCCACAAGCCGGCACCAAACCCGCTGAAGGTCTTACCAGTTTGAGCTTCATAATTGCTGATAATCTCACTGACGACGGGATTATTGGCATAATAAGCAGCAGAATATTTTTCGTGGTTGGGGTTGTTGACCTCCCAGTTCGGATTAATCAAGCCAACCCAGCTGCCCCAGCCGCCACCGTTAACATTGCTGTAGCCACGAACCAACATAGCTTGAGGATCTCCTGGTACGCCCGTAGAGGAACCATTGGGATCGCTGAAGAAGGATACGGCGTGGTCGTCCCAGAGCTGTCCACCCAACGTCTGCGATGCATAGACATTTTCGATGTCGGCGAATCCATTGGAGCTCCAATATTCATCGTTTTCGACAGTAATGCGATTGGCGGCGCCGTACCAGTTTGACAAGAAGTCGGCGGGAGTGGTCGAGACAGGGCGATTGCCTTTAATTTGACCCCATTCACCGTTAACATCAATTTGCGTGAAGATGCCTTCTGCCAGATCCGGCTGATAGCGTGCGGCCGCATAAATACGACGGTCTCGATTCCATGTATAATTTTGTCGGAATTTTGCATCGTCGTAGAGACCAACAACACGTATGCCCAGTTCACCCGGGATAATTGTTTGGTCTACATCAAGCATTTCGCGCTTGGAGCCGTAGTTGTCGAATTTAAACTCAAACGTATTCGTATCCTGTGCCATATTGGGCACTTTGAGCGTATTGTTAATGAGACCCGCAGGGCTACCCAAGCCAAAGAGAACCGCATTGGGGCCGCGGCTGATATCGACACGGGAAAGACTATACCAGTCAATTGGGATATCGGACGGGAAGAAATCCCGGGTAACATCGGCATTATTCAGACCACGGATACGGGTACTTTTGCTTGGCTCAACAAGCATTTTATTGGCATAGCCCTTATCCCATGAGTCTCCACCGTAGAAGTTACCGTCCAGGCCTCCGACTTCGGTGCTGGTAGTATAGAGGAGGAGTTTCTTAAGGTCTGTAGCTCCCACGTCTTTCATAAACTCGGGAGTGATCGCTTGAACGGCAGCAGCAATATCGCGCATTTCAGTATTCAGGCGGGAGCCTGAAAGCGATGCGGTAGCCAAATAGCCGACATCCTTGTCTGATACGACTTCGAAAGGATCAAGCAGCATAACATTATCGTCAATGCCCTCGTTCTTATCAAGGTCTGTTTGGCTGAACAGTGTGGTGGGGCACATTGCGGTGAGACCGGCAATGGCAAAGAATGTGAGAGGCCGCAGTTGCGGCGCAGAACTTAAGGGGGTACTGCTTAAGCTCTTATAGTGAGTACTTGGTTTTTGCATCAGATTGTATCGTTGAGGTAAAAATCGAACGATCAGGAATTGTGACTGATTGATTCGAATAACGATGGTAACAACAGAACAGTTCAGTAGGGTTTATGAACTGGGTAGTAATAGATTAAGTATACTGAATCTTTTGAAATTATACGAATGGCATGGATTATAATCCCATTTTTAAGTGTTAATCGGAGAATGCTCTAATGAGAGCTACATTGAGCCCCCAAAAATGCTGAAATGCTACAAACAGTTCGGAATATGTTTTTTAAAGAACAATGAAGGAGTGCAGTTACTGCTTCTCGGTTTTATTGAAGCTAAGCAGGCGTTCCAGCACCTCTGGCGCTACCGAAAATACGGTGCCGTGGCGGATTCCCTCTGGCATAGAAAGCTGTTCGGAAAGGTCTTCCCAATGAACAAGGTCTTTGGAGCGCAAGGCCGCATAGTGGTGGGCCATATAGACATCGAAATAGAGGTATGTGTACTCTCCGATGCTTACAGCGGTAGGGCCCTCAACCCATGAATTTTTCGGTGTAATCTCGTCGGGCAAAACGGAGTATGGGCCAGATAAATGATTTGCTACGGCAAGGCGGATGTTTTTCATCGGCTCTGGATAATTCGTCTCATCCTTAAAGAACATGCAGTATACCCCGTCCTTTCGAAGGATAGTCGAGTCGATGCAATTGAATCCGGGATCGAAAAAGACTTCGGTTGGAGTAAAATGCTCAAAGTCTTTAGTCGTAGTATAATAGATACGGTGGTTATTATCGTTCTGACCATCAAACCAGGTTTCGGTAAACTCACCGGGAAGTGTTGTGGCCCAAAAAATAATAAATTGGCCAAGCTCGCTATCGTAGTTAATTTCCGGAGCCCAGCAGTTAAGGGCATCCGTCTTCCGTTGCATTACCGGAATGGTCTTCTGCTCAGACCAGTGGATAAAATCCTTAGTCGACGCGTAGCCAATCGTCTGCGAGTGCCAACTGTCCGTCCAAACCATATGAAAGGTTCCGTCCGGACCCTGGGTGACACACGGATCGCGCATCAGGCGTGACTCTCCAACGTTGGGAGTGAGAAATGGAGCGCCATTGTTCAAAACATCCCAAGTAATCCCGTCACTGCTCCAAGCCAGATGTAAACCGTCCTCACCATTATCCAGAAAATAGGAAAAAAGATAGGACTTGTCTGACTCTGTAGGTATTGAGGGGGTCGGTGCCTTGGAACAAGACACCGACCAAAGGGCACAGGAAAGAAAGAGAAGAAATCCGGGTAAGGGTTTCATTTAGTTTGGTTATGAAATAAGGGGGTAAGGAAAGAAGTCGGGGTATTTTCTTCTGAGCTATAGTTTACCTTATTTTCGCAACTTTACATATCCCCTAATAGGGGGAATTTGAGTGTTAAAATGATTTAACCCTTTGTCCTTGTATCAATTATAGCGTAATCCTAACGCATAAAACCCTACCCGAATCTACCTTCTCAACGAGATGTAGACATAAAGAGCCCAAGCATAAACGCCATAAATCAACTAATGATTATTTGCCGCTGTTCCTTACATTTTTTGTAGGCTGCCTAAAAGGAGCTGCAGTAGAAGCACATTGTGCTCAAATGTAAGAGAATAAGCCAAAGAAAGCAGAAAAAAGACTACTCAAGGTGAACGATACCATGCCTAACAGCGGTAATGGCCGCCTCTGTTCGATCTCGCACTTGCAGTTTTAAAAACAGAGATTTCAGGTGTGATTTAACCGTTTCCTCAGATATGTAAAGCTTGGCTGCGATCTCCTTATTACTGCGCCCTTTAATTAAGTATTCGAGCACTTCCCGTTCGCGCTCGGAAAGCTGTTTGCGCTGCGAACATTCTTCCAGCCGCTTAGCCACCACATCGGGCAACACGCTTTCCCCTGAATAAACAAGCCGAATAACTCCGGCAATCTCCTCTATTGAGGCATCTTTCAGGAGATATGATTTTGCGCCGGATTGGATTGCCAGATGAATATCTTCGTCCCAATCAAAAGTAGAAAGAATGATGATTCTGGCCTCGGGGAATTTTTTGCGGATGAGCATAAGGGCCTCAATTCCATTCATCTCAGGCATTTGCAAATCCATAAGAACAACGTCGGGGAGTGTATCTTCATAGACGATGACAGCTTCTTCACCATTGGAGGCTTCGGCCACCACATCCATATCGTTCTGCCCCTGGATCAATGCAATCAATCCCATTCGCATAGATGGATGATCATCAACCACCATAATGCGGATTACTGTGCCATTGTCTGAGCTGTTCATATTCGATTGAGTAAAAGAGATTTCAGATACCATGATTCTATGTTCTACCAATCCCCAACTGGTATTATATTAAACTTAAATGCAGAAAAACCAAGCTATTCCCTATATTTCGATGAATCAGGCAGAGACGAAAACCTCGATACGGGTGCCCTGCCCCGGGATGCTTTCGATGGTAACTTTACCACCGATCAAATCCGCCCTCTCCCGAATACCCACCAGACCAAAGCTGCGCCGCTCTTTGTTCTTCTGTTCCCCTTCAACAAAGCCAATGCCATCGTCCTCTACGGCGAGATGAACCTTGTTCTTTTCAAACTGCAGCCTGACCCCAATCAGAGCGGGGTTCGCATGTTTAATGGAATTGGCGACCGCCTCGAGACCAATTCTGAGCAGGTTGTTTTCCACCAGAGGAGAAAGCCTGCGGACCTCTCCATCCACCTGAAATGTGCTCTTAACAAGGCTATCATCCACCAGCTTCTGGATATTTCGTTTTAATGCCTCGGCAAGATCGCACTCCTCAAGGATCTGCGAACGCATGTTCCAAATAGAATTGCGGGCCTCTGTGAGGGCGTTACGAGCTAGTTGATGAGCCATGCCCAGGTTCCCGCGCAATTGATCGCTCATTTCGTTGGCCTGCATGCGGGCCAATTCCAGTTGCACAGAGATGGCTCCCAAACTCTGAGAAAGCGTGTCGTGGATTTCCCGGGCCAAACGGGTACGCTCGTTGAGGATGGCAGAAAACTCCGTCTCAGCGATAGCTCTTTTGCGTTCCTGCTCCTGGAAACGTAATCTGGAATATTGAACAATGGTGGCAATAGTCAGCAACGCCAGTATAAGAAAGCCAAATAATAGCCAGGCCACATGCTCCCAATTCCACCAGGAGGGCGATTTGATGATAGACAGGTCTGAGGTTGAACGAAGCAGCAGTTGAAATGTTTTGGGAATCCACAATCCACTCAGCGGCACTGTAGAATCCGATTCCACAACACAAATACCACTGACGCTGACAATACTGCCGGGCTTCCAGTCGCCGGGAATCGGAACATCTTCGGCAATGTGCAGGTTTGCCCGGATGGGCGTGTGCCTCCAGTCCAGAATCAATTCTGTGCGAGTGGGAAAGCGGCGAATGCTGGAAAGTTTGGCGTTAATCTGAATGAGGTTTTCATCATTTTGAAAGGCTTCGGAAAGATCGCCCACCGGAGCAGGAACAGGCAATTCAAAATCATCCAGCTTTCTGAATTCCGCATCCTCCAGCATAGGATTGTACTCGCCCGGTTTGGGAAAGCCAAGCACATCGATTTTATCTCCGGCAATGAGCTGTTCGTTTTGCCGAGTCTCCACTTTAAGGCTGTGGGCCCCATCACGCAGCCAGAGCACAGATCCCAGTTGATGGTCCAGAACAACGCCCTGCATGCGTATGCGATGACGCCCAAATTTGGGTTGATTCTGATAGGTAAGCAATTCCTCAAATGAAACCAGAGGCTCGTCATAAGGGGCTTCGGGAGAAGGCTTCTTAATGACAGGTTTAACCCCTTTGGGAATAAGCACAAAAGGTTTCACAAAGTGGCGATGGTTATCAAAGCGCTCAAAACAGATACCGCTGATCTGTAATTCGGCATCGACATAATCATTGGGATCCACCTGATCCTTGACCTCCACCGGTATTCTGGAGTTACCTGAGGCAACCTCCATGATGACGGAGCCCACCTGAGACTCGTAATAATGAGTATCGCCGGGTTGAACCACCTCCGCCGAACGAACTACACCTGAAAACGTAACCCAATGCGAGCTGTCTTTGCCCAAATACAGATAGTCGATGGTAACAGGCCTTGGGGCAGGGATAGGACGTTGCCCAATAACTCTGATCTGCTTCGCCTCGACTTCAGGCGCGTAGCTCCCCGGGCGGGTTTCTCCCTCGAGTTCAACAAGGTCTCCCAATTTTAGTTGGCCAACCATATCTGTCCAACTGAGGACATAAATGGTTTCGGTCTCATCCTGGATCACAAAAGCCAACTCGGGGGGATCTGCAGAACCGATAAAGACACCACACAAACGCACTGGAATACCTGTTGCCGCATCCTCATAGGTAAGCGCCTTGACCTCGGCTGCAGTCGTAATCAAGCGTGGATCAACCTGCTCTGAGGCGTTAAGACACATACACCAGAGACAAATCGAAATACACCAGAGAACGGCGGTGGCAGGGAAACGGCAAAATGTCTTCATAGGAACATCGAGGGGGTAATGCTTACAGGGTATAACAAATAGAGTTGCCGACAACAAAATTGAGGCAACGGATTATACTGCCCCCGATCAGGAAAAGCCATAGAATGCTTGTCGCAGAGGCTGCTCTTGATCGGGGGCAGTATCTATTGTACACAACTACCTATCCGAGAAATTGGTTTTATTCAAGCGGTTCTCCCTCCCGGTTTTCGGCAAAAGGATCCGTAAGAGGATCCATCGGAAGAATGGACCCATCCTCGGCAAACTTCATCTCGACAATGCAGATCTGACGCCGAAAACCGCTGCCATCGGGCACTGCGTGCCGATGGTAGACAACATACCAGCGGTCGCTGCCTGGAACATTCACTACACTGTGATGCCCTGTGCCCTGAGCAAGCCCATGCTGGCGAAGCACCACAAAGTTTTTCTGAGATACACTTACGGGCCCAAGAGGAGAATCCGCCACGCCCCAGCCGATACGATAATCGGGACTGCGGGCATCATCTATGGACCACATGAAGTAATATTTGCCATCGCGCTTAAAGACCCAGATTCCCTCACGAAAATCCTTAAGAAAAATGTCCACAGGGTCTCCATCCAGAGTAATCATATCCTCTTTCAGCTTAAAGACCTGAGCACAGCGCCCATTTCCAAAATAAAGATAGGCCTGACCATCGTCGTCGATGAAGACATTGGGGTCGATGGGGTAAATATCCACTTTTCCGGAGCGAACAATCAAGGGATGACCAAGGGCATCTTTGAACGGGCCGGCAGGAGAATCTCCCACAGCAACACCAATAACACCCTCTGTGCAAAAGTAGAAATAGTATTTGCCGTTGCGTTCGATACAATCCGGGGCCCAGGCACGGTTGTGCCCCCACTCCAGATCGGTTTTGATATCCATGGCAACGCTCTCTTTTGTCCAATCAACAAGATTCGGAGAGGACCAGACAGCGAATTCGCTGGTGTTCCAATTTGGACGATCGGAAGTAGGATAAATGTAATATTTATCTCCAAAAACACGGATGGACGGGTCTGCGGTAAACTCACTTAAGAGTGCAGGCGGAACCTGTTCGAGGGCAGATTGCTCGACTTCTCTTAAACTTGAGACGAGGTCGCCGGGAACCTGCACCACCGAGCCATGACGCTGACCTTCGACGACATGTGTATACGGCGTAACATCTTGCCATTGATGCCCGTCTGCGGAGGAATACACACTGTATTTGTGATCTACATAATGATCCACATACATGAGCATCTCATTGCCCAACTGCATGGGAGCAGGCCCTTCCACACGCATGTTCTGCAGGACGGGGACAGGGTCCAGTATGTATGGGCCGGTGGGGTTAGGGGCCACGGCAGAGCAAATCCGCCCCCATTTCTGAGCCTGCTGATCGTCCGTTTCTTTAAAAAAGATGCGGTAACGACCATCGGCGGTTTTTTGCATGGTGGTGTCTATGTTGCTGAAACCGGGATCAAAGAGTATCTTCGGCTCAGTGAAGCTGCTAAAGTCCTTTGTGAGCACATAATAAGCACGGTGTTGCGGCTCGGAAAATCCCTGCAAAAGCGTGGAAGAAGTCCAGACAATCATATACTGCCCGGTTTCCTCCAGATAATACAGCTCGGGCGCCCAACAGGTGTTGGCATCGTTGCGATGCTCCATTAGAGGGATGTATCTCTGTTCAGACCAGTGAAGCAGATCGTTCGATGTGGCATAACCAATCCCTTTATCTCCCCAGCCGGAAGTCCACACCATGTGGTAAACACCATCGGGGCCTCTGAGAATGTGGGGGTCGCGCATGAGGCAGGAACCAACCTGAGGCTGCAGGTATGTTTGGTGAAGATCGGTCCAGTCTTTTCCGTCGAGCGAATAGGCCAAATGCAGGCCGTCACCATCTCCGCGAAAAGAGGTAAAGAGCCATGCATCACCGGTTTTGGCCTGCAAGCTCGCGCTAAAAACAGAACCAAGCAGTAAAAAAGAAGCCAGTCGGGGTATGGAAGGAATCATCATAAATGCGGGGTAGAAATTCTTAACATGCTGCAGCAGCACACTAAAGATTACCAAAAAAAGCGCATTAAGGCTACCCACCCAATCGAGTGAATTTGCCACACCTAACGCCCCCGAAAAGATCAACGGTTACACTGCGGATTGCCGAGGATGACGACTGATACGGGGCAGAATCTCAGAGGGTGAACCACGAATGCACACTAATGGACACGAAGTCGAATTGAAAAATGGCTGCCCGGAGCGAACGGAGTAGCAATTCCTGAGAGATCATCAAGTAAGAGTAGTGTATTGTTTCTCTGAATATAGTTGGTGAACAACTAATAGGGATACGGTCTTTATGCTGCCCCCAGTTAAGGAAAATATTGAACTAAGAGGTAGCGAATATAGGACTTAGGACAAATGACACGTCGCAAATGGAGCAGTGAACAGAAGCTGCAAATCGTTTTGGAGGGGCTCAGCGGTAAGCTCCCATTATCGCAACTGTGCGCGCATCACCGGATCAGCCAAGCACAGTTTTACCAGTGGAAAGACCGTCTGTTGAAGGAGGTCGCTTTTTATTGTTTGGCATCCAAGGCTTGTTTAATCTCATAGGAGCGGGCTTCTGTCAGCGGATAGTGATGCAGGAGTAGGACCGCGAGGAGGCTTAAAACACCCGGCAGGCCGATTTCCCATATACGCATCCAAAGAAGCGTAGAGGGCAATTGAGTGACCAGCTTTTCGCTGAATCCTGTAGAATGGAGCAATAATCCAGAAATCACCGCACCGGATGAAGTAGCCACTTTGAGCCACCAGTAGTAAACGGCAGAATAGCTCCCTTCACGGCGTTTACCGGTATTCAGTTCATCCAGATTACACACATCACCGACCATAGAAATAGCCATGGTATAAAGTGCCAACATGCCCCCGGAAATGAAAACCGTGGGAATCACCGTAAGCCAGGGATGGGCAGGATCATAGCACCTGATCTTAAGGAAGCTGCCCGCCACCATTAAGGTCACAAAAATTTGCAACCCTTTGGCTTTGCCCAGGCGCTTGCTGATCCATGTCATGGGGAAGACCGCCAGCAGCGCAGTAAAAGCCCATACCGTACCATTGTAGCCAAGCATGGTCGATGCGGCGGTTTTATCGCCTCCATATACATAGTAGATGACGATGTAGTTGGTAAAATTGCCGACAAAATTAAACCCGGCCGTCACCAAAAAGATGACGCCAACAATCCTGAGAAAGACCTTATCTTTGACGGTATTTCTCATGCTGTCCCAAAAGGGAACTTTTTCCGGTTTTTGTATATTTATATGGGCATTTTCGCGGCAGAGAAAGCCCGGAAGAATGGAAGTGAGCAGAATCAGTGTGCCAATGATCAGGGCAATCCAGCGCATTCCCTCAACTTCGTTTTTAAAGACAGAAAGCTGAGACAAACGGTACATCCAGGGAGTCACGATAGCGAAAACGTTCCCGAAAAAACCGCCGTAAGCAAAGAGGCTGGTCTTCTCATGGTAATCGCGGGTCATTTCATTCCCAAGTGCGGTTAGAGGAATCGTAAAAATGGTAGTGGCCGTATAGAAGCACAGAGTCATGGCCATGTAATAGATAAATATTTGCTCTTTTGACCATGCAGTGGGCACCCACCAGATCAACACATAGAAAATGGTGGAGAGCACACCTCCGACCACGATGTAGGGGCGCCTCCTGCCCCATTTACTGCGGGTATTATCGGAAAGATTCCCCATTAACGGGTCGGAAACCGCATCCCAGAAACGGGGAATCATTTGCGCAACCCCCAACCATATCAAACTGATTCCAAGTCCCAGATTAAAGATCAGGTTGGAAAACTGAGCGACAGAGTTGATCAGCACCACCGGTATGGCCATTCCCATACCGTAGGTGAGCTTCTGTTGCCAGGGAATTCGATCTTCAAGCGAAGTAGAACGGGCACTGGAAAATTTACCAAACATTATGCGTATTTTGGGAGATTACTGTTTGAGCTCTGCGTCCAGCCAGCCGCCGGTAAATCCTGCACGGCGAAGCCCTCTCTGAATATGAGGATTGCGCTTAAAGACATCCCAGACAAAGCCTGAGCGGTAGTTTTCCAACATCAGAAGAATGGGGCCCTGATCGATTCCCAGCTGGTCGCTGTCGAACCACCCCAGACCGGGAATAACCTCTCCCTTTTGCGGAGTAGCGCCGGCGAACTGATAAGAGGGGTTGAAGGCATCAACAAAACCATACTGATTGAAGGCATAGCGGCCAAAGCGATTCAGCATATATTCAATGGCAGGCAGTACAATTTCCGGAGCAAAGGGCAGACATGCCACGGCCGCAGTCGGGGCAATCGTTCCATCGTCGCAAATATAGTCAGCATCGGCACCGCGGGCTCTGTAGGTATAGAAGCGCCGCAATTCTCCATTAAACTCATGGGAGTCATCTTCCGGACCGTCGCACGCTGTAAGGCCCCAAACAGTCGGACCGTATTCCTTCCATTGCATCGGATTATCAATCGCATAAGCCTGCTGAGCATAAGCCGCGCGTCTGGAATTTTCAAAATAGTCGATGCCAAGCTCTTTAACATAGGCATCCTGTATTCCGCGGAAATCGATCCAGGACTGGGCGTACTGATGGCCAAACAAAGGCGCAAAAACGATATGATCCTGTCCGTAGAAACGCTCCCACCGGTTCGTTTTCAGAAAATCGCTCCAGGCTGCTTCCGCTACCGGATAGGTGGGAGAACCTAAGGCCAGGATGTAAAGAAACATGGCTTCGTCGTAACCTTTATAATCGGCGTCGAGAAAGCCCTGCTCCGGCTTCCAGCCCATGCTGATGAGGGCGTCTCGTTGAACCGCCCAGGACCACTGAACCCGGGTATAGAGTTCTTCTGCGAGACTGCGTATCTCACGCTCGCCGGCAGACGTTCCCTCAAAGTAGGATTGGCAGAATAAGACGCCCATCATGCACAATGCGGTATCAATCGTAGAAAGCTCCACCTGTTGGTAGCGTTTCCCTGAATCCATGTGCAGAAAATGATAGTAAAAGCCTTTGTAGCCGGCATCCTCAACCGGATCGACTCCCTGCGGAAGGTTTTTCAGAAAACGCAGAGTGGTAAGCACCCTCTCCACTCCTTCTTTCCGAGAAACATACCCCCGTTCAATACCAATGGGAACAGCAGTCAGCCCAAACCCAACGGCGGCAACACTGGAAAAAGGCCTCTCCGGGGTGCGATCGGGCACCAATCCATTGTCCGGGTTGGTACTGTCCCAAAACCAGTTAAAGGTGCATTTTTCGATGGTATCCAACATGGCCTTCTCATCCTTTGCAGGCTCTGCCAACAATGGCATTCCCAAGACTAAGAGCAAAACAACATGAAATAGATTCTTCTTCATAACAACCGTTCCAAAATCATTAACTATTTATTTTCCCTTAATGAGTAGTTCTTTGCTCAGAGTATCCACTGAATTACCGCCGACGAAAATCTGAAAACGCCCCGGTTCCACACGCCATGTCATAGCCGCATCGTAACAGGAAAAGTCGTCTTCCGTCAGTGTAAAATGGACCGTTCGAGCTTCTCCGGGAAGAAGGAATACGCGCTTAAATCCACGCAATTCACGAACCGGGCGAGCGGTATCGCCGACAAGGTCGCGTATGTAGAGCTGAACAACTTCAGACCCCTCGCGTTCTCCATCATTTGTAACATTTACGGTTACCTCGACAGAGTCTCCTTCATTAATTTCTGCCTCGCTCAGACTGAGCGCATCATAGGCAAAGCTGGTATAGCTGAGACCATAACCAAACGGGTAAAGCGGAGTTATGGGAGAATCCAGATAGCGGGTTGTATATGTATCGGCAGCATCAAAGGGACGACCGGTATTACGATGGTTGTAATAGATGGGAATCTGACCAACGCTTCTGGGGAAAGTGACCGGAAGTTTACCACTGGGATTGACATCACCAAGCAAGATGCGGGCAACCGCATTACCGGCTTCCACTCCGGGATACCATGCCTCTACTATAGCAGGTGCATTTTCTTCGAGCCAGGAAATGCTCAGGGGGCGGCCATTCATGAGGACTACAACAACCGGCTTTTCTGTGGCAATAATCGCTTTGGCCAAATCGTTTTGCACACCGGGCAAATCGATGCTGGTGCGGCATTTTGCTTCAGCGCTCATATCCCTGTGTTCCCCCAAAACAAGAATTACTGCATCGGCCTGATTTGCGGCATTTGTTGCCTCGGCAAAACCACTCGTATCATCGTCATCGATGGAGCAACCTTGAACGTATGTAATTTGGGTATCCGGTAAATGCGATTTCAACCCGGTAAGAATCGTCACCGCATCTTCGGCCTTGCCTGCCGCAGCCCAGGAACCCAAACATGAATGCGGTTCATCAGCCAATGGCCCAATCACCGCAACAGAATCCATATTCTTGGACAGGGGCAACAACGCGTTGTTGTTTTTGAGAAGGACAATAGACTTTTCCGCAAGTTCTCTGGCCGCTGCGCGATGCTCATGAGTCAGCGACTGCTGTGCCTCTTTCTTCCCGCTGCAATAGCGGTAGGGATCTTCAAACAAACCGAGCTTATACTTGGCCACAAGCACTCGGCGAACGGCCTCATCAATATAGGAAATGTCCAAATCACCGGCCTTTACAGCCGCAGGTAATTCGTTGTAGATGTCGCTGAGCATGTCGATATCTACACCGGCTTTCAATGCGCGTATGCCGGCTTTTTCCCGGGTATCGGCAACCCCGTGATTCAGCAATTCCTTAATGCCCGTATAATCGCTGACCACAAGGCCCGGGAAGGCCCACTCGTCACGCAGAATACCACGCGTCAGGTATGGATTGGCATGGCAAGGAACGCCTCCTATATCATTAAAGGCGGACATAAAGGTTTCCACTCCGGCATCCACCGCCGCGTGGAACGATGGCAGGTAAACTTCCCTTAATGTTCTCTCAGTAACCTCTCCGGAATTGTAATCGCGCCCTCCTTCGATGGTACCATAGGCCACGAAATGCTTGGCGCAGGCCAACAGTGTATCGGAGCGGGAAAGATCGTTGCCCTGATATCCGTGAACACTGGCCACCGTCATAGCCGAACACAAGAGAGGATCTTCCCCCCAGCCTTCGACAATGCGCCCCCAACGCGGATCCCGGGCAATATCCACCATTGGCGCATAAGTCCAATGAACACCGGAGGCTGTTGCCTCAACGGCGGCGATGTGCGCAGCCTCTTCCACGGCATCTGGATCCCAACTGGAGGCCTGGCCAATAGGAACCGGGAAAATCGTTCTAAACCCATGTATGACGTCGTGGGAGAAGAGCAGAGGTATATGCAACCGGGAGTTCTCGACCGCCACCTGCTGCAGTTGATAGGTCATATCGGCACCATAAACACTGAGGAAGGAGCCGATACGGCCTTCCTTAATATCATCGAGCCCTCCCTGCTTGACCACAGGGCCGGTGTTATTCCAATGTCCGGCCGACATCGTCAACTGCCCGCATTTCTCCTCCAATGTCATGCGAGACATGAGGTCATCAATGAATTCATTCATTTGGGTATCGTTGCGATAGTTAAGAGGAGCGGATGAAGTGGTATATGCGGAAGAAGAAACAGCCATGAGTAAGGCGGTTAGAGATGTGATGAAGGAAAAACCTGCGGTCCAGGATTTGAGTCGGATCATAGCTTAAAAGGTAATGTTGAGGGTATTGTTGGAGTTGTGCAGCAACGCCTGGAGAGTGTGTTGTGAAATGCGTAGGCCTCCCCTGCGGTAAGGATTTTCTTCGAATCCGTCAGGTTCGACTACGCTACCATTCACGGTTAATTGAATGGCATCCGTTGAAGAGACTCCCGGTGTGTAAACAAGTGTTAGGTCTTTACCACACAGTTGAGTTTTTACGGTCAGCGTACCCAATTCCAGCGGAATTACAGGATCAAAAACAATAGATCCGAAAGATTCTCGTATGCCCAACAGGCAGGACCTTACGATGTTGATAAACAACCCGGGGCCGCTGGAATAAAGCCTCCAGCCGCCGCGGACAGGGACCTTGCCTTCCCGGAGATCTTCCCAGCGCTCTTTGGCTTCGTAGCGATTGATAAACGCGGCATCAGAACTGGAGAAGAAAACATTGGACTGCCTAGTCTCAGCTTGAGAGACAACGGAGCCAAGCCCCGCAGGGTTAACCTGCAAAAGGGCTTTCCAAAGTCCTGCAGCATCGCCCATATAGGCCAACGCCTCGGCATAGCGCAGATGAGCATGGACATACATCAAGCCAATTTCCCGGCCCACATTGGCCGCGGTTTCCGCCCGCCTGAAGAAAAGCTGTTCGCCTCCTCTGTAGGTGACCGGTGAGCTCATCAAACGCACTCCATCAGAAAACAGCATATGCTTTGCAATCAGATCAAAGTGAGCTGACGCTTCTGCTTTATCCAGTAAACCTGCCAAAACAGCACGAGTCATAGGAATCAGACGATACTGAATCCCTGTGGACACATCGCCTGGATGAAGGAGCACTTGATCCCGGTCTTCCTTACGGATAAGGAAGCCCGCAATAACACCGTCGACAATCAGATACCTGCGGAAATCTGCACGCATGTTCCCCAGCAATACGTGCACCCCCTTTACTCTATTGGTATCACCGTAGACAGTGTATACGCGTGTTAACTGATGGAGTGTTTGATAAGCCAAACAAACGGTCCATGCACTCACCATGCTTTCCCGCAAAGCCGGATCGGCAGGTTGTAAAGTATCGTCCCAGTCCCCGTGCCCATAGTTGATCAAAGCTGTACCAGGCAAGAGACGCTCCCGAAGACGTTTCAGGATACGGTCGCAGTGTTCCATCAGGGACTCTGAAAAGTCTGTTTCTCTAGACGTCTGCGCATTCGTATAAGGTAAGCATACATCAAGTATAGCAGTATCGTTGCTGCGCTCGACATAGAGGCAAAGTGCTTTCAGCGGCCACAGAAGGACATCCCCATGCGATTCTCTTTGCCGGATGTTCTGGTAAGGGTCCAGCATAAACCACTGCGGCCATTCTCCATCCTCGACATATTGCTGACGGAAAACCTCGCACAGGACAGCGCGGGCCACGTCAAAACGCCCGATAGACAGAAGCCATTCAAGGGAGCCCTGACAGACATCGCGTACTCCCCAAGCCCCTCCTCCGCTTTGTTCCAAACCGTGAGGTGCTGCAAAGTGAATCCCGGCATTGTGGTGGTACCAGGGGAGAATATCGTTTAAGCAACCAACGGACGCATTTGCCGAAGCTTCAACCATAAGGGTATTCCAGGCGCTTTCTTTACGCTCTGCGTTTCCCGAAAGGTATTCATGGTATGGCTCCTCCCGGATATGCTCAATGGATTGTTTCCCATCGAAACCGGCCGCCATGGACAGAACAAAGGTTTTTACCGGCTTGGTTTGCAACGCGGCAAAACTGGACCAGCGGCAATCCGCATCCGGCTGAATCAATTCATCCCCGCCAAGCTTGTATACGGTTGCTTTGTCCAGAGCAGAGATGGAAAAATACATGCACCCATCAGCAGCAGTTACCATAAAGCAAGCGTTCGCTTCATCTACGGCGACGTGTGCCACTTCGGAGCCTTCGCTGGAACCGACACAAATATTGTGCGTGATGAGAAACTCACAGGAGTCTCCCTGTAAAACATTTATGGATAAAAAGGATGCCGGACGATGCAGCGAACAACGGCATTGCACCTCAATCACTGTGTCGCTCAAGCGATAAATCCATTTAATGGAATCCGGTTCCATACTGAACACAGATGGAATGCCCAACTGAGCCCAACGATCGTTAAGCTTAATAAAAATTCTTTGCCCGCTATAGCGAAGGACACCTAACTGATTGCGAATCGCCGCTATAAAGCGGTTTAGGCTTGGATTCCCTAAATAGGCCTGGATTCCAAAAATACCTGCGGCATAAGCTGTAATGCCAAAATGGTTGGGGTCGTGCGCCACCGTATCGCCACTTTTGAGAATATGACCGTGGGAACGCCACATAGATGCTTCCTTGAGCAGGGAGACCACATGTGTCTCCTTACCATAGAAGAATGAAAGCAACTGCCCTTTGTTATCGAATTCCCGGTGACGTTTATCTCCGGGAAACCATTTATCCCAGTCGGCAGTATCGGGAACATCCCCGCTCCTATAATCAGCCGTGGTAAAAAGCGATGCGCCGACATTGGAGAAATCGTTGCTCTTTATTTCTGCACAACCGGGCCATGCCCTGTATGGATGCAGCACAGCAGAATCGGTTAAGTCCGTTCTCTTAGGATGATTCGGGGTAAAGTGGGATACGTAACGTATGGACACCGTTTCACCCGGTTGAATTTCCCTCTGTTTACTCTGCAACCCGGCAATAGCGCACTCGTACTGCAAGCACTCAGAGGGAAGCGAGTTCCGCTTCAGTGCGGCAACGGAGTTGGTCAGACGGTGGTCCAATCCAAAAAACTGAGTGGCATCTGTAGCGTAAGCGCAGGCTTCGTCCAGACATCCGACGGCCAATGCCGGGTGGACCCCGGAACCGGTGGACTGATTCTGGCGTGCAACGATTACCCAGCCCATCTGCGCATCCATCAGTGGATTGAGGTCCAGATATTGCGAGTTATAGGCCTCGTTGTTTTTTACGGAAGCATCTTCCCCCAGCCCAAGATCCTGAGCAAGCAAGGTATCCACCATCACGGCCTCAGCGGTCCGATTGACAACCCGAATATCCCACATCCAGGCAGGCGCATCCGGGTGAATGCTGACTGTGGTAAAAACCTCCAAAGAATCCCTGAGCACCATATGCCAGCAAATGCTCTGTTCCTGCACGGCAAAAGGAATACCGGCGCCGGTGAGAGGATCGGCAGAGACCACAGTGTGCGCCGAAAGCTCACGCACATAGAGGCGAAACAGTCCCTGAGTATAGGGTTCTGCGACTACCTGATTGATCAACAGATCCTCGTAGCGTTGGGCCACCAATTCTCCGCAATCTGAAAACTGAAGCTTCAGTGGAGTTGCGTTGGTGAGTTCGTAGAGATTACGGTCGGAAAAAAGCGGTATAGAGCGATATGGCTGGCTCATATTAAATATGGACAAACAAAGTTATCCATCCATTTCGGGATGAAAGAAAATTGCGGAAGCAGCCTCCCGTGCCTCAACGGCACGGAAGGCCACAACCAAACAACAAGACTAGATTCAGAATGTAACGGTTGCGGTGAACGTTATAGTACGCGGATCGGGTAAGTAATAACCGTCTGGAACATGAACACCATCGTGGTCAGTATATCCCCAATGATAGCTTGTAATGACAGGGTCCCTATTATCGAAAAGGTTATCTACGTTGATGGACAAACGTGTTGCCTTGCCGAAGAATTCCGTTTCGTATGCAATCGTTGCACTGGCGGAATCCGTTGAAGAACCCCAGTATTCCACACCATCATAGGTTGCGGCATATGTGCGTCCTGTTTTGGAAAAACCGGCACCGATAGAGAGGCCGGAGAGGAAATCCTCCTCGATAAAGGAATACATGGCAAAGATGTTGGCTGTGTATTTTACTGAGCCAGTGGCAATGGCTCCAGAAACGGCCTGCTCCAAGGTGTTCTGAACGCTGGATATCGCATTTTGAATAGCTTCGGAATGAACCGCTGTATCAGCGGTATCCATATAGCCAATCCACTCACTCAAGTAGTTTTCAACATACGTTCTGGCATGCGGATAGTAGTCCGTGATGGAGGTTTCCGGCTTGGCATAACTAGCCTGCAAACGGATACGTTTCGTGGGATTAGCGGTAACTTCGAATTCCCAACCGGTAACATCCAATGCTGTGGTGTCTGAATAGGCCAAATCCGTGAGGCTGGTATTGCGGGTCAATTCCGGATGGGCATCATATACAGCGGACCAAATGCTGCGCAAAGCAACGGGGTTTTCCACGGCTTTATCCGTTGTTTTCGTTTCGTAGCGGGTCAAGGAAGCGTAGTATTTATTATCTTTGGTGGAAACACGAATCCCGTATTCAAGGCCTTCGCCATGCTCCGGCCCGGGGCGATCTCCGCTGAGCAGGGATTGAGTTCCGGCTGTCGGCGGTTGGATATTTTCTGAGCGGTTAACGAATACGCCGAGCCAATCGAAGTAATAAATGCCTCCCAGTGAATAGGTCGTACCGGAATCACTCTCATCGGAGACAACATCTGAAAGGTTGGTTCCTTTTCTCAGCTCGCGCAGGTTCTCATCGTAGCTGTCGTGGCGAACCCCCGCTAAGATGCTCAAACTATCGTCAAAAAGACGCGTATTAGAAAAAGCCGCAACATCCTTCAATTTAAAGGTATCGTCAAAATCAAACCAGTAACCATCTGCTTTTCCCGCCCAGACAACACTTTCGGGAATGTCCAGAGAAGCGTTTGGATCGTCCAGATAAAGGCGGCCCCAAACCATATTCTGTGACCAGTCGCCCACGTTATCCAGCGTTGACGGATCAACGGTCTGGGCAAGGTATTGCCTGGCGCTGATCTTCAGCTCTTTATATGCGGCGGAAACGCTGAAGAGTTGAGTCATGGGAGAGCCCATCAACTCTGCATCGAAATGGTAATTTAACTGAGCGCGAACTTCCTTAACGTTGCGCTGTTGGTTTTGCTTGCTGAGGAAAAAGTCTGCAAAGGCTTTTCCGTAGTTGGGATTGCTGGTGCCATCGGGCAATTGTTTGTTGATATCGATGGCGGCGCCACCGGTAGATTCATAGCACTGGGCAGTGTTATCGTCCTCGTAGTAATAACCGGAGACGGACAAATCCATATTGCTGTTGATGGTCTGATCCAGGCTCAAGGTATAGTTCTGGTATTCTACCTCGGAAAGGCCGTTCCCGTAAGTCCAATCGTAGCTGGGCAACACGGGAATATTGGCAGTGGACTGGTAATCCGTCTGCCCGCTTAGGATGATTTCGTCGGGGTACCAACCATCATAAGGCTGATAGTTCAGGTTGGTGCCGACATTGGTTAAACTGTTGGTGGAAGCATAGCCGCCGCCCCAGTACTGTAGCGGGTTATCCAACCCGGAAATAAGCACAGGATAAGAAGTCAGCCAGTCGCCCCACCCGCCTGCATTTTGAATGGCCTGAGTTCTGGCAGTGCCTCCGGTTGGGGCAGCGCCCCATGTTTCGGAAGCGGTAACGCCATCCCAACCGGAAACCTCGTCGGAGATATTGGTGCCAAATAAGGTGTGTTCCTTTTCAGCATATTCGACTTCGAAGTTGATTCGGGTGGATTCAACAGGCTTGTATTTGACGGCTAGAGATACGGCCCTGAACTGGCCTTCGTCATTATTACTGGAGCCTTTTGGGTTATCGGCCACGGTGTTTAAACGAATGGCAACCTTGTCGGTAATCGGCTTGTTGTAATCCAAAGTGGAACGAAGCCCACCGTTGCTGTCGACTTGAGCAGAAACGGTGGCCGAAGTAGAATCGAAGTGAGGGCGTTTAGTGTAGACATTCAAGGTGCCGCCGACCGTGCCCAAGCCAAAAACCAGAGAATTGGGCCCTCGAAGCACCTCAATACGGTCTACATTGTATGTATCCGGATTCTGATAAAAGGAGAAATAGTTTCTGGTGGGCCCGGGACCTCCCTGTTGCCCCACACCGGCACTGCGGTAGTTAAAGGACCAGTCGTGGAAGGCAGAACCTCCAAAACCTTTACCTGCAGAATGATTTTCCACAACAACATTTGGGGTCCATTTAAGTGCTTCTCTGACGTCTTCGAGTGAGAGGTCCTGAATGAAGGCTGAGGTTAGAGAGGATACCGTAGACGGAGTATATTTCAGTTCGGTGTTAACACGACCGCCAGCAAGGGAGTCTACGGCAACATAACCGTTGTCCCTGGTAGAATTCACAAAGAACGTCTCCATCAGATAAATATCTTCTTCGGACTGTTCTGCGGTGCCGCTGTCTGCAGTTTGGGCAAAACCTGCATGCGAAAGAGCCATCAAGGAAAGGCCGCTGACGCATAATTTCATACGAATATTGGAGTTCATATTTGGAGTTGTATAGTTTTGAACCACGGGGTTCAGATTGAACACTTTGCACCGATCAAGCGATAGCTGGGGTACGCTCCATCGGAGGAATATTCCCGGCAATACGCCGAAAACATACTGCAAACATTTGCATTTTTAATGGAAAGGCAAGAAAATTTATTCAATCTATATTTTATTCATTGTTTAGCAATGCTTTCCAGACGAATAATTACCCTTCCTTAAAAATTCATTTTACATATTTTGAAAATGTTTTCATTATTCTAAACAATTCACCTATTTCCATACATCCGGTTCCCCAAATCGTAAAATGAAACATAAGACACCATCCTTTTTCACAGCTACGACAATGGCCATTGCCCTGTTATCCGGCATTAATTACGCGCAAGCCAACGACACATTTGTTCAGCAAGAAAGCGGCTACAAAGGGATGCTCGACAGCGATGTGGCCATGTTCCTGCCCAATGACCTTTCGGTGAATCATCTACCACGTTCCTTCTCTCTGCTGGAGCAACCAACCACAGGGGCACAGATTTCCTCCGGATGGAGAGTGGTGCCCGCCTTTTCATTCAGTGAAACGAAAACACGCGCAACCATAGCCATTCCCGAGGGCACAAGTCTCTACGGAAGCGGTGAGGTGACAGGGTCTTTACTACGCAACGGCACGCATGTTACGCTCTGGAATTCTGACAACTATACATACAAAGACGACAGCGGAAAACGGCTCTATGAATCGCACCCCTGGATACTTGCTGTGCGCCCGGACGGGAGCGCATTCGGTGTGATTGCCGATACCACCTGGAGAACTGATATTGATTTGGACGGTAATATTCAATTTACCAGCGAGGGCCCATCCTTTCCCGTAATCATCATTGAAAAGAAGTCCCCTCAAGAGGTACTGGGCAAGCTGGCAGACCTGACGGGCCATATGCCGCTCCCACCACGCTGGGCATTGGGATACCAACAGAGCCGATGGTCTTATTATCCGGACTCTCAGGTAAAAACCATTGCCGATGAGTTTCGTAAGAGAGAAATCCCCTGCGATGTGATTTGGATGGATATCGACTACATGGATGGATTTCGCGTATTTACCTTTGACCCGAAAGGGTTTCCCGATCCCAAAGGCCTGAATGATTATCTGCACAACAAGGGTTACCACACCGTTTGGATGATTGACCCCGGAGTGAAGGCCGATGAAAACTATTCGGTGTTCCAATCCGGATCGACAGAAGATGTTTGGGTAGAGGATGCATTCGGAATGCCCTACCACGGTTCGGTGTGGCCCGGAGACTGCGTATTCCCCGACTTTACCCGGCCGGAAACAAGGAAATGGTGGTCCGCACTCTACGAGGATTTTATGGGCACGGGAATAGATGGTGTCTGGAACGACATGAACGAGCCCGCCGTGTTTAATGTGCCGGCAAAAACAATGCCCCCGCACAACTGGTTTCGGGGAGGAGATGCCATTGCCCCCGGCTCCCATGCGCGCTACCACAACGTGTATGGCATGCTTATGGTGCAGGCCACCAGAGAGGGCATTTTGGCGGCCAATCCCGATAAACGGCCTTTTGTGCTGACCAGAGCAAACTTTCTTGGCGGTCAACGATATGCCGCCGTCTGGACAGGTGACAATGCCGCAACCTGGGAGCACATGAAGTGGTCCGTACCTATGACGTTGAATCTGGGCCTTTCCGGGCAGGCCTTTAATGGGCCAGACATGGGAGGCTTTTCCAAGGATGCAACGGAAGACCTCTGGGGAAACTGGGTAAGCTTCGGAGCCTTTTTCCCGTTTGCCCGCGGACATGCCGACAAGGGATTCAACCAGAAGGAACCGTGGGTCTTCGGGTCGGAAATTGAATCCGTAGCCCGCACTGCACTGGAGCGTCGCTACCGCCTACTACCATACCTTTACACCGTATTCCGGGAGTCTTCCGAAACAGGAATTCCCATTATGCAGCCGGTGTTCTTTGCCGATGTAACAGACTTGAGGCTCCGCGCAGAAGATCAGGCCTTCCTCGTGGGAAGCGATGTAATGATTATTCCAAAATGGGCACAAAATCCACAAATTCCGGCAGGCTGGCCGGCGGTATCGCTGGTGGGAGAAGATGCGCTCAACGACAAGTGGCAAGCAGAAATCAGGCTGCGTCCGGGAGCCATCGTGCCACTGGGCAAAGTGGTGCAATCGACCAATGAGGAATCATTGGAACCGCTGACGCTACTGATTAGCCTGGATAAAACGGGTGATGCCACGGGCAAACTTTATGAAGACAGCGGTGACGGGTATGGATACCAAGAGGGTGATTATCTCCTGACGGAATACAATGCCACGCTGAACAACAACAAGGTAACCGTTACCGTGCAGTCGCAATCAGGAGAGAGAGCAAGACCAAACCGCAGTATAAAAGTGATCGTCGTAGGAAACGGCTGCACGCTGGGAGAAGCAGAAGGTGTGGACGGAAAAAGCATTACCGTGCCCCTGCACCCGGCGGAAAAATAGTATCTTGCAAAACAACGATAAAGGAGGCTTATCTGGGTAAGAGACCTAAGGCTCCATTTACAACATTACCAATATAAAAAATGGCACGTGCTTCATCCAAAACATCAGGAGTAGACAAACCGGGCATCCGTCTTATCGCCTCTGAACTGGGAATATCTGTATCCACTGTATCAAGAGCGTTGAGGCCGGAAACGGCCCACCTGGTAAACGCCGAACGCCGCAAAAAAATATTGGAAATGGCTGATCGTATGCGTTTTAGCCCCAATCCCGGCGCGCGCATGTTGAGAAACGGAATAAACCCAAACCTGACGGTAATTGTTCCGCTGGATGAAAGCCTATTCTACTCCGAGTTCTATGGGCGCTTTCTCGGCGGGGTGCTACACAACGCGGATGCACGCGGCTGGGATGTGCAAATACAGACGCTGAAACATAAGGAAGGCGTAGATATCTCAGAAACCATGCAAATGATCGGCATGAACACATCCGGAATTATCTATTTGGGCGAGCCTTTGACCAACACAGATCTGGAGCGCCTGGCCAATTACCGGCGCCCCTTGGTGATCACCAAAGCATCGATGCCCTGCGACTTCGACCTGAACACGACGGAAATTCAGGTAGTAGGAGTGGACAATACAGGGGGTGCATATTCCGCGATTCAACTGCTGCAGCAGCTGGGCCACAAAGACATAGGGCTGTTTCTGGGGCCATCAACATCTCGCGACGCTTACGAACGCCATATCGGCTACCGCAAAGCACTGAATGAATCCAACAGCCAACAACATCCTCAATGGACGTTTGAAGTCTCTACCTTCAATTTTGACGGTGGCAGAGAGGCCATGCAAAAGTTGCTTAAACACGAGAAGCTTCCAACGGCCATATGCTGTGCCAGCGATGAAATTGCCTTCGGGGCCATCACCGAACTGCAAACAGCGGGACTGAAATGCCCAGAAGACATCTCTGTGATTGGGTTTGACGACGGGATATGGGCAACCAGAACCCGCCCTGCCCTGACAACCGTCCGTCAGCCACTCTCGGACATGACAGAGAGAGCCGTAAACACTATCATAGAAGAAGCCACCACCACCAGACGCCCACACACACTAGCCGCCGAAATGCCGGCACCCCTTGTCCTGCGCCAGTCCACACGAGCGATCTACTGACGGGATTTCAATCCACGCACCCGCGAGGGGTGCGACGCATATACCTTTTTCATCGGGCCGCCTCCGGTCCGTGTTTCAATCCACGCACCCGCGAGGGGTGCGACCCAACCGCGAGGCTGGCAGCGGGAACCCTAACAATGTTTCAATCCACGCACCCGCGAGGGGTGCGACTGACTTTGTTTCAGCAAATCCTCTTTGCTGGCCTGTTTCAATCCACGCACCCGCGAGGGGTGCGACAGGCTTTCGCTCAGGATAAATTCGGTACACTGCCGTTTCAATCCACGCACCCGCGAGGGGTGCGACAATGACGCTGATCGCGCGGCGGCAGATCGAATGATTGTTTCAATCCACGCACCCGCGAGGGGTGCGACAGAGGATGAGTGCCTGATGGGTGAGGTTGTCGACAGTTTCAATCCACGCACCCGCGAGGGGTGCGACTAACCGCACGAGGATCGACAGGGAGCAGCCGGCTGTTTCAATCCACGCACCCGCGAGGGGTGCGACGACGCGGAGGCGCTCCGGCCAAAGGTCATTATCGTCGTTTCAATCCACGCACCCGCGAGGGGTGCGACGGAATCAGCGGTGTGATCCGCCGTGGAGTGAAAAGGTTTCAATCCACGCACCCGCGAGGGGTGCGACAGTAGGCCGGAGTGCCGAAGAAACCTTTGAAACCGTTTCAATCCACGCACCCGCGAGGGGTGCGACAAAAGAAAAAATCATTACAATTGAAATCTACAAAGTTTCAATCCACGCACCCGCGAGGGGTGCGACGACCAAGTCGCCGCAGGCGGCGTGGAGATCTCAGTGTTTCAATCCACGCACCCGCGAGGGGTGCGACCAGGAGGAAGAGTAAAATGGGACGGATGGGACGGAGTTTCAATCCACGCACCCGCGAGGGGTGCGACCGTCCAGGTCTTTTGTGTTTGCTCTGGAGCCGCTTGTTTCAATCCACGCACCCGCGAGGGGTGCGACCTTGCTCCTATCGGCGATGGCGGCTTCTGTAGTCCAGTTTCAATCCACGCACCCGCGAGGGGTGCGACAGGGTTATTTTTTCACTTCCCATTTATCTATGGAGTTTCAATCCACGCACCCGCGAGGGGTGCGACACTTCGGAGAATAACCAATGAAAACACCATCTAGAGTTTCAATCCACGCACCCGCGAGGGGTGCGACATTTTCTTCGCTGTATCTCTTCCGATCTTCTGCACGGTTTCAATCCACGCACCCGCGAGGGGTGCGACGGGCACTGCGTGCGTTCAAGGAAAATTATGAACGAGTTTCAATCCACGCACCCGCGAGGGGTGCGACTTTAAACTCTGTTTCTGCCTGCTTAATGCTCTTGTTTCAATCCACGCACCCGCGAGGGGTGCGACGAACCTTATGGCTGGCTCAAGGCCCTGAACTACTGGTTTCAATCCACGCACCCGCGAGGGGTGCGACTCAAAAAACACGGGAAAACAGTTAGGATTAGCGAGTTTCAATCCACGCACCCGCGAGGGGTGCGACCTGGGTGATCTGATGTGTTTTGTTGAGCTGCGGGGGTTTCAATCCACGCACCCGCGAGGGGTGCGACATCTTTGCCTTCTTTAAGTTCCTGACCACAGGGGTGGTTTCAATCCACGCACCCGCGAGGGGTGCGACGGTTTTTTTGCAAGGCGTTGCAAAACAATAACTTGTTTCAATCCACGCACCCGCGAGGGGTGCGACCCTTTCGTCAAAAGCATCTGTTTTTTGAATAGCCAGTTTCAATCCACGCACCCGCGAGGGGTGCGACCTGGTATTTTTATCTGCCAAAAAAAAGCATATAGAAGTTTCAATCCACGCACCCGCGAGGGGTGCGACAATCTGAGTGGGTTCTGTCGCGCCAATAATGGCCGTTTCAATCCACGCACCCGCGAGGGGTGCGACAGAGCACCGGCGAAAAGAAGCCGGGCCGTAGGAAAGTTTCAATCCACGCACCCGCGAGGGGTGCGACAGGAGAGAGAGGCCATTCCTTGCTCTTTTCCAAAAGTTTCAATCCACGCACCCGCGAGGGGTGCGACCACCCAAACAGGCGAGGCTCTGAGAGCGGCAGACAAGTTTCAATCCACGCACCCGCGAGGGGTGCGACCGATCAGGTGCGCCCGTCCAGTGGCCCACCTCATGTTTCAATCCACGCACCCGCGAGGGGTGCGACTTAAAAGGCCTAAAATGAGACCTAAAAAGGCTCCGGTTTCAATCCACGCACCCGCGAGGGGTGCGACCCCGGTAGGTAACTTGTTGCTTTCTCAATTCTCGTTTCAATCCACGCACCCGCGAGGGGTGCGACAGCCTGAGTAAAAGAAGGAATGCTCAACAGCAGGTTTCAATCCACGCACCCGCGAGGGGTGCGACGTTGCATTATCCAATCCCCAACAGTGTAGCTCCGGTTTCAATCCACGCACCCGCGAGGGGTGCGACCCTCGGGAGAATCGCCTACAGCGTAGCCGACCCCCCGTTTCAATCCACGCACCCGCGAGGGGTGCGACAGGAAAACGGCTATGCCCTTGATGCGGTGGATTGGTTTCAATCCACGCACCCGCGAGGGGTGCGACGTGCTAGATTCCCGTTTAGTATCCATTATTTGCTGTTTCAATCCACGCACCCGCGAGGGGTGCGACCCGGCTGATAAGCGGGTGGAGTTTCACCAGAACAGTTTCAATCCACGCACCCGCGAGGGGTGCGACAGGTTCAGCTTCCAAAGGACTAAGCGCAGGCCTTCAGTTTCAATCCACGCACCCGCGAGGGGTGCGACGGCCTGTGCAGGAACAGGATGTCCTCCCAGCTCCGGTTTCAATCCACGCACCCGCGAGGGGTGCGACGGGTCTGTCCTATCTTATTCTAAAGGAGCAGGTAAAGGTTCTTTTTTCGCGGAAGTGGGCTATTTCAGTGTGACTTCGTGAAAGAGCTAAAAAACAATGTACATATTGCCTTATGAATCATACAGATGCAAAATTCGCGAATATCACGGTCTTTTCATGAGCACTACGGGTCCGCGCTAAAGAATTAGAACATCGTTCTGAAGGTTGGGCACAGCTTTCTGCCCGTGGTGCTCTACCCTATTCTGCCAATTTGCTCCAAGTGAGTAAAAGCGCAGGCTGTCTTCTTTGGGATTGTATATATGCAGAAGGGTGCTCTTTAGAGAAACCCATTGGGCCGGTTCCAACAAGCATTCAAAAACAGAATTTTGCACGCGTTGTCCATAGTTTTCGCACTGTTTGGCCACATGACGCAGCCTTTTTTTGCCCGCGGGAGTAGAAGTTGAAACATCGTAGCTGACAACAATAAGCATGGTTATTTCCAGATAAAAGGTGGATAAGCATCGAGATCTCCACGCAACCAGCGATTCAGCAAAAGAGCCTGAGCATGAAAGGTAAGCCCAAGGTGCATTTTCTCGTTCAGGAAAGGATGCAGAAGTATTTGTTGTTTGCGTTTTTGATATGCGGTTAAAACAGTTTTTCTTCCATCATCATTCAAGAGACACTGCTCGCCTGGATCACCGTCAAAATCTTTTTCAGAAACTTGCCTGCGGTTGATCAGGGTAAGCGCCAATCGGTCTGCAAGGGGTGCACGAAACTCCTCAAGCAGATCAAGGGCCAGGGATTGCCGCCCCGGTCGGTCCCTATGCAGAAATCCGACGCATGCATCGAGCCCATGTGCCTCAAGCGCAGAGCTGATATCGTAAAGAACAAGCGTATAGAGAAAGGAGATGAGGGCATTGACTCGATCTGTAGGCGGGCGTCTATTGCGCTCGGAAAAAGAGAAGGTAGTTTTATCCCCGCAGATCATTTCATTGAACACACCAAAGTAGAGCGAGGCAGCGTCACCTTCCACCCCCCTAACCTCATCAAGCGTTTTCATTTGTTCGAGAGATCTCAAGCGATGCGTGAGTGCATCTGCAGATTTCTCAAGCATCGGTGATGGCTCTGTGCTTTCTCTGATGGCGCGGCGAAGCACTGTGCGGGCATTGGCAATTTTTGCGGCGATAATGCCTTTGGCGACGAGCAGTGATTGTTTCGGGTCGTCCGAACCGCGGTACTGAGCCCGCCGAACGAGCACATTTCCTGAAGTTTTCCCGGAGACTTGAGCGAGGAACTTCCCATGCTCGCTCAAAAAGGCTATCTTAACTCCCTCCACTGCCGCAGCACCCAAAAGGAACGGACTGAAGCGGATGTTCCCAAAACAAACAATTCCTCCCAAATTCAGTAAGGGGACCCGGAGAAGCGTTTCGTCTTCGCATTCGACGATAACAGTGTCTCCTTTTTTATGAATGTAAGCACCTTGCCGAGTTACGTAGAGGGTATTGAGTATTCGTTGAGCCATAGAAATTGACTACGTTGAGTGATAAATGCCCTGGAGGTATTTGCTGGCACTTTTACCGGTAACACCGTTGGGGCAGCATAATTCGTAGAAAGAGCAGCGTTTACATTTGGGGGCAGGTTCCGGGAGCGGAGTTTCTCCGGTTTGCACCATTTGCCTAAATTCGCTGATACAGGAAAGCGTTTTCTCTCGGAGCGATGTATCCAGAAGAACAGGTAATCTTCTTCTGGTGGTGGCATAAAAGAGGTAGGCTTCCGGAATAGACGTTTGGTATATTTCTTCCAGGCAAAGGGCCTGAGCACAGAGCTGTACTTTGTCTGAGAGATCGCTTTTAGGCTTTCCATGCTTGGTTTCTACCGGAGTAATACGCACACCTTGAGGTGTTTCTTCCTTTTCAACCAAATCACAAATACCCCATATGCCAAAGTGTGTGGAATACACCCTGAGGGCACGGATTAGCTTGATTCCGTGGCGTATCTCATAGCCGGGATCGTCCTGCCGGGCGTGCAGCACCCGCCCTTCCGCCGTCAGGTGATTCTCCACCCAAAGTCTTTCGACATGGATGAGGGCACACTGACGCGGACAGAACACGATGTGCTGCAACGCCGAGATCGGCAGAAGATCTTCAATCATCTTCAGGCAGTGGGAATGGAGAGGAACTTAACCTCAAGGGATACACCGGCCGGGATTGCCTCCTTATCGATGGACACTTTGTAATCTGCGATCGACTGAGGAGAAGCTTGGGACGCACTGCTACGCTCGACCTTAACACTTTCAAACAGTTTCCATGCAGGCGCGTTGCCCATTTCGCTGTCGTGCTTGAATACGATGAGTCCCCGGGGTGTCATCTCACCACGCGCGGCCGAACGATCGGCATCAAACATATTCTCCAGCGCATCCCAGAAGAGATTCAAATCGTCCTCAGAAAATCCTGTTTGCTGGGCCAGTTTTGCAGAGATAAACCCATGGGAGCAATACATGCCGTAAGGAACAGTAAACTTGCGCCCCATAGTGCGGTTATCGCCCTGTTGCTTTTCAGCCTCCTTCTCAGTGGCCACAGCCATGCGCGTGATGGCATGCTCCAGAGACACAATAGGATCAAGGCTACGGGCAAAGGTAAGCTGTATGGGCCCGCGGACCTGTCCGCAATTAACCCCGGTGGACATCACAGCCCCAAAAGTGCGTACATCGTAAAAGTTTCCACACATCCATTTACGGGCATTATCCACTTCTTCTCCTTTACCCTTACGCTTGCCTTCGGAAGGGTCTATTTCAAGCGCTTTATAGGCACGCTCGTGCTGATGATTCAGAACTGCCTTTTCCTTCACATAAATTTCAAACGGAGGCTCTTCGCTCTTGGCCAGCCCCACGTAGTTACGCACTTTGCGTTTCAAGCATACATCAGTGACCAGGCCATGCCCACTTTCAGGATCCAAGCGGGGAAGGTTTCCGGCATCGGGATCTCCATTGGGATTTCCATCTTTTACATCAAACAGGTAAATAAAATCATAGCGGTTGTTCATATTATTTCTTTCTTTAAATTTTAGTTTTCAATTTCAGTCGTAGTAGTATCTTTCTTGCTGCGGTACAGATCGTTGCGTTGGTGGTAGTAGCCAATGGCAAAGACGCCCTGATCTTCCAGTGACAGCCTGGCAGGAAACACTTTCCCGGCATCCAGACCGATAAGATCGGAAATCTCGGCAATCAGCTTATCATTGGTGACATAGCGGCCCATATCACTTGGAGACTTCAGCTTACGCATGTGGTGCTGATTCAACTGAATAAGCCGGGGGAAAATGGCGCTTGGGGTTGATGCCGCAGAAGTAAAATAGCTGTCCTTAATCGTCTTGTTTGGGGTCGCACCATCCAACTGAGCTTTTTCAAAAACAGCAAATAAACGCCCCAATAGATAGGGAACATTTGTAGAAGTAGTATCAAGTGACATAAAATAATTCTTGGTTGATTGATTTTTAAAGTTACGGACAAGCACCGCTTTGAGCATGGAAACACGCAGGTAATTAACCCTTTTATCCAGACTGATACGTCGAAGTATAGCGGTGTAGATAGACAAAGGATATTGCCCGCCTGTAAGGATAGCCCGCATCAGCGCACCATCGTAAACAGGTGGAATTTCCTTGGATTCCCGGGCCGTTTCTCGAAGCAACTGCCAGGGGGCCGGAAACAAGGGATCGGGATGCTTGGCATTGTCGCCAAACTGACGCTCTATGCGGAGATCATCATAATGTTTTTTCAGGCATTCATAAGCCTCTCCAAGCGTGCTTTCGTAGCTGAAACGCAGGCTGATGCGCGCAGCATTTGGAGAGAGCCCCAAAATGTGAAAACCCACCTTCATGTCCTCCAAATCACGAAACCCCTGTCGCTTTCCGCTGAGGTATTCCATTGCCGAACGCAATTCGATGATAGTCTCCTCGTCCTCTGCAGGCAGATCTCCCCTCATAATAGCTCCCCAGGCATTAACCAAGGTTGTGGGGGCATCGCACCAAAAGACCGTAGAAGCGTCTCCGATTTGGATCACATGCCGGTTATCCCGATTCAGGAGCCAGTTTAGGGCCGTGGTGTACTTAAATGCAGCCGATTTGCCTACCGGGGCGTTTAAAGCGGTTCTATCCTTACCGGAATACGATGTAAACGCAGCGGCATTGAAGGAAATAACGGCAGCCCCGGACGACTGAGCCCCCAAGACGCCTTTGATGGATGAATGGACACGTTCCAAGGGCTCTTCATGCCCGGAAACAAGGCACTGACCATGCTGATCATCTTCGCCTGAGGAAGCTTCCTTCTGCTTAATCGTTTGCCAGGCAGAGCGAATTTCTGGAATTCGATGAAGGAATTGCACATCATCCTCCATACGAAAGACAAACGTAGCGCCCACTAGATCGTTCCATCGATCCACAAGCATGGGATGTGTCTCCGCAGCGGAAGGATTCCACTTTTCCAGAAAACGGCACAAAGCAGCATAAGACGGATGGTTTATAGCCGACTCCAGTTCCAAGTGGCGTTCCTTGAAGGCCTCAAAGGATGAGAGAGCTCTTTGCATTACCTTCTCCCTTTTAGGGTCCGGTTTCGGCCCCTCAGGCACATAGCCAAAGATATAGGCCGAACCATCGCAAAGCACATTGGGGCGAATACCGCTGGAACGCACCCCACAGTCGGGAACCCGTTCTTTTCGGGGAAACGGCTTCTTCCCTGAAGTGTCCCGAATATCGTCTATAGCGATCAAATCACCGTCTTTGCTGATGACCACGCAATGTGTCACTTTGCCTTCGGTGAAACCATAGGCAGGGATGGACTGCTCAGGATCGTCGCTAAGGCGATCGTAAAATTGAGCCAACGATTGGAGAATCATGCGAAACACTCCTCCCACGCCGGCACCTGCAAAAGGCCATCCTGCAACGCTGCTTTAAAGAAACGGGGCTGCATACCGTTTTTGAAGTCGATATCGTGCAACATGTAACTGAGGTCTCGGTTGCGCTGCGCCTCAGGAAGCAGATCCTCCGGTTCGGCGGCACCGTCCTCCAGCAGAGAAAAGCGTACCGCAAATTCGCGACAGCCAAAGTAGGGATGGTGAAAGGACTGGCCCTTACGGGCACGCCGCTTAAAGATATCCAAGTGTTTGGCTTCCGGGCACGCCAGCGCAGATTCTGTTGCGTCCCCATTTTGCAATACCTGAACACTGGCATCGATGATGTAGGCAACATCTGCCAGCACCATAGAGGCACGCTGCTGGCGAACATCCTCCACATACTGCCCCAGTTTACCCTTACCCAGTTTCATCGCCGTCCCCACATTGCGGGACGAAATCACTTCTGAAACTTCGTTGCGTCTCACATTAGTGAAACGAATGGGCTTTAGAACCCGAATAGAGTTCACCACCCACGTCATTTGCGGCTTCCAGTAGATTGCCTCAAGGATACCTCTGGCCGCCGAAGGCGTCATCACGTCGTAAGAAACGCGTTCTACCTTCATCTCAGGACGGGTGAAACATGCATAATCACCCTCCACATATAGTTTGACAGGCATTATTTAATTACTTTCTTATATACAAAGCTCTCCCGCATCTCTGATGCCTCCCTGAGATACATCCATGCCAACATCTTGCCTGTAGGCGTTTTGATTGCAGAGCACGTGGATGGCTCCCTCAAAAAGAGAGACAACTGCGTTTTGATTGAGCATCGCGCTGAGGTCTTGATTCCTCAGCCCTACGCTATAACGCTGTGCTTTACGCAAAATTTTATAGTTTAACACTACCCCATTGCGAAGCGCCTGGCAAAGGGCTTCGCCTTCCAAGCCATAAGGGACCACCACAGCCGTTTGTTCGTCTTTTATGAGTTTGAACTTCTTCTCTACATCTCGAAATTGAGCCATTAGAGCACAAGTTGAAGAGGAAATATTCATCTCCTGCATAATGTGCTCATGATCCCATCCGTTCTTATCCTGCTTCTGATAATAGAGTTGGAAATAGTATTCGATACTTTCAGGGGAGAGCAGGTCGTCCCCATATTTACGAAAATTAGCTTTGGCCGTTTCCACCGCTTGCAGGATGCCCTTGAAAGGTGCAAATTCCTTTTCTTCCGGCGAAAAGACATACACCTGGCCACGCTCCAACCGGCCCTCCCGATTGCACCTGCCTGCCGCCTGAGCAATGGAGTCCACCCCGGCAAAGGATCGGTAGAGCACGGGAAAATCGATATCCACACCGGCCTCAATCAACTGGGTAGAAACCACCCGACAGGGTAAGCCATCCTGCAGGCGCTGACGAATGACCTTTAAGACATCTGAACGGTGCACGGGGCACATCAGCGCACTCAGATGAAAAATAGATTCGGCCTCTACTAACCGATGCTTCAGGGCCTCATAAACAGCCTTGGCATGCCTGCGCGTATTCACCACGCAGATAACCTGTGTGGGATCAGCAAGCCTTTGAGCGAGAAACTCCACGGAAAGCGGTTCTTTAAGTTGCTGAATGCTTACCCGCTGCATGCCCCTAAACAGGCGTTGTTCGTCGTCAATAATCCGGGTGACCATATCTCGCTTAAAGCCAATCGGAAAATAATCCGTATGTGTCAGCGCCGGCTGAGTCGCAGAACAAAGAACCACACTGCACTTGTAGTTACGGATCAGCTCCTTGAGGGTCTCCAGACAAGGCTTTAAGTAATCAACCGGCAGAGATTGGGCTTCATCCAAAATAACCACACTTTCGGCCACGTTGTGAAGCTTTCGGCACTTCCCTGTATGGGCGGAAAACAATGATTCATAGAATTGGACATTTGTGGTAACAATTAAGGGTGCATCCCAATTCTCAGATAAGAAACGCTGCCGTTGCTCCGCTGCGTAGATATCGCCCTGATCCTTTGCCTCAAAATTGCAATGATGCTCCAACACGGCACCTCCCCCCAATGCCTTGCGAAAAACATCCGCGGTCTGCTCAATAATACTGGTGTAGGGAATTACATAAATGACCCGTTTCATTCCGTGTTTGAGGGCATGTTTCAGGGCAAATGCCAGAGAGGACAGCGTCTTCCCTCCCCCCGTGGGTACGGCCAAGGTAAACAGCCCCTGGTTACATTCGGCTTTTTCCAAACAGCTTTGCAGAATCTCTGCACGAAAGGCATTCACGGGCCCAGTTGATTGAGTAAACCGGGCCACAAAAGAATTCAAACGCTCAAGAAGGCGCGGTAAATCCGGACGCTCGATAGAGTCGCGCTCATGTGTTAATTCAGGGCTGCAAAAGCCTTCCGTATCCAATCGGTCGGCATCGACCAGACAGGAAAAGAGCATCCGCGTTAAAAGAGTGATTTGAAAAGGACAAGAAGAAGACTCTACACAATACTGAGCCGGGAGAGTCGGTTCCGTAAAGTCCCTCAATACCTCAGGGAGAAAAGAGAAATCTGCGGCAATATCCCTTTTCATCTTATCGGATAAGCATGCGGAATTGCCTACTCCGGAGAAAGCACTTGGGGTAAAATTGGGAAGTCCTGTATGGTGCCCGGCAATGATATAGGCCAGCACAGATCCAATGTGCCTCGACAATTGATTCCATGCCAAAATTGCACCCAGATCTGCATGCTCTGTTTTGCAATGCGGAAACGCGGGATCAGTCGGAAGCCCATTTTGATCCAGCAGATAATTCTGGAACTGGGGGCGATATTTACCCGCATCGTGCAACAGGCCCACAAGGTGAGCCCAGTCCGAAAAGCCAAAACCTTCTGCAAAACATGAGCAGAATGCTGCTACATTTTTTAAGTGGTCAATGAGAGGTTGCCAAGACTCAAGAGGGGCATCCGGTAAAGAATGGGCATAGGACATAGCGATGCAAAGGGTGAAGAGGAACGAACTACACTAAAGCACAAGTTCACGAGAATAGTCACTCGTTCTTCCATAACACGAAGCCCTGAATAATTAAATATAAAAATCCGATACCAATTATTACAAGAAAGAGTTATCTACTCTATTAGAGTAGCTAAACAACCCTCCTCCAAAAGCATACCAGTAGTTTATACCACCGCCATACAATGAGAAAACACCCTTCGATTAATGGAAAAGGATGTTTTACTCATTTGTTGAGATGAGCCCTTTTGTTTGAAGCCATTTTTTACAAGCCTGGGGCCATGTCGATTCTGTTTCATTTGACCACCCCATGCCATATCCGTGACCTCCGGTTTCATAAATATGTAGCTCGCAAGGAACCTCGGCTTGCTTTAACGCCAAGGCATATCGAATGCTGTTTTCTACCGGAACAGTGCCATCGTTCATTGAATGCACAAGAAATGCGGGAGGAGTATTTTCGCTGACTTGTAGTTCATTGGAGAAGTGATTCACTTTATTTTCAGATGGATTTTCTCCAAGCAAAAACTGGCGTGATCCCCCATGAGTGATTTCACTGCTCATCGATATCACGGGATATATCAGTACAGAAAAATCAGGACGGGCTGATGTGGCGTCAATTGGTTCGTAAACCTTTTCATTATAGTGTGTAGAAAGGGTGGAAGCCAAATGCCCACCGGCGGAAAAGCCCATGATTCCAATCCGATCCGGAACAATCCCCCATTCTGCTGAGTGACGCCGAACCAATCGCAGAGCTTTTTGAGCATCCTGCAGCGGTCCTATAGATTTATTCTCCATGATGGAGTCATCTGGCAAGCGGTAATTCAATACAAAAGCGGTTACTCCCAATTCATTCAACCACTTGGCTATTTTATCTCCCTCATGCTCTATAGCCAATCCCCAATATCCACCACCCGGGCAGATGATCACGGCTGTTCCAGTGGCTTTCTCTTTGGGCGCAGGATACATTACCAAACTAGGATCAGTAATAAAACGCATTTTCACCCAACCATCGTTGCCATCAACCGTCTGGTGGTAATCAGGGTTTTCAATAGAGCCTGGGACAGCGCCATTCCAAAGGCTAATAGTCTGAGACTGAGAGAAGAGAGTGCTGGTAAACATTAAAAACGATGAGAACAAGAGAATGTTTTTATTCATGATTCGATTATTATTTCTGTAAATTTCATATAGTTATTTGTTTTGGTAGTAGTGTTTCATGATATACCAAGCCTTTTTCTTTTCGCCATTTTCGGAGATGAGGCCCTTTCGGTTATATCCTTTCTGATAGACTTGGTTCATTCGTCCAAGAGATCGATAATCAAATAATAACCAAGGGCATACGCCAGACAATCCCGGAATGTTTTCAAACATTTGAGTTTGATCCACATAGATTTTTTCCTGATAATTTTCGGTCCAATAATTTGCTTCATCTGCCGGGCCAGCATGATTTCCATAGAGAGCTTCTCCACCAAATTCGGATATAAATACCGGTTTTTCGGAAAATGTAATGTTCCATTTAATTTGGCTCGGATTGCCCTGCCAAGGAATATACCACCCAATATATTCATTTAGTGCAATCAAGTCGGAGTACTCGTATAAAGGATCCCATACATTAAAGGTGTTGTCTTCATATGTCTGGGTATTCATTACGTGAGTGATCAATCGGGTGGTATCAAGCTTGCGACATTTTTTCGTTAAGTCTATCAAGACATCTGTTCGATCCGGTGTGCTTGGATAAGTCTCATTGGAAAGGCTCCAGAGTACAACTCCACATCTGTTTTTATCTCTGCTTACCATTTCGCCAAGCATGGTATCCAATTTCTGTGGTACACTGCTGTCAGCGAATTCAATATGTTGGTAAACAGGAATTTCTTCCCATACCATAAGCCCCTTTTTCTCCGCCTCTTCAATCATGTATTCATTATGCGGGTAGTGGACCAAGCGAACAAAATTGCAGCCAAGCTCTTTAGCAGATTCAAGGAGTATGCTCGCATCTCCTTCGGAATATGCTCGTGCCCGTTTATAAGGGTTCTCCTCATGAATGTTTACGCCTTTTAGAAATATAGGTTTCTTATTTAGAAGGACTTGGTTTCCCTGGGTTTCGATGCACCTGAACCCTATTGTGTCGGTTATCGAATCTGTAGCACTATTTATAGTTACCTTGTAGCGCTTTGGATTTTCAGGAGACCAGAGATCAAAGGAGGATTTGAAATGAATTTCCGCCCTCCCAGTAGCATCCGTTTGAGTCTTATAGATAAGGTCGAGCTCAGGGATTTTTATCTCAATATTTTGCGAACCCCGTGTTCCATCCAACTGAACCCAGCCATGCACTGTATCCAAACTGCCTTTTTCCAACTGGATAAAGTAGTCTTCAATAAAAATCTCGTTCGTTTCAATTAGAACCACATCGCGAGTTATTCCACCATAGTTAAACCAATCATATCCATAGCCGGGAATCCCGTTCTTTTGGCGGCGGTTGTCTGCTCTCACAACAATGGTATTGGTTCCTTGTTTGACCTTGTCAGTGATTTCAAACTGGAAAGGCGTAAAACCGCCTTCATGACTACCGATTTTTTCACCATTCAGGTATACGTCTGCCATGTAGTTTACAGCGCCAAAATATAAGAAAAGTCTTTTATCTTCGGTCAGGGAATAGTCAAACGGCTTCTTGTACCAGACGATACCCTCGAGGTAGGTGAGCTCTGGCATTTGCGAATTGAAATCTCCGGGAACTTGTAGAATTGGTCCTCCATCAAAAGAGTATTCAACGAAATCTGTTTTTTTCTGTGGTTTCTTTTCCTGCCAAACCTGTCTCCAGTCTCCGATTCCAGTGGAATCAACAATCACTCTCCAGTCTCCATTTAGGCTTGTTGTATTCCTTGCATGGTAATTCACCATAGTCGTTTGTGAGTATGCTGAATATGTGAAAAAAAATATATATAAGAAATAAGGATAGAGGATTTTTAAAACTTCAGTAAAATTACTTATTCTCATAAATCATGTAGTTGATACTATTTCCAAAAGCTAAGCCAACAGGGCTATTACAGAAATATCATTCAGTAAAACTAAATAATGCAGAATACTCCACAGAGCATTCTGATCAATCATCACGTTGAAAGACCATTTTATCGACATTCATCGAACCTTCGTCAAAGAAGAGCCTTAGAACATGCTCACCTGATTCAAGGTTCAGTTCTTTGGATACAACCACCCAATTTTGCCAGTCGGCGGTATTGGGAACAGAGAGAATTCCACTAACATCTTTTCCATCGCACATGAGGTGGAACTTAGCTGTATCATAAATGGAGGCTACATAAAATAAGGCCTGGTAGCTACCCGAAATATCTATAGACACGGTATACTCAAGCCATTCGTCTGAATTAATCCAACCCACGAGATAGTTTCCCGAAGAGTCTGCTTCGATGTCTACGTATTGATCTTCCCGGTATTTACCCCCTGAATTCATCTCATCTGTATCAAAATATGCGTCGCCCGGACAACCTATGTCGAAATCTTCGGCTTCAATTGTTCCCGGTATCGTGTTGTGCTTAAATGCGCGTTGTTCCAATTCGCAAACCTTCATCAATCGCCAACGAGAAGCGTTTCCAGCCTCGATAACGACTTCAACGTTTTCCCCGGGAAGGTTCTCCCCGCTCACAGAAATCATCTCATCTGGAAACGCTTTATTACTGATGGTAGATAAACCGTTAAATGAGTCTGCGACTCTCCAAAGTTGAGCATCGTCTCCTGTGAAATGGGAGAGCATAAGCTCTGGAAAAGAACTACCGGAGACTTCGCAAGAGAGTACTTTCGAGGCATCCTTACGGTTTATGATCCGATAAAGTCCCTTTCCTTTGGCACTGAATTTCCATTGGTTAACAGAATCGTACCGTTCTTCCGCCAGGGATAGTTCGCTACTCAAAACAGGATCACTTAGGTTACTTCCTGCGATTATGTTGTAATAGCCATTTTCATCCAGACCGGTATATCGATCAAGGTCCGCAATACGGTCAGCAAAACTTAATTTAATGACATAGGCCATTTCTTCAAAGGACTTTTCCGGTAACTGTATGTGCAACCCATCTGTATCCTGCTTGTAGCAGAGAGGTAGATATTTACCTGATTCCCCGTTGATTAGGGTTACGGTTTTCAACGTTTTCAGATCAATCCTATCAGATGGGAGCGAGCGCAGCACCATTTCTTCTTGGCCTTCATTCCAGCCCAGAAGAATGGCATAAAGTGTTTTATTGTCTTTTGAGCGCGTGTAACGAACATCATCGGCGGTGCCCTCTTTGGGCTGAGTAAAGACTCCATGGTTGGCCCCCATCTTTGTAGGACCTTCGCCATAGACATCCCATGCCCGCGTCGAATAAACGGCCTCTCCGTATTTCTTCAGCCAAGCCCCCATGGCAAGCAAGATATCCTTCTGCTCCTGAGGTATAGAGCCATCAGCTTTGGGCGATATATTTAAGAGAAGATTACCGTTTTTACTTACACGATCGAGAAATCCGTGAAAAACCTGCTTAACGGAATAATAACGAAGGCCCTCTGTGTAGCACCAACTCGAGGAACTAATTGCATCGTCTGTAAGCCAATAGTTTTCGGTAATATCTATTGGGCCACCACGTTCGTAGTCGAGAACCGCACAATCGGTATTGAGCCCGTCTTTGAAGGTCGCAACGACTTCCTTATTCCAACTGGCCGCCTGATTGTAATAATAAGCAAGGAATTGTAGCAAAACCGGCTGAGAAATTTCATGTAAGTTAAAATCCTGCCAAATGATATCAGGTTGATAGCTATCGATAATTTCCTTGTGTTTCTCCAACCAAAGAGCTTCGTTCTTTTCTTTGCCTTGCTGACCGTAAAGGATCTTTAGCTTCGGATCATCTACTTGCGGAGCCCATTCATAGAAACCTGTGATGTTGTAGGCATGATGCATAGAAAGAATGATCTTTAGCTTCTTCTCACGTATAGCATCGGTCAAAAGTTTTACCAGATCCAGCTTTGGTCCCATTTCCTTGGCATTCCAAGAATTTGCTTTGCTAGCCCACATAGAGAACCCATCATGGTGCTCGGCGACGGGACCCGCGAACTTAGCACCGGAATCGGCAAAAAGCTGCGCCCATTCCTCTGGATCGAATTGTCCTCCTTCAGATTTCAATTTTGGGGCAAATTGAACAAAGTTACCGTCCTTATCTTTTGCACTTTCGATGAAGTTGTTGTAGGGCCATTGAGTGATCTCTCCATAAACAAGAGTGTGATGTTTATTTTCACCTGATCCATCGTTATACATATTTCTGGGATACCATTCGTTCCCATAAGCAGGGACTGAGTAAACACCCCAGTGGAAGTAAATGCCGAATTTTGCGTCTTTGAACCATTCTGGAGTCGGGTTTGCTTGTTCCAAAGATTCAAAGGATGCTTCGTATTTCGGGTTCTCTTTTGGAGAACAGGCACAGATGCTGAGAATACTGAGTAGCAGAAGGAGTGTTTTTTGTGGTTTCATTGTGGGGTTCTTAGCGATTAACTAAGCGGAAAAGGGTAAGGAATGGAGGTTATTCCAATTTCAGTTTCGTAAGCCTTTTACATAGAACGAAACGTTACCTCAAAGGTAACGTTTCGGCGATTATAGAAATTAAAGTCCAATCACTTTTTAGTGATGCTAACTATTTGCTGTGCAGTTGGACAGATGCTGATTTCAATCCGGGAGATTGAGCATCCAGCGTTATGGTACCGCCTTCATCATTGGTTTGGATGATGACCTGAGCTAATCCATTGAATACGGAACGACTATCGCCCTTGTCCGGTTCTAGACAGGAGGGGTTTCCATTGCCTACACCGATGATTCGGGCTGGGCCAGAGAGTTTGAATTGTATTTTGTTTTGAGCAATTGGGACAATACGGCCTTGTGCATCCAGCACTTCTACTGTGACGACGGAAAGGTCTTCGTAGTCGGCTGTAAGCTCTGAACGATCAGCTATTAAACGGATTTGGAATGGCTCTCCAGTGGTTTCTCTTGTGTCTTCAACTGTTTGTCCGTTGTAGGTTCCTTTGGCTATAATCTTGCCAGGAGCATACTTAACCTTCCATTCTAGGTGATGGTAAGGGTTGGTCTTCTTCTTGCCCAGAGATTTTCCGTTGAGAAACAACTCTACCTCGCCGCAATTACTGTGAACCCAGACAGATATTTCTTTACCTTCTTTACCCTCCCAATTCCAGTGAGGAAATAGGTGCAGCACGGGTTCCTGAGTCCACCAGGACTTATAGTAATAGTAACTATCCTTGGGAAAACCACAGATATCCATAAATCCATAGTGGCAGTTAATTACTGGCCAAGAAAAGGGACGAGGTTCTCCCTTGTAGTCGAAGGCAGCCCATACAAAGGCACCAGCAAAGTTTTCTCGACTGATGACAGGAGGCCACGCCTTTTCTACGGTCTGACCTGCTGGACCAGCAGTGATACTGTAGGCGGATACATAGCCACGATCTTTGTCTCCATAATAGTCCTCCCAATTATCGGTGCTATAAATACCACGTGTACAGATTTCGCTGGCAATTTCAGAAGCTAAGAGCGGTTTATCCGGGAAGAGTGTGTGGACCTGATCATAGCTCCAAGGGTTGTAGTTGATGCCGACAACGTCGAGCTCACTAATCATGCCGTCAAGACTATCAAAACCACAGTTTAGGGCGGCAGTAACAGGGCGAGTAGGATCCAGTTTGTGCACACGTGTGCGCATGGCTCTTATAATGGCAGCAGCCTCCGCAGAACCGCTGATCCATTGCTCATTGCACAGTGACCACAGGATAATGCTCGGGTGATTTCGATCGCGCAATACGAGTAAACTAAGATCCCGATGCTCTATTGCCGGAGTGGAAACAGGTGCTTGGTCCACGTAGGTATCCCCTAAGTGTCGGTTTTCTGCAATTACCAGGAAGCCCATGCGGTCGCATTCATCCATGAGAAAAGGTTCAACCGGATTATGGGACATGCGAATGGCATTGCATCCCATTTCTCTAAGGCGTTCGAGCCTCCAGGTGAACAATCGGTCAGGCATGGCAGTGCCAACCCCTGCGTGGTCTTGGTGCATGTTTACGCCTCGAAGCACAAGATGTTTTCCGTTGAGGAAAAATCCCTTTTCGGCATCAAAGCGAATATGGCGAACACCAAATTTAGTGGTCACTTGATCAACGACCTTTCCGGACACACTGATAGTTGTCTTCAGCGTGTAGAGGTAAGGACTTTCGGGTGACCAGAGTTTAGCTTGGGGAAGAGCAATACGGTGAGCGAACTTGAAGCTGGTGGAGGCTGCGATAATGTCTTCAGACGCCTGATCTGCCAGCTTGTTGCCTTCAGCATCGAAAATTTCGTTGCATATTTTGGTTTTGGCAACCTGATTCGTATCATTGGCTACTGCTGTTTCCACACGGATGGTGGAATCTGCTGTAATGCCTTCACCGGGATCTTTAATTTCAGGAGCCACGAAAAGACCGTCTGGAATAATATGCACCGGATCAACGGTGATGAGGTTTACATGACGGTAAATGCCTGCGCCTTCATACCACCAGCCATCGTAACGTGGATCGACTTGCACCACGAGGATGTTGCGACCGCCCGGGTTGGCCTGAGCTGTGATGTCGAAACGTGAGCGGGTGTAGCCACTGAATTGAGTACCCATTTTTTTACCATTGAGCCAGTAGGTACTGTTACTACATACCCCATTGAACTCCAGCCAAAGTTTTTTCCCTTCGGCGCCTGCTGGTATATCTATTTCTTTCCGATAGACTGCTGGTTGGACTGGAAGAAATCCATGCAACCAATACCAGTCTTTTGCCAAGTAGGGGCTGCTGTTGGGGCTTTCTTCGATGAAGTTACCTTCTACGGCATAATCGTGAGGTAGATCAACAAGTCGCCAGTTGCTGTCGTCATAACTTGGGTTGATGGCCTCTTGAGCTTCCCCCAAATGGAATCGCCAGTTGCGGTCAAGCGATACTTCTGTACGATTGGGTGTTGCCAGTACATTGGAAGACATCGTAAGGCATAGAATTGAAAGAGATAGAAAGCGCAGAGGCTGCTTGAGTAGCTTATATAATCTCATGAGACTGGATTTTAGAATAGGTATTTACCAAAAGTTAAATCAGTTGCCCTCGGCTGCCAGAACGGAGATCTCAGCGGCACTGACATTGCCGCCTTCGAGCACTTTGAGCGCAGTGAAACGGAAATAACGAATTATTTGAGGTTGAAAGACTACTTCGTGCAGATCAGGGTTGTTTCTAATATTACCGAAATGGCCTTCATCAATTACTGTGGTCCAATGTTTTCCATCGGCACTGACCTCGAAGCGATAGCTTTCCACTATCCCATTCAAGCTCTTGTCCTGTCTTGGCAGGTATGTGAAACCTCGAATGCAGTGGGGGGTCCCCATGTCGACAGTGACGACCTGAGGAGCGGCTTCTCCCGCATTCCAGATGCTTGAAGCATTACCGTCGATTGCTTTTTTGGCTTCTTGAGAATTGATTGATTTCCAACCGATCGGAGCAATACCGGTAAAGGTTTTGTAGGCAATCATTCCAAGCTTACCTTCGGTCGTTAATCGAGCGGCCTGCACAATCCCACCGTCGATCATTGAAATAGGATCCTTGTAGACAGAGGATTCAGCTGTAGGCAGAGTGCCGTCAGTTGTATAAACAATGGTCTGCATTTCTGGGTTGCTAATGAAAACCTGACCTTGAGAATCCCGCTCTGAAATAGTAGGTGCTGGAATCGAAATGGCTTGTTTGAACAGGCCAACCTCAGAAATGGTTGGTTCCAGACGGGACTTGGTAATACGGATGCGCACACGCTGTGTGGTAACTGGTTTTTCAAGACGGAGTAGGCGTTTGTGTCCGATGGTGGTTTGTTCATCTATACTAGTCCATGCGTTGCCATCCCACACATCAATAGCAAAGGTTTCCACACGTTGGCTCCGGTGATCTACAGCTTCCTGAAGAGAAACCACATCGAAGGTAACCGCTTTAGGCAGATTAAGGACAAGGCTTCCTGAATTTCTCCCGGCGGCGGTTTCCCACCAAGTGTCTTCATTGCTGTCTAAAGCAAAATCAGGGCGGTAAGCATCGTTGTAGTTGTCAGCGCTTAGGCTGGCACCCTGGGCAAGGTTTATAGCAAAAGTATCGTTTACCACCTGAGCCATTTGAGAAAGAACAGAAAGTTGATCGTCTGGAATGAGACCACGAGTATCCGGTGAGAGGTTTAGCAACATATTGCCATTACGGCCTACGGATCTGTAGTAATAATCAATCAATTCAGAAGCACTTTTTACACCCTTTCCCGCAGCCCAAAACCAGCCGTAGAGGATAGGAGTGTTTACTTCTGCCGGATACCACCAGAGATGGGAGCCGGGAACCAGGCGTGAGCGACTGCCCAAATCGGCTCCGTAGAGGTCAGGCCAGGTAAAGGTTTTTTCGGATTCAGGAAGTGGTAAGACACTCCATTCGGTTTCTCGGCCAACGCCACCTTCATTGCCTACCCAACGGGAGTCTGGACCTTTTACGGAAATGACGGCATTTGGAGCCAGCTTGCGGATGAGATCATACCAAGCGGCATAATCATAGGTTTGTTCAACGCTGGGATCAGGATTAGCTCCATCGAACCAGACAACGGATACAGGCCCGTATTCTGTGAGTAGTTCGTAGAGTTGATTTAGGAAATAGCGGTTGTAGTCGTCTACCGTGTATTCAAAACTACCAATGCCATCTATTGGTTTTCTACCCTGGGACGGATCGGATTGGAAACTTTCCGTATTAGTAGGAATGGTGGATTTTACCTTGGCGCTACCGTTGCCATAGTAACCCGCTGGATTTTTAGGATTGGTGCGCAGTTGATACAGGTCAGCAGGAGAAAGATAGACTCCCAATTTCAAGCCTTGAGCCTGAGCGGCTTCAGATACGGCTTTTACCTCGTCTCCCTTACCATCCATCCAAGGACTGGAAGCTACGGAATGCTTTGTGTAGCGGGTTTGCCAGAGGCAGAGGCCATCGTGATGCTTGCACACAAGAATTACCATCTTTCCCCCTGCGTTCTTCATAGCCGTAACCCATTGATTAGCATCTAAGGAGGTTGGATTGAAAATAGCAGGGTCTTCGCGTCCGCTCCCCCATTCAACACCTCTAAATGTATTGGGGCCATAGTGCAAAAAGAAAGTTCGTTCCAAACGCATCCACTCTGTTTGGTTGGCACGCGGAAGAGTCTTTGCAGCTTTCTCCACAATGATTTCAGGAGTATCACTCGCAGTGATTACGTGAGTGGCGGAATAGGGAATGGTCCCAGGTTCTTGAGCTTGGACAACGTGCGAGACTAAAACGCTGCCAGCGGCAAGAGCTGTTTTGGTTATAGAAAGAAAGGATATTCGTGTATTCATGGGGTAACGTGGTAACTGCTGCCGGACTTCTGAAAGCCACAATATCTATTCCTGGCAACGTTATTGGTTAAGATGTCACTTTAAATAACGTAGTTATCACAAAGAAAAGATGCAATAATCCGTCTATAGGTTAAACGTTAAATCAAAACAGAATTCGCCAAGTTTTTTTAAATTCCATTAGGCTACATGGAAAAAGTGCAAGTTATGCTAATCGTATATAACCGCGAGAGTTACGAATCCCATATATGTTTGCGGTCTTTTATCGTATCAGGTAAAAGCGCTCCTGGAAGCTTAGATTCTAAAGAAGGAGTTATTCCCCACGTAACTCATTTCTGCCATCTGAAGATCATAAAAACATGGCTACATCGGTTGCTTTTTGGAAGAATGTTGGCGAGACTTTCTTTACTTCTGATTTGCGAGCCATTGAGTTTACGCTACTCCATTCAAGCACTTACTAAAATGGAGGCAGTATACGGAGCAGATGTGAAGAAGAGCAATGCAGCCAAATGAGCAAATCCATACTGTTTGACCAGGGGTGGTTGACCAGCCTTGCTTCAGCAAACGATCACGGTCTTATTGAGCAGTATGCAAGCCCGTAATCAGCCGTTCATCTTGCTTCCGAAGGAATAGATGATTTTGCGTTCGTTGCCACACGGATCCCATTCCATATAATAATGAGAGTCGTGGTCTTCAATTACGCGGAAGCCTTGATTCAGGTAGAATTGGTAGGCAGCATTTTGCTTATCCACATGGAGACGCAAAGGGCGTTTGCTTTCTTGACACTCCTTTTTGGTCATATCCAGAACAGCTTGCCCAAGGCCCATATTACGATACTGACGCTCAATAGCGATATCACACAAGCGAATTTCCTCGCAACCTCCCGTAATGATAAAACGGCCCACAGGAACACCATTTAGTTCAATGATATTATCCTTTGTTTCCCAGCCATTCTTCACCTCTTTATAGTGAGCATTGTGAGCTTTAAACTGCATATCCACAATTTTCTGAGCCAGCTCCTGCTCCTCCGGGCTCCAGTAATGTAACCCGAGCCTTTCGGTATCAATCTGCATGCGCAACTGACGCAGAAAAGGTTCGTCATCGGGGTCCATCGGGCGGAGTTTTAAAACAGCATTCATGATAAATTTAGGGATAAATAAAAAGGATCGTTATTTCAATACTCTTAGCCCGGGTTTTTCATTAATTTCATAGTAAAACTCAGCTTCCGTTTCATCAGAGAGCTTTTTTTTCATTCTGACAGGAAGATTCAGGCTACATTCATAAGCACCTAACCATATCGAATCGTAGACTTGTATCTCTGTAAAAATATAGAGCGATGCCTTGGGATCATTTGGCGGAGGGATTTCAACTTTTGCTGCAGGAATTCGCTCTGAATCCCCGGCCCACCCCTTTGCCAGAGTCGGTGTTAATTCAAAGAGATCCGCTATCGGTTGAGTAAACTGCTCAATATCGCCTCCTCCGTTGAGAGTCGCATTCAAGCGCGCTCCCGAATTGTAATATTGAAGCGAAAGCTGTATGCGCTCGGGAATAAAGACACCGTCTTCAACGAGGAACTGAGAAAGGTTAATTGTTACAGCCACCTGCGGCTCGTTCTGCAAAGCCTGCTGCATAACCTCGGAAATAATCAGATGGTAGCCAGGATGCCCGTCTGGTGGAGTAAACGCAGCGGCATCGCCACAGATCCATTCGTGAATTCCCTGTTCGACACCAAAATGTGCCGCCAACGTTTTAGCACGCGCCAGAGAGCTTTCGTGAATGTCCAACAAGTCGAAACTTATGTTTTCGCACCCAAAGTGTGCCAATATGGGAAGTGCAAGTGGCGCCAAGGGGCCACACCCCGCGTATAGCACTCGAAGCGTCTCGCTCGGAAACCTCTGCTGGAGATCCAAGATCGCTTGGTGGACCCCCTGAATGAATTTGGCTGTGCGGCTCCCCTGCCAGGTGCACTGTGCTGCCCCCAAAGAAGAAATCGCCTTGCCTGAGGAAAGCATGGTATCTACCCGATCCACTTCGTTCGGGTTCTGCTCATCCAATCCAACAATCTTGCAGGATCGGTCAAAATAGTCCCGGCACATAAACTGCCAAGGCCCCGGGGCATCTTTGTAATTCAATAGTTTATCCACCCACAAACCAAGCCATCGGCCAGGATTCGCCTCAGGGATGGTAAGCTCCTCAAGCATACTCATTAATTCTATTTACACAATTACATCCATTGCCTGCAGGTAGCGATAAACCACCCTCAAGCATTAGACATTTAACAATACGACCAAAGACAGGCCTTATATCACTCCAATATAAGCGTCTGTCAGTAGGGCGCAGAAGATTAATGTGCAGGAAGATCAACTAAAACCAATGGAACTATCTCCTGAAGGGGTTATAAATCCTTCATGCGTTTCCAACATACTAACTCTAATCAAAGAAGGTTTTTTCCAGTTTCTTTTCATAATTTTCTATGTAGTAAAATCTAATAAATTATTGCCGTTGAGGCCACTCTCCTTCTACGCAGATACAATATTCCATTACCGTATAAGGTTGTCGATTTTCGTGTTGCGGATAGTCATAAGATCCTGAAACAGAAAGAGATTTTGCACTCATTTGAACTAAAGAGCTAGTATTTCCATCTGCATACCCAAAAACAGATGTAACCTGCTTTTTATCCATAAAACTCGGAAAAGATTCATTTGTGTGTTCAGGCGCATTAGAGCCAACGTCTAAAGAACCAACCAGTTTGTGTTTATGAGCTGGAATACAATCGTTGCATAATTGAACAGACAAATAGCCACTTTTAACACCAATTTGATATGGAGTCAGTCCCGCACCGGTTCCGTATCCTAAAGGAGCACGATGACTAAGATCAGGAATATTGAAATCAGTGACTCCACTGCCACCATAGGTAACCCCAATGACCGCGTACAAAACTTGGTATTGTTGCACCATCAAAGAAGAGCCATCACATATCATCCAATCTTGAGGAGGAAAGGTATAAGGAAATATAGAAATTTCACCATAAAATGCATCAGCCATAACAAAGTCTCCCTTTTTTATGATCTTGGAGGGTATAAGCCCCGAGAACATATAATATAGTTTATTGCCAACGTAGGCATACAATTCGGATGAGCGTATCCACCCCCACAACTGTCAACCGCAACATCTTCGAAGTTTGCAAGTTTTGAACTAACAGTTGAATACAATTCAACAGATCCAACACCAGGATTCCCCTGACCATCAGTAACAATCTCTCCAGTCGCCAAAACATTCCCTTCAGGTTCGCTCATAGTCGCAGTGTCAGTTGATGCCTGCAATGTGTGCGAGTGAGCAGGCATATTTTCAAGCGTCAGCGTCACATTCTCTACACCGTAACGGGAACCCATATAACGATTACTAAGCCCAGGTCCCTGCCCTTGATGAACGGGTATACGGCCGCGAAAATCAGGCAAACCGAAACTCGACATCCCATCGCCACCATATGTCGTCCCAATTAACGAAAATAAAGTTTCATTCCCTGAGATAGGAAGTAATGCCCCATTGCAAAAAAACCAATTTACGGGAGCAAAATTACCCCCAAACATACGGATTTCTCCTACATAAGCTTCACTCATGATGTAGTTCCCTTTCCTGTGCTACCACCGCTGAGGGTATAACCCAGCCAGTGCGATAACAAAATTAATTACGAGACTTGGTTGAAGATTGCTATGCCCTTGATTACCACCAACGGTAGATGAAGTAGCGACGCTCAAGGCTGACATATTATCATCTTCAGCATAGATGGATACACTGCTATGATCACTAGCGAGGACCGACCTCGCAAAAACCTTACCATCTTCTGTTTGAGTTATAACGGCAGGCAATGGATATTCACCATCTGTTGGCATAGCCATTAAGCCATGAGTATGTGCCGGCATCTCTTGGACCGATAATACGACTGCCTCTAAACCTCCTTGAGTGCCTTGATTGTTGTAGCCAATAGAGTCATAATCAATTCCTACTGGAGTTCTCCCGCGCAAATCCGGTAATTTGAACGTATTTGGATAAGATCCTCCAAACTGATTTCCGAGAAGAGAATAAAGTGCCTGGTTAGCAGAAATAACTACCTCAGCACCATCACAACATGCATAGTTTCGAGGAGGCCAGTTGAACGCCATTTTTTTTATTTGACCAAGATATGGATCACTCATGAAGATGCCTCATCTTTCTTTTTCAGGCAGCTGAAAACAGCCTGATATAGATAACCCGTTTTTCTCGCAGAATCCCTTTCTCCCTCAAAGGACTCGCCTACAGCAACTAAGAAAATATTCTCCGTTCCTAGAGTATCATTTTGCACGGCATAGCTTTTCTGAGGTAACAACGTATCTTCCGGGCCACGAAAGATAAGAGAAAAAGAATCGTGTGTATCTCTGTTTTTCTCTGTAATTTCTACCAGTTCAATATCCAGCTCCTTCGATTCGCAAAAACCTGGAACATCCTTTAACTCCGGCCTTACTTCGGGCAGCTTTACTTTGAACTTCTGGTGTAGAAGCGGTTTGAATGTTGTATAACTTAACTGAGTCACGTTTATTATACTATTGGGGTGATTTGCTTAAGAGTGGAATAACCACTAGAAGTGATACCCTAGTGGTTAAAATAAAAACGTCAACTAATTATCAACCTATTATGACACAAAACCATTCCTCGAAAAATAAATAAGATTTACTAATATCTAAATCATTCATCTACAAGAGAACCTGCTGAAATGTATCTCATCAGCGTAAACACCTGAATCAAGTCAAAGGTGTTTTCTGTAGTATCTTGGGCCATGCATTGTTGCCAGGCGTTCTCCAATCGCGTCACATCTATGTATCGCTCAACATCCCTACCCATCATCGCAGTAATCCTCGCTTCAACATCCTTTCGCTGGGCAAAAATGCGAGCACCGACATCAGAGCTTTGCCGCCCCCTACCCGGGTTTAGCCGCACACTCTCCGGAAGACGGCCTTGCATCATATCACGCACCAGCCAACGGTTCTGATCTTGCAAGAAGAGCTCGTGTGGAATTTTGGTAAAAGCCTCTATAACTCGAATATCCGTGCAAGGATCCCTTACTTCCATTCCGCAAAATAAGCCCATGTGCCCGGAAATCAGTAAGCGCATGGCATTTACCTCATAAATCAGATTTCGGCAGGCGATTGGATCTGTAAAATGGTAAAGAGAATTGGATGGAAAATCGGAAGCCTTTAAACGCTCTTCGAGCTTTAGCTTGTCACAGAATTGGGATGTTAAGTAGGATCGATTCTGCCATCGACTCTTTCGGCCTACAACCCCTTTATACGCTTTCCCCAGAGGGTTATTCCCATACAGAATCGCACGAATATATTTCTTTTTTACCGCTTTTAGAAGCCCTACCCTATCCCGCAATATTGGCATCGGCAAAAGATACTCCGGCACAGTCCAGGAGATATTCGAATTTCCGAAATCCGCTTGCAACATAGCCCCAACCCCAGCCTTTTGCGCCCTTGAAAAGATATCCACTAACCAGTAAGCATTCACCACGGCAGGGATGACACCACCGGCCATATCAAATCCACGCTCTATCCCCTCTAAAACTGAAATATCGTCAGAATTGAGAAAAATAGGGTCAATATGCCCACTGGCCTTCACAATATCCTCCACAAAGGGGCGTTCATCGCCAAAAATATTTTTTCCTAAACTGGCCGAAGGTTCATACAAAGGCACATGCGTATAGGTGGTTAGCCGTTTGCCCTGCTTGGCCAAATGCTCTGCCGCCAGAGAGCAAACGGTGCTGGAATCCAGCCCACCACTAAGGGTTCCGGCAACTGGTTTTTCGCTGCGCAGGCGATCTTTCACCGCCAGATTAAACACATAGAACATTTCCTCCACATGGTCCGCCCATTTGCGGGTTCTATCCGGCTGCCAGTTATAAAAGCTCCAGTAGCGCTCGATGGAGTGCTTTTCGCGGGTATATTTGGCAAAGTGGCTGGGCTGAAGCGTTCTAACATGCTTGTAGATATGCTCTTTGAGCAAATCGGGAATAATCACCATCAACCCCGCAAAGGTCTCCAGATTGATTTCCTTGCCGATTAAGGGCAACGCGGTCAGCCCATAGGGCGAAGATGCAAAAACCACATACTCCTCGTTCACAAAATAGTGCAGGCAGGTGTAGTCGAACTTATCTCGCGCCAAAAATAGCTCCTGCGTCCGCGCCTGGAACACCGAAAGGCTCCACTTGCCCAAAAACTTATGAATACATTCCTCCCCCCATTTGAGGTAGGCTTGGAGCATCAGTGAACCATCCGACATTGTAGGCTGCTCAGGGAGCGGTATTTTGAGGACTTCAAACAATTCCTGACGGTTATCGATGCGCCCTTCGCAGACAAAGAGAGTTTGCTCCTGCTCAAACCAGATGGGCATGGATTCATAGCGGGCCTCCGGCGTATTATAGGTTAACATATGCCCAAAGGCACAATTCCCCTTGCGAATAATGGCGTGCGACTCATGCGGGAAGCGCTTCATAGCCCCATACATGGTGTCCACTTCATCCCCGATAGGGTTCCCCTTTCGGTTGAATATGCCGAAAATAACACTCATAGCGACTTCCCTCGAATCAAAATTCTCTTTGTCAGCAAAACAGGCCTTAAAGCGAAATACCCCCAGCGGAAACGGTAAGGAAGCTTCGCAAACTTGAATTCATTTCCTCCCGGAAGAAAAAACATAGACGCAAAATCATAAGCCCACACCTTAACTCCTCGAAAATAATAAGCTTTGTAAGATCGATAACAGAACCGCTTCATAATACGTTTAGCAGCACTTTCCGGTTCACGGATTGCTATATCATCCCTCATCCAATAGTCGTTATAAATAGATGAGAAGGGTTCCAGCGCCTTGGTATCCCCTTTTAGCAAACCACCTTCAGTAAAGCAGTCTGCAAACCTTAATGCGGATTTGAATGCATATTGCGATTTGAAGCGCTTTGACAAGGTTACCAGTCCAGCTTTCTTCTCAGCAGAGAATCGTTTGCTTAGTTGTGCCACATCCAGCAACCAAAACAGCCGCTGCCACAGGTGCTTCGTCCCATGAAAAGCAAGATAGATCAGTTGGATTTCATCCTTAAAAATGCGATATTCGTTCCCTCCATACACCTGCATCTGGGTATATTTATCCCAATCACTCATCTTTAGAGGAAATAATGCGTGGTTGACCTCCAAGCGCGTATGGATTTCTACCCGAAACTGATTTTCGTAGATATAGGCCAAGTCTTTTTGACTCCAGAAATACAACCGCACATAATCTTCAAAGCCTTCCTGGCGTAACGGAGTAAACCCCTTCTCCAGCAGAAGTTCGTGTGCTTTTTGGATATCTTCTTGATCAATGAGAATGTCCAAATCGCCCGAAAAGCGGGTATTTATATCCCCATATAAAGCCTGAGACAAAAGCGGCCCCTTGATGACGATAAAAGAGATGTCGTGCGCCTCAAAAAGCTGCCTGAAAATATTTAAATAACCAACCAATTGCAGATTTTTGAGGCACTTCTGCTTATAAATGGTTTTTACCTGATCAATGAAATTCTCGGGGGCACCCTCAGGACATTTTTCTACATAGCGCTTGGCAACAGCCTCAAAACGGTGATGGTGGATCAACCCCAAGACGCGATGCCAGTCCAGATCTCCTTTTTTCGCAAAGTCTTTAGTAAAGCCATCCGCAGAAACAAACTCGGAGAACAGATAACAAATAAAATCGAATTCTATAGATGGTGACTGCCACTGCTTAGCCATTTTGAATAAAGCTTACGCTTAGACCTCTTTAATCAGATTTTCCGTTATCAGCTCCTGTAAATACGGAAGAAGGTCCCCCTGTATGGTTTCCAGATCAGCGTCATATTCTTCCGTAAGGCTTACGCACAAATCCTTTATGGAAAGTGGTTCTTTTAAGAGCTCCCAAATTCTGGATCCCACCTCATCAATTCCATAGTAGTTTCCAGTCTCCACATTCATGACAACGGTTTCTCCATCGATTTCAGTAAAGGAAAGCTCTGAATTTCGAACAATCGTTTGATCTAGAAGAAAATGATTACTCATAGTTTCTAAATTCAAACACCGTTATTTAAATAAGCCAAGTACTTTATAAAAAGAATCGGCACTTCCCCCAGAAACAACATATTCATCGTACTTTAGCCATGCGTGATAAACCAGCTTTCCGTGCTCATCGCGCCCAACGCCTAAATAGTAGACGGTTTCAACCCCGTATTGCTTCGAGAGCCATTTAGCGGTCAGTGCATTGATCAAGCATTTTCTCCCCCAAGGGGCTACGACACAGGCCCGATTAACTGCCCACGAAATGTCTTTCAACACACTGGGCAATGGTTCCAGTTTTTTGCGGGAATCAGAACACTGTTTACCAATCAGTTTTGAGAAAACCCGAAATGGAAGAGCAAAGGATAAAACTCGAAAAAGAGTAAAGCCCAACACAGCCTCCCCCAAAAGCAGTTTTCTTCTAGTTGACTGCTTCAAAAAAGTGCACGCTTTCCTCAAAACACTCATCGTACTAGCTCCATGTGGAAAAATCCGCCTCTAAAGCATCGAGCACATTCGGCATATACTCAAATGACTTAGGACGCTTCAATTCATTCATATTAAGAAACGGAGATATGCTCTTCAGATTATCGAAAACCTGAGATGATCTTCCCATCGCGTGAGCAAACTGTATTCGATATATATTCTCCATCAACAGATTAAATTTTCTAAAACCATTTATAGAGGCAAGCATCACATTGGAATCGTCGCCATAGGAAAGCATGTAAACCTTCCCCAGTTTTAGCGGTTTTTTATGGAAATAGTTGTCTGCAGGAATTCGGAATTTATTCATATCCGGCATAACCTGAGAAAGCCCTTCAGAGGTATGCCCCAATGTGTCTAGAGATTCACTCCACAGTTTCATTTGAGGATAAGCCGGATGTATATATGGCACTTTATCTTCATGAAAATGGATAACCCCTAAATCATCTCCCTGCAGCCTATACCCTCTTTCCACCAAACAGCGCGCCAAGGTTGATTTTCCTGCTCCGGATTCGCCACAAAACACGGCACAACTATCTCCCACTTTTACCACACTTGAATGCAGAACAGTAATGCCTCGCTGATGAAATAAGGCCCCAAAAGCAGAGCAAAGCAAGTAGACAGACAATTCTACATAGGAACACTCTTCTGTGGGTTCAACAATAATGCGGCAACCATGCTCAACGAGAATCCGCCCTTTTCCAGGAAGATTAAAAAGGAACTGACTACCAGAGGCTTGAACGTATGGAGTGCTGACATTCGCGTTTTCAATCGCAGGAGGAACCTTACCTTCGATAATTTCAACATGAACCATATCGAAATCTCCATCTGGAATGGAAAGTTCGGGCAACGCGATCTCGGAAACAATATTAAGCCCAAAAGCAGAATACCGATTTCTTACCTCAGTATACTTATCAAGCGAAAAACTCATGCAGCTAATCGTTGGTAAATAGATGATTTCCTTTATAAAATCAAATAGATATAGCAAAAACAATTGCGATAAAACCATTCACAATTCAAAGCACATTAAGGGAATGCTTTAGACCATATGGTATGGGCTCTTTAATTGTCCGTTTTCCAGGATAACTGTGCAATCTGCATTTTCAATTGAAGTCAAACGGTGGGCAACAATCACTATAGTTAAATGGCCATGCAGCTCCTCAATGGCATCTTGGATTGCTTTTTCAGTTCGGCCATCGAGGTTACTCGTTGCTTCATCTAAAATGAGTAGTTTTGGCTTCCGGAGAAGGGCTCTGGCTAGAACGATCCGTTGGCGTTCCCCACCGGAGAGGCGAACTCCCCTGTCCCCCACAACAGTGTTTAACCCTTCCGGAAGGTCTGAGACAAAGGTATACGCCTGAGCTATTTGCAGGCATCGCTTTACGTCTTCGAGAGATGCTTTGGGGGCAAACTCTCGTAAGTTATTCAGGATGGTATCATGTCGCAGAAATGACTCTTGAGGGACATAAGCAATAGTGTTTTGCCAAGCCTTAACAAGAGAAGGCGTGATTTCTCGCCCATCGACAAGCAATTGGCCAGATGTTGGGGATAAAAGCCCCAGTAAAGTATCCACCAACGTTGTTTTTCCTGCACCAGAGGATCCTATAATAGCCGTTGTTTGATTGACTTTTATTCTCAAAGAGATATTTTTCAATCTCTGTTCATCTTCATTTGAATAGCTAAAGCTGACATTCTTTAGTACAATTTCATTTTCTAAATCGATGACCTGATCTGTCTGAGTCGCGTATGAAGCTATGTGCTTATCCATTTCACCTATTTGATGGCAATAAGAGTCAAATGAAGGAAGCGTTCCCAATAGTAGTGTAATCTGGGTTGTTAGACTACTAATGACATTTGATACACGGTACAAAAGCAAAATGAAAAGAGCTAAAATGGTTCCTGCAACATTTAAGTACGTAAGCGCAATCCATGTGTAAACGACGATGAGCATGGTGATTATTATGGTCTGCAGTAGCTTTTGTTGATTTGTCAGTTTTTGCCTAATTACTAGTTGAAGACCAAGATCCTTAGCTTTTTGACTAAATTCTTTTGACTTTATACCTTCAAAGGCATGACTTTTAATCAATTTTAGTGAGCCAAGGCTTTCCATTACTTCTCCGAAAAGAAGATTATATGCGTCTCTATTGAAGGCTGCATTTTGTATGGTTTTCCGATAGAAAAGAGCTTGAGAAAGAAAATAAATACTTCCTGTAAAAAATGCCAGCAGCGTTAACTTTGCGGATATACAGGCACAGACGACAAGCCCTACAACAAGCTGAATGATGGACTTTATAGATCTAAGAAATTGAATTCCAGCAAGATGAACCTGCTGTATGTCTGTTGTTGAAGTAAATGTGATATCGCTTTGTTTTCGAGTAACAAGGTATTTCCATTCACAATGAACGATCTTATCAAAAATATTTGATCTTATTTTTTGCAGGAAATTTTGATGTAGAATGGCTTCAGTGGTCGACTGATAATATGTCGATAATGCCAGTAGTATATTCAAACCAAAATAAAGTATAAGAATTGTAAATAGACCAACCTCAATATCCATGCGGTTGAGACTAGATGTGATCCAGTAAACAATGCCATTTGAAGGAGCTTCCATTAAGTAGCCAGAGACACTTAACAAGGGAAGTATCAGAAGCATTCCAACCCCTTTTGCTGAACTATTCAAAACCTCTAACACCTGAAGCAGGTAAAACTTACATCCAGAGCTTTTAAGATAAAAGTGCGCAAACTGTGTCAGTTTTGAAAGGTTCATTTTTCATAAAAAATAAAGAAAACTCAGATTAAGTAAAGGCTTGAATAATAACACAATTAATACCTTCAGCACTCTACTGCCACTACTTGAACTATCACCTTGGGTTGAAGAGCTACTGCTAGAAGCGCTTGGTCGATAATTCAGGCTTATTCTGCTAGCCTCATCTACTGGATAGTCATAGCTT